>CBFGUG010000016.1:0-117586 GCA_965651905.1 uncultured bacterium | reverse complement strand
CAGTGCCAAACATACCAGTGCCAAACATACCGCTCGCCGAACGAAGCCGGCCTGCGTCACTAGGTAGCCGCCGGCGTTCGCTCGCCACCCCCACCGCAGCCCAACTGCATCCCACGCGACGCGGCGTGCACCCGGCAGACTCCCAGCGAGGCTCATCGAGCGCCCATGCAGTACACGCAGGCGGGGTCGCCACTCATTTTACGCACCAGTCGTGCGACCTCAGCGCAACGACTGGTTCGAACCCAGCCCACCCAGGCGCGGCGCCACAGATCTCACGACCTCCTGCCTCCAGCGCGTCGACCGTCAGGTTTCGACAGCGCTTCGCCGTGGGAGCTTCTGCAGCCCGCCGACGAGTTGGGAGCAAATCCAGGAAGGATCCCGCCGAGACGTGGCGACACGAAGCAACGTTTCAGCATTGCGAGATCCTGCCCCGCGAGGCCGAACCTGGAGACGCCCCCAGTGTCCTGAAGCACACCAGTTGTGATAAAGCTGGCGCTCAGGTCCGTCTAACTACCAACACACCTGCCACACCGTCGTAACTCCTGCTTCAGCGCGGCACCCCGACCCATGACAGATCATTCGACCGATGACGACTCCGACGAGCCCCGTCGCAGCATTCTCCCAGGCGAGTTAGTCGCCGACGCATTCGCGGAACTGGGCGGACCCGATGCAGACTCAGACGATACCATCGTAACTAGTCTGCCGAGCGTCGCCGACGCACTGCGCGCGGCTTCGGCTGAAGCCGATCGCGACTCGATGCTCAACATCGCGCGCAGCGTGGCGAGCAGTGACGACGACACTTCGGAAGCTCCAGCGCGTCCGCGCCTTCCCAGTTCGCCGCAATTGCGTAACCCGAGCAACGTACGCAGCCCGAAGGCGGCTCTGCCCGCAGCTCCGCCCCCACCACCGAGCATGCGAGTGAGCAGCGTACCTGCCCCTGACGCGAGTACAACTCGCTCGAGCACGCCAGCGCCTTCTCGCGCCAGCCTTCCACCACCTTCTCGCGTCAGCCTTCCAGCACCTTCGCGCGTCAGCCTTCCGCCTCCTTCTCGCGTCAGTTTGCCCCCCCCCATCGCGTGCGAGCTTGTCTGCGCCATCGCGTCACAGCTCGCCGCCCGCCTCTTCACCGTTCATTTACGCCCCAACTCCGCCCGCAGCGTCCGCACCATCGACGGACGCGGTATCGCCACTTGCCTCCGCTTCCGAACCGTGGTTCGCGGGCGCGAGTGCCGACCTGACCTCAGAGGTCCCACAAACTCCGGGTAGCCTGCTTCCACCAGAACCTGCTCCGATCGAGCGCACGGAAGGGTCACGTACGGCATGGCACTTTCGGGCGGCGGTGGCGGGGCTGATGCTCGCGGGCGGCTTTGGCGGCTACCTGCTCAATCGCTCTGATGAGGCAGAACACGCCGACGTCAGCGCCAATAACGTCAGCGCCAGTAACGTCGCCCCCACGGTCTCGGAGCAACCCGCGGCGGCCCACCCCACTCCCGCTGAAACAAACGATGGTCCCCAAGTCGAAGCCATCGACTTGACGGACCTTCCACGGGCAGACGCCGAACGCAGGACGAGCCGCAGCGCCTACAGGCCGCGCAAGAGGTCATCGGGAGCGCGGGACCTACCCGTCTCGGCGGACGCAAACGAATCCAGCGCCTCGACCGCGGCTGAACCCAAGAACGATGAGAGCTCGGAAGACGCGCTGATGAAAGCGATCGGCGCGAAGCCCAGCACTGGCACAGACACGCCTCCCGCGAAGGAAGCCGCCACGTTGGCAACCCTGGGCATCAACTCGATCCCTGCAAGCACGGTCACCCTCAATGGCAAATCACTCGGTCACACCCCGCGGCTTGGCGTCAAGGTTCCACCCGGTCGCCATGTGGTCATCTTCGAGCACCCGCAGCACGGTCAGCGTCGACTGAACGTCAAAGTCGGCGAAGGCGAGCAGAAGACCGTGAGCGTCCGCTTTTGAACACCACAGCGCCCACCAGGGTACGGCAAGGTCCGACACCACTGCGGCAGCGATGCCCCCGCTGCCGCAGTAACCCTTGAGTCGCACCAAAAAGGCAGTAATCATCTCGCTCACGTCTCAACACGGGGAGTGAGCAATGCCGAAACGAATCGTGATCATTGGTGGAGCCCAGGCGGGTCCCACCGCAGCGGCTCGCGCGCGCGAAATTGACGAGAGCGCGAGCATCACCATACTCGAACGCGCAAAAGAGATGAGTTACGCCGTGGGCGGGCTCGTGCACTATCTCTCTGGGGAAGTCGACGGCCTAGCCGCGCTAGAAGAAGGCGCTGACTACTTCCAGAGCCACTACGGCGTCGAGGTGAGAACGAGCGCGGAAGTCGTGCGCATCGACGCAGGTGCCAAGAAGGTCGTACTCGCGGATGGCGCGTTACCCTACGACACGTTGATCGTAGCGACTGGCGTCGCGTCCAGCGTGCCCGAGGTGTTGGCGGATGGCGCGAGCAACGTCTTCGTGCTGCGACGTCCAGATGACGTCAAGGCGATCGTCCAGCGCGTCCAACGCGGCGCCAAGAAAGTTTGCGTGGTCGGCGGCGGGTTTTTCGGACTGGAGGCGGCGGACGCGCTCAGACGTCGCAAGTGTCGCGTCACCCTGCTCGAACGGGGAGCGCGCATCTTGCCGCAGTTCGGCGCGATGGCCGCACACCACGCAGCGGCCGCGCTCGAGCGCCGCAAGATCGGAGTGATCACGAACGCCGAGATCGTGTCCGTGCAGGGTAAGGGTAAGAAGATCACGTCGCTGTCGCTGGAAGACGGCACGACGATCCCCACGGATCTGGTCGTCGTGGCCGCAGGCGTGCAACCGCGAAGCGAGCTGCTTGCCGCGGCAGGTGCGGCGATTCGTGACGACGGCTCGGTGATCGTCGATCGCCGCTGTCAGACGTCACTGCCAGACGTTTACGCCTGCGGCGCGAGCATCGCCCTCGAACAAAGCACGACGGGGTTGCCCCTGTTCGCGCCCCAAGCCGCGGTGATCGACAAGACCGCACAGGTTGCGGGCGCGTGCGCGGCGGGCGGCGACGTCATCATGGGTCCGATCGTCGGCAGTGCGGTCACGCGCGTCGGCGACACGGTCGTCGCGTGCACGGGCCTTGCCGCGGAAGATGCGTTCGGCACCGCCACCGTGTGCGTTCCCGACTCGGATCGTTTCATGCCGAGCAGCCGCGAGATCCACCTGCAGATCCACTACGACGTCGACGGTTACGTCGTGGGCGCGGAAGCTGCAGGCGGCCCTGGCGCAGAAAAGCGTATCGACGTGCTCGCGGCGGCGATCGTGGGCGGCCTCAGCGTCGAACAGCTCGCCAGCTTGGACTTGTGTTACGCGTCCCCCTTCGCGCAAGTGCGCGACGCGATCAACGCCGCGGCCAACGTGGCGGTCGCCGATCTTGCAGGCATGGCCGCCCCCTGGACGCCGAAAAACGTCGCGGCCAGCACAAATCGCGTGCTCGTGGACGTGCGCCCCAAGAAAGACTTCGACGCGGGCAACATCGAGGGCTCGCACCATATCGAGCTCTCACAGCTCCGCGGCAGCAAGAAGGAGCTCAGCAAGCTCGGCCGCGGCGGCAGCCTGGTGTTCGTCTCCAGCGATGGTGCGCAAGGTTATCTCGCCGCCCGCATCGCTCGTGCCCAGGGGCATGCCAATGCGGGTTACCTGGCAGGTGGCCTGCACGCCTGGCGCGCGGCCGCGCTCGAGGTGTGTTCGTGACGTCCGAGGCTCCCTCGCGTCGCTGGGCAGCGCCGAGCGACGCGGACAACCGAGTCTTCGATCCCGCGGTCGTATTCGCAGCAGGCCTGCGCAACCACCACATTTGCAACACCGCCTACCCCATCGCCCACGAGTCCACATGGAAACCGTACCGCGTGGGACGACGCGAGAGTGACGCCGTGGCCGCGCGCGCCTGGCAGGGTATCGACGACTTGTGCCTGTACGTGCACGTGCCGTTCTGTCACGTGCGCTGTTCGTTCTGCGAGTACACGGTCACCAAGGCGCAGGAACATCCGCAAGCCTCCGAGTACGTGGACGCCTTGCTGCGCGAGTTCGACCTCTACGAACGAGCGATCGACACGCGCTCGCGCACGCTTCACGGTTTCGACATCGGCGGCGGCACCCCATCGTTCATCCCAGCCAAAGACATCGAACGCATCGTCGAGCGAGCGCGCGCGGCGTTCCGCTTCGCCGAAGGTTCGGACATCAGCATCGAGACCACGCCCAAGATCGCCGCGGCAGAGCCCGACAAACTGCGCGCCTACAAACAGCTTGGCGTCGACCGCATCAGCATGGGCGTGCAAGTGATTCAACCCGACCTGTTGCGAGTGCTCAATCGCGACAGTGGCGTGAGCGAACACTTGCGTGCGGCAGAGAACATCCGCGCGGCGGGTTTCGAACGCTTCAACGTCGACTTGATGTACGGCTTTCGAGGGCAGAGCGAAGCGAGCTGGGAAGCCACGCTGAGTCACGCCATCGAGCTATCGCCCGAGTACATCACGCTCTATCGCATGCGCTACAAATTGACGCGCATCTCGGCCCACGCGCCCGACGTCACGTTAGAGCACGTACGGCCACTAGCACGCTTGGCCAAACGGCTACTTCACGAAGCGGGTTATCACGCCAATCCTGGCAAGACGACCTACAGTAGAATTCCCGGCGACGTGGGCACGAGTTCGTACCTGGCTCGGCGCGTGATGGACATGATGCCGTACCTGGGGCTCGGACTGGGAGCGCAGTCGTTCACCCACAGCAGTATCTCCTACAACGATGGTGCAGTCGGCAAGAACCTCGCGCCCTATTTGCGCAGTGTGGCGGCGGGGCGTTTGCCACTACAAGATCTGTACGATCTGCCGCGCGTGCAGATGATGGCCAAGGCTTGCGCGGTGGCGTTCTACTTCGGGCAAATCGAGCTCGCGCCGTTTGCCGACAAGTTCGGCATTTCTCTGCAAGACGCCTACCCCGCGGCGTGGGACTTCGTGCTCAGCGAGGGTTTGATGGAAGTGACGCCCGACGCTTTGCGACTCACCCCCAAGGGTGCCGACCACAAGAGCGGCGTGCACGCACTGTTTCACGCGCCGTCGATTCAGCACTACCTGATCGAACGGGATCCCGACGCCGCAACCGACATGCACAGAAACCGCGCGCTCGCGCTGCGCGTCGCGGGACAGCCCGAAGTTTCCCAAGCGGAGCTCGCGAGCGTTGGCTGAGTTCGATTTCGCCAACATCTTGTTTGCGGGCCCGTGCAACCGTGCCTGCCCGTGGTGCATTGGCAAACAACTCCCGAGTTCCGTCAATCAGAACAACCTCGATCGATGGCCGCTTCTAGGACTCGACGCATTTGTCGAGAAGGTGAACACTCACCAGATCCGCGAAATCGTCACCACGGGCACGGTCAGCGACCCCCAACTGTACAAGTACGAAGGTCGCCTGCTCGACGAACTCCGCACGCGGCTACACACGGGCACGCGTTATTCCGTTCACACCAACGGCGTGCGCGCCCTGAAGAAACTCGACGTCTTCAACAGCTACGACCGCGCCTGCATCTCGTTTCCGTCCTTCGAGCCCGCGACGTACGCACGCATGATGGGCTCCACCGACGTGCCCGACTTGGCACTCATCGTCGAGCGCGCCGAGATTCCCGTCAAAGTCTCGTGTGTGCTCGACGAGCCGAACCTGGCCGAGCTGCGCGAGTTCCTGACGCGCTGCCATACAGTCGGCGTGCGCCGCGTCGTCGTCCGCAAACTCTTCGGCGAGTCGCGCGACTTTCTCGACCAAGCGCTGACGCATTCATCTCGCGCAGTACGCGACTCACTCGGCATTTTGCGAGAGCTGCCCGTCGTGCGTCACTTCAAAGGCAACCCCGTGATGGATCTCGACGGGATGGAGGTCACCTACTGGACCTTCAGCGACGCCAC
This sequence comes from uncultured bacterium, assembly GCA_965651905.1. Taxonomy (GTDB): domain Bacteria; phylum Myxococcota_A; class Polyangia; order Polyangiales; family Polyangiaceae; genus SZUA-265. The sequence continues at coordinate 111,657 of CBFGUG010000016.1, read as the reverse complement.
CTGCAAGAGCATCAACCTGTTCGCCGACGGCACCCTGGGCGAGCAATACCTGCTCACCGACACCGTTCAATTGCGAACACGCTCGGTCGCTTGACGCATTTCTGTGGGAAGTCGTGGCACGTCCCCGTGCGGCTCCCTCTGCGGCAGTAACGGGAGTAGGCGTACGGTAACTCGCCGCTCCTTCACGTAGAGGGAGCCGCGACGCGACGCACCACGACTCCCCAAAACAAACACGAGCCCGAGCTCGGTAGCGCTGCGAAGTTTATCAGACGGCGCGCCCCTCGAGCCTGGGGCGCTGCGTGCGTAGGGCTGCGACTACGGCGTCGCGGAACAGACGCAGCTTGGCGCTGGTTCGCAAGTCTTCGTGCACGAGCACCCAGATGTCGTAGGCAGGCTCGGGTTCGGTGATGCGCGTGAGCTGCGGCTCGGCGAAAAAGCACGGCAACTGACTGAGGCCCAGGCCTGCGGCACATGCCGCGCGTTGTAGCGCTGGGTGGTTCATGGCACCGCGGACGGGCAGGTTCGGAAAGGGCGACTGTTTGATCCACACGTCGTCGCGTTGTTCACCTTGCCACCCGATCCAGCTGTCCCCCGTGCCGTAAACGGCGCGATACGACGTTGCTGCAAGCCTGCCCGCGAGCGATTCGTCCGGGTGTTTACCCCGAGCCACCATGCGAATCGCGACGTCAGCTTCGCGCCGTGCGAGATCCGCCAGCTGAGTCGACGGTACCAGTTGTAGCTCGATCTCTGGCCAGCGCTGGCAGAACTGGCTGATGTCGTCGAGCAGCAGGTCCGTCGCCAAGATCTCTGGCAAGGTGACGCGCAGCGGACCGCGGGGTTCGGGATCTACCGCGCCGACCACCCTCCGAAAGCCGTGCATCGCGCGCTCGACGGCTTCGGCGGCGTCAGCCAGGTGCGCGGCTTGCGGCGTGGGCGACAGCCCGTCGGGGCTGCGTTCGAACAGCGTTAATCCCAAGCGCTGCTCGAGTTCGCTCAAGCGACGCCGCGCGGTCGGGTGCGTCACGCCGAGTTCGGAGGCGGCTTGCCGCAAGCTCGACGAACGCAGCCCCGCGAGCAGTACACGGATCAGATCCCAATCGAGCTCGTCCAGCCGCGCCATGGTTCGATTTCTTACCACCCTGGTCCGGGTGTGGGATCTCGAAGTACCGCTGGAAGCGCGCTAGCGTCAACGACACGAGCTGGCAGTGCGCATCGGCTTCAGCAGGCTGAAAGCAGCCAACTGATCGTTTTCATTAAATATTTCTCATTCTAAAGGAACCACTGGCATGTACATCATTCTGCTCGAGTTCGGCGCAGCGCGAGACCAGGCCCGATCACTGATGAGCGACCACCAGGCGTGGATCGAGCGAGGGTTCGCCGACGGCGTGTTCCTGCTCGTGGGCAGCCTGCGCCCGAAGCTCGGCGGCGTGATTCTCGCTCGCGGCCCGTCGCTAGACCTATTGCAACGACGAGTGAACGACGACCCGTTCGTCAAACAGGGCGTCGTTCAGGCGCGGATATTGGACGTAGACGCAAGCAGACTCGACCCTAGACTCGACTTCCTACGAACGCCCGCTTCAGACCAGCGAGCATGACCGAGGCGAACGAGTCGAGCGTGGGGCTCGTCAATAGTTCTGTTGTTGCGTCAGCCGCTGCTGCCGAAGTTGTTGTTGCTCCTGACGACGCCGTGCTTCTTCTTGCAGCATGATTGTGGCCATGCCGCCCGTCACGGCGTGGTTGGACGAGGCTTCGGCAGACAGCGGTTTGGCCTCACAAACGCAACCGACGTTGTTGGCCATGATCGCCACGGCAGACAATGGCAGCCCGATGCTAGCGCAGTGGTTCTTGCAGGTTAGCGCTGCGTCAGTGGGTACCTCGAGCTCGGACCCTACTGGGGCCATGCAACCGACGAGCAACAGGGCCGATGACAACGAAGCGGCGCGAATCCAGCCACTGGCGATGAAAAGCTTCATGGCGCCACGCTAGGCGACCCGCCAACGCTGGGCCAAGCTCTCCGCAGGCTGCGCGCTGCTACCCGCACCCTTCGTATCGCTCTTGTAAGTTGTGTTCCGTGCCGCTACTGCTGCTCCGTGCCGCCGCAGACGTGGAGCAGCCCCAGCCTGCCGTCAGCCGAACAGATCGCCAAAATCATTGGCGATCTGCATGAAGGCTGGGCCACCTCCGCAGATTCGGTCGAGTTTCGGCGGCGCTGCGCCAGCGAGCTGACGCGGCTGCGCAACATTTTTCGGCACAACCCAGCGCTGTTCTCGGCCGACGGCGTGGGCATGCTCAAAAGACTGTCCGAAAGCCTACGCAACTACGCCTCCAACGCCGCACACGCCGAAGCCGCACGCAACGTCGACTTGAACGAATGTCTGCGAGAGAGCTTCGGCTACGACGAGTTCCGACCCGGCCAGCGCAGCATCATCGAAGCCGTGCTCGCGGGTAAGGACTGCATCGGCATCATGCCCACGGGGGCAGGCAAGTCGCTGACGTACCAGCTGCCTGCGCGTCTGCTCGGCGGCACCACCCTCGTCATCTCGCCGTTGATCGCGCTGATGAAAGACCAAGTGGACGCGCTGAACGAAAACGGCTTTCGCGCGACCGCGCTCAATTCGTCACTCGACCCAGACGAACGCTGGGAACGCATTCAAGACGTGCGCGCGGGCAAGTACGAGCTCGTCTACGCAGCGCCCGAGGGTATCGAAGCCAGCGCAGGGCGCACGCTCGAAGGCGTCGACCTGCGGCTGATTGCGGTGGATGAAGCGCACTGCATCAGCCAGTGGGGTCACGACTTTCGCCCCGCCTACCGACGCTTGGCGGGTCTCAAACGTCGCTTCCCCGACGTGCCCGTGTTAGCCTTGACCGCAACCGCCACCGAACGCGTGACGCAAGACATCGTCGAGCAGTTGGCGATGGAGCGCGCGGCGCTGTTTCGCGGTAGCTTCTTTCGCGAAAATCTCCACATTCACGCGCACAAGAAGGGCAAAGAGGGCAGCGTCAAAAACGTGCGCAAAGCCATCTTGGGCATCGTGATGTCGCGCGCCGAGCAAACGGGCATCATCTACTGCATCTCGCGCAAGAGCACGGAGTCACTGGCCGCATACCTCAAGGAACACGGCGTGCGGGCGGCAGCGTATCACGCGGGGCTCGACCCCGAAGAGCGTTCACGCGTGCAAAACCAGTTCCGCGACGACGAACTGAGCGTGGTGTGTGCGACCATCGCGTTCGGCATGGGCATCGACAAGTCCAACGTGCGCTACGTGATCCATCGCGACATGCCGCGCTCCATCGAGGGTTACTACCAAGAGATCGGCCGCGCGGGGCGCGATGGGTTGCCCAGCGACTGCGTGCTCTTCTACTCGTGGAACGAGGTCCGCACCTACGACCAATTCGCCGAGTCCGTCGACGACTTCGAAGCAGCAGACCGCCAGCGCGCTCAAGCGCGAGACATGTTTCGCTGGGCGGAACTACCCGACTGTCGTCATCAAGGTATCGTCGGGTATTTTGGTGAGGACCGTGCGGCGTGTGGCAGCTCCTGTGATCACTGCGGCTCTCCCAGCGTGCTCGTCGACGCGCGTGCGCGCTTCAAGAGCGGAACGGGTCGAACACGCTCAGACGACGATTGGAACACGACGAATCCCGCGGACGACCTGCCCGTCGACGAACGGCTACTCGTGGCGCTGAAGGACCTGCGGCGCGAGTTGGCCCAAGAGCGCAAAGTCCCCGCGTACGTAATTTTCAGTGACGCCACTTTGCTCGAAATGGCCGCCAGCAAACCGCAAAGCGACGCCGAGTTGCTGGGGGTCAGTGGGGTGGGCCCCACCAAATTGGAACGTTACGGCGAACGTTTCCTGCGCGTGCTGGCCGAACACTGAGGGTGTAAGAGCCTGAACGCGCGGCGTGTTTCGCTGCCCTCGGGTGACGACCGCATTGCGTTGTCACCCAGTTGTCATGGAGTTTTTGCCCGGCTGTCGCGGGCTCGGAGGCAAGCTGGTTGCCATGCGCATCGCCGTTCTCGACCTGGGCTCCACGACGCTTCATCTCGAACACTTCGACCTCAGCGAGGGCACGGTCGCGCGGTCGCTGGACGAAAAGATCACGTTGAGACTCGGCGACCACGTGTTTCCCAAGGGACACTTCGATGCAGCAACTCGCGCTCGAGTGATCCACTCCATGACTGAGCTGCTGGCGAAGTCAGCCGCTCAGCGACCCGACCGAACCACGGTGGTGGCCACCAGCCCGTTTCGCAACGGGACCGATGGCGTCGAGTTCGCCGCCCAACTAGCGCGGCGCTTCGGCGTCGAGGTCACAATCCTCACGCCACAGCAGGAAGCCGAGTTTGCCTACCTGGGCAACGCCACCTTCGACCAGAGGGATGTCGTGCGCACGGCGGTGGTAGACATCGGCGGTGGTTCCGCCGAAGTGGCCGTAGGTGAGGGTCTGCGTTGTCTCCACGCCCTCAGCCTACCTCTGGGCGCGGTGCGCATGGGGCGATTAGTCGCCGGCCGGCGTCCTTTTGGCCACGCTGAAGCACGCGTGCTCGCCGACGCCTTGAGAGACGCGGTTGCCGAGCCACTCCGCGAAGTACGCGCGCTCCGCCCCAGGTCCTTGGTGTTTGCCTCTGGCACTGCCCGTGCCGTACGTCAGTTATTCATGCGCGACACTGCCCTACCTGGAAAGACGGGCCCGCTGAGTCTCGACGATCTGCGTCACGGCTTGGGCGAACACCTGGGTTCGAGCCCTGAGCTGTTGGAAGCCAAGGGCGTGGATCCTGCGCGTTCCGATACGGTTCTGGTTGCCGCATCCATCATGAAGGTGATCGCGGAGGCAGTGGGCGTCGAACACTTCCGCATCTCGAACCGCGGCCTACGCGATGGCGTAGCGCTCGAGACTTGCGAGCAAGTGCGCAGGCACCCCTCCACGTTGCCATCGAGCCTGTGAGCCGCCAACGCCCCTAGCGGTGGCCACGTAGGTGAGCTTCGGGAGCTGCTGGCCGCAGCCCGAAATACGACCCTACCCCTATCCTCGTCGACTTCGTGTTGGCGGAGAGCTCACTGCCGTGCCACTAACATCGCGACATGACAGGACGGCGATGGTGGGCTGAAACGGTACTCGGTTTGTGCGTGGCACTGAGCGGCCTGCTAGCTGCGTGCGGCGCACGCACCGAGCTGACAACGGACATCGAAGACACCGATACCGAAACCGCTGAGGCCTCTGAAGCCGCTGATGGGCGCGACAGTGCGCAGGGCGACAACGGTTCGTCGCGTCGCCCCCGCGACAACCTCTTCGAGTCGATGCCACTCGAAGACTGTGAGTTGGGGCAAGCGCCGCCCCAAACGGACTGCTCGTACATGGTTGATGGCTTGTGTTACGCCGACCAACCTGCGGCCTGCGCCTGCGCCTGCCCGCGGAGTCGAAACACGACGTGTTTCGCGACGATTCGGGCTAACACTTGGGGTGCGCGCGAGGTGACCTGCAACTGACGAGCAGAAGCTTTGCAGGGCGCTGGCGGCGTGCCATGGTCCGCCCGTGCCCGATGGTTCCTCGCACTTGACGCTGCGTTCGCCCGCAGCTGCGAAGCTACTTTGCATGGGGTTCGTCACGCTCTTCTTGGAGTTGGCGCTGATCCGTTACCTGGCGGGCAACATCTGGAATCTGGGGTATTTTCCGAACCTCGTGCTGATCGCGGCGTTTGTGGGCATGGGGCTCGGCTTCATGCTGCATCAGGTCGTGGGCGCGCGTGGCTCGCAGTGGCTGCTTCACGGAGCCGTGTGGTTGCTGCTTGGGCTGATCCTGTTCGTGCACTTTTTTCATCCCACGGTGCCGGGTTTTTCGGATTGGGGTGGGGACATCGGTGGCGATCTGTACTTCACGGCCACGCCAAAGGACGTCGCGGAGCAGAGTCACGCGCCGTTCCTGGTATGTTTGCTGAGTGTTGCCGCCATCTTCACGTTGCTCTCGCAACGCACCGCGAAACTCTTTCGCCGTTTTTCGCCGCTGTTGGCTTACAGCTTGGACATCGCGGGCTCGTGTTTGGGCATCGTCAGCTTCATGCTCGTGAGCTGGTTGCAGATCCCTGCGTGGGTATGGTTTGCGCTGCTGACGCCAGCGCTGATCTTCGTGATGCCGGGCTCGTGGCTGACGCGTTGGTTGCCGCTGGTCTCGTGCGCCGTGATCGCTTGGTTGGTTCATCACCAGGACGGCGTGCAGTTCGGCAAAGAGTATTACAAGGGGCCGCTCGAGTCGTCTTGGTCGCCATACCAACGCGTGCAGTACAACGCACACAAGCGCGGCATCTACGTCAATGGCGTCGGCCATCAGTCGATGCACCCCGCGGCGCGGCTCCAAAAGCAGTTCTATCAGAAGTCCCACGACGCGCGACGCGCAGGCGACTTGCCGCCCTACGAGAACGTGCTCGTGCTGGGCGCGGGCTCGGGCAACGACGTCGCTTCCGCGTTGCTCAACGGCGCCAAACACGTCGACGCGGTCGAGATCGACCCCGTGATCGCAGACTTGGGCAAGCGGCACCACCCCGCGAAACCCTACGCCGATCCGCGGGTCAACCTCGTGATCGACGACGGCCGCGCGTTCATGAGCCGGACGGAGCGTCGTTACGACCTGATCGTGTTCGCGCTGACGGACTCGCTGGTGAAGGTCAGCTCGATGTCGCAACTGCGTCTCGAAAATTACCTGTTCACGGTGGAGTCCGTCGAACGAGCGCGCAGCCTGCTGCGTCCGGGGGGCGATCTGGTGCTGTACAACTTCTACCGTCAACCGTGGCTGAAGCAGAAGATAACGGACATGGTCCGGGTGGGCAGCGGCGTCGCCCCCGAAACCATCTACACCTGGCACGACCTGGCCGTGCTGCGCGCGCACTTCCAGGCAGAAGGACAGGCGAAATCTGAAGCAGAGCTCCGCAACGAGCCAGCGACCGCGCCGGGCACCAGCAAACCCAACACCAGCGAACCCAGCAGCCCCAAACCCAACGACAGCAAGCACAGCGTCGAGCTCCCCACCGACGACTGGCCGTTCTTGTACCTGTCCGAACGCAGCATCCCCGACCACTACAAGTGGGCGATGTTCGGCATGTGCGCGTTCGTGGCGCTCGCGGCGCTGGGCTTACATCGCGCGACGCGCCGCCAAGCTGCCTACGGCGGGCCAGGTCGCTTGGCGACGAAGCTGGCGTTCGTGTTCATGGGCGTGGCCTTCCTCTTGCTGGAGACCAAGAGCGTCATTCAGTTCAGTCTGTTGTTCGGCACGACCTGGGTGAACAACTCACTGGTGTTTCTGGGCGTATTGCTACTGGTGTTGGCCGCCAACTGGGCGGCACTGTTCATCCATAGCGACCGCGTGATGAAGTGGATCGGCGCGGGCCTGATCGTGTCGTGTTTGGCGGTGTTCGTCTTCCCGCTCAGCGGTCTGTTGAACGTCGAGAGCCCCGGACTGCGCTTCGTGTTGGCTTCGCTGATGACGTTCACGCCGATCTTTTTCGCGAATTTGATCTTCAGCGTGAGCTTTCGCGACGAGGTACTTCCAGAGCACGTGTTCGGTTGGAACCTGCTCGGAGCAACCGTGGGCGGCGTCATCGAATACACGGGGATGTACACGGGTTACACGTTCCTGGCCGTGATCGTGGCGCTGTGTTACGCGCTCGTTCTCGCGCTGCTGGCCATGGCTAAACGAGCGCGCGCAGTGGAAAACCAAGCCGCCGAACGAACCATAGCCATCAGCACCTGAAGTGAGGTCTCGTTGTCACGCCTGATCGCGTTGTGGAAGTCCGAGCTGGGTCGCACGGCGCTGGTTTACGCCGCGGCGACACTCGCGCTACTCTTGACGACGCGGGTGGCTGAAGGGACGGGCGCCGGGGGGCTCGCGCTACTCGGGCTGGCCGCACTGTTGGGCGCGGCGTTCACCTGGTTCGCCAACGCACGCTGGCCAGCGCTGCGAGCTGCAATACAGAACCGTAAGTCGTGGTGGCTATCGCCGCCTGCTTGGGCGCGCGACCTGCTTTTGATCGTGTTGATCTGCGCGGTGTGCGTGCAGTTGTTCGCGCCCGTCTGGGACTCGTCGATGTGGCGGGTTTATGACTGGGGGCCGCATCATGCCAACCTGAAGCACCTGGTCGACGCGCTGCGCGAGGGCGGAGTCCCGCACTGGGTTCATGGTGTTTCCACGGGCGACAGTCCGTACGAGCTGTATCCACTGCTTCCGTATTATCTGGCTGCCCGCGCGGCCATTTGGACCGACGCCACGGATCTGACGCTCGTGATGCTGCGGGGCGCGATCTTGGTGCACTCGCTATCGGCGGTGAGTGCGGCGCTGCTCGCGCGGCGGCTGCTCTCCACGCCGTGGGCGCTGTTGGTCGGTGTAGCCGTCCTGTACGACAGCAGCTCCGTGTGGGCGGGCGGCGTGGACGGCATCTTGCAGATGGGCGTCACCCACGCGGCGCTGGCCAATGCGCTGTGGCCCTTGGCGCTCGCCGCAATCGTCGATGCCCTGAAGCAGCCGCGCTGGTCTGCCACCGTGCGCATCTGGTTCTTCGTGTGGCTGTGCCTCGCCTGTCATCCATTGGCTCTGGTCAGTTCACTCGCGGCGGCAGGGGCGCTGCTCGTGGTAGCGTTGCTTGCCGTGGACGTGCGCTCGCACCGCGCGCTGACCGCTCTGTTACATGTCGCCATCGGCGTCAGTTTGGCCACGTTGATTTGGCTGCCGCTGACCCAACGCTTGACGACTTACGGCGTGCACTTCTCACTCGCAGGTGCGCCCGCGTGGCAAATCATCGACGACCTGATGCGCGGCAAGCTGGACGGCAGCATCGTACCGCTGCTGCTGATGGGGTACGTCGGAGTCGTGGCGGCAATCGTATCGCGGCGGGCGGGCGTGCTGTTCGTCGCGGTGTTCACGGGCGTATTGCTCGTGGGGTTGTCGGACCAGCTTTACGTGTTGCTCGACCTGGCACCATCGCCCGAAACCGCACGTTTTCAGACGACGCGGCTCTTGTCGTCAGCAAAACCCGGGCTGCTCGTGTGCGCCGCGTTCTTGCTGCGCGGGGCGTTTCGCGCCGCACGTTCTCACGCCGCGACTTCTCGATTGGGCGACCCGGCCCGACTCGCCATGGGCGCGTTACTCGGGGTGCTGGTACTGGGTGCACTGCGGGGCGCGGTTCCCTTTCACGACAGCCTCCGCCACCAACTGCACGAACTAGCAAGGAACGAAGTGCGCGATCCCGACGGCCTGCGCGCCGTGTCCGACTGGATCCGCGAGCAGCACGAGTCCATTCCGCCGCAGCACTACGCACGCCTGCTGCACGAAGACTCACGTCGTTACTTCTCCGTGTATCACGTGACCGCAACCAGCGGCGTGCCCGGCGTTTGGGTCGGCTCCGTCTCCTGTCTGTTCCTGCGCGAACGCATCGAAGACGAGTCTGCCCAGAGTTTACGTCGCTTCAACGTGCGCTGGGTCATGCGCCTCGATGGACCACCGACGATGGGCGATCCCACGACCGAGCGACGTTTCGGCCGCTACTTCGTGCACGAACTGCCGTCCTGGGACGGCCAGTTTGCCCGCGTGGAAAAAGGTGGCGGCCGCGCCGTGGTCACGCAGCTCGAGGACGAGCGCGTCGAAGTCGACCTGCAAGACACGAACGAGCCCTCGCTCGTGGCGCTCGGTACTGGCTACTATCCGCGTTGGCGCGCGCATCACGAGTCGCGTGGAGCGCTACCAGTTTACGCCCTACCCAGCATCGACGGCGGCAAGCTGTCGGTGGTCTCCGCTTGGCTGCCGCCCGGGCGCACGGTATTCACAGCTACGGGCGCGCTACCTTCCGATCACTCGGGTTGGTGGCTTTCGCTGCTGGGCGGTGTGCTCCTGGTCGGCTGCGTCGTGGTCGATCGCCGCGCGGAGTGGCGGAGACGAACGCACCGCTGGATCGCCTGGACCAAACGCAGAGCAATCGCTAGCGCTCGCCGCGTCAGGTTTATGTCGCTGGGCCTCGCTTCGCTCAGCGCACTGGCAATCGGTGCGCTTTCGTTCGGCGTTCTGCTTTGGGGGCTCGCTACGCGCACGCGGCCCGACCCCGCACTGCAGCTCGGCAGTGCGTTATTCGGGCGCGCGCAGGTCGAGGTGCAAGGCCCCGACGCCAGCTGGACGCCGTGCCCGTATTCGGTGTTGCGCGGGGGTTATCGCTGTGCGGGCCCCATCCTGGTGCAAGATGGCATGGTCGACTTGCTAAACGATGCGCCACCCAGTCCGCCGTTTTCCGTGCCCGCCGTGCGCATCACGTCGTGGTCCAAATACCCACGCGCCGTGCGCGTGCGGGTGGACGCTCGCCTCTCGGGACGTTATTGGGCCGCCACCAACGCGGGCCCGGCAGAACTCTCCCCAGAGGGAGCCGCACCCCTTCTGCTCTCGCCGACCCAAACCACCCACGACTTCGACGGCAAGCTGCGAACGTTCACCCTCAGCGCACAAGTATCCAGTCGGCGCCCCCTGCACGTCGCCATCGTGCGCCAAGACACCATCGACGTCCCCCGCGACTACCCGCTCGCACCGCCGCAAAACCCGCTCGATTGACGGCGGCTCGATGAGCGTCTCGCGCAATCCCCGACGGCTCTTCGCAGCGCTTCTTTGCCCGTGTTGCCGCGCCATTGTGCCCATACGCGCTGGTCGCAGCCCTGACGCACGTGACGGACGGCAATGGGTGAGGCCATGGATCTGCTTGCCCCGACGGTTCAGGGTGCTCACACTCCAGTAGTGAGGGGCCGCACAGCGCGCTCGCGGTCGAAGCGCCCACGGATCCTGGACGCCACGCTCGTACCCTAGGCCTAGCTGCCCGAAGAAGAGCGAGGGAAAGACCGCGATCAGGTTCGCGCGCGGCCGGCGATCCTGAAGCTTGCCCACCTCGCCATCGTTCAGACGCGGGACGAGCGCGGGCGCGGACGGTGGCGCCTCCGCGATGCGTGAGCGAGCTCCTGAGGCGGACGCTCCGGCGATCCAGCACTCCGCCTGAGCTTGCACCTCCTGCGCGGCTCATCGGCGCTCGGGCAACTCGGGCAACTCGGGAAACTCGGGCGACTCGGCCGACTCGGACAACTCGGGCAAGCGCTGGACCCGAGTGTTGGGGTGGCGCGGGGCAACGTTGCCCAATGAGGTGCCCCGATCCGCGCGCGCAACGGTCAAGATCATGCGCAGGGAGGCCCGTTGGTTGCATCCAAGGTGTTGGCATGCAAGCTGCTTGGGCAATGGCAGTCCAATTCTCGAGGAGAGAAACCATGCCTAAGAAAATCATACTTAGTCTCGTTGCATCAATCAGTCTATTCGCAGCGCCTCAGCCTGCGGAGGCCAGCGCCGTCAGCAACGTGCTGATCTCGGACATCACGATCGGTGACGGTACTTCCGTGGCGCGCGTGTGGTTCAACGGCGCGACCAAGTCGGGGACCACGCCGACCTGCCACATGAGTCCTTACACCACGCACTACGCGTTCGACATCTCCACGCACAAGGGGAAAGCCGTATTGGCGCTGCTCCAGTCCGCCTTTCTTGCGGGGCGGAAGGTCTCGGTGAACGGTGCGGGCAACAGCTGTACGACCGTGACGGGAACGACCAGCAGCGTGACCGGAGCCAACACGGGTGTCGAGACGCTGAGCAACCTCACCGTATTCCCCTGATGGGTGAGCACGGCAGGGGGGGACGAGCAATCCGCTCTGCGGGTGAATAATTTTGAACGGGCGAGCCATCGATATCGCGCGCCCAAGGAAGATTGGGTGACGTCTATGTTTGGTTATCGTCCAGGGCCGGCCGCGGAACTCGCGAACCGGTCGCATCCCCGCCGAGATTCTTTCTCTGCATTCGGCGTGGTCGTTGTCTTGGGTCTTGGTGCATTGGTCCTGCCGGCGTGCTCTGGCGCGCCGGTAGATTCGACGGAACAGTCGCGCGATGGCCAGCTGCGCATCGCAAAGGAAGCTTCGGACGCGACCTTCGAAGAGCTGGGTTTGGCTTGCGAAATCGGGCGCTCGGCGAATGACGAAGGCACCGTCGAGGTATGGATTTCCAATGATGGCCCCCACGAGATTCGCATGCTGTCGCGCGGAACCCCTTGGGATGATGCGGACCGAGTCTGGAGCGTCCAGCGCAGCGGCGCGGAGCTCCAGTACCACGGCGTGATCGCGTTTCGCGGGGAACCAGGTCCGGACGAGTTCGTCGCGGCAAGTCCAGGTGAAACCGTCTCCGTTGAGTACGACATCGGGGAGAAGTACGCCCTCGATTCGCGTCAGGAGATAACGCTGGAGTTACGGTCTCCAAACCTGGTGGTGGAGGTATCTGGCGTGCAGCTGCTGGCGCGCCAGAACTGCGGCTCGTTCACGGCTGAGCTCGGGCCACACCACGGCGTTCGAACGAGGACGGACCCGTTGACCTACCTAACGAGTTCCGGCTTCCCCTGCAGCGTGGCGGAGCAGGCCAAGGCCGAGCACGGCGAGGCTCTCGCCAAGAGATCGCTGCTGATCTCTCAGAAGTTCATGAACACGGACAATCCAGTCTTCAAGCGATGCTTCGGAAACCACGATGCGGTCGGCTTGACCTTCGTCTCGGACCAGATTGCGACGATGAACACCCTGTGGCCCACATTCACGGCGGACTGTCATGCCTCGTTCTGCGCGTCTGGGATCTGGGCGTATGTCCTGAGACCCGAGGATGTCGACTTCATCCACCTCTGCTCGGAGTATCTGACACCCCCTGTGGAGATTGTGCGGAGTCGCGCAATCGCGCTCACGCATGAGAAGGCCCACCTGGTTGCGGGATCACTCGACTTGGGCAATGGTGCTGCTGCATTGAGTCTGGCGCAATCCAACCCCATGCAAGCGATACTCAACGCGGACAACTACGCGCTCTTCACCGCATATGCCTACGAGGCAGTCGTCGGCGCTCAGCAGGCAACGGCGATATTGATGCAGTAGGTGAACGCCCCCCCCCGCTGGTTTGTGTGATGCGCGACGTGCACTCCAAAGAAGGCACTCTCTTCATGAAACCCGCTAGGCGATCTCGTTTCTGCGCCATCCAATGAGGAGGACCCGACCTTGAGTGACGGAGAAAACTACGGGCGACACAGGGAGCGACAGAGCACGTTCAACCCACGCGCCTCGACGGGCTGCCCGGGCTGGGCGCTGAGTTGCCTCGTGCTGGTGGGGCTGGTGCAGCCGGCGTCGGGGGTGCGCCGGCAGGCTGGACACGACCCAACACTGGGAAGCGACGCCTGCCCCGACGGACCCTACTCCAATCGATGCGCAGACGGACGGCGCGCTCGACGCGACAAGCGATCCAGGCGCGCACGCGGATGCGGGGGTTTGATTTCACTACACGGGTAACACTTTCGCTCCACTACATGGGTGACACCCCAGAGCACTGGTGACAGACCGCAGGACATGGGCAACAGGTCTCGAGACAGGGCTGTCGCAGTGGCGATGCTTCGGTGACGAGGTTCGAGGTCATGTCACCACGTCGTCGCGTCACCGGTGGCAGGGGCAGGGAAAAAACAGAGTAGAAGGTACTGTTATGAGTTACCTGAAGGTGAAGCGCTTTGATGTTCAGGTGTGTGGCGATACGTTCCTGGACCACAACCAATCTCCCGAAAGAAACATCATGGCCAGCGCACAATTCGCGTTTCAACGCAGCAGCGACGCCCAGTTCTATTCTAAACTTGCTGACCGCCGCGAAGCCAAAGACGCCCCGTCCTACTTCGTCTTGTGCGCAACAATCACGCAATGATCGGCAAGAGCGAGATGTACTCGTCGAATCCCTCACCTCGGGTAGGCAAGTGTACGGCGGCTGCCGATGACTTCCGGCAGTCGTCCAGTAGCCGCCTCCGTCAGCACCCGTTCGCCGCGAGCTGACGTGGCTTGGGAGAAACCACGAAAAAGCCTCCCAGCTCGTGTTTGCGGCGACTGTTCGATAGCTGATTCTAAAACGGCGTTGATCGCGCACGCCTGGTGTAGAACGAGCGTGCAAACGCCCTGGGCGTTTGTCGAGTGCGCCTCAGCTCGTTTACGGCCATTCGGTAGAATCACCGCGGGCGAGCAGTCGGGTGCGCGCCACGCACCGCCATGGCGTGCGCTCCCTACTGCCGCCCACGAGCACCCAGAGAGCTGTTCCTTCTAATTCGCAACAGGGAATTCACTGGTCAGGCTTTTGCCCCTGTGTAGACTTGCCGTAGCTCGTTGTGTCGCTCCCCCCGACCTGGCGAAACAGTAATGGCGCGTGCCCCCGATACTCCAGTTCTAGTTGAACCATCGCTCCGTCAACAACTCGTCGAGCTGATGAACGCGGGACGCCACGAGGAGGCGTTGGCGCTGCTCTATCGAGCGCGCGCGGCGGAGCCGGAGCGCACCGAAATACAACAAGGCATCCATCATCTCAAAGCCTTGCTGGTGCGCAGTTACGCGGCGCGGTTGGGCGGTTTGGATCGGGTGGTGCCGCCGCTACCAGAAGGTCCGCGCACCGCAGAGCTGCTCATGTTGTCACGCTACATCGACGGCGCGTCGACGTTCGGCGACATCGCGGAAGCCTATCCGCTCGGTCGTGTGCAAACGTTGCAACTGATGGTGAAGCTGTACGCATCTGAAGATTCGGCGACTGGGCTGGACGTACCTTTGAGTTCGATCTTGCCTGGTAGTTCGCCAGCTTCGAGAGAGTACGCCGTATCCAGCTCATTTCGAAGTCGGGCGCTCTCCGAAGAGCCGGCGCCCGAGACGTCGCGCAGCCCCTCGTCTGCCCCGGCGCGTGGCCTGGGCACGACCACATTCAGCGAACCAGAAAGCGAAGACGCGCGCCGTTACAAGGAAGCATTCGCCAGAGGCACCACGGCGTTCGTTCAAGAGCGTTTCGAGGAGGCCGTAGAGGCATTCGGCGCCTGCGTGGAGCTCCGCGAAAACGATCGCGCAGCGAGCATCATGCTTCGGCGCTCGCTGCAGGGCTTGAAGAGTCAGGTCGTATGAGCGTAGCAATCGTCGCTGACTCGGACTCTGGCGAGCGCGCTCGGTGCGTCGGCATCATCGCCAGCCAATCGCCATTGGGAGCGCTCGGCGCGAGCAACTGGCAAGAGCTGGTGCAGGTGCTGGAGAGCGGCTGCGAGGTTGGGCTGATCGTCTATCACCCGTCGCTCCCCGGCGCGCCCGATGACGCGCTCGACGTGCTGCCCACCCGAACGCCCAGGCTCGCCGTGGTGACGACAGACGACGAAGCGGAGAACGTCCCCGAAGGGGCGTCACGGCTTCGACACCCGGTCCAGGCGGAGACCCTCGTCCTGTTGGCTCACTCGGCGGAGCGGACCAAGGACCAGACGACGTTCCAGCCAGCGAGTCTGATTCAGATGTTGTGCATGTCGGGTGAATCTCAAGTCCTCGTGATCACCCGCGACGACGCGGACGTTGGGATCATAGAAATTCGCGATGGCCAGTTGTGGACGGCTTTCGATAGCCTCGGGGTAGGAGAAGCGGCTTTCGTTCGTCTGATGTACCCGAGTATGCGAGCTCGCACCTCGCCGGGCCAAGCGTTCACCAAGGAACGCACGCTCTTTGGCGGCTACGACGAGCTGATCATCGACGCGCTGCGTCTCATCGACGAGGGTAAGGTGAGTATTCCTCCTCCGCTATCGGCGTTGGACCACCAACCGGTTCGGGAAGAGGTCCGAAAACAAGACACGGACATCGCAGAGCTTGTAAGACAAGCAAGGCAGCAACTCACGCAGCGCGACTACAACGAGGCGACCAGGACCTTGGTGCGTCTTGCGGAACACGACCCAAGCTCGCAACTGGTGCGGGCAAACCTAGCGCAGCTGAACTCGCTCGGGTATCCCAATGACTAGAACTATCGCATTCGTAAGCTTCAAGGGAGGCGTGGGCAAAACGACGTGCGCGCTCAACTCGGCGTACTCTTTCGCACGACGAGGGCTCCGCACGTTACTGGTCGACACCGATCCGCAGGGCGCGATCGCATCGTCTGTAGACGGCATCGGTGAACACCCGGGTCTCGCTGCGGGAATCGCCAGTCGAGACGCACCACTGCCACCGGCCGTCGAAACCAGACTGCCCGAGCTTCATCTGCTGCCTTCGGGCAAGGTAGATAGCTTCGACATCGATGCTTTCGCCGCACAAGCTCGGGAAACTCGAGTCATCCAACGCTGCGTCGAGCAGGCGGAAGGCAAATACGACCTCGTGATCTTCGACACTCCTGCTGGAGTGGGCGGCATGACTCGCTTGGTGCTCGACACGACGGAGAGCGTGGTCGCGGTCGTTCAGTGCGAGCCGCTTGCGCTTCGCTCGCTGCCTCGTCTGATGGAACTGCTGGCGAGGCTCCGACACAACGGTAGTCCCTGCTCGTTGACCGGCGTTTTGTCCAGCATGAGCACGTTTCGGGACTCCGTCGTGCTGGCCTCGCTCGAGGAGCTGTGGGCGCTCTACGATCGCCTCGTTTTCGAAACGTCGATCCCTCGAGACCCTGCCTTTCTGCAAGCTAGTCGGGCTGGGGTACCACTGGGACTATTGAGCCGTCGTCCTCCCGCCGTTTCGGCGGTGTTCGACAGTCTGGTGGCAGAGTTGGAGTCGCGTCTGGGCATCCTACAAGGAGAAGGTGATGAAGAACCGATTCGTCTCGTGGATCGAGCCTGACCACGTAGCCCTACTCCTTCGCCAAGTATCGGGGCCCGTGCAGCCCATGGCATTCGGCGTTGGCGGAGCTGTGGTCGTGGCGCCGCCCGTAGCGCGCGCAGGGCAACCAGCGGGCTTGACCACACGCCCGCCGCCCGCGGCCGTTCCCGACACGCCGCCGCTCAAGCAAACGTCCGACAACCCGTCGGACCGGCTCGACACGCTCGTCGCCTGGGCATTGGACCATCAGCCCTGCAGCGGAGCGTTCGTGGCTGATCACAATGGGCTGACACTTGCGGCTCACGGCATTTCGGAAGCGCACGTCGCGCTCGTGGGTCCGTTGCTGTCTTCGCTCGTGCGCATCCGCACGATCCCTGGGGTGGACGGTACCGCTGGAGCCCTGTCGCTGGGAGAGAACATGATGTCTTGGGTAGAGGCGTCGACTTCACGCGGCGGGTTCTGCCTCGGGCTGGTCGGCGCCGAACCCCTGCCGACCAAGACGCTGGGCGTGCTCCGCGAAGCATTGAAGCTGACAGTGAAGGACATTTGACACCCATGGCACAGATAGAGAGAACGAAATGATAGACAACAAGGCCCTTGAAGAGGCGGTCCAAGATCTTCGGCGCGTCCTGCGCGATGGCCTCATCGCGACCGACATCTGGGATCGTGACGCTGGTCTCTCAGTCGCGGGGTTCAATCAACAGCCCGTGGCAGTTGCGCTGTTCACTCGCATCACTGCTGAGCTCTCGTCCGCGCTGACGGACGCAGAATTCCCCCCACTCGCCCGCTACTACTTGCTCGATATGGCCGACAATCACACGGCAGTCGTGCTCAACCACGGGCGGCTGCTCCAAGGCATGCTGGTCGACAACCGCCGAGCGAACCTCGGCTTGCTCATTTCGGTCGCGATTCCTCGGATGCTCGAGCAAGTGGCCGCTGGCATGGGCGAAGAGTCGGGACACTGAGCCCAAACCCTTCGACGGAGCGCGCCAGCTCCGTCGGTCGAGGCTGCGGTCAGTTCGTGCGGCTGGTGTAGCCGGGCGGAAGTTCCGACGGAGGGCAGTTGATCACGTCCGTCCTATCTGGCCCGCAGTCTTCCATGAAGGTGATGACTGCCATCTTGTCGACGACCAACTTGGGGTACGTCGGCCCCGCGTCGCGGTAGCGCAACATTTGATCGAGGTGCTCGTTCTGGTAGCAGACGGTTTTCTCGGGTGAGTCGGCAACCCATCGGGGAAACACGATAGCCCCGTGAATTTGCCGGCGCCGAATGTTGATCGTGACGCAGACGTTGGTTCCCGTCGGCTCGTCCCAGAAGAGCTTGTAGACATCGTCGCCGATTTCCAGGATGTGCACTGCCTGATCCGTTACCCAGCGACCAGCCACCATTCCGCTGTGAATGCGGTAGCTGAACGTCGTGGCGTTTCGAATGTAGATCTCGTACTGCCACCCACTCTCGTAGGTGTAGATGAAGTGCTTGCCCAACAGCCCTTGGAGCTGACCCTGTCGCTCTGCGCTTTCCATCTCGCCCTCTTCTAACGCAACTACTCCGCTTTTTCGACAGTTCTAAACGGTCCAACGCCATGGGCCGCTCGAACCACTAGCGCATGGATGGGTTTTCGCGAAGGAATTGTACGGTCTTGACCAAGTCTTCGTGGACCAGCCGGTCTTCGCGTAGGAAGGGCACCACTTTTCGGTACGCTCCGTGGATCGCCTGTGCAGACTTGCTCGCCCGTTCGACACCGCGCAGATCGAGCGCCTGGCACCCCGCCATGAGCAGCACGGCACCCAGCTGCTCGAGCAGCTCCGTGGAGGCGCGCAAGTCGAAGGCCGCGTGAGTTCCCAGACTGTTCACGTCTTGATTATCACCCTCCGTCGGCAACACGAACGAGGCGTGGCTTTGGCCTAGCTTTCTGCATTGAACGGCCAAAGACGCGGCTAGAATCTGCAGCGGACGAAAGCCGCTGTAAGTCTCCGGGCTTTCGATGAGGTTCGTAGGTAGGCCACGATTCTTTCTCGGATGAACCAGGTTGGCCAGCACCGCGTGCAGCCAGGTTGCCGACTGCGCGATGTCCCCCCGCAGCATGTCACAGGCGCTACTGACGTAATAGCCCATGAAGTTGGCGGTGTGCAGCACAGCGTCATGCTCGTGGGACACGATCGGGTTGTCGTTGACGGAGAACATCTCCGATTCGATCCACTCGCGCGCCCGACCGAGGTTTTCGTGGAACACCCCGAAGCCGTGCGCGACAGAGCGCAACGAATAGTAATCTTGCACGCCCAGCTCGCGCACGCCGTCGACGCGTGCGGTGCCGAGCCCACGAATGAGCTGGCTCCCTTGCCAGAACGCTTGCATCCGGCGAGCGACTTCGCTTTGGCCGCGGTGGCCTTTGAGATCGTGAACGAGCGGGTCGTAACCCTCCCAAATGGTGTGCAGGGCTTCGGTCGCGATGGCCGTAGCTTCCAGTATCTGGTCGAACACGCGAACCAGATCGGACAATGCGAGCGCGGCGATGCTCGTCATGAAAGAGGTTCCGTTGATCATCGCCAACCCCTCGCGCCCTCGTAACTCGAGCGGTCGCAGGCCAGCGAGCTGCAACGCTTGACGAGCGGGAATGAGCTCGCCCTGGTAACGTACGTTCACGTCCTCGCCGATGACGGCCGCAGCGATGGTCGCCAGCGGCACCAGGTCACCGCTAGCGCCGATGGACCCATAACGGAAACACGAGGGGACAACATCGTGCTGTAACATACCCAGGTAGGCGTCCACGACCTCTGGCCTCACACCCGAGAAGCCACGAGACAGACACTGAGCTCGGAGGATCATCGCACCCCGGACTATTTCGCGTGGGACCATCTCCCCCATCCCACAGTTGTGAGAGCGCACTAGGTCGTACTGCCGCGCCACGATGGACTCGCTGTAGTTGTCCGTCTCGTAGTCATCCAAGTGCTTGTCGAGCAGTGTGACCTGGTCGCCGAACTGCGTGTTGAGTCCGTAGACGGGGACGCGAGTGTCGAGATGTCGTGTGAAGTACTCGTTCGACGCAGCCATGCGCAACCGCGCAGGCCCGGACAAGCTCAAGTCAGCACCGGCCGAGCGTGCGATGTTGGCAAACGTGTCTAGCGCCAGCGGAGCGTCCCCTAGGACCCCAACTGCTTCTACCTTGGGACGTAGTCCACTCGACGCGCTCAGACGAGCGGCTTCCTGTTCCGTTGCTAACATCTCATTCCCTCCACACGGCTGTGTACTGCAGACGCGGACACTCGCACAACTGGTAGGACCTGGGAGTATCTCCAAGACCACCTGCGATCCCCGCAGCTGTAGCAAGCGTCAGGTGCTCCCTGTTGGTCGCGTTGTTACATTTAGGAAACATGGGTTGACCTGCCAAACGCTAACTTGTCAATTACAACTCGGCCGTGCGTCGCGTGAACTTTAGGGGTACCGCCTTCTTTTCGACGCTGTTCGGCCTTTCACGGCGGAAAGCTCGTGCGTGAGCAGGCGTGTTCTCCTTTCACGACGAGTTGTCGGCGGATCCGTCATTCTCCTAGGAGGAAAGCCAGAAAGCACCCACGACGCTTGCAACTGAACCGGAATGGACAAGGTCCACGCGAGGCGCCGAAGTCGGCCAGTGAACGCGACGAGCTGCGAGTACCAACAGCTGCGACACTCGAGCAAGAGGCAGCCGGCCTCGAGCCGTCCACAATCGAGGTAATCTTCAAACTCGCTGATGATCGGCGAGTTCCTGCGAGCCGAGGCGCCGAAGGCGGCCAGTGAACTGCGGCAGTCCGCCGCCCTCTTCCATCCTCTCGCGGAACGCAGGCCAGTGCCCCGCGATCGTCTGATACAACACTGTCTGTTCCGGACGACGCCTCTCGTAGCCGTCGCAACGAGCGCTGTGGGCATTCGGGCGATGCGTAGCGGCATGCTCGGCCAGTCGCCACCCAAAGCGAATCGTCTGCCCGGAGGCACTTCGCAAGGATCCTCATCACTCGAGTAGTTGGCGAGGGTGGGGAAAGCCAATTCCACCGACCACCAGCCGGTTTGGCCACCGCACCTCCTCGTTCTGCCCCACGGATGTGCCTCACCACCTGCGACAGATTCGAGAGCACATCGTGTCGTTGCCCGCAGGTGAACGCACGCGACGCGCCCTGACGCCAGCTGGCGAAGGACGGGGACGCGATCAGCGTGTCGATGCAGACGCGAGGCTCGCGCGTTCCTTGATGAGCAATGCTCGAGGAGTCGCGCTTGACAGCGATGGCCGTCACGCCGCACGATTCGGTCAGACTGGCTAGCTACGGATTCGTCGCGTGACCGCTGAAACCCAACCATTCATGCTCGAGCAGTTTTTGGACGAAGAATTCTGCGGTCAGCTGGTCGATGCGGTTACCAGTGGCCCACAGGAGCCAGCGCCTGTCCTGCGCGGGACCGCGTCAGTCGTGGAGCCGAGGATGCGTAGGGCCATGCGCGCGCGCACGGTGCCCGCACCAATGCTAGCTCATCTCGTCGAGCGTTTCGGGTCGGTGATGCCTAGTTTGGAGCGGCAGTTTGGTGTGACGCTGACACGCTGTCAGCCACCGACAGTGCTCATCTACGGCAAGGGCGACCACTTCAAGGTGCATCGCGACAATGATGCTGGTACTGGGTCTCCCGAGCACGTTCGCCGACGAAAGGTATCGGTGGTGGTATTCTTGAACACTCACTCCTCGCGACCTGACGATGTCGGTTATTGCGGGGGTAACCTCAACCTGTACCGCCTGAGCAGTACCCCGACATGGGACAACTGCCGAACGGTCATTCATGGCCGACAGGGCCTGTTGGTTGCGTTCCCCTCACACATCTATCACGACGTGTTCCCCGTGACTCATGGCACACGTCGTACCGTAGTCAGTTGGTACGAGTAGTCATGGAGCCCAGGTCGTCAGCTGCTAGCCGCGCGACGATCTCGCTACGAGCCGCTGCGACCCCGCCCCAGCTCCAGTAGCTCTTGCAGTGCGGAGCACACTCGGAGTCCTCCAGCCAGACGAAGCGGTCGCGGTGGTAGTGGTGCGCGTACGCGCCGAGCGCGTTGAACTCGGAAAAGCCTTGTCGTGGCTGAGCCAACACGTACTCGGACAGCTCGACGTGGTGAACGCGCTGCGCGAACTCACGGAGTTCGGCGTAGAGCCATCGAGGGTAGGTCTGCGGTTGCCTACGCATGAAGTCGAAAGCGACCGGCTGACACAGGAATCGTTCCGTAGTCGTCTGCCACCAACGCCGCGTCAGCCTGTCGTACCGAGTCATGTGGATGTGGCATCGATCAGCGTCGAACAGCTCGGAAGCAGCGGTTGGTCGAACGAACATCGAGTCTGAGTCGACATGGGACACGAAGTCCGCGTCGCTGAACGTATCGGCGAGCAGCTTGGTAACCTGCTGCCCGAGGTAATCATCCGCATAGTCGCGACAGTAGAACGTCCGATCTACCGCAATCGATCGTTTCATCAAACGCTCTCGGCTGGATTCCGGAACCACCAGCACGACGTCGCGAAACCCACTGCAGTACTTGCGGATAGCCCTCACGCAGAGCTCGAGCCAGTCGAAGTCCTTGTAGTATGAGCGAATCAGAATGTCGCAGGTTGCCGACATCGTCAGGTTTGGCTTGCAGTTTCGCGGCGAGATTCAGGAATAGACGCCGCCTGGCGGAAGCGCCGCGATGTCGAACCCCAGCCAATCCAGTACGTTTATGTCTGGTGTGCGCAACCGATCGAGGTGGTCGCGAATGAACGGCTGCGTCGCGAGCTGAAGGGCCGAGAAGAAGAGTGCGTTGCGGGCTAGCGTGTCCCAGTCGACGTCGTACGTGAGCAGATCCAGAGTCGAGATCCCTTTCAGACCAAGGCTCCGTAGGACCTTTGCAGGATTCGCCGAGTAGATGTCGTACCGCGCGGGCTCCGTCAGGAAGATGTCGCCAGTACTGACGAACGAGTGTGCGCGGAGCGCAGGAGCAGCGAATGCAGAGCCCTCGATCGCCGCGAAGTTTACCGTTTCGTTCTTCTCGGCGAAGAATGTCAGTGCTTCACGTAGTATGGCTGCGCTCAGTCCGATGTTGCTGACGTGTTCATCGGCGACGAACACCGGACTCAGGCCGATCCCCGCAGCCCCTGTACGACGGCAAACACACAGCGCTCGAATCTGTTGGGCGCCGAGGCCCCATGGCGGCCAGGGGCGATCCTCGACTGCGGCGAACATCCAGCAGTCTCGACCTTGGAGTATCGGCAGGACTCTCTCCTCGTACAGGTGCGGGGCGCCCAGACGCCGGAAGAACGTGCGGGTCGCGGCGAGCGTGTCCTCATCCGGGCTCTCTCCGCAGATCATGCGGAGTTTCTCGTTGCTCTCACTGAACCGATTGCGCGCCCTTGCCGGGGTGGCGACTTCGGGTACTTTGATGACCACGGATGTATCCCCGGACCGGACGTTCCACAACACCGAGTCCTCCGTGCTCACCAGCAGCTCGGTACCTGAATAGACCCGGAAGAACAGGTCCGGGTTCCGATCCGCGAACAACTCAGCGAAATACTCGGACGTGAAGCTCATCTCGAAACGACCCTTGCTGTCGGTGGCCTTGCTCCCGATCAGGTCGCTGCAGATCAGGTCCTTGTCCCACGCCTCCACTCGAAGCTCGGGAACGCCGGAAGTGCTCCCCGCTGGAACGACGCGTCCCTTGAGACGAAACGTGCCACGGGCCTCGTTTGCGTCCGCTCTTTTCTTCGAGGCAGGGAGTCTTGCCGTCTTCTTGGTTGCCGTCTTTTTGGTTGCCGTCTTTTTGGTTGCCGTCTTTTTGGTTGCCGTCTTTTTGGTTGCCGTCTTTTTCGTCATGGTTTCCTCTCTTAAGTCTGGACGCGTGAGCCTGAGGGGCCTTGCGATTCTGAGTTCGACCACATTCGATCGATGTCGTGTTGATGGTGGGCGAACTGGACACTGCGACGGATCTCGTGCTTGCGGCATAGCAGCAGCGCCGCGCGCTTCTCTGTCCGTGTGGCGCGCAACCGTTCGCTGGTTGACGTCGGGTGTAGTCGATAGATGTACGCGGCATGGTTGAGAAAGCGAATCGGGAAGCGACTGGCAACCTGGAGCCACATATCGTAGTCGCCGTAGAGCTGAAACCGCGTATCGAACCCGCCCACAGCTTCGAAGACGTCACGTCGTAACATGGGGGTTCCGCCACGTACGAAGTTGAACCACTTCAACAGACCGTGAGTTTGGTCTGACGCGTATCCGACTCGCTCCAGCAGAGCGTCGTAGTATCGTTTCTGATGGTAGGCGGGGGTGGCTGACTCGTCGGCGTCGCACCATCGACGGTCGCGCCAGTGAACGCGCCGCTGCTCCGCGTAGACCATGCCACAGTGCGGGTGTCGTTCGAGGAACTGGACACGAGCTGCAAGTGACGAACTGGGGAGGATGTCGTCGTCGTCGAGATAACACAACAAGCTCCCCGTCGACCGTGTAGCGGCAAGGTTGCGGCCGCCGCACTCGCCGTGGTCCTCAGTGCCGCTGATGCAGATGATACGTTCATCGCGCAAGCCTTCGCACATGGAGGCCACGCCGGGGCCGCCGCTGCTGACGACCAGCGCCTCCCAGTTGGAGTAGGTTTGATGAAGTAGGCTGTTCAGCGCGGCGCGCAGAAACTTCGGACCCCGTTTGCTGGCGATAAGGACTGAAACCCTCTCCATCTCGCTACGCCGTTTGCTGCACCCGGCCAACGTGTTTGGCACGGTGCTACAGCATCACGCACGCGAGCAGAGCTCAGATCGCCGCAAACGTCCAGTCAGTTCTTGCCAAACTGCTCACCACCTACCGTACACATGCCAGACCATAGTCATCGGGTCGCATTTCCTCCCAGAACTCGCGCGCGAGACGTGCTTCTTCGCCGCGGCGAGTGTCGGACACGCTGGCGGGCACGCCAGCCTACGTCGCGGAGTTCGCGGTTGCCAAGTGTTGCGGCGTCTCGTGGGTGAAGCATGGTGCGGATCAGTGCCGCGTTCTTTCACCGAGCGGCATGATTCAGTTTACGCACGGCGCGCCCGCATCGCTTCCCGCGTCGACGCCCGCGTCTCGAGCGGTGCAACGTGGGAGCATGCAGTCATTGGAACACGCGTCGCCGTCGACTGCGTTGCCGTCGTCACATTCCTCGTCAGCGTCGAGGCGACCATCGCCGCAGACTGCAGGTGGGCAAACCCCCTCGGGGACTAGCCCGGCGTCCGTGCCGCACTCCCACTCGATGAGCCCACACGTGCTCGCGCAGGTGTCGCCGTCCTCGGTGTTGCCGTCGTCGCACAGTTCGCCGCTTTCGGGCTGCACGTAGCCATCGCCGCACCTCGGTAACTTGCAGTCGACAGTGCAACCATCGGTGTTGGATCCGTTGCCGTCGTCACACTCTTCGTGACCTTCGTGGACGAAACCGTCTCCACACGACGCGAACTCACAAGTGTTGGTGCAGTCGTCGGTGTTGATACGGTTACCATCGTCGCACTCCTTGCCCCTTCCGGGAACCCCGTCGCCGCACTCCACTCGTATGCAAGCGCAGTCGTCGGTGTCGTCGGTGTTGCCATCATCGCATTGCTCTCCCGGCTGGACGTACCCGTCGCCACAGGTCGCGAGCTTGCACTCGTTGGTGCACTCGTCCCGGTTGTTCAGGTTGTCGTCGTCGCATTCCTCGCCGGGGCCAACTATGCCGTCCCCACACCTGGCCAACGTGCAGTCACTGAGGCATTCGTCGTCATCCTGCGCGTTGCCATCGTCGCACTGTTCGCGCTCCGCCCACACGACGCCATCACCGCAGACTGCCGTTGTGCAGGTATTGGTGCATCCGTCCGTGTCGATGTCGTTGCCGTCATCGCACTCCTCGTCGTCCCTGCGCACTCCGTCGCCACATCCACGCCACTGGCAGTGCGCCGGACAGCGTTCGTCGTCGTCGACGTTTCCGTCGTCGCAGTCCTCCCAGTATTGGCGGATACCATCGCCGCACACACCTACTCGGCAGTCGTTGCCACAGTCGTCGTTGTCGACGTCGTTACCGTCGTCGCACTCCTCATCGCCGTTGATGATACCGTCGCCGCAACGGGCGCTGGGGCGAGGGGCCGTCGTTCCGCCCTCGCGTGTGGCGTTGCGGCTTCCGCCGTCACAACTTACGCACCCTGTCGCGGAATCTCCTCCGGGTTCGTCGTCGGGTGAACGGTCGCTCGCCCCCGTGTCGACGCACGCAAACGTCAAGGCAAGCATGCAGACGCCAACCCACGTACTTCTTGCATCAGAATATTTCGTCGTCCGTTCCGATCCCCAGTCAAACATGACCGTGGCTTAGCCGATGCCACGCTTTCGGGCAAACGTGACAGTGTCACGATCGAGGTGTCACAGGTGGTACAGCGCGGGGTCCGTTCACACGCTCGTCGGTTGGTGCCCCCGAGCGGTGTGTCCCAGGTTTCCGAGGAGGAGGTCATTCATCAGAAGCCTCGACGCTTGCAGCTAAACGCGACGAGCTGCGAGTAGCCACAGCTGCGACACTCGACCAAGAGGCTGCCGGCCTCGAGCCGCCCACAATCGAGGTACTCTTCGAACTCGCTGATGACGAGCCGGAGTGAACAAGGTCCACGAAGTGGACCTTTTCACCGAGGACCACGGTCGGCGAGCCCCTGCGAGCCAAGGCGCCGAAGGCGGCCAGTGAACTGCGGCAGTCCGCCGCTCTCTTCCATGCGTTCTCGAAACGCCGGCCAGTGCGCCGCGATCGTCTGATACAGCACGGTCTCTTC
Source organism: uncultured bacterium (assembly GCA_965651905.1). Lineage (GTDB taxonomy): Bacteria > Myxococcota_A > Polyangia > Polyangiales > Polyangiaceae > SZUA-265. Next base: position 85,237 of record CBFGUG010000016.1, on the reverse strand, counting down.
CGGGCGGCGCCTCTCGTAGCCGTCGGAACGAGTGGCGGCGTGGGCACTCGGATGATGCGTTGCGGAAGGCTCTCGGCCACTCGCTGGCCACAGCGAATCGCGTGCCCGGAGGCACTTGGCAAGTGATTCCCATTACGCGAGTCAGTTGGCGAGGGTGGCGAAAGCAGCAAGACTGATGAGTCAGTCGTCCTTCTGGGTCATGTGCCAGCAGTACCCGCAGATCCCACTTTCCTGTTCATCCAGGTCCAGCTCTTCCCCGCAACGAATGCACTCAGTGTACGGGGGTTCGTAGTCACAGATCGCGCATTCGCGGCTTTCTAGTACGTACGTGTGCCTGTCGCATCCCGGGCAGACTCCGAGGGGGTCGGTCTCGCCCCACCGCGTACCCTGCTCGTCGTACGGGAAGGTTGAGCGGACGGCCTCATCCGCAAAGTCGTCGAAAGACATCTCCTCACCGCAAGATCGACACGCCAAACTCGGCTCGTCGCTGGGCGCCTCACGCTCAACCGGGAGTACCAGAGGTGACAGACACAAGTGGCAGGTGATGGCGGAAATGCACCGAACAAACGTATTCGTTGGCCAAGTCACGGACGCCAAGGCATCGGAACACTGTTTCTGCTCCGCGCTGAAAACCTCCTCGTTGTTCAGGAGTTTCTCCCACGTCTCGTCGCCAAACAGATCCCTGGGATCGCGATCTAACTCCCGAACGACGAAGTCGCGAATGACGACCAGCACGTCCGACGCCAGTCCGCGAAGAGCATCGGTTCCAATGTCTGAATCGTAGTGCTCGATCTTGTTGCGTTCGGTATTGAAATGCTCAAACCGCTTCCACTCCACGTCGATGCCCAACGACTTGAACCGCTCTCGGATCGCGTGAACGTCGACCGTCTTGGTTCCCTTGCCGACAAACTCGACACTACCGTCATTCACCTTCACGGGCAGGACCCTCTGCTTGAGCAATACCTCGTCGCTATCTTCGGGCGACAACTCTACCAAGCGTTGCTTCAATAGAAGTAGGACTCGGGCGTGGAGGTTTCGCACCGCAGACCGCGCCCGTGCCGCATCCCCCCGATCCAGATCCTCGAGACCAACCTGAATCGCCATCACCCCGTTCTCAAGCAGCCCCACGGTACCGAGGATAGCACCAGTGCGGTCGGTGTGTCGTGGGAGCTGCTCCGTACCCGTCTAGGGACAGCCGGCGCTGGCCTGCACATCCGCGAAGGCCACCTAGAACGCAACACCGAGGACGTGATCGGCGCCGCAGGACCCCACGGTGTGCACCGTCAGAGCGTCGCGAGAAGTCCGCTACCCAACTATCGGGAACGTGTCAGCCACCCATCGTGCGACGGCCGAATACACATCACCGGCACCTGTTGGAGCACCGTCTTCCGACGAGCGGCGGATATACTCCGTATAGACGTTCTCCTGCAGCATTCTCACGAGATCCGGAGTGGCTCGTTGCTCCCAGCCTTCGGGCATCGACGACACGGCGATGTCCGGTATTTCGTTGGGGTCGAACGGCATTGAGCGCGCAGCCTGCAGACCAACCTTCTGGCTTATTTCGCTCGGTTTCAGTTCCCTTAGATGCTTCGCCACAGGACGTGGCAGCATTCCGATCTTTGAAAGGCGCACTACCATTGCCTGAAAGCTCACCAGGAAGGTCTGAGCAAGTTCGAAGACGCGGACGTCGAGCGACTCATCGGCGGTGCCCTGCAGTCTACTGTGGAGCAAGTCAACGGGCATAAGCAGCTCCGCTGCGAAGCTGTCCGCTGCGACCTCGTCAGGGTGAAACCTTCGCCCCAACCGACTCACGGACTCGGACGTGTGCTTGTTGTGTTCGAGCACCAGGTGCGCGAGCTCGTGTGCCGCGGAAAACCTCTGTCGCTCGTAGGGTTGGTCCGAGTTGACGAGAACGCCTGGGGGGTGCTCCTCGCCCTCCGTCGGAAGAATGAGCGCGCCGGAGAGCTTGCTCAATCCCGTAAAGCGGACTTCCGCTCCCAGCTTCGCGAGGATGGCTAACACCGGAACTGGGGCTGAATCAGAAACGCCACACGCTGTACGCAGCGCGGTCGTTCTCTCGGCAAGCGTTGCGAACCTCGCTGCTTCAAATGAGACCGCGGAGAATGGCTTGCGGTTTCGCAAATAGCGGTGGAAGCTGGTGAGCTCCGCTTGGTCCTCAGCATCCAACCCCTCGACGCCGCCACGTGCGAGGTGCGACGGCGCATCCGAAAGCGGAGCTACGGCCTTTGAAGTCCGGACCAACTCGTCCAACGATACGCGGTACAGATTGGCCATCCGCGTCAGTTGCATGGCATCGGGCGCTCGCTTCTCTCGTTCGTAGGCCGCTACCGCCTGTCGCTGGACGCCGATGACTTCGGCAACGACAGACTGGGAGAGACGCAAATAGCGTCGCGCTTCACGCAGATTGGCTCCGAGTCCCATTCTCAAATCTACCCGTCGAGGACAGGACCCGCGGAATCCGGGCCAAATCCATGAGTAGGTAATCCATCCAATGCCGGTTAGTCAAGCGACTTGCATGTCTCAGGACTGAGACCCCTGAGTTGCGTGAGTCACTTGGTCAAAATGTTCGATTTGGCGACCAGATTACTTGCTCCACGGTCCGGATTGAGGGACACCTGTCAGGTGACCACCCGTCCAGAAAGATCGCGACCGCTGCCGAGCGTGAATTGGAACGCAAGCTCAGCAGCGGCCGGAAGGCCCCTGGTGGTTGCCGAACAACTCGCGTCGCAGCGGGTCCAGGGACTCGGAATACTCTGGTGGATTCGATTGCGACGTCAAGAGGCCTCACGGCCCGAGGACAAGAAACATGGTAGTTCAATCGACCGAAGTAATCGGAACCACGAGAAGCCCAGACGGGCACACCGGCGCGCCAATTGATGGTCTCGTCGTCCAGGGGCATCCAAGACCCACCCTACTCGCCTTGAAGCTCGCGATTCAGCAGGCCCAGGCTGGTCAGCTGTGGACCACCTCGCCAACTACGGGGCAGCGTGCTCGCGTTGTGCCGAACGACGCCAACGGTGACGGGCTGTGGGACTCCCTGACCACCAGCCCCGATTCGACGACAACCAACAACCTGCTCTCGCTGAAGATCTGGGATCGGCAGCGACGAGTCTGGGTAGCCCCCAGACTTGGACACTGAAGGAGGCCGCAAGATGGCACGCTTCAACGTCAGCAGGCTCAACAATCAGATCCGCCAAGCACAACGGCGGGTCGACACCGCACTTCGACGAGCCAAATACGAAGTCGAACACCCCATGATCGAGATACGCTGTACCTGCGGTCATCGTTCGCGGGTTCGCCGAAGCATCCACTCTTTGCCGAGTAGATGTCCGGCGTGCTCTGCACCTGTCACTTATACCTGACTCACTTCCCCGTTGGTCCCAAGGTTCCTTGGGATCAACGGGGGAGCGACACCACGCTGGGACCCACCAAGCTGCGCTAGCCACGGCCGACGATTCGAGGTGGTCAACTTCCCCGAGTGGTCACTTGTTGGTGAGGTCTGGCAGCGTCGCTTATTGTGGGCGTTTCGGCGCGCCCTTCAGAATCGGGATAACGACGCTCTAGCCCAGCAACGACCCGCCTACCACAGCCCCCGCGATAGTCGACGAACCGTCGAGGGGGATGCCGTGTAGTGCGCGGTAGCCGGCCGCGAACCGATCCGCGGCCTCCTCACACGCCTTCTTCATCGCCGGGTCTTTCTCGCCCGCAGCACGCTCTCGAAGCTCCTTCTCAGCGCTGGCGAGCTTCAGAGCCAATTCCTGGATATACGCATCGGGAGTCGTCATGGGGTAGGTCTAGCATCACTCAACCTCGAAGCGAGAGCGGTTTGCCGCCCTGGCGTGAACCGAAGGGACACCACGCCCACGCTGCCGATTCGGGATGCCTGGCGCTCTCGTGGTGCGCTAGAGATCTACGGCGCCGCCGAGCCGCTAGCTCAACATGAAGCGCATGCCCTGCCCGTAGCCTGCGAACCTCCCTCGGAGATACAGCTGCCACCGGCCGCTAAACCCCTCGCAGACACCTTCCACCACATCCAAAGGAACCTTGACGTTGGGGCCCTGGTTGACGTAGCCGATCTCAAGCGTGTTGGTCGAAACGTCCACGGCGCTGATAGTCCCGTTGGCATCCTGGATCCGGTTGTCGCTGCTGAGCCTACACTGGATGTCGACCTGCTTTCCTTTGGCCTGCTCCAACACTATCGCGATTCGCCGAATCTTCGCATCCGTGTACATAGGGATCTGCTCCGGGGTGATGAATGCGGTCTGCGTTCCTACACGGACCGGATAGTGGTAGAGGTTGTCGCGGTTCGTTTCTGGTTGCTTGATGTGAACACCAACGGCCTGCCCTGGAAACGGCTGCACGTTCACGACAACAACGTAGCCCCCATCCTTGGGGATAGGGGCTACGTTGACGATCGGAAGCGGACGGACTAGCCGTTGAGCGGCCTCCTCGTAGGCTCGGGCGATCGTTGTCGCCTCCTGCTGAGGCAACGGGCGGTACGCAGAGAGCTGTGAACGAGTCTCGGCCGCCCCAACAACGAGAGTGCCCCCGGTCGCGTTAGCCAACGCAGCAACATCCTTCGCCAGCTCGGCTCGATTCGCGGGATCGACTTGAGCCTTGAAGTCGAGCCAGGTTTGCTCGGGCGTATTGACAGGTGGAAGCTGGTCGGGGCGGACGATTGGGGACCACATGCCGCCCTCACTATGAATGTTTTCCCGAGAGCACGCAGCTCCCTTCCGCCGAAACCAACGCGCGGCTGGGGTAGGAGCTTTTTCTCGTTGGCTACGGGCCAACGTTCGCAAGCCAGCCCGCGTCCTTACGCCAAGAGGGGGTATGGGCAACAGTACAGCAAGCGCGTCCAGAGATCGTCGCCGGTGACTCTCGAATGGGCACCTGCCCCGGTGATTCCGGTGGACCCCCGCTCGCGCCATCTAAGAACGGCCAGTGGACACTCGTCGGCGTCCTTTCTTCGGGGTACACGGGTGAATGTGGCATCGGCTGGTATACATCGGTGTCCAACCACATCGCTGGATTCAAGCGCGCAACACGCGCGCAGCAGCTAGCGCCGGTTGCGCGTTGGTTGAGCATCGACGCGGACCACCCACCTGGGGTTATGGACTACTTCTATGTGCGCTCGCCGCTCTGAGTCGGCGTGGCCAAGCTGGGACATTGCGAAGATCGAATGCTCGGGAGTGAACTACTCAACCGACTGTCGGGGTGCAGGTCCACTGGTAGGCGTTGTTGGTGTTTATTTGATGCGCGTGTCGTTGTCCCTCAGCGACAAGGTGATTCACGGAACGCGCGGGTACGTTCGTCGCCGCCCGTCATTCCCCATCACCCTGAGCGGCACTTGACTCTCTTGCCTCATCGCTTTGCGGAATTCGAGTGCGCGTTGGATGTCGCCGAGGGTCATCGGGCCGCGTAGGTACGATAGTGCCCAGCGGGGTTGCATCAGGATGGTGCTGGGCGTGCTGTGTACGTTGCGTACGACGAACCAGCGTTTGCCGAGTTTGCGCAATACGTCGTGCAGTTCTTTGGTGCTGGCCCCGGGTTCATGCGCGTTGGCGATACTGTCGACGACACGTTCGCGGTCCGCGTCCGTTTGCAACCGCCCGACGGCCCAGTAACCAGCGTTGGACAGCGTGCGGTAGTCGAGATCCATCGGGTTTTGGCTGGCGACGACTACGCCGATGCCGTAGGCGCGTCCGGTCTTCATCAGCAGCACGGTGGGGCGTTTGGTGGGAGGGTTCCGTGGGTGAGGCGGGATGAGGCCGTAGACCTCGTCGAATACCACGAGCGAGCGCAGGCGCCGCGTGCCTTGCAGCGTGCGGGTGTACGCCAGGATCTCTTCTAGGATGACGCCGAGTACCAACGTACGCTCTTCGTCGTCCAGATGAGCCACGCTGACGATGACGATGGGGGTACGTCCGTGTTTTGGAGTGAGCCACTCCTTGACATCGAGCGACGCGCCCTGACGCCAGCTGGCGAACGACGGGGACGCGATCAACGTGTTCAGCGCAGACGCGAGGCTCGCGCGTTCCTTGACGCTCATGAAGTCGTCGATGGGCAACGCTCCTATGCGCTCGAGTGGCGGCGCGAGGACGTCGTTCATCAACGCGCTCAGTTCGGCGGACTGACCCGCCATCAACCGTGCTTCCGCCAACACCGAGAGCAACACGTGAGGGCGACTCTTGGCCGGGTCGGGGTCGAGGCCGAGCAGCCGCAGTACCAGTGAAACTGCCGCCGATAGCGAGGCGCGCGCCGAATCCGGATCGGTGTCCCAGGTTAGCGCGCGCCGTTCGAGTGAAGACAGGATGTGCAGGGGCTCACCTTGTTCGGAGCCTGGCGTCAGCACCCGAACATCTGTCGTGTCGCAATAGCGCTGAAGATCCGTCTCCGAAATGCCCCAGCCGCGGAGGTTTTGCTCACGCTCCAAGGCGCGCTCTGCAGCGAGCGCAGCGACGTGGCTCGGATCGCTCGCGAATTCAGGATCGAGCCACGGGACGATCGACTCCTTGTCGAACGTGGGGAAGGCTAACAGTAGATTCGGCAGATCTCCTTTGACGTCGATCAAGATCGACGGGATGCCCGCCATGGCCGCGCTCTCTACCAGCACCATGGCGTGGGCGGACTTACCGCTGCCTGTCATCCCCAGAAACACGCCGTGGGTCGCCAGATCGGTCGAATCCACGTAGTAGGGCGAAAGCTCCCCGCCTGCCGGTGACAAGCTGGCGCCCAGGTAGAGTTTCTTTCGCCCCACGGCGTGGACTGCAGAGTTACTCACTCGTCTTGCGCCGTGAACACTGAGCCAACAGGAAAGCCACGGGGGTTGCTCGCCGCCAGCTGCTCGGCGCTCACCGTGGTCTGCGTGGTGGGCGCTGTTCGATTGCCATCGTTAACATTGGCGGCGGCACTGTCATTCGGCGGCGGAGTGGTCCCGTCTTCGGGATCAAACTCCTGCTCGAGGGCGCTCGTCTGCTGGGGGGTGGAGCGCGTGTTGCCGGGCGTGAGCTTGGGCACGATCTCGTTGGCGCGATCCTCCCCATAGAGGAAGAGTGCTGCGCGACGGATGGGTTCGTACGCCTGACGGAACAAGGTGTACGCCTTTCGTCGGTTTTCGGCGGCTTCGTGACGCAGCGCAGGCGCTTGTTGCTGGAGCCCTAGCGCGGTTTGCAGGTCCAGCACTTCCATGCCGGCTAGGTTTAGATCGCGCTCCGAGATTGGGCAGCTGCCCGCGATGTTGTCCCAGTTTTGCTTCAGCAGCGTGACGAGCGTCAAAGTATCGCTGGCCAGACTACGGTAGCCAGGCTCTTTCTTGATGTCGCTCAGGGGCTCTCCATCGAGCAGCCCGAACTTGCTCATGGTGAGAGCTAGGCTGAGCAAGCGATCTCGTCTCTCTTCGACGATGCGGGCCTGCTCGGTGGCACTGCGCTGCATCGCGCGGCTGGCTCGGTACAGCGAGTTGGCGTGATTGAGGGCCAGCACGCAGATCTTGAAGCGGTCGAAGAGCGACATGTCGAAGTCTTGGAACGTGCGCTGCACGTCTTCGCGCATGTCGTTTATCTCCGGCATGGCCCCGAGCATGTTGTTCACCAGGAAGATGATGTCGAGGTTGATGCGCTGAAGGTCTTCATCTGCCACCGCGAGTAGCTCGGGAAGCAGCTGGGCATAGGCTCGTTCGCTCGGATGCTGGTCCAAGAGCGCGGCTGCGACTTCGGAAGTGGGTGTCTTCACACGGCCTCCTAGATGCGTGTTGCTGGTTGTTTCGCGGGCCGACCGCACCCCCGCCTGATGGCTTCAGGTAATCAACCGCCCCTGATGAACGACATGGTGAGCTCCTGTAAGTCCAGGTTCCATAGTCAAAGTCCCAAACGACATTGGGCTCGGCCCCGAAGAACTGAACAAAGGTCAAACTGTTTTGAGCATCGGAATGCTCGATCACCAGCCGCTCTGTAGTGGTCTGAGCATCGCGATGTTCGAAACTCTACCGCACCGCATCAATCAAGCATCGCGATGTTCGATCGGAGCAGGTGCATTCCAAGAATCGAGCATCGCGATGCTCGATCGGAGCAGGGCTGCGCGAAAACGAAGCATCGCGATGCTCGATCGCGGTGCCTCGAACCCCAAATCGAGCATCGCGATGCTCGATTCGGCCCCGGCTGCTCGCTGACGGAGCATCGCGATGTTCGATCGGAGGCCGAGGTATCCTCCGGCGGGCAACGCGACGCTCCGCGTCACAATGGCTTACGCTGACCTGGCTCAGGCGGCCCCGCGGCGGTGCCAGGGTGGGGAATGGCTCGTCACCGCGGGGCCAGCGGCGACCCTCGATGAATCCCGCGAGCAAAGCAAGGCTGTTTTGGGACGTATGTCCTACTAGACTTCACGGCATGAGTATCAAGAACATCGTCAATGAAATCCTCCACGCAGAAGCAGCCAAACGGCGCGCGCTGGCGACGCTCCACACTGAGCTGGGGTACGCATCTGGGCGTGAACTTGCGGACGCCATCATCGCGGCAACTTCAGGAGCATCGCAGAGTCGAGGATCTCTGGTCGGCAGCCGTCATCGAGCACCCGTCAAGCCGCGCGGACGAGCGCTCGATCCCAATCGCAAGCAGGCGATCGCCAAGGCGCTCACTGATGGCGTTGGCGGCACCCAGGTTGCTCGCGACTTTGGGGTGTCTTACCCGACCGTCCACGCGATCAAGAAGTCACTGGGGCTCGTGAACGCACGCCCGCGTCAATGAAGAAGGGAAAAGCCACGGGAGAACCCGGAGGAGTGTTCTGCCTCAGTCGAAACTCCAACAAGCTCCGTCATGGGGAGAACAAGGAGTCCCAATGCCCAAGCAAAAAAGTCTCAAGAAGACTTGAGGTAGCGATACAAGGTTTGACGACTCACCCCTAAGAGCTTCGCGGCGCGACGCTTGTTGTCGTTCGTCAGGTCCAGGACGTGGCTGACGTAGCGATTCGCGAGCTCTTCCAGGGTCAAGATCCCTCCATCGGACAGAAGAGCGGGTGGTATCGTTCGGCGACGTTGCCCCCCTCCCCCTTGGTAGTCTCGAACGCGCGCCGGTAGATCCCTCAGCTCGATGGTCGGTCCACTGCAGAAGGTAACGGCGTGCTCCACGATGTTTTCGAGTTCGCGCACGTTACCAGGGAACGGATAGCTTCGAAGGTGCTGGAGCACTTCGGACGACGCACCATCGATGCGCTTTCCTGCTGGCCCACGGTAAGCGGAAAGAAAGTGCGCAATCAGGAGTTCGATGTCCGTCCCGCGCTCGGCGAGACTCGGAACCCGGAGGGCGAAGGTACTGAGGCGAAAGAACAAGTCCGTTCTGAATCGACCGGACTCCATCTCCTCTTCCAAGTCCTTGTTCGTCGCCGCCAAGACGCGGACATTCACCGGGACCTCGTGGGTTGCGCCTACTCGACGAACGCAACCCTCCTGTAGTACGCGCAACAGCTTCGCCTGAAGCGCGGTGGGCAACTCGCTAACTTCGTCGAGCAGGATCGTGCCGCCTTCAGCCGCCGCGAACAGACCACTACGCCCGCGCGAGGCCCCCGTGAACGAACCTCGCTCGTAGCCGAAGAACTCGCTTTCCAACAATGACACTGGCACGCTCGCGCAGTTCACCGGAACGAACGGCCCATCTCGACGATCACTTTCACCATGCACAGCCCGTGCAACTAACTCCTTACCCACACCACTTTCGCCAGCAATCAACACTGGGCCCCGTGCCCCAGCCACGTGCCGCACTTGGTCCATCAAGCGGCGCATGGCTACGCTCTGTCCGATGATGCCGTGAAACGGCGCATCAACGGAGCCATCCCTCTGCAACGCGACGCGCCTCCTCAAATTCTCAACCTCGAGCAAGCGTTGAATGCGTAGGCGCAAATGGTCCAAGTCCAATGGTTTAGTCAGGAAGTCCGCCGCGCCGTGTTTCAACGCCTCAACCGCGCGATCCACGGTCCCAAACGCGGTAATGAGCACGAAGGGAGGTACGCGGGTCAGCTCCAGCTCCCGCTGGACCCGATCGAGCAACGCGATGCCATCGAGCCCCGGCAACCTGAGATCCGTAACTACAACAGTTGGCGCAACGTCTGCGATACACGCCAAAGCTTCCTCCGCAGAAGCCACCGCCACGACGTCCAGTTCCAGATCTCGAAGCTCGCGCGTGAGCAGATCCCGTAAGAAGTCATCGTCCTCCACCAATAGAGCCCGTTGCACCGAGTGCACCATCATGTCGTGCCCGTCGTACCCAGGCCAGAGTCTCTCTGAGCACCGCTGGGCAGCGCCAGGATGAAGCGCGCTCCTCCCAGAGGGGATACGGCATTCGAAAGCGCACCGCCGTGTTCCTGAGCAACCGTCGAACAAATTGCCAGACCGAGTCCGCTCCCGCCCGAGGCCTGCTTGTCGGTGACGAACGGCTCGTAGAGCCGTTGACCGAGTTGCGGGTTTACGCCTGCACCGTCGTCGTCAAACACGAAAACGATCTCACTGTCCTGAAGATGACAGCTGACCTCCACCCGACGCCTAGCTGCCTGGATCGCGTTGCGGAGCAAGTTGATCAGTGCCTGCTCAACGCGGGCACGGTCAACCTGCACAGTCAGCGTGTTTACTCCGCCCAGCCCCACTAACACGTTCGAATGCTGCAACGGTGCGGCGAGAGTGCCTAGCGCCGCCATCACGAGCGATCTCGAGTCGCACGACACGGGCCGCGCCGTTTGTTTTGCGCCGTACTGGAGCAATTGCCGCACCAACCCCTCCATACGGATTACCTGGCTCCTGATTGCACCGAGGGACTCTCGCATCGACGGATCTAGATTGGGCCGGCGCAACAACCGCTGCGCGTGCCCTCCAACCGTGCTGAGTGGCGTTCCGAACTCATGCGCCACCCCGGCCGTCACTCCGCCAATGATAGCCAGCCGTTCCGAATGCCTGAGCTGCCGTTCCATGGTGCGTCGGGCTCGACGCTCTCGTTCCGTTCGGGCTTGCGCGTCGTTCAGCGAATCGAGCATAGAATTGAAAAGCGCCGCGAGCGAAGCTAACTCCTGAGGACCACTGACGTGGGTGCGATGGTCACGCTCACCTGACGCCACTCGCTTGAACGACAGTGCAAGGCTACGCAGAGATCGACCTACGGCAGCGTAGTAGCCAAGCAATACGAGCGCCGTGAGCACACTAGCCGTCAGCCCCACGAGCAACATTCCGTCTGCCCGAAGATCAGCCAAGTAACGCTCTAGATCGCTCTTCTTACTGGTCACCCGAAGGACGCCTACAAGTTCGCTACCCATACCGTTGAGGGGGACGAAATAGGAGTAGACCTCGCGCCCGTCCATCTCATCATATCTGCCGATACGTTCTCCAGCCGCTATCACGTCGGACACGTCCCCCGAGTAGTTGTTGGGTCGACGTGGGGCGGAAGAAGCGACGAGTTCTCCAGCGCGATCGTACACGAACGCGCCATACACGCGGCCGATCGCGAAAGCCGAATCGAGCGCTGGTCGCACGGAGTCAGGGCCATTCCTGGCAAGGGCGACACCCAGTGGCATTTGTAACGCTCGGGCAACCATCTCCACCTCTCGCTGCAGGCGGTGTTCCAAGTGTCGCTCCAACGAGGATAGCGCACCAAACCCAACAGCGATCGTCGTCGCAACGACAGGGATCAAGATGAATGCCGTGAGCCTCAACGGCAGACGTTCCGCCAGCCCGATGGTTCGCGCGGGGATCTGCCAGGAGCGCCAGCTTCGTAACAACCTGACCCGAGGGAGCAAAGCCATGACCGGGACATAAGAGGTTTCACCAAGGGACGCTACCTCCACGCAGTTTGTTCAACCAACCCTCTCCCGCAGGAACCCGCTACGCGCGTCTAGAACTTGGGCATGTCCAAACATTGGACATGCAGACACTCGGAAAGACCTCCTTGTGAGCTCGCGGTGGAGAGCCGCCTTCCGTCGCAGCGTGGAGGTATTTCGCGCCGATTCAGCGAGAAAAGGTCGGGCTCACGCTACGTGGCACGACATCTGCACCCGCTATCTGACAGCTCCCGAACGAGCCTCAACCAAGTTCCAAATGAAAGGTGACCACTCGAGAATGTCACGTAGACAAAACTCAGCAACCATCACGTTATGCGCAGCCCTGGCAGGCGCTCTCGCTTGCGCACCGACGCGCGATCCAGCGCCAGGCCCTCGAACGCCCTCACCAAGCTCGGACGCCAATACACTCCCGAGCGAGGAAGCACCAGCAGCCAGCGCTAGCCCACATGGGGGTAACCCAACACAGGCAACGACAAGCACAGGGCAAGCAGCTGGCGAGAACGAGTCGAACTCCATTTCAGGCACGGCCGCTCCTCAGTCGTCCGAAGAACATCCGGATGCAACACAACGTCTGGGAGAGGACGCATCCGACGCATCTGCGGTCGACGAGGCAAAGCTCGACGCGTTCGTTGAAGCCTACCTTCGGGTGTCTGATATCAAAGTACGCTACGGGGCGGCGCTGCAGAACGTCGCGACAGCTGAACAGGCCGCGCAGCTCCAAACACAAGCGGGCGCCGAAATGGCGCAAGCCATCGAGGAGCAAGACGGGATCTCGATACAAGAGTTTCAGGAAATCCAGACGGACATGGTCGAGGACCCAGCCTTCCACTCGCGGGTGACGACCCTCGTTGAGGAGGCAGCTGCATCTCGAAAGGAGGCCGAATGAAAAGGTCACACAATGCCTACGAGATGGTGCCAATAGCGACCCGTGTGATCGTTGGCATGAGTGCGCTCGGGGTGTTAACCGTAGGGTGCGATCATGATCCCAAGCCCTCCGTCCGGGGGGAAATCCAGGGCGAAAGTAGTCCACACGAGCAACTCGACACCGCGTCGAACCCCACAGCGCACGACAGCCCCGACCCGACGCCTTCAGGAACAGCGGAGGCCATGCCCCCCGCGACGAAGGCAGGTCCTGCGAAGGAACGAGAAGTAAGGAAGTTCGCGAAAGCGTACTCTGCGATACGGGCAGTCAATGCCCAGTACAGCCCCTTGATCACCGCAGCTCCAAACGCCGAACAGGCACGGGCCGCTCAACGCTCCGCCAATCGCGCGACAACCATGGCCATGCTGGAGGCAGGCCTCAATGAGGATCGCTACTCGGAGATTGCCGAGGCAGTCCAACGAGACGCATCAATGCGTCAAGTGTTTCTCGATGAGATTCAGCGCCTGGAGTCCGGTGAAGGACAGTCGCAAGCCGCTGGGAAGCCATAGTTCGCGAATGCGTGTTCCGGCAGTAGGTGACGACCGACTCCAGGGGGACCAGGCCACCGATTCTGGAGCACCTGAACGCTTCGGACTCATGTATGTCCCGCTGCTCGGGCGGTCGGAGTGACCGAGACAGCAATGTGATTCATCCGCGGACGGACGAGCACCCAAGAAGACAGACCAGTGCACCCCCTCGCAATTCTCGAAGGCAAGTCAACCTCAGCAAGCACCGTTCAGTTCCCAAACTGCAAGCTCAGCTGATCGAGCGGGGGTCACTGACACGTCGCGCGGTGGGTGCGGGTCATGGCCGAGCTTCGCCATCAAGCGGAGCGCAGCTCTCTCGGTCTTCGCTACCTCCGCCCAGCGCATAGCACCGCCGCAGCGAGGGCACTGCCCCAGATCCGCAGCGAAGACGTGCGCCAACAACCAGGCTCAGCGATGACAAAGTGCTTTAGGTGCACACCTATACTCTTCTCCCAGTAACTCGAGTTGATCACCTTGCGCTGGTGAGGGCCGGTGCGCCGTGGTATCTTCGGAGCGGCTCGTGCACGACACGTAAGCGGAATGCGGAATGGCTGGATGAATGCGCCCCCTGCGGCTGAGGCGATAGCAGACTGTGCTTCGACGCGCAGGTGAACCCATGCAACGGCCCGCTCACTCACTGCCCACCACCCTGAGCGGCACTTGACGCTCTTGCCTCATCGCTTTGCGGAATTCGAGTGCGCGTTGGATGTCGCCGAGGGTCATCGGGCCGCGTAGGTACGATAGTGCCCAGCGGGGTTGCATCAGGATGGTGCTGGGCGTGCTGTGTACGTTGCGTACGACGAACCAGCGTTTGCCGAGTTTGCGCAATACGTCGTGCAGTTCTTTGGTGCTGGCCCCGGGTTCATGCGCGTTGGCGATACTGTCGACGACACGTTCGCGGTCCGCGTCCGTTTGCAACCGCCCGACGGCCCAGTAACCAGCGTTGGACAGCGTGCGGTAGTCGAGATCCATCGGGTTTTGGCTGGCGACGACTACGCCGATGCCGTAGGCGCGTCCGGTCTTCATCAGCAGTACGGTGGGGCGTTTGGTGGGAACGCCAGGATCTCTTCCAGGATGACGCCGAGTACCAACGTACGCTCTTCGTCGTCCAGATGAGCCACGCTGACGATGACGATGGGGATACGTCCGTGTTTTGGAGTGAGCCAGTCCTCGAGGCGCGCAGCGAGCTCACCGTGAACTTCGAAAACCTAGTCATTCGGCAACGTGATCACATTCTGCGCGGGAACGAGCGTGCACACGGCCCGCTGTACCCCAAGCGTTGGCCCATCGTGACTTCTAACCCGCCTCAGATACGGACGATGATGATTCACTTATCGCTAAGCAGTGGATCTCACGCCCATTTCCCCCTGCTCACCGAAATCCGCCAGCGGCCCCGTATCTTTTTCGAGCCCTGCTTCGTCTGCAGCTCATGACTATACAATCCCCGCCGCAGCAACGCCGCTTGTTCGTTTCGATGCTCGTATCCGTAGATGGCTTCATCGAGGGACCCAATCGCGAACTCGACTGGTTTTTGGATGGCGATCCGGCGTTCGAACGTTACTGCGACGAGATGATCGATGAAGTCGGTTTGGCGCTCTACGGGCGCCGCGCCTACGAACTGATGGTCGACTATTGGCCAAACGCCGAGAAGAATCCGCGTGGCTCTGCCGAACTCGCATTCGCGCAGAAGATGAACAACTTGCCAAAAGTGGTGCTCTCACGCACCCTCGAGCGAGCTGAGTGGAACAACACTTCCGTCATCAAAGACGACGTGGCCTCCCAAGTTCGCGCCTTCAAGCAGCAGCCCGGCAAACCCATCGTCGCGTGGGCGGGTGCGGAGCTCGTTCACACCCTGGCGGAACACGACTTGATCGACGAATATCGTCTACTGGTGCAACCCGTATTGCTCGGCAAAGGCACGCCGCTATTCAGAGACCCAGGCGTCGCGAAGAAGCTACGCCTCGTGCGTACATCACAACTCGGCCCGAGCATAGCCGTGTTGTGTTATGAGCCCGTGCGATCATGACGGAGCCGACGCGTACCCTTGGTCCACTGAGTGACGGAGTGAAGTCGAGCTGGCACTCTTTTCTCGACACATTTGAACCATTGCGGCCCGAGCTGTATCGTTATTGCCGTCACCTGACGAAAGCGGCGTGGGACGCCGAAGATCTGACGCAGGACACACTCGCACGAGCGTTCGTGACGCTGGGCACGCTTTTTCAACCCATCGAACACCCGCGCGCATGGTTGTTCCGAATCGCTTCCAACCTGTGGTTCGATCGCGCGAGGCGCGCGCGGTTGGAGCGCGCTCGTGTGACACCGGAGGTCACAAGCACCCAGGGCGAACCGCGCGCCAAACGTGAGGCGGCCGCAACCTTGCTCGCGGCGCTGTCTCCCCAAGAGCGTGCCGCCGTGGTGCTCAAGGACGTCTTCGAGTTCTCCGTGGGCGAGATCGCGGAAACCCTCGGGACCACGTCGGGCGCCGTCAAAGCCGCGTTACACCGCGGGCGGGCGCGGCTTGCAGAACCGCCGCAAGAGTTCAGCCGCGCACCCGCTCCCGGCGCGCTCGACGCCTTTTGCGCGGCGTTCAACGCCCACGACCTGGGCGCGTTGACCCGGCTGCTTTTGGATAGCTCCGTCGTAGAAATCGTCGGCGTCGTCACCGAATACGGCACCGAACAACCAAAAGACCCGCAGTCGGGCTCGTTTGCCGGCATGCTTTCGCCGATTACGTCCGACGAACGCGGCGGCGTTGCGGCGGAGTACCTGAAGGGTTATCGTGGCGGGTTACCACGCGCCGAAGTCCGCCCGTACCGCGACGGTTGGGCGTTATTGCTCTGGTACCCGCATGACGATGGTGAAGCGGTGCGAACGGTGATGACCGTCGACTGTGACGAAGCTCACGTCACTCGCGTGCGTAATTACTTCTTCACGCCCGACGTGATCGCGGAAGTGTGCGGGGAACTCGCCGCACCGTTCCGAGTGAACGGCTATCGGTATTGGGTTTGACCGGCGCATAGGGCAATCGACCTGGCAAGAAGGGCGTGCCGCGAACATGGAGCCCCGGACCGGGAGTGCCGTTGGAGATGTCGTGACGCGAATCTCACGATTCGAACCACCGTAACCATTCGCTGACGAGTGCAAGCCGCGACTTGTCGACGGTGTAGACGCGCGTGCGGCCCTGCTTCTCGTGCCTTATAAGGCCGGCTTGCTCGAGCACGCGCAGGTGCCGCGTCGTTGTAGGCCACTTGTGCGCAAAGCGACCGGCGATTTGACCGGCGGTTGCGGAGCCGCGAAAATGGATCGTCAGAAGAATCTGTCGCCGCGCCGGATGCGCCAGCGCGGCGACGACGGCGTCTAGCGCCGCCAATTTCTGTTCGACTTCTCCTGTCAGAGCAGCTCAACCTCGCAGATCGTCAGTTCCTCGAGCACGGGTTCCATCGGCTCCCACACCGCCATCACTTCCGGTGTCTGGTGCGCTAGATCGCTGGACTTGCCGTCTTTCCAAACGAAGTGCTCGATGAACTGCTCCCGCTTCTTACGAATATCGTACGCCTTCCAAACGCGAAATGGCTCGCTCGTGACGAGCCCAACCTTGCGCAGCGCCGGCTCATGCTTCTTGACGAGTGCCAGGAGCTCCGCCTCTTTGCCCTTTTTCGGGACGTACGTGACGATGTTCGCGACTGGCGCGTCCGGGTTGGCGCGCGGCCTTTCATGGTCGTGATTGTCGCCCATTATGGGTTCCCTTTCTGGTGGAACCCATACTTAGCCACTAGGCTCAATATTCGCCAACTGATTTTTAGCTGAAAGGCTAATTGAAATAGAACATGAACTATTCAAAGCACTTAGTGGGGGAATGAGTTCGCCCGATGCAGAGCGGGTCGCTCTCGGGAACCAGCTCGCAGCTGCGCGAGGAGTGCGGTGCTGCTCACGAGCTGCGGCGGGGCTCAGTTGAACTGGCTCAGTTGAACTGGCGCAGCTCGCTGGGGCAGTCGACTTGTTGGACGAGGAAGTCGGGGTTGTCGGCGACCTGGAACCAATCGACGAACCACAGGCAGCCGGCTTCGAGATCCGAGAGGCCGCGGCTGCCGAACACGCTGCTGCACTTGTTGCGAACGCACTCTTTGCGTGCGTTGTGATCGCCACCTGCGCACTCGGGAGCGGACAAGAAGCCGCCGCGGGTGGCCCCGAGTTCGCCCTCGGAGATGCCCAGGGACGCAGTGCAGCCGTTGAATTGACCGACGCCACCGCCTGGGATCAGCAAGTCGAAGTGCAGTGCGCCATTGAGATCGCCGATGTTCGTCGCCATCACGACCATGGTCTTGCCGGCAATGGCGGCGGAACCCGCATCGCCGGGGGCGCTGCCCGAGCTGCCCGTGAACTGCAGCTGCCAGCAAGTGCCGCAACCCGCGCCGTTGGCCGCAGCGTAACCGAACGACAGCTCCGTGCTGTGCGCCCACGGGGCCATGCCGTGACAGGTGGTCGCGCTGCCGCCGCCCCCGTCGCAGACGTTTCGACTTTGGTCGCTCACGCCGATGTTGTTGCCATTGAAGTCGCAGCTGGAAACGGGGTTGCTCGCGTTTGCCGACCACCCGCACGATTGTTTGCAACAGTCCCAGTAGCGGGTGGAATTGCCCTGCATCCCGCCGTTGATGGGTGGGTAGGGGTTGTCGTTGCCCAACGCGCCGCCAGCATTGTCACTGCCAGACGAGTTGTCGCCGTCGGGTGAGTTCTCACCGCCGTTATCGCCACCGCCGTTGTCTCCACGACCCGAGCTAGGCGCGCCGGGTTCACATACGCCGCACGAGAGTTCACAGAAGCCGCTCAACCACTCGGCGCCGCATTCGCCCCACTGCGCCCAGGTTTCGCAACTCTCGCGGTCGTCGGGCGGTGTGTCGGTACAGGTTTCGACGGGCTGCGACTCGGAATCGTCAGAGTTCGTATTCTGCTCGTCGCTGGACATGTTCCCGTCGTCGCTGTCGCCCGACATGTCGGAGCCCTCGTCGTCGACGCGGCTCGAGCTTTGCTCGTCGTCTGCAGACATCCCGCCCTGCATCTCGTCGTCGGACGTGTCCCCATCGCTGGAGTCCCCCTCGTCCGAGCTCGTGGTCGTTTGATCGCTCGAAGCGCCGCCGGGCTGTGCTGCAGTGGATTCGGTTGTCGACGATTGGTCTGCTGGCGACCCGCCACCTGATCCAGTGGAATCGCCAGACGTGCTGGTCATGTCGTCCGATGACGAGGTTGACGAAGCCGCGCCCAGAGGCCCACTCGAAGTGTCGGACTCGTCGTCACCCACGCTGCCGCAAGCCAGACCGCAGGTCGAAATGAGCAGCGTCGTGATCGAATGATAGGCAGTGCGCATTGAAGAAACTCCGTAGCTCTTGATGGTGACGCGAAAGAGTGAACGCCTCGCGACACGGCAAGGTACATGGCGTCCCCTGACCAATCCACACGCTCACCCGAAACGTTCCGTTGCGGTTTTCTTGCACTCTGAGCGGTCGGGGGTAGCGGCTCGAGATTACGTTCCTGAGCCAAATTTTCGGGCGGCTTGCCCAGGTTCGCCGAACGCGGTCGGACGCCTGCGATCTGTTCGCTACATGGGCCGTACTGCCGGTTGCCCCACGTTCACCAGATGCGGCGTGGCGTGCTCGCGTTGACGAGGGCACTGAGATCTGACAGGGCGCGCGCCGCGGTTTGGGAGCTACGAGCATCGCGATTACGCGTTGTCCGAGTAGCCGTGCTGACGAGCGTACGCTTAGTGGCGCTCCGTGCTAGGGGCTGTCCCAAGTCGTTACTGCCGAGTGGCGGTGTAGCTCCCTGTCGCCCCCGAAGGACCTCCGCTGACGGTCAGAGTATTGCCCTCGACGCAGTAGTCCGAAACCTCGCCGTCCTCCGTGAGGTCTGAGCCGCTGACGGAGTAGGTGGCTGTCTCCGTGACTTCCACACTGGTCTTGTTTTCGCAGCGACAGCTGTTGCCTTGATGCATGCAAGTGAACTCGAAACCCACATCGCCATCCTCGTTGGCTGCCTGCTCTGCCGACTCGGCCACTTGCTGACAGAAGGAGGACGACAGCTCGCTGAACTCAGTACCTTGCGCACGCAGACAATCAGCCGTGTAGTCGTAGGTGGCGTAGATTTCCATGCTACCGCTCGTGGAAACCGTACCATCAGCGTCGTACGTCGTGGTGACGTCGGCAGAGACGCTCGCGGACTTGACGAGGTTCCGGCACTCAGGCGGTAGTTGGGAAGTGAGCTGCGCGTTCAGCTCACCGACGTCGATGCACACGCTCTGAACTACCCAAGTGCCGACGATGTCGCCCCCGCACGCGCCGCCCCCGCATTGCCCAGAGCCGCTGCCATCGCCACTTCCACCGCCGCACGACGCGAGCAGGAATCCCAACACGAGTGACCACCTAACCAAGCTTGCCATGCGCGCAACGCTATCACGACGGGCACAGCGCAGGCAGCACGAAAGCAGGTGTTCGTGCGTCGAGCGAACGAACACCTGGTGTAGTCACGTTCGCTACTTCTGCAACAACTTGAAGGCGTGCGTCCACTCGTTGTCGTTGAATCCCCGAATGCACCACAACATGCACAGCGGCTCGATTGCACGCGCCGATTGTACGCCGCCCATGTCCGCGACGTGCCAGCCGAACTGGTCGAGAATCGCCGACACCTGAGACTTGGCGTCTGCATCATTGCCACAGATGAACATCGTGGGTTTGACGTCCCCGTAGTCGGGATTGACCATCAGCGCGTTACCCACACACGAAAACGCTTTGACGAAAGCTGCCGCAGGGGCCTTGCGCTGCAAACGCTCCATCAACGACTCATCCAGGTTGGTGAAGAACCGCAACACGCCGTTTTCGGGAGGTGCGTCGGCGATGGGGTTCGTCGCGTCGATCACCACCTTGCCCGCTAGGTTCTCCGCGCCGCATGAGTCGATGGCCGCTTCCGCTCCGCTGCCTTTGACCGCCAATACGACGATCTCCGCAAACTTCGCGGCCTGTTCTGGCGTGCCGATACTGGATTTGGCGCCCGCCTTCTCTTTCCAGTCGGCAAGCTTGTCGACGGATCGTGAAGCGCGCATCACCTCGTGACCGTGCGCCAAAAAGCCGTTCGCCAACACTTCGCCCACTTGACCCGAACCAACTACGCCAACTTTGCTCATCTTCGTAACCCTCCTGGACTGTGCCGTGCGTGCTCATGCCCTGCTGGGCTCAGCTCGAGCGCCGAGCGATCGTCGTTGTAAGGCGCGGTCCCCCGAGGTCAACAGCGACCCCAAACCAACAGCGAAGAAAGTCACTCCCCGAACAGTAACAACATCGTGCCAACGAACACCCACAGCAGCGTGAACGTGCCTAGCACTGCAGCCCCGGAAAACATGCCAGTGGTGCGTCGATAGTCCGATTCGTACGCCTCTGACCAAGGGGTATTCGAGAGCTCGATGAGTCCTTTGGCGATGGCTTCCGAGCGCCCGGCGGCGAGCGTCACACCTCCGAGGATCGCGGAGCCGAGAAGCGAACCCCAGCGCCAAGCGGCGCTGGAGGCCCCCACGAACGTAAAAACGCAAGCGAGGTTAGCGGCAAACATGCCGAGCCAGAACGCTACGGCCGCTATCCGGACGAGGCAACCTTTCACACTTCGAGTTCTACTGCATCAGGTCCGCAATGTGTCAGCTGCTTTGCGACGGACCGTGCGACACGTACACTCCGCGCGCGCCCCACGCAGAGCGCAAAGACCCAATAGCGCCCAAAGCGCCGCAGTTCCAACGCGACCAGGCATCGCACAGTCGCAGTCAGACCGATTCGATTCTGCGACAGGACGCACACGTGGCAGCGCGAGCGGCGTCGCAAGTGCCGCAGTCGAGCAACCCTCCGCAAGCTGAACGGTTTGGTGGATGGCCCCGCGGCAGCTGGCGCGCTGCCCAATCGCTGACGACGTAGGTCCCTCTCGACTCGCGCGCCCCCACCGCAGCCGCGCAGGGCCCGCACCTCTTCTCTCTGGGTAAACGCGGTTCGCAGCGCAACGTTCGTCGATCGCTGCGGGCGCGCGTCGCGCTCCCGCAGTGTTCGCGCGCCCCCGAGGGTGTGTGCGCGATGACACCGCCGTTTGGCGGCGCCGACGAAAACCCGAATGATTACAACCG
Organism: uncultured bacterium; assembly: GCA_965651905.1. Lineage (GTDB taxonomy): Bacteria > Myxococcota_A > Polyangia > Polyangiales > Polyangiaceae > SZUA-265. The sequence goes on along the minus strand of CBFGUG010000016.1, from coordinate 63,804 downwards.
GGCGCGCCTGGCCCGCGGCCTGCAAACAGCGGCGGCATGATACTCGTTACGACTTTTCTACAGGGACGACGCCTGACTTGGATTGCGGCGGGGGCGCTGCTCTGCGGCACCGCGCCAGAGCTGGCCATCGCGGGAACGACAGACGATGCAACACCGCCCGCGGCCGTGGATTCACGGCTACGGGTGATCGAAATGGATTCGACCGCGACGCCAAGCGCGGGTAAGCGTGGCGTCAGTGACGCGGAGCTGACACGCCTGCGAGATGCGGTGACGGCAGAGCCCAAGAAACGTGAGGCGCGCTTCGCTCTCGTCACTGCACTGCAGCAAGCAGGCAAACTAGAAGAAGCGCTGACCGAAGCGCGCGCCTGGCGCGCGCTGGACGCCTACAATCTGGTCGTCGTTCGTTTGATCGGCGATCTGCTCAGCGAACTGGGGCGCCCCGACGAAGCGCTGCGAGTTTACTCCGCGGTCGTGGAGCTGCTGTCCGAAGATCCCGACGCGCAACGCGCGCTGGCCACGGTGCTCAAGCAATCGGGACAGTTGGGGGCAGCCAAGCAGCGTTTGCTTGCCGCTCACCAGCTCAGGCCCGAAGACTCACGCATCACCTTCGAACTGGCGGACGCCAACGTGCGCTTGGGGGAGCACGCCGAGGCCAAGCGCCTGCTCACGCAGATCGCCTCCGACCCCAAGACGCCGCACAAGATCGCGTACCCGACGAAACAACGCTTGGGTCAATTGTTGGCCGCGGAGCGACGCGACGCCAAAGCGAACGCCAACGAACAACAGATACAGCAACTGACGGCGGCCATCGACGCCTTGCAGATCAAGGGCGGCGTCGACAACGACATCAAGATCTACCTGACCTGGGACACCAACCGCACCGACGTCGACCTGTGGGTGACCACGCCCAGCCGCGAAAAGATCTTCTACTCCCACAAACAAGGCAAACACGGTGGCGCGCTGTTCGACGACGTGACCGACGGTTACGGCCCCGAAAGCTTCACGGTCAAACGCGCCCAGCCCGGCACCTACGAGGTTCAGGTGAACTTTTACGGAACCTCGCGCGACACCTTTCGCGAAGCGCGCGGCGAAGTGACGATCGTGATCGACGAAGGTTCCGTGGCCGAGAAGCGCCACGTCGTACCCTACCGCCTGCTCGAACCCAAACAGACGGTGACGGTCGCCAAGGTCGAAGTCGCCAAAACCACCCCCGCCAAAACATCAGCGAACAAGGCGGCGGGAACCGCAGCGAGCGCGGGAGGTGCATCGTGAAGGCGGTGAGCAACCGTGTGGTCATGGCAGCGCGCTGCGCCCTAGTCACCACCATGGGCCTGACCTTGCTGGGGTTTGGCACCCTCGCGCTGCCGAGCTGCGGGGACGGCGCCACGGCTCCCGTCAAGAGCGCAGCAAGTTTGCCCGCGCAAGCGCCGCGTGGGGAGTGGTCGGCCGCCATCGTCGACGGCAACTTGGAGTTCAAAGCGACGGCAGGAGAGTGGCAATCGTTCACCCAAGGCGCGACGGCCAGCGACGTGCGGGAACTGCGCGTTTCAGGGGCGGGCGCCGAGCTGCGCTTGCGCGACGGCGAAGAGGAGCTGGCGCGACTGTGGCTGCGAGGCGGCGCTCACCTGCTACTGGGCCAAGACGACGCGGGCGTGGTCGTGGTCGAGCTGGTGCGCGGTCAAGTGCGTCTGCGCAGCTTCAGCAAGACGAAAACCCGCTGGCTCGAAGGCGGCGAACTCGTCGACTTGAGCGCGAGTGACGTGTTGCTGTCGAGTGACGGCTCCAAGCAAGGCGAGCTGACCGCTGTCTCGAGCGCGCCCCAGCGCGCCTCGTGGACGGGCGAGCTCGCGACGGGCCATGACGGGTCTGCGCTCGGTAGTCTGGTACCCGCAGGCGGCGACGCACCGCTGTTGCTCGAGTCCGTCCGCGTCGAGGGACTGCAAAGTGGGCACCAAGCGCTGGTCGAAATCGAACACCGCTTTCTCAACGAGGCCAGCCAAGTCATCGAAGGCGTGTTCCGCTTTCCGCTGCCTGCGGGAGCAGCGCTCGTCGGTTTGGCGATGGACATCGACGGCAAGCTGATGGAAGGCGAGCTGCTCGAACGCGACAAGGCGCGCCAAACCTTCGAAGAGATCGTCGACTCGATGCGCGATCCTGCGCTGCTCGAGTGGGAGCCGGGCAACGTGTTCAAGCTGCGCGTGTTTCCGATCGAGCCGAACAAAGTGAAACGTGTAGTGGTGCGTTATCTCACGCCCCTGGAGCGGAACGACGCGGGCTTGGCATCGCTTCGAGTGGACGTCGGGTCGCCGCCGCTGCAAGCAACGCCTCCGAAACTGTCCGCCGCGTTCAACGGCGAGGCGCTGGGCTCAGCGGACGCTGCGTTCCCGACGTCTGGAACGCTGGAGTTCGTGGGCAAGCCGCTGGGCGCCGCCTATGCGACGTTACTCGACAGCGGCACCTACACGAGCGCGGTGTACATCGCGCCCAGCGCACCGGGCCAGGGCGCGCAAAAGTCCGGACCTCGCGACGTGCTCGTGATCGTCGATACCTCGCGCAGCTCACTCGAATCGAAGCCGCTGCAGATCGAAGCTCTGGGCGCGTTGTTCGACACGCTTTCGTCCGAGGACCGCGTCAAGGTGGCCGCGAGTGACTTGAACGTGCGCGAGCTGACGGACACCTGGATGGGCGTCAAGGCGACGGGTGAACTCGCGCGCCGCGCGCTGCTCGAGGGCGAAGCCGACGGCGCGAGCGATCTGGGCGCAGCCCTCGACTACGCCAAAGCCCAAAATACAACGCGATCGCGCGCAGACGCGAGTTTCGAGGTGGTTTACGTCGGGGACGCCACCGCCACGTGGGGTGAAACCGCTGCTGAGACGTTGCTTCAGAAAGCCCAGCAAGTGGGCGCTCCCATCCACATGATGACGCTGGGCAAGGGCGCCGAGCACGATCTGTCGGCACAGCTCGGCGCAGTCACGGGCGGGCGCGTCGCAGCTCCCGACGACACGAACGCGGTGCGCGGTTGGGCGACGCTCCTGGGCGCCATCAGTCGCACGCCGCGTTACACGGACGTCGAGCTCGAGGTTCCGACGGGCAGCGTCGTTTACCCGCAGGGCAAACGCAGCTTGATGCCCGGCGAGCGATTGCCCGTCGTGGTGCGCACGCTTCCCGGGCACAAGCCGCCGACCGAGGTGAAGGTCGTCGGGCAGCTGGCGGGCAAACCCGTGCGTCACGCGGTGATGCTGTCAGGTGCGCTCGAAGCGCCGTGGGTTTCGCAACGCTGGGGCAGGCAACACCTGGCCTACCTGGAACACTCGGGCGCCAAGCGCGAAGAGATCGTCGAAACCAGCCTGGAGTTTGGCGTGATGAGTCGTCACACGGCGTTTTTGGTGCTGGAGAGCGAAGAAGCGTACAAGCGTTACGACATCGAGCGCAAAGAGCGAACCGCGCAAAATGCGCCGACCATCAGCGGCGGCGATCTGGAATCAGTCGGTACGCGTACGGCGAGCCTGTCGCCCGATCGTCTGCAGCCGGGCGATCCCGAAGTGCGTATCCCGGCCCCCGAAGACGCGCGCTCGGTGCGCGTGATCTTCCCCTTCGGCGAAACCAAGGACGCACAATACGAACCCGAGCTACGGGTGTGGAGCGTACGCTTCCTGGTCGACCAGGGCACGGCAGATGGCGTCTATCCCGTCGACGTGCGCATCGAACACGCCGACGGGCGCATCGAACTGATTCAGCTGAGTTACGTCGTGGACACCCACGCGCCCGAGCTGAACTTCGAGATCGAGCGGCGAGGCGGCCGCGTGTACTTGCACGCTCGACAGCACACCCGACAGCTCGACGCACTACTCAGCGAAACCCGCCGCCCACACGACGAAGCGGAAAAGCTCGTGCGCCAGTTCGGCAAAGACGCCAGGCGCGCGGAGTTGCAGCTCGCTGACGGCCAAGTGTTACCGATGACCGCGATCAAACTCGCCGAGTTTCGCGTGCAGTTGCCCGACGCGGCACTGACGTCCGAGACCCCGAGCGAGCTGACCGTGTTCGTGTGGGATGCGGCGGGCAATCTGCGCGAGGTCGACTTGGAGCTTTCGAACACCAGTGACGACGTGCGCGTCGTCGACACGCGCACGAGTCTCGGCGAGGAATTGCTGTGAATCGCGGTGCAGACCCCGGGCGAAGCCAGCGTGTGCGCTCGACGTCTCGCGCGTCGATGATGCGCTGGATTACCGCGCTCCTCGCACTATGTTGGGCGGCGCCCGGGTATGGACAATCCGCTCGAGGAGCGGAGGCTGCCGAGCGCGTGCTCGCGAACTTCGACGACGTGCGCGCGTGCCAGCCGCTGCCCGACGGGCGCGTCGTTTCCGCGACGGGTGGCGGCGTGGTGGTGTTCTCCAAGCGCGGTCGAGTGGACGCCGTGCTCACGAGACTCGATGGCTTGCCGGGCACTCGCGCCCACGCGCTAGCGCTCGAAAGCGACGCAGCGCACCTGTGGATCGGCACGGAAGCAGGCGTGGCGCGCTGGGACGTCGCCAGTACGAAGCTCGACGCGGCCGACGATCTCGGCGGGGCCGTGCGCGACTTCGAGTGGCACGCAGGGCGTTTACACGCCGCCGTGTGGGAGCGCGGCGTGGCGGTTCGAAATACCGACGGCAGCTGGTCGGTTCCCGCAGCGGACTCGTCGGCTCGAATTACCGATCTACAAGCGCACGCGGGAAAGCTGCATGCGGCCCACGCTGGAGGCGGTATTCGAGTCCTGGAGAACGGCATTTGGACGCGCGGCCCGGGTGATCCGACGGCTCACGTCTGGTCGCTGGCCAGTTACGCGGGCCAGCTGTGGTGGAGCGGGTTCGATGGCGTCCGCAATGCCGTCGGACCGTACGCGCAGTTGGCTGCTAGCGACGTTCGTGCGCTGGCAATCGTGGCGCAAGGTGTTGGGGCGCAAGAAAGCGAGGTACGGGGCCTGCTCGTCGGCAGTTACGACGCAAGTCCGATTCGTGTGATCACCGCCGAACGCAACACGCCCCTGGCGAACACCAAACTTTCGGGCGTGGTCTCCGTGCGGCAAGCTCACGGCAGCACCTGCGTAGCCACCAATCGTGGCTTGTACGTGCGGCGTGACGCAGGGTTCCAACGCTGGTCGACGCCGAGTGTCGGCGCCAACGACGTGGCTGCGCTCGCGGAGTTCGGCGGGAAGCTGTGGCTGGGCAGCTTCGACCGCGGGCTACATGTCGTGGAAGGCGACGCGTCGAAACCCGTCGCCAGCACCCAAATCGACCGACGCGTGAACGCGCTGCTTTCGACCCCCACGCGGCTTTGGGTCGGCACCGCGCGCGGGCTGCTTTCCCTCGACCGTTCGGGAAAAGTCGTGGCCAACATCGACGCGGCGGCGGGTTTGGAGAACACCGACGTTCACGCCATCGCTGCACTGAGTGGGGGACGCGTAGCCGTGGGCACGGGGCACGGGTTTGCGATCGTGAGTGGCAGCCAAGTCACCAACTACGGCAAGAAGAGCGAACTTCCGCTCAAGTCGGTTTGGGCTCTAGCGCCTGCAGAACGTGACGGCCTGTGGCTGGGGACGACGCGCGGCCTCTACTTGTGGCGGCAGGGTGAAGCGCTTCGGCGTTTCTCGGTCAGCAGCGGGCACTTGCGCGACGATTGGGTCACGAGTCTGCTGGTGCAAGGCGATCGCCTCTTCGTAGGCACCTACGCGCATGGGGTGACCGAGCTGCGACTGACGCAAAATTCACCAGTCTTAGTGAGTCACCTGGACGGCGGCTATGTGAACTTCGGCGGATTATCACATCAAGATGGGGCGCTATATGCCGCCACCATGTCGGGCTTGTTGCGACGCGACTCGAGCGCGGAATCGGGTTGGGTGAAACTCGAGCGTGCCGCACCCGGGGTGGACGTCACTGCGCGCTTGTCGAGAGCGAGCGGCGAGGTGGTGGTTGCGTCTCGCCGCGGCCTAGGCGTCACTTCTGCAGTCGAGACTCGGCTTTCGAGCAATCGGTGAAGGGCGCCAATCAATGACTGGGCCAAGAATACATGTGGATCGAAACGCCCGCAGTGGAACGCTCACGCGGGCTCTTTCGGGGAGATGCGATGCCGAGCCAAGGCACACTGCCTCCGTGGTATTGAACCAGTGATGAACTGGGCTCTCAGGGTGGGTGCGATCGCCGCAGGATCGAGCGCCACGACGCTAGCGACGTTCTACGTCGCGTGTGTGACCATGCCCGGCGAGAGCTTCGAGGGCAGCGCCGCGGCCTCGACTCCGTCTGAAGAGCTGATTCGAACTGGGTTCGAACGCCACGTGCGCAAGTTGGCTGAAGAAATCGGCGAGCGAAACCTGCACGCTAGACCCGAAGCCCTCGAGCGAGCGGAGGCGTATATCACGTCGGAACTCGAAGGTTATGGTTACGTCCTTCGACGACAAGCGTTCAGCGTCGAAGGAGAACGTGTCGCCAATCTCGAAGCCAAACTACCGAACGACACCGAGCAAGTCGTGGTCGTCGGTGCACACTACGATTCGGCGCACGACACCCCTGCGGCCAACGACAATGGCAGCGGAGTAGCCGCGCTACTCGAAGTGGCTCGGGTGCTATCGGGGCGCAAGTTCGCTCGTGAGCTGCGTTTCGTCGCGTTCACCAACGAGGAGCCGCCGTACTTTCAGACCGAGTTGATGGGCAGCTGGCAATACGCACGCGAGTGCTCGGAACGTGACGAACAGGTCGTGGCGATGTTGTCGCTGGAAACCCTAGGCTACTACAGTGACGAACCTGGCTCGCAGCAGTATCCACCCGTCGCGAGTTGGTTTTACCCGAGCCGCGGTGACTTTTTGGCATTTGTCGGCAATCTGCCTTCGCGGCAGTTGGCGCGCCGATCTGTCGGCGCATTCAGAAACAGCGGCGCGCAGTTGCCGAGTGAGGGCGGTGCACTCCCCGCGTCTCTGCCCGGCGTCGGTTGGTCGGATCACTGGGCGTTCTGGCAGTTCGACTACCCCGCCGTGATGGTGACGGACACCGCGCCCTTCCGCTATCCGCACTATCACACGCCCGAAGACACCTTCGACAAGCTCGACCTCGAACGCAGTGCACGCGCGGTCGCAGGCTTGGTCGAAGTGGTGATCCGACTGGCGAACGACTGACATCGATACATGGCGAAGCCTGCAGCAGTCGTGCTCGACTACTGCCGAACCCCCTCGGGCGCGATTCAGTTCAGATCCGTCTGCCCGTAACCCGCGTACGCCCATGCGAAACGCAACGTCGAGCCGTCGTAGGACTCGAAGAGCAGCGCCGCGTAACCGCCGTCCGCGGTGCGCACGAGAAAGACGCTCTGATCGTCGATGCCGAGGATCTGTTCCGTGCTGGGCGCGGCCGCGTCAGGAGCCGAAGCGGCGTCCACTGCGACGCCCGCGTCTGCAGTCGCTGACGAAAGCTCCACGGCGTCGCTCAATACGCGGCTGACGCCAAACGTCGCGTCTGCGGTTCCTTCGCTCTCGTCTTCGGAGTAACCCCCGCTGGGAAATGTCCCAACTTCGTCGATGGCGCTCACGTTTGCAATCGACGCGCCACCCGAGCCGGGTCCGCTCGCACCACCGTTCGTGCGCAGCCAGGGTCCTCGAATGCCGATGTCCCAGGCGTCACTCGAACTTCCGAAGCGCACGTCGACGACCTCACCCTGACGGAAGCTGAAGTAGATCCACGGTTCGAGCCCGAGCCCGGCTTTGATGGCGGCAAGCTCTGCGACGTTCAGCGAAGTGATCTGCGGGGCGGTGGAGCGCGGCAACGGATCGAGCAGCAAGCCCCAAATGCCGTCGACGTAACCCAGCACTTGCAGCTTGGCGTAGTCGCCGTTTGCTCGCCGCACGTAGTGACTCTGCTCTTTGGGCGTGACGATGTGCGTACCCAGATCGTAGAGGTACCAGTCGTCAGACGTCGGGTTGATGGAAACGGGAGTGCCGTCACTGTCTTTACCAGCTACCGCGTCGGACGAAAATCCGTAGGTGGGGGACGCGTCCAGCTCGTCGTAGTTCAGGTCGTCGGGCGCGGCGCGCATGCCGCCCAAGCCAGGACCACTATCGCCGCCATTGGTTTGGATGCCCGTACGCAAGAACGCGAGATCCCATTCGAGGGAATCGGCGTCCGCATCGACCACACCACGCTCGACATCGACGCGCACCCAAACGTCACTCGACGAAGCATCGACGAGCACCACCTCGGGCGGATAATTTACGACCACCTGGGGTCGATCGGAGTCGGGGTCAATCACGGGGTCCGAGCTCGCAATTAGTTCGAACGCCTCTTGTGACAGGCCCTTCGCGGGCGCCGCAACCCGCGCCCAGCTGAACGTAGGATACCCCGCAGTGCCCGCGTCATCGTAATAACCCACGAAACGTAGTTTGTAATACGCGCCGCCCGTAGCACGCACGACGTACACCACGTCATTGGGGCTGAGCGTGTGGCCGCCATCGTCGTAGTCGTACCAGGTAGCTTCGCCCAAGAACGCACTGTCGCGGTCGGTGTCGTCGTCGTCGTCCGAGTCCAAGCGATCGTTGACCCAGCCGTCCGTGGGGGCTTCGTCGATGTCGTCGAAGGCCGCGCCGGGCAGTGGCGCGACGATGACCCCGCCCGTACCACTGACTCCGCCATTGGAAATGACACGAAAACGCTGAAAGGCGAGATCCCACGCGTCAGAGTTCGTGGGATCTTCGGGGCTCACCTCGGCGCCCGTGTCGCAGTCGAAGTACACCCAGCGCGCGTCATCCGTAGCGTCCACGCGCGTCAGGGTTGCATCCCCTTGCGTACTACTGCTGATCTGAGGCGCGCCTGCGTCACTCTCGTCAGCCTTCGGTAATTCGAGTAGCGGTGCGCACGCCGCGCACGTCGCCAAGCTGACCCCGAACAGCACGCGCGCTCGCGTGCGGCGGCGGTCGATGATACTGGAAAGACCACGCATCAGTAGCGGCCTCGCAATCCCACGAAAAAGCTACGCGGCGCGATCGGCAGGAACTCGGCATCCCCCGCGTTGAGCAGATTGCTCCCGTCGATGAACAGCGTGACGTGCGCGCCCATTGCGCGAGTGACCTGAGCGTCGAGGGTCGTGTAGGCGTCCGTCTTGCGGGTCTCTTCGAACTGCACGCCGCGTGCGTCCTGATGAAACTCGCGCGGACCCGTGATCACGGCGCGTAGCGTCGCGCTGAAGGCGTCGTCCGCCGAGTAGTGAACGCCCGCGCCGCCGCGGTGGGTCGCGCGCCCGGGCAGTGGGCGATTCTGCTCGCGGTCGTGAGTGCGCATCAGCGTGTAGTGTGCGTCGATTTCGAGCGAAGTCAGCACGGAAAGCTTGGCGCTCAGGTCGGCGCCTTGTGTGAACGCAGACGCAACGTTGACGTACTGAAAGCGTTGTTCGCCCCCTGGTGCCGAATCGGAAGTCGGCAGCGTGACGATCACGTTGTCGAGTTCATTGTGAAAGAGGTTCACCGAACCCCACCACTTCGCCTCGGGGCGCCATTCCGCGCCGAGGTTGAAACTGTGGGAACGCTCAGGTTCGAGCTCGGGGTTGCCTTCGATCACGTAGCCAACGCTGGGGTTCTCGAAGAACAACAGCAACTCACGAAAGTCGGGCGCGCGAAACCCCATGCCGTAACCCGCGCGCAGCACGATCTCGTCACTTGGATCGTAACGCAAAGCGATACGCGGCGTCGGTTCTGTGCCGAACTGCGAGTCGGCATCGACGCGGGCGCCTGGAACGATCACGAACAACGGAGCGTACGAAACTGTCCACTCGTCTTGCACGTAGGCGGACAGCCGGGTGCGCATGCCCGCTGCGCCTTCCAAGCGCTGGGAGCGCAGTAGTTCGACCATGCCCTCCACGCCAACGCTGAGGAAGTGATCATCGGTGATGGGGCTGTCCAACTGTCCGCGCACGGTACCCAGCTGTTCATGAGTAACCTGCAGCTGATCGAGAGCTGACGCTCCACGCTGGTCTTGCAGGAACTGATCGCGAAAACTGAAGAATGCAGTAGACAGCCGCAACTGATTACCACCCCCCAAGTTCAGCCGTGGTGAGAGATCGACCGAAAAAGATTCCGTGCGGTTAGTGTGATCGAACGTGGCTCCCGCAGCGTTGTTGGCGACCCCTCGCTGATCACGCAGCAGGTACTCGGCGTGACTGCTCAGTCGGACCTCTTTGCTGAGTATCAGTCCGCCGCGCAACCTCAGTGTCAGCTGATCGTAGGCGGTGCCGCTAGTGGCCGCGTCGGTCGTGTCCCAGTCGTAGCTGTCTCGGGTGTGCAAACTCGTGGTCAACGCAGCGTCCCAACGCTCCTGGCGCGTTCCCACGCCCAAGTCCAGCTTGACGCTCTCGTACGACCCTGCTTCCAGCTTGGTGTCGATCTGCAGAGGCTTTCGCGTACGCTTGGTGATGATGTTGACGACGCCCCCCAACGCGTCCGAACCGTAGAGTGCAGACGCGGCCCCACGCACGATCTCTATGCGTTCGACGTGTTCGAGCTGCAGACGGTTGAGATCGATGGTGCCCCCCACACGACCACCGATGCGCTGCCCATCGATCAGGATGAGCACATACTTTGCGTCGAGCCCCGACAGCTGAACGCCTGCGTCAGAAAACCCCGTCGCCGCGCGCTGGACGACCAAACCCTGATGCCTCTCGAGCAACTCGGCCACCGTGTCCGCACCCGAGCGATCAATCTGAGTGCGCGAGATGACCTCGGTGGCAACTGGAGCTTCAGTGAGTGGACGTTCCGTTCGCGAACCCGTGACCACGACTTCGACTTCGTCCGCTGGCATGCCGTCGCCCCGTGCCGGTACTGTCACCTCAGTCGGCGTCCCACGCGCAGGGGCGACGTCAGGTGTGGGTTCGGTGTTAGCGGTCTGAGCGTCGGGCGCAGGGTCGGCCGCTCGCGCGACCTCCGTCAGATGGCACAGCGTGCCGAGCAGCACACCCAGCGTGGGTAAGAGTCTCGCGCTACGCGCCATGCGGACACGATGCAAAGCTCGCGACTCCTAACACGACTGCGCACGAGGCAGGCACTCGGCCTCTCAGCAGCGGGACGAATCGCACTCGTCGTGTAAGTTTTCTCGGAGATCGCTCAGGCTAGTCGTCGGCTTGCGGCTCGGGCGTCCATGCAGCGCTTCAGCGAGCGCTCGTCAGATCGCACCCGTTGCCCAAGACCCCTAGCAAGCGCCGAGGAACTCGAACGAAGGAGCGGTGCCCATCCACCTCAGTTCTGCGCGTGATGGCGAGGGCACTTGTCGAGTCAGGGACGTGATAGTTCGCGCAGTGCCAGGTCGATACGACGTTCGAACTCAGCAGGCGGGAGCGCCCCAGCCATGAAGAAGTCATTGACCATGAACGCAGGCGTGCCGCGAATCTCGATGTCTTGGGCGACTTGCATGTCTGCTTCGACCTGTTGCCGATGAATGCCGTCGTCGAGAGCTTTGCGAAATCGAACCATATCGAGCCCCACTTTCTGCGCGTACTTCTCGAGACTATCGCGAGTGAGCGCAGTTTGGTTCTGGAACAGCAGGTCGTGAAACTTCCAGAAACCTCGATTGCCACGTTGCTTGAACGCCTCGACGGACGCCTCCGCCGCCAACTTGGCGTGCTTGTGAAAGGGTAACGGGTTGTGGCGATAGACGATTCGGACCTTGCCCGGATACTTCTTCATCAGTCCGTCGAGCGTTGCCTGAGCTCGCGAGCAAAACGGACATTGGAAGTCCATGAACGCCTGAATCACCACCTTGGCCTTGGCGTTACCCCGGGAGGGCATGTCGGATCCGACGACGGGAGCCTTGCGCTTTTCCGGGCCCTCGGGAGTCTTCGCGTCTCGCATCAGCCTGTCGTAGATCTGCTCGCGAGGCACACCCGAAGCCTCCAACGCCGCAGCCACTTTCACCTGCTCGTCGATCAGTTCCTTGAACTTCTCGATCGGCTGCGCGCCGCTGAGTCGACGCCCATTGATGAAAAAGTGGGGAACGCCACGCGCCTCCAGGTCAGTTGCTTGTTCTCTGGTTTCGCGTATCAGCTTCTCGTAGCGCTTCTGCGTGATGGCGATCTTACTAGCGTTCCAAGGTAGACCGAAGCTCTTGCTGATGTCTTCGAATGCGCTGCCGTCGAAGTCCTTCTGATGCTGAAATAGTAGGTCGTGAGCGGCCCAGAACGCGTCGGGGCCGCGGTGTTTGGCGATGTGCCGCGCCAGGTTGGCAGCGGCGTCCGCTTGTTCGTGGAATTCGAGCGGATTGTCCTTCCACACGATACGCAGAGCGCTCCCGTAGTCTTGCAAGAGTTGTAGCAAGGTCGGTTGTACGCGTTTGCAAAAGGGACACTGGAAATCGCCGAACTCGACGATCGTTACCGCCGCGTCACGTGAGCCTCGAACCGGATCGCTCGGGAGTACGGGCACCTTCCACACGGTAGTGTCTGGCTCAGCAGTGTCTGGGTCAGGCTTGCTCGGCTCGTCGCGGTTTTTCCTCGCTCGCTCTTCTTTCTGTTGGGCAGCAGTGGCATCCAAGTTTCGATTCGTGAGCACGATGGAGATCTCACTTCGCGGCATGCCCTCGTCCGCTTTGGCTCGAGCTAGCGCGAGTTGCTCGTCGATCAGGGACTCGAACTTGTCGAAGGGTTGTGCGCCCGAGAGCGTCACCCCGTTGATACGAAACGCTGGCGTCCCCGTCGCTCCGACCTGTGCCGCGAGTTTGATGTCGGCATCAATCTTGGCGCGCTGCGCGGGATCTTCGTAGGCCAACAGGAACCTGCTGCGCGACACGCCAGCCTCGTCAGCCCAGCGCACGAAATTTTCCTCGGTGAGCGCCCGGCGGTTCTCGAACGCTCGGTCATGGAACACCCAGAAAGCTTCAGGCCCCGCGAGTGAATAGACCGCCATCGCGGCACGGTGTGCGGGCATGGCGTTCTTGTGAAAGGGTAACACCTGATTTTTCCAAACGATGCGAACGTCGCGCGGTCCATAGTGTTCGCGAACGCGTTTCAAAGTCTCGACGGCACGCGCGCAAAAAGGGCACTCGAAATCGCCAAACTCCACAATCGTAACCAGCGCGTCCGGGCTACCCCAAGTGGGGTCCGCAGCTGTGACGGGCAGTTTCGCTGGAACACTGGGCGCAGACGCTGCTTCCTCGACGGGCTTCGCTGCTTCAGTGCTGCCTGGCCCCGCACTCGGCACGGTGACGACCGCGCCGTTGCGCGACGCATTGGGAGCGCCCTTGCTCTGTCCTTCACCCGAACCGCTGGGTGCCGCCGCTGGTGTTGCAGGGGCGCACCCGATCAGCAAGAGAATGACCGTGAGGGCGAGTAGCGGTGCGTGCTTCAGCGCGTCCGTGGTTTGCATGGCGCTACCCTACGCACAATGTGCTCGGCCGTCCATGTGGGACAGCTGGCTCCGCTTTGACGGAAAAACGAGCCAAGCGTGCGCACGCGTGTAGAGTCAGATGTCTGATGCGGGCCGCAGTTTCAACCATCTTCACTTTCTCGTGTTCGATGTTTGCGCTCATCGCTGCGTCGTTGCTGGGCGCGTGCGCTCATGAACCGAGCTCCGCGTCCGCAGGCGCCCGCAGTTCCGCGAGCGAACGCGTGCCTGCAGTGAACACAAGTGAGCCGAGACCTGCTGACCCCGCTGCTGAAACGCCCACGGAGCTCCCCCACGAACAGCCCCCATCAGCGCCCCAGGTGATTCCGAAAGACCCAAACAAGTTTGCGGATCTCGACCCCGACAACGACACCGTGGTAGCGCCGCCCACGCCGCTGCCCGACTGTGAATCCCGCCTATCCGAAGCGGGCATCGAATTTTCCCCCACGGAGTTTCCCCTCAAGCAGCAACGGGGCGGGATATTCACCTGTGGCGCAGAGCAGGCGGTCGTGTTCAAGAAGGGCCCGGAAGGTTTCCTCTACAACGCACGGCCGCGCGTGACTTGTGCGATGGCGCTGGCGCTCGGGCGCTTCGAAACCATCGCCCAACAGATGGCACATGAGCACCTAGGTACGAGCATCAAGCGCGTGACCCACGTGGGGACCTACAGCTGCAGAACGATGACACGTTTCACGGGCATGGTCAGCGAGCACAGTTACGCCAACGCCATCGATTTCTCCACGTTCTGGCTCGCTGACGGTCGCAAGCTCACGGTCTTGAATCATTTCGGCAAGACCGACGAACCGCCACCCGACGCGCGTGCTCGTTTTCTGCGCGAGTTGGCTCGCAGGCTCTACGACGAAGACGTGTTCTCGGTCGTGCTCACGCCTTACTTCGACGCGCTACACCGCGATCACTTCCACTTGGATCTCGCTCGCTACCGCATGGACGGCACGAGACCCTGAGCGCTCGCTCACAGCTCGCTCACTGGCCGAACGGCTTCTTGCGCCGTTCGGCTTCGACCAACGCTTTCGGCTCCGTCCCTGGGGGGTACGGGCAGCCCGCGAACGTCGAGAAACACTCGAGACACGGCTTGTTGTCGCGATCGGGTCCCAGCGGCAAGTGGGGCGCGTGTCCTGGGTCGAGGCGCTGAATGGTCCACACATCGTTGGTACAAAAGCCACTGATGTAGATGAACGCATCATCCGGGCGCACGCTGAGTCCCGACGGCTTGTACAGGTCGAGGGCGAGTTCGGTGTGTTGCTCGGTCTTCAGGTCGACGATCGAAAGCGAGTTCGCGACGAAGTTGGCGACGTAAAGAAAACGCTCATCGTTCGCCAAGGCGATGGTCTTGGGGCGTTTGCCGACATCGAAACGCCGCGTGACCCTTTCGCTGGCCACGTCGAGCTCGACGACCTGTTCTTCGCCTGTGAGCGAAATGTAGATGCGGCTGCCATCTCCGTTGGCAACCAGGTGTCGCGGCGCGTAGCCGATGCGCAGACGCTTACGCTCTTTCAGACTCTGAGTGTCGATCAGGCTGAGGCTTTGATCCGCGTTGTTGCCCACGAACAACGTTCGCTCGTCACCCGACAGTGCGCTACCACGTGGATTCTTGCTCTTGTCCTTCGAGATACTGCCTTTGCGCCCACGGAAGGTGCGCGTGGACCCCGCGGGCAAGGTCACCTCCGTCACACCATCGAGCGCCCAGAGCGAAGCGAACAAGCGAGTGCCGTCGCGGCTCGTCGTCATCCACTTGGGAAAGCCGGGCACGGGGATCTCGCGACGCACGTCGAAGTCGCTCGCGCCGAGTATCTGCAGCATGCCCCACTTGACGTCATTGCTGACGTACAGCTCCGTGTGATCGGGCGAGAGCGCGAGTTCGATTGCCTTGCCTCGTAGTGGGACATGCTGCTTCAGACGCAACGGGTCGCTGTGATAGACGGACAGCGCGTCGCTGCCGTCGGACCCCATGTTGCTGCTGATGAGCAACCCGTGCTTCGTGGTCAGCAGCGCTTTGGGCATCTTGCCGCTGGAAGCGCTACCCCAGATCATGAAGCGGTGCTCGCCGAGCTCAGCGAGGTAACCCGCGTCAGTGGGCTTGGCGTCTGGCGCGGGATTCGTGGGCGGCGCCGCCAGATGCGGCGGTGCGGATGTGGCTGAGGGAACGCTCACCACGGCAGCTGGCGTCGTCCGCTGGTCGTGGTCAGCGGCCATCGAGCCCTGCGCGGTCGTGAGCTGTGCGGGTGGTGCAATGGAAGCGAGATTTGCGGTCGTGTCGCGCGTGTTGCCCTTGCCGTCTTCGTCGAGTGCCGCACGCGACGCCGTGCACGCGCCGCTCGCGAGCGACAGACAAGCGCCGAGCAACGGGACCAACCAGGTCGCCGCATGCGTGCTCGTTGATCTCGACGGCAGGGTGTTCACCAGAGCGCAGTCATATCACCCGAGCGAACCCCCACCCAAAAAGCTGCAGCTATCGTACGTGACGAGCCGAATCTCAGCTTCTAGTCACGGCGCGAGCGCCCCCCGCATGCGTTTGACCAAAGCCGAGACGAATGGGCGATAGCCGTAGTCTGCGACATTCGGGTCTAGCGACTCTTTCATGCAAATCGATCCGACAACTGACGTGTCGCTGAGCTCGCGCATCACCTCGAGTTGGCGCAGCGCTGGGTAGGCTTTCAGGTAGTGCTGGTCCAAACCGTAGTTCCCGTCGTCGCCTTGGCAGAGTGGATTGTAAGCGAAGTTGTCGCTGCTCGACCAAGTCGTGCACTCGCAAGCGGGTAGCACTTCCCCTGCATTGATACGCTGATCAGCCTCGTCCTGGCTGATGCACTCTCTCGGTTGGGGTAGGCGCGAGATACACGCATACTGCAGGTCGGAGTTTTCCGACTCATACTCGTGACCATTGATCGAGTTGGCCATGACCCCGGCCGTGAGTCCCGCGATCGCCTCACCCGTGATTGGGTGAGTTCCAGAGCGCGGTTCGACGGACTCGCGCATCAGCGGATCGCCAGGGGCCGGGAAGTCGCCCGGGGGGTTCGCCGGGCCGAGCACCAAGTCCCAATCGACCTCCGTGCTGCTGCGGTAGACCAATGGCACGTCGGGGCTCGCGTCGAGCGCGAGATCTTGCCACGGCACGCCCACCAAACCAGACAGCAGCACGTGTTGTTTCGGACGCACGGGCAAGCGATCACCATTCGCGTCGTAACGAACGAACAACGGGTTGTCGACAGGGCTCGTGCCATCCACACAGTTGCCGTTCTCATTGGGAGCCAGGGTGTCAGTGGACGGACAGATCCGCGCGAGACTAAGTGCGTTGGAATAACGCTCAGTCGGGTACAGGAAGTCGACGCCAAAACGACGCTTCTGCTCGAAACAGCGGAGGTTGGGGTGGTCTTCTCGAGCGTCGGCGGAGTACTGGCGAGTGCTGCACCCGAGTGCGACGCTGTTGCCGTCGGCGTTGAGTTCAGTCGGGCAGCCTTCGACGGCGCTCACCGTGCCGCAACTCACGCAACAAGCGTCGTCGGGACCAAACTCGGGGTCTGAACAAGCCGCCGATCCTCTGTAAGCGGGCGTGTACACCCCCGACTCGTCCGTCGCTTGCGACAGTCGCCAACTTTGCCCGCTAGCGCGGAAGGAACAGTCGTTCTCATCCGACAACATCACGATCGAAACCAACGAGTCGGGCCGCAAGAAGCTTTCGCGCTGCGTCAGGATCACGCCATCGATCAGGCGATCACCACTTGCGTCGGTTTCCGGTCCCGAACACAAGGAGTTTGCGTCGCCGGCACTACAAGGCTGTCGCACGATGCGCGTGTAGGGATACGGCTCGACCAAG
The DNA here is from genome assembly GCA_965651905.1 of uncultured bacterium. Lineage (GTDB taxonomy): Bacteria > Myxococcota_A > Polyangia > Polyangiales > Polyangiaceae > SZUA-265. Next base: position 46,591 of record CBFGUG010000016.1, on the reverse strand, counting down.
AAACGAAGCCACGACTCGAGCGACGCTTCCCAACCGCACCCGAATTCACCTGAAGCCTGCACCAAGCTGGAAAAGTCGCTGACGAACGCGTCTCGGGAGTCGCCGGGTCGCCAACTCAAGAACCCGTCGTCAGCGCTACCCACTGCGTTTGCTCCACGCGGCAAGCTCGCCAGCAAACGCGCCATGTCCACGCGTTGCTCCGAATGTTCCGCGTCGCTTGCTGTGCACTCTCGCACTGCACCATACCCTCCCAGGCTGGTAGTGATGATGCCGACGTGCAGGTCCGTCAGGGGTGAGAACTCTCGCTCGGATCCCGTCGGGCATTGGTCACTGGCGTCGTCGAGACGAGCCACGACGTTGCTCGCTGCGTCGACACATGCCGGGCTGACCAGACGATCCACCAAGTCCGGCAGAGCCTGGGCCAGTAGGACCTGCTTGTCGGCCATGCTGAGCGAGTTGTCGACGACCAGCAGCAAGTCGACCTTCGTTGCAGGCTCCTGAGCGTCCGGCGCCTCGACTGCAACCTCCGGCAGCTCGCCAACTTGGTCGCCGTCATCGGACATCACTGGGGCGTCAGAGCTGGTGTCCTCGCCTTCGTCATCGCTCGATGACGTTGGCTGATCGTCTTCTTCGTCGCCAGCTGCTGCGTCGTCGTCAGCGTCGTCGGGGTCGAAGCCAGCATCCGAATCGCTACGGCCCGTTCCCGCTTCCTCGCGGTTGCTGGCGCCTTCCAGGGCGTCTTCGAGCTGCTCGATGTCTTCGGCGCACACGCTCGATATGACGTCGCTGCCGCAGCCCAGCGAGCCTAGGGAAACGCACGCCGCGTCTTCGTCGATCTCGCCGCACTGCGAGACACTCGAGCAAGCGATCGTGCACACGCCGCACAGACAGCTACCCTGGTTGCACTCGGAGTCTTGCGAACACTGTGACAACCAGTTCGTCTCACTCCCCTTGCCGCCGTTGCTGGCGCGGCCGCCACACGCAACGAGCATCAACGCCACGCCAAGAATGAGCAATGCCCGTACCAGACGCGCTAGGCCTGCTGCTTCCCGAGTCCTCATTTTTCCTCGACTTTCTCAGGGGTCAGGAGAGTCTGCCCCACGTAAGTTATCACCCGCGTCATGGCCTCACGCGGGACGGCTTGCCGATCATTGTATTCGTCGAGGCGCTCGCGGAGGTCCACCGCTTGCTGCCTCATGTTGTCCAACAGACCCAAGACTTCCTCCCGCATGGGGTGTTCGTCCCAGATCCAATAGTTGTAAGTGCTGCCGCCGATGTGTTCGCGCAGCTCACTGTGCGCCCCGTAGCTGAGCTTGCTGGCAATCGCGGTAACGACCGCTTGAAAGTGATCGAACACTGCTGCCTCCCAACCGTTCGCGGCGCCCTGTGGGATTACGCAGCCGTCGCAGGTGTAGCGCACGTCACCTTGGCGTTCCACGCGAGTGACCTTGCCCTCGTCTACGAGCCGATCGAGCGCTTGCTGCAGCTGTGCGTCGCTCGCTGGCACCAGGCCTGCGATCTGCGCGAGGTCTGCTGGGCCCAGTCGATTGACCGCCACCCACACCAAATTGCCGAACGCTTCGCTGCCATCCCCTCCTTCGGGCAGCTGTAGTTCCTCGGGAGTGGCTGCGCGCAAGGTGGTGCGGCTGCCTCGTCCCGTACGAAACACCATGCCGCTGTCCACCAAGTCGTTGAGCACCCCTCGCACGGTCAGGTTGTCGTCGTTGCGGAAGCGCAACAACACGTCCGACTGAACGACGGTTCCCTTGGTTTGCACGAACTCCAGCACGGCCTCCCACAACGAGCGGCCACCATAGGTGCTGCTCTCTTCGAGTCGCCGCACGCGATCGTGGTAAGTGCGCAGTGCCAAGCCGAACATGTCGGCAATCACCTTGTTGCCGACACCTTGCTCCTTGAGCTCGCGCACGAGGCTGACGAAGACCTGATTCGCGGTGTGCGCCAACGACGGTCGGCCACCCCCCGCAGTCGCCAGCTGGGCGATCAGCACGGTGGTTTGCCGCACTATCGAGTCGATCAGCAGATTGACGTTCATGCTGAACGTTCTGACCGACCCCCGAGCGCTGCGGAAGTGCGGAAACGCGCACGGGAATAAATCGAACCAAGTTCGCTACATAGTTACCCCAGCGGCGTCCCCCGCAACGCCCTCCCCCAGCGCCTACTCTTTGATCTCGGGGGGAGCTGCCGCGACCTTCTGCGCGACCACCTCCATCAACGCGTCGAACGCTTTGTCGTAGTTCGCCTCTAGGTCCTTGTGTTTCTGCTCAGCGTCTTTCAACTGTTGATTGGCCTTTTCGACGGCTGGATCCAGCTGCGTCAAGGCTTCGTTCACCGCAGCAACTTCGTCCTCGTCGGCGTTGGGATCTTCCGCAAGCTGTTCGCGACGTTTTTCCAAAGTGCTCCTCGCGTCGGAGCCTTGTTTGGCGAGGGCTTCGAGTTCGTAGCGATTGGTGGCCGCGCCCACGTGGGCCACGTAACTGGCCAAAGCGATCTGGTCGCACTGTTCACTGAGTGCGTCGAAGTTCTTCTTGCCTAGTTCCTTTTCTTTGGCTTTCAGCTGCGCGTGGGCGTCGCTGGTGCGGCGGCGACGCTCCTCGAGGCTCTCGCTGATGCCTCGCTCCAGCGCCCAGTCGGTTGGACCATAGAGCTTGATGTCGTGACCTTTCTCTTTCGCTGCGTGCTGATTGGCGCCCGCAACGCGACTGACGAGCGACTTACGTTCGTCGGTGTAGAACGCGAGAATCACGGCCTCCCGCTCGCGCTGGTTGGCGTAAGCTTGCCCGCGCCCTTCTTCGTCAGCGCGCGCGTATGAACGGTCCACCACCGTCCAGTCGGGATCATTCAGCGCATCGGGATAACTCGCGAACTTGTCGACGATCTCCGTGGCAGACGACAGCTCGACCTCGTAGCGCGTGCTGAGCGCCTGCAGCTGCGCGGGGTAGTGTTGCGCATAGGCAGCGCTGTCTGTCGAAGGAGCGGCGGCAGGGGGCCCGTCGTTCTTCTGACAGGCAAAGGTGAGCAGCAAGCTGCCAATCGCGATCCAGTGTGCGGTACGTGCGAACATCGCGCCTATACTGCGGCTATCGCCTCATCGCCCGCAAGCTTCCAAGAGCTCGGGCGGTCGCCAGCCCGGACGAACGGGATTCCGATGACGACAAAAAAACATTGGCTGTCGAGAGCCCGCAAACGTCAGCCCATGACTTCTGTAAATGACCCAGCTAGCCGTCAGCGATACACGCGTACGACTTTACCGTCCGCACTGAAACGAACGTAACCGCTCTCACGGGGGCTACTACCGTAGACGAGTATCTCCGTCTTGCCACTGCGCCGCTCGACTATCACGTGGCTGATCTTGGTGTTCTCGTACGCGAGCTTGCCGAGCGCAGTGGTCTTGAGCTCTTCCAGCTTGGTCAACGCCGTGACTTCGGGATCGAACAGCCTGGCCTTCAAAGTCTGTTTGTCTCTGGAACTCAAGCGCTGAGGATCAGGCGCACTCACGCTTCCCGCACGGTACATGTAGCGATCGACGTGGCTGGGGTTCTTGGGGCTCTGAGCTTCCAGCGACGAATGACCATCGTGAAAGGTTAACCTAGTTGCCGCGAGTTTACTGACGCCCAACGCCTTCTTGTAGGCATCGAGTGCTTCGGTGATACCTGCGCTCGTCAGTAGGCTCACCTGCGAACCCGTGTTGCCGCCTACTGCCGCGCCTGGGATGCCAGCCTTTTCGAGTTGCTTCTGCACGTCTTGGATGATGCGTTCGGCTTCTGCCTGGCCAGACCCTTCGACGCTGCGCTGCACGGTTTCCGAAACGCTGCGACTGACTTCGGTACTGATTTGTGTACGGAGTGAGTTACCGCGCTGTGCGACGAAGAAGGCGATAGCGCCCACCGCAAACACGCCGACGATGGCCATGGTGATGATGGCCCGCACCACTCCGCTGACTGCGCGGACGGCGTGGTACGTCAACGTCTTGCTGGAGTCCGCCGCGAAGTGCGCGGGTGGGATCCACTGCGGGGGCGGGCGCCAGTCGGGCGGCGTCTCGAACGCCACGGTGCGCGTCGTCTGCACCTGATTAGAGGTCGCGCAATAGGTGCACTTGGCGGTGCGATCCCCTTTCTTGACGTCTAGGGGAGCGCCACAATGCCCACACTCGATAATCACTCCACCAGTATCCCGAAAATGGAGCGCAATCGCACGGGTGTTGTCGGCTAACGTCGGGGCGACCTTTAGACTGGGTCGCGAGCCGACGCACGCCCCTCTCGCGCAGTTTCCTACGCTGGAGCGGCTCCTTGTCGAAAAGACGAGTGATCCGTCGGGGTTGGTAGTGGCTCTGGATTGATGCGCAGCTGTGCGCAAAAGTAGTCGAGCGGTTTCAATCCGTTACGGCTGACGCGGGGTCGGTCGACCGCCACTGTGCGACCCGACGATGCCTCCGCCAACGGTGCGGCTGCCTGACACCAGCGCGTGTGCGGCTGGTGAACGGTCGCCAGCATCAGGTTCGAACGCTTGACGACCGTCGACGCGATACGACGTGCCAAGGCCTTAGGAGACGTTACTCGATTATCTCCCGTGCTAGCGCGAAGTGTCGGGCTCGGACGGATTCCGGGCACGATGCATTCTCGAAACAGTGACGCTGGTGAACTGCTGCGCGACGCGTCGGACTGCGGCATTTTGCGGCACAACGCACCCACTCGTCGCAATACCGCGGCCCTGCGCGACTGTTAGCCTGACACTAGGAAGATCGCATCAGCGAGCGCAGTATTGCGCTACGTCATCAAGGTGCTATGTCTGCCGCCGAGATGACTGTCACCGCATCTCTCACGTCTGCTGACGCACCGCACCCTGAAAGCAGCCCACATGAGGGTGTGCTCGCGCGTGGGCTGGAGCTAGCTTGCAGAGGAGGGGTGCAAACGCTGTCCGTCAACGGCATGGCAAGTGCTCTGGGTGTGACCTCTGCAAGTGTTCGCGAACACTTCGCTTCGGACGAAGCATTACAGCTTGCGGTGCTCGACGCGGCCGCCCGTCTCTTCGCAGAACGCGTTTTTTATCCCGCCTTCAAGAAGCCACGCGGTTTGCGTCGACTGGAAGCGTTCTTGGAAAACTGGCTGAAGTGGAATCGGGCCCCAGGCATCCCGGGTGGCTGCGTGTTCATCGTCAGTTCGATTCACTGGGCGGACGACGAGGGTCCTGTTCGCTCCGCGTTAGTCGTCTGGTTCGAACAGATGTACGAAGCCTTACGGCGCGCCGTCCAACACGCGGTCGAAGAAGGGGAACTGCGCGCTGATACGGATCTGGAGCAGTTTGCAAGCGATCTGCACGCGCTCGCGATGAAATATCATCACGACGTGCGTCTGGTACACCGTCCTGACGCAGCCCAGCGTGCCCGCGTGTCGTTCTTTCGTTTGGTCAAGTCGGCGCGGGTTTCCGCCTCGTCCCCACCTCGGACATGAGCTGACCTAGCAAACTTGGCGGCGTCGAACGCAGAGTGCTAGGTCCTACGTATGGACGCCGTCGAATGGACAGATCTCACGTCGAGTAGCGTTCGGCGCGCGGCGTTCTGCCCCGACGCGGGAGCGCGCCAGGGTGCGGGCCGCTTGCTGCTCGAGTTTCGTTCGGGTCGCACGTATGAATACGCCGACGTGCCGAAGTCCGTGTTCGAGTGGTTGTTACGCGTGCCGAACAAAGGCGCCTACGTGACGCGAATGATCGTTGGGACCTACGCCGAGCGTGAGCTCGACTCGACGACCCCGCGCGGCGAGGCCGTCGCCACCGCAGATCTGGAGACGGCGCTGCGTGCCTCCATCGAACGCGCCTCCAGCGAACGAACCGAACGACCATCGCGCTGAGCAGAATCGGCAGCGCATCTGGCCGCCCAGCAGCTGGCGATCTTCGAGCAGCATCAGCGTCGAGGTGCGAGCACACTCACTCGCTCCCACGTACCCGTCGGGAACCCCCCCAGGGCCGACGCCCGCAGAATCTCCTAAACGCTAGAATCCGCGACGTCAGCCGGCTATCGTTGGACGATGAGCACCAGCCAGGCCATTGCCCTGATCGCGCACGACAAGAAGAAGATCGACCTGATCAGCTGGGCCAAGGACAACCGCGAAATCCTGTCCGCGTATCCCTTGTTCGCCACGGGTACCACCGGGTCGCTGTTGCGCGAGAAGGCTCAGCTTCCCGTCGATTCGTTGCTCTCGGGCCCAATGGGTGGCGATCAGCAGATCGGCGCAGCCGTGGCCGAGGAACGAGTCCTGGCGGTGATCTTCTTTCGCGATCCGTTGACCGCGCAGCCGCACGAACCCGACGTCTCTGCGCTGATGCGCATTTGTGACGTCCACAACGTGCCGCTCGCGACGAACCTCGCCGCCGCAGATGCAGTACTGCTGTGGCTGGCGAAGCGAAAAAATCAATCCAGCGAGTGAAGAGCTGGGTCAGGCCGCGAGCCAGCCATCAACCAGCTTCTGTCGCAAAGAGACCAGATCACCCGCTTCAGCGCTAGGCGGCTCGTTCACGGCGAAGGGGTTCGGAATGTCTGCATCGCGCGCGGGCTGCGCTGCCCCCTGCCGCATCGCAAGTGCCTTGGACGCGTCCCGCACCAGGTAGGTATGCATGCCCAGCGCGGCCGCGGGCTGAATGTCGGCACTGACGCTATTGCCGACCATCAGCGCGGCGTTCGGCGGGCAACCGATGCCGCTCAGAATGTCTCGGTAGTACAGGCTTCGCGGCTTGGTCGCGCGCGATGTTTCGTAACTGGTGATCAGAGCAAAGTCCGCTTCGCTGAGGCCCGCCCAGCGCAAGCGCTGCACGTTGGCTGTGCGCGGGAAGATGGGGTTGGTAGCAACCACCAGGGTCCAGCCACGTGCGCGGCAATATGCAACCAAGTCTTGCGCCCCTGGAACGGGCGACGTGTGCTGGGCTAACATCGGGAACCCTTGCTCGTAGAAGCTCAACAGATGAGCTTCCAACTTGCGCGCCTCGGCTCCCAACAAGTGCTCGAAGCGTGCCCAGAACTCGTCGCTGTTCGTCGTGTTCGGATCGTCGCTGTCGAACATGGCGCGGGTGCTCGCGAGCAGCGCTGCCCGAAAACGGGCGCTCGGAATCGAGCTCTGGGCGTGCGCCGCGAGCAGCTCCAGGTAGGCGGGAACGAATACGTCCATGTCGTTGGCGAGCAGGGTGTCGTCCAAGTCGAACAGCACGGCCTCGAGCATGCTGGGGCTTCTAGCAGGCTGGGCTCTAGCGTCACGGGTTGTCTGAACAGAACCCGGCATGCACGCACAAGTGCCTGATGTACTTACTGTATTTCAGTTTGTTCAGTTAATGTGTTCAGTAACTTGACTTCTGTTCAGTGTTCCGTAGACTCACCCTTGCCGTCGCGGGTAAGCGGTTGCCCGCGGCGGCTCCTGCGAGACCTTTCCCCAGTTTCCGACGCCACGGGTTGCCTAGCTACAGCACGGTTGCCTAGCTGCCACGACGGCACGTTGCCAGCTGCCACGGCTGAGCCCCTGGCTCCGTGGCTTTCCCACGGCGCTTCGGGGTTACTCATGGCGCTTTGGGTACCGCGGCAGTTTCCGTGAAGTCCTGTGAGTTCGTGTGAAGAGGTGAAGTGATGCGTATTTTCAGATACTTGGATGATGTTTCCGAAGTGCCCGTCGACTTTCTCGCCGATCCCGATGGCGAGTGGGAGCTCGACGCTTTGATCGAGGCAGCGGGCTTCGACCCGACGTCAGAAGGTCTCAGCGTTGGCGCACTGAGCGAGAGCTACCGCGGCCACCCCGACGGTTGCGCGGTGGTCGTCAAAGAGGGTTCGAGTTACCTGGCGATCGTCGACTGCATCCCGCTACCCGTCATGCTCAACGTCGCACACGTTCGTGCGCCCGCCGCTCGCGCCGCCTGAACGATGTAAGCCGAGTATCGGCGAATCATCAGCGAAACTCCAGACGCCAGCGCACGTCCGCGCCGAGATTGCCCAAGTTGGAGCTCGAGATGTCGTTGACGTTGTCGTACGACCCCTCGACGCTGACTTGGCGGTTGAGGCGCCACTCCAAGTTGGAGCGCACCTCGCGGCTTTCGCTGATGCCGCTCGTCACGAACGCGCGGATACGTTCAGTGAGGCGTTTGCCCACGGTCACGGTGGGCTCCGTTCGTCCAGTCCGCGACGAGTAGGAGCTTCCGAAGCGAAACTCGTCGATGACTGGAATTGCTTCCGTGACCGCGCTGTCCGCGCCCGTGAGTGAGCCTAGCGCTTCGAGCGCGACGCTCTCGCCCAAGCTTGCCGACTGCGCTTGGTCGAGCTCGGCGCGAGTGAGTCCCACCGTGAGCAGCAGGAAGATGTCGTCTTGTGACAGCTTCGGTTGGCTCGTCAGATCGATCTTCAGGTTCTCTGCGTCGCCGTGGGCGTGCATGGCGATGCGCCACTGACCCGACGTCGAGCCCGTTGCAGCCGAAGCAGTGGATCCCGTGGCGGCTGGGGCGCTCGTGGCACCGCCCGAGTAACGTCGATACTCCGTGACCGCGCGCAGATCTACACGCGGCGCGATCGTCGTCGCGTCGTCGAAGCGTACTTCACCCGACTGCACTTCGAACTCGTTTCTGCGCAGCCGAATGCGGCCACCGGGTTCGACACGCATGGTGCCGCGCATGCCGAAACGCTGGTTGGTGCCCGTGAGCTGTAGCCCCGGGTCCTCGATGCGCAAGTTGGCATCCATCAGGTTGTTGTTGAGTCTCAGCGCCTGGCTGGAGCGCACGGTCACGTCGAGTTCCACGAAGTCTTTACTCGGATCGTACGACTCGAACTGAGTGCGTTTACCTTTGCGCGCCAAACTCGTGATGTCGGCGTTCATCGTTACGGGGCGTGAGTATTCGAAGTCTTTGACCGTCACGAATCCCGTCAGGGTCGGCAGCGGCGCGGGTTGGTCGGGTTGCGAATTTCGCTGCCACGTCGTTTCGAGATCCGCGTCTACCGCCAATTCGACGCCGTCAGTCACGGGTAGGGACACGCCGCGGATCTGGATCTGCCCGCGAAAGTCTCCGAGACTGAGCGCCTGAATGGGCGCGCCGCCACGAGCCTCGACTGTACCTCCCCCGACGCTCGCGAAGGCGCGTTCGAGCACGATTCCGTTTTCGTTCAGCGCGACGTCGACGTCGACTTCATCAAAGGCGAGCTTGTTGCGCTTCAGCACGAACTGTCCGCCCGAGAGTGATAATTTTCCGGACTGCTTGGGTTTCGTCAAAGGCCCCGTGAGCTTGACGAAACCTCCGAACTTTCCCGAGACCCGGCTCACGTCAGGCAACAACATCGCCCAGTTGCGGAGCTCGACGGGCTTGAGCGCCACCTCGACGTCCAACCGCGGATCGCTAGTCACATTCTCGACCTCACCCGTCACGTCGAACGTCGCTTCGCGCCCGTTGGGCGTGGCAACCTTCAACGTCAACTTCGGTGCGGTCAGCGCGCCGCCCGCGAGCGTCAAGCCTTCGACGGGTTCCGTGCTCAATCGGAACCCCTTCCAAGACATCCAAAACGTGCCGATGTCCGCCACCGCTTGCGTCGACGCCCAGTGATCCAGCGGCATTCGCGCCAGGTCCACCCTCCCCGAGAGTTTACCCGCAGGGCGCTGTTTGGCCAAACCGACCTCGGGGTGCAACTCGAGCAGTGGTCCCAAGTTCAAGTCGTTGAACAACACGCCGCCCTTCGCGATTTTCTTCGTTTGCCGCGTGATCGAGAACTTGTCGAACATCACCTGCTGCCCGAACAAGTGCCCAGCGATGTGGTAAATGCCTTGGGCCTTGTCGCTGGCCTTGGCTGCGGCGTCGGGTTTCAGGGGAATTTGGTTGCCGCAGCGACTCGGTGCGGCCGCGAACTGAACGTCGCTAGCCGTCGGCTCGAGGTGAATTTCTAGTTTGGAGGCGGGCAGCCTGGAGCGCCCGAGCATCACGGGGCTGACTGTCGCGCGGATTTTCGAATCCAGCTGGTCCAAGCTGCCGCTGACTTGGGCCATCGCGCTCACGGTACCCGTGAGAACCTTGCCCATGTCTCCAGCGCCCTGGAGCTTGTCGATGGGGATCGCCGTCGCGACCAGGTTTCCACGCAACTTGGCTCCCTCGGTGATGTTCAGGCTGCCGATGATGCTGCCGAGCCCCTTCTCGAGGTGAACGTTCGAAAGGTCGAGCTCCATCCCGTGATAACTCGCTTGCACGTCACGCCAGCCGAAGTCGTAGTCGACGTCCCCCGCGTCGTAGTTCTCCCCGAACAGGCCCAAGTTCTTGAACTTGGCGTTCCCGTTGACGCGCAAGTTGCCCTCGCCACACGGATCACCCGGGCCATCCATCACGAAACGGACGCGACTGTTGGTCGTGAGCGATCCCTCCAAGTCCTTCCAAGTGTCGTCCTGGTCGAAGTGCCACATCTGCAAAAAGTCGCGAACGTCGGCACCCGCCGTCGAAACGAGCAAGTCGGCTTCGATGGACGCTTGCTTGTCGAAGTCCAAACGGGCTTTGGGGATGCGGAACGTGCTCTTACCCTTGCGCAGTACGCCGCGCTCGATCTCCAACCACAGAGGGCGAAAGGTGGTGTGCTCGGCGCGCAGATCGCCGAGCGGATACCCCGCAAACACCAGGTCGACGATTTCCATGTTGGCTTTGAGCGTGGGGTTCTCCATCTCGCCGTCCATCTTCGCCGAAAGGTTCAGCGTGCCTTGCAGGGGCACGGTCACCAGTGGGCTGATCTCAGCCAGGTCGATCGACGTGGTAGGCAGGTCGACGAGGATCCAGCTGTCGAACCCCAGGTGCACGGTCGTGTGCATGTGGCTCTTGCCGAACCTGATGTCCATGTCGTTGAACTGAACGGAGTCGTTGCGCACCGCAAAGCGTCCACGCAGCGACGCCCGGGGTTTGACGCCGATCATGTGCTTGCGTGTGGGGCTGTGGTGGGCCTTGTTGAACAGCTCGAACTGCGAGGTATCGACTTGCAAGTCGCCGTCGAGTTTCGGCGGATCCAGCGTGCCCCCGAAGTTTGCCACGTGCACGCGATCCAAATGCCACTGCACTATGGTGTTCGGCGTGATGTCGAGGTCGCGGATCATGCCTGAAAACGAGACGTCGGTACCCAGCACTCGCTTCGAGCGCAGGGGAATGCCCGGCTCGAAAGGTTCGATGACGACGTCTTCGACTTCGACCGGGCCGCCCGCGTACTGCGCCGTGAGCCGCGGCACCTTGATCTGGTCGTCGGCCAGCTCTACCTCAGCTTTCGAGAACTCGACGAGGCGCCGTCCCGCCAACATGAACTCGCCCGTCTCGAAGCGGCCCGTGAACTCGGGCATGCGCATGTTCGAGTTGAAATCGAGATCGCCCACTAGGGTGATGTTGCCGTGAAACGTCGGGTTGTTGGCTGTCGCGCGATTGAGCAGGTCGACGGGGAACTGCCCCTCGACGCTGCCCTCGACCGCCCAAGCTCGTTGTGGACCGAGTACGACGCGCAGTTGCGTGCTGCGCAACGACACGAAGTCTGGCGCTTGCTCACTGGGTTCCACGGGCGATTCTTGCACCACGGGGCAGCCTGGCTCGGTCCCTGACGTGGGATCGATGTCGACACCTGCAGTCAGTACGAGTCGTCGAACCAACACGTGGTCGTCTCCAACCCGCACCCGCGCGTCGAGTTGGCAGATCACGTCTTCGTCCCAGAACAATTCGACGGGATCGGTGACGGGCTTTCCACGTTTCGTTTCCGGGGGTTTTTCCCACGCGAACGATCGCGGCGCGTACTTGATGCGGCTCTCGCCCATGCGCAGCGCGATTTCGAATCCCCCGCCGTCCTCGGCAAACACGTCGACGTCGATTGGCCCCGTTTGCACGTGCGTGCCGTCGATCGTGAGATCCAAACGCGTATCAGACGCAGACAACGCGCGGAACGGCGCTTTCGGCACATCGTCGTCCGACTCTGGAGCGGTCGGCAACTGGTACGTCAGGTTCGTGATCTTGCCGTCTTCGATCACGAGGCGCTGCGTCGCGCGGTCGATCTCGATGTTGCCGATGTCGATCTTGCCGTCGAGCAGCGAGAACATGCCGGGTGTGATCGAGATACGCTCGGCTTGCACCGCAGGTCCGAGTCCGTCGTCCGCTTGCACGGTCAGATCTTCGAGGGCGATCTCAAGCGGTAGCAGGTTGATGCGAACGGCGTAACTCGCCTCGACCCCGAGCAGGGCTTCGAGCCGCGCCGCGGTTTCCTTCGACACCCATTCCTGAGCCATCTCAGAACGCGCGATGAACCCCGCACCAAGAGGCAGCGCCCCCAAAACCCCAAACACCAAACACAACAGCCGAGCCACCAGTCTCCCAGGATCGAAGCGCGTCTGGCGCGCGTGCGGGGGATAGGAGGAGTGGGCCATTCAATTGGGATCTGCGGACACTTCGAGGCGGTCCTCTAGCCTAGCCAGCGAGGCCCGGTTGGGCCGACGTTTTGGCGTGTTTGAGGGGACTTGGCGCCCGATTGCAGAGGGCGAGATGTCAGTGCCGACCTCTACAAAACGCCTCAGGCACGCAATTGATCTGGTCGCTGGCGACCCGATCGTCGAGCACTCGGAGAATTGCTCTTTCTTATCAGATATTTATGCGCCAGCCTCGGTTCAGACGGCAGGCGCACTGCTGGGCGCCGCGGTGTCCTTGCCCTTGCGCGAATACGAACGCAACAGCGCGCGGGACGCGTGAGGCGCCGCCACACCCAACAGCCCTTTTTCGGGAACGAGCGTCGCCACCACTCCGAACAACAGCACCAGCGTGCGTTCGAGATAGAAGTACCCGTCCGGGTAGGCCACACTGCTCGCCACCTTGCGTAAACGACCCCGCAACTGATCGAAACCCGACAGCTGACGGATCTGTTGCGGCGCAAGCGTCGCAAAGTTGTTCACCTTCATCGACGAGAGCGCGTGCAGGTACTCGTGCCCGACCTCGCGCAACATCTCGCGATTGCCGTCTTCCGCGACGAAGCCCATCTCTTCGATGCCGTTGAGCACTTGGTCTGCGTTGCGCGAGAGACCGCCCATGATGACCTTCTTCAGGCCGCCGACCAGCTCTTCGCTGACCTCGCCCAAGGCGCCATAATCGAGCATCACCAGCCGCCCATCTTGCACCAAAAAATTACCCGGGTGCGGGTCGGCGTGAAAGACGCGGTGTTCGAGCAACATCGACAAGTAACAGTCGACGAGCGTGTTGGCGATGGCGAGCGGATCGCCGCCCGCCGACTCGACCGCCCGAACATCGACGGGTTTGACCCCGTGCTCCAGACTGAGCACGAGCACACTGTCGCCGCTCAGTTCGGCAAACACCCGCGGCACGATGATGTCCGTGCGCTGTCCGAGCAGCGCCCGCACCCGCTCGATGTTGCGTCGTTCGTGGTCGTAGTCGGTCTCTTCCGCCAACATTCGGCGCAATTGGGCGACGACCTTGTGCGTCCCTCGAAACCCAAACAAACGATGCACGATGGGCATCACCCACGAGATCACGCGTAAGTCGACGGCGATCAAGCGCTTGACGTCCGGGTAGAGGATTTTGATCGCGACGTCCGTGCCGTCACGCAGGGTCGCGCGGTGGACTTGGGCGAGCGAAGCGGCAGCCAGCGGTTGCTCGTCGAGGCTCTGCACGCGCTCACTCCAGTCCTCACCCCAGGCTTCGGCGAGGCGTTTTGCCATGGCTGAAAACGGGTGGGGAGGCACGTCGTCTTGCAGGCGCTCCAAAGCGTTGGCGTAGGCGGCTGGCAAGAAGGTGCCAAGCACGCTGATCACCTGTCCAAGTTTGATGTAGACGCCACGCAGCGTGGCAAAACCATCGGCGAGGCGCTGCGCGTTACGCTCGTGCACGCGCTGCCAACGCGGATTGAACAGCCTGCGTCCAGATAGCCTCCAGATCGTCCACTGCAGCGCGTACGACGCGAGGATTCGCGCGAACAGGAGCAGGGAGCGAAGCGTACGGAGCAACACGGGACTCGATGATCTATCGCGGCTGAGCGAATTGGCGAGTCTAACCGTGAGCCCCGCGCTTGTCCGACCAAACATTCAGCTTGTTGCCGCCCCACACACTCCCGTAAGTTCCCGCGCATGGGCGATTTCATCTTCACCATGACGGACGTCACCCGGGTTCATCCCCCGGACAAAGTGGTGCTGCAGAGCATTCACCTGGCGTTCTTTCCAGGGGCAAAAATCGGCGTACTGGGCGCGAACGGCTCAGGTAAGTCGTCGCTGCTTCGCATCATGGCCGGCGTCGACACTGAATTTACTGGTGAAGCCAAGCCCAAACCCGGAACCCAAATCGGCTACTTCGAGCAAGAGCCCAAGCTCGAAGGCATGGAGACGGTGCGCGACGCAGTCGAAGACGCGGTGAAAGCCACCCGTTCGCTGCTTCAAGAGTTCGAAGCGGTGAGCATGAAGTTCGCCGAGCCGATGTCCGACGATGAGATGAACGCGCTGATGGAAACCCAGGCCAAGCTCCAAGACAAGATCGACGCCTGCGACGCCTGGAGCCTCGATAGCACCGTCGAAATCGCGATGGACTCGCTGCGCCTGCCCGCACCCGACCAGCGCATCGAACACCTGTCTGGCGGCGAGCGTCGCCGCGTCGCGCTGTGTCGCCTGCTGCTCAGCAACCCCGACCTGCTGTTGCTCGACGAGCCCACGAACCACCTGGACGCGGAGTCCGTGTTGTGGCTCGAGCAGTTCTTGCATGGGTTCAAAGGCACGGTGGTGGCCGTGACGCATGATCGCTACTTCCTCGACAACGTGGCGGAGTGGATCTTGGAGCTCGACCGCGGGCACGGCTATCCGTTCAAGGGCAACTACTCGGCGTGGCTCGAGCAAAAAGCCGCACGCCTCGCCGACGAGGAAAAACAACAGAGCGCTCGGCAGCGCAAACTCAAGCAAGAGCTCGAGTGGGTCAACTCGTCCGCCAAGGCGCGCCAAGCCAAAGGCAAAGCCCGCCTCAACGCCTACGAAGAGCTGGCGAGCCAGGCATCCGCCGACAAGTACGAAGCTTCCGAAATCAGCATCCCGCCAGGTCCACGCCTAGGCGACCAGGTGCTCGAAGCCCGAGGACTCAAGAAAGGTTTCGGCGAGCGCCTGTTGATCGACGGGCTCGACTTCAATTTGCCTCGAGCGGGCATCGTCGGGGTGATCGGCGGCAATGGCGCGGGCAAGACGACACTATTTCGCATGATCGTCGGCGAAGAAACCCCCGATGGCGGCGAGCTCATCGTCGGTGAGACCGTTTCAATCGGCTACGTCGATCAAAGTCGTGAGAACTTGAAGGCCGACAACAACGTCTGGCAAGAGATCTCGAAGGGCGAAGACAGCATGCAGCTCGGCACCCGCGAAGTCGCGTCGCGCGCCTATTGCTCGTGGTTCGGCTTCAAGGGTAGCGACCAACAAAAGAAAATCGGCACGCTGTCGGGCGGCGAGCGCAACCGCGTACACCTGGCGAAGCTGCTGGCGACAGGCGGCAATCTACTGCTACTCGACGAGCCCACCAACGACCTCGACGTCGAAACGTTGCGTGCACTCGAGAGCGCACTCTTGTCGTTTCCCGGCTGCGCCGTCGTCATCAGCCACGATCGCTGGTTCCTCAACCGCATCGCGACGCACATCCTCGCGTTCGAAGGTGACAGTCACGTCGAGTGGTTCGAAGGCAACTTCGACGACTACGAAGCCGACAAGAAACGTCGGTTGGGTGAAGATGCATTGCGTCCCAAGCCGATGCGTTACAAACCCCTGACCCGCTGAACTCAGCTTCGAGCGAGGCGGTCGCCCCCATGCGAGCCTGGATCCCGATAAGTGTGCTGCTCTGCGCGTCCTCGATCTGGGGACTGATGTGGCTGCCGCTCAAACACTTCGGCAGCCAGGGCATCGAGGGACCGCTGGTCACCCTCGGCGCCCACGGCAGCGTGGCCTTGCTCGCGTTGCCGCTGTTGTTTCGCTGGCGACGCAGCTGGTCGGGACACCTCGGCAGCATGCTGCTCATCGCCTTCTTTGGCGGCTTGGCGAACTTGGCCTTCGCGTGGGCGATGGTGATCGGCGACGTCACCCGCGTGATGGTGCTGTTTTACCTCTTGCCGATGTGGGGCGTGCTCGGCGGCAGATTGGTCTTGGGTGAACGCATCGACACCAAACGGCGCGCCAGCTTGGTGCTCGCGCTGGTCGGCGCGTTCCTCGTACTCGGCGGCCCGCAAATCGCCGCCTCACCGCCGGGCTTGGCAGACATCTTGGCAACACTCGCGGGTTTCGGCTTGGCCAGCGTCAACATCGTCTTCCGCAAACTCCAAGAGGTTCCGATCCCGCCCAAGATCGCGATGAACTTCGTCGGCTGTCTGGTTTGGGCCGCCGCACTCATGCTGCTCGGCGCAGCAAGCGTACCAGAGGGCGTACCCACCAGCGTGTGGCTCCAGCTCGGCGGCTTCGGCTACGGCATCGTGCTGCTCGCCACCCTCGGCACGTTCTGGGCCGTTCACCACATGGAAGCAGGCCGTTCGTCAGTCTTGCTCATCATGGAGCTCGTCGTCGCCGTCGGCTCCGCCGCCATCATCACGGGCGATCTCCCCAGCGGCATCGAATGGATCGGCGCCACCATGATCCTCGCCTCCGCACTACTCGAAGCAATCGGCGCAGGCGAGACGACGCCGGCGCCTGTCGTCGCGTGACCCGAAAGTTGGGCAGACCACGTAAGCCTCTCGGCGGGAGAGCTACCGGGAGGAGCGTAATTTCTCCGCGAGCGTAGCCCGGAGAGTTGGTAGCGATATCTTGTCTTTCTCGCGTCCAGCGGCTTCTTTCAACGATATGAGTTTGGGCAAACTGATCACCCGGCACGTGTAGCTGTCACCCAAATTCGTTTCGACAGTGTCGCCAATCAGGTCGTCGTAACCTTGACCTGCTACTTCACCCAATACGTCCAGGGGACCCAGTGACGTAACGAGCAAGGAATGACCCGGACCCTGTAGATGCGATGCGTTTGGCTTCAGTCCTCGATCGTCGTAGCGAAACGTCGCATCCAAGTCGTCCAACAGGGAGACCAACCTGGCGACGTTCACGTCACTACGACTGTGCACGATGTCGACATCAGCCGTCACGACTGGCGCTCCGTGCAGCACTCCGGCCATGCCCCCTACCACGACGTGGTCTATCTCGCGTCGTGACAGCTCGCGGAGTAGAGAGAGCAGACTACCGCTCATTGTTCAGCTCCCGCAGTTCCTGCAGGGACCGAGCGATACCTTCAACCTTCAGCACGCGCTCCGCGGGCGTCAACGACAGCATCCAGCGAATCAAAGTCAAATCCACCCCGTCTTCGTTCTCTAGCGGCGGCGCTGGTTCGTCTGACTCCACGGAGAAAAGGTATTCCATCTGCCGCTCCCCGTCACGCGGTTCCAGGCTGGGACTCGAGTCGCTCACCGAACCGGCCACTAACGCCAATTGCGTCTGCGAGCGTTGCGAAGGCCTCTGGCCGCCGCCAACCGCGTTTGCGAGCGTTGCGAAGAGCTTTGACAACTGAAAGTCGAGTTTGCGAGCGTTGCGAAGGCCTCTGGCAACAGACAAGCGCGTGCGCAACCGTTGCGAAGGCCTTTGGCAGCTGAAAGCCGCGTTCGTAGCCCTCGCGAACGCGCGTGGCGAGCAGGTTAGTTTCTACTGCCATAAATTCTGCTGGAGCGACGTGCGCAGATCCCGGCTTTTGGCTGTGTTTTGGCTGCGTTACGGTGCTCACGTACAGCAGTACGCTCCGCTCCGTTACTCGCCGAAAACGACGGCAAAAACTGGGCTTTGCGCACGGGCGTTCTGAAGTCTCTGGCAGTAGTGTTAGGGACCCCGGTGGGGGTGAAAAAACGTCAGCTGGGCTGTTCGGCTGCGCCGGCTTCTTCGGTTTGGCCCGGGCGACGTTGGGACGGGCGGACACGGGCGGCCAGTTCGTCTTTGCCGACCAATGCGAACAACCCCTGAAACACGGTAGCGATGCCGGTGAACGCCCGATCGTAGTCGTCAATCGCGGCTTGTTTGGCAACTTGACTGACTTGGGCTTCGCGTACCTCGCGGGCGACGTCAGCCAAGCGTTCACGCAATACCTGCCGTTGTTGGTTCAGCTCCTCGGCGAGAATCGCCACATCAAGACTAGCCCCAGCGATGCGCGAAGCGCCGAGGGACGCAGTTTGCAGGCGTTCGGCCACTTCGCCAGCGAAACGCTCGAGCACCACGGGGTCACGAGGTGTGGATGATGTGAACACTCGCGACGTTGCGGTTGCGCCATGTAAACCCGTAACAACTTCCCGCAACTCCACTAAGCGTGCGCTCAAGGCGGCAGCAGCCTCATCGCGAGCGTCTCGCGCTTTGGGATCGTCGGCCAGCTCCGTCTCGTGTGCCACGTCCTTTTCGACCATTCGGGCTGACGCGTCGACCACCGTCGTGGCCAAGACGTCCAGGAACTCCGCCAGTGTGAGTGGCCCCTCCACTCGCAAGCGATCGCCCAGCGCAGTCGCCAGCTCCGCGCTTTGCGCCTTGCCCAACGCGCCCACTGCCTCAGCCGACTTCTGTCGGTCCGTCACCATCTTAGATGCCATCGTGTCACCCCTTTCTGCGACGCTCCGCCGCCATCAACGTCGTGGTAGAACCCAGGGGCGTATCGGTCACCCCCGCGGCGCTTGGATATCCAACTCCGCACAGCTGGATCAAGTTCGACGACGCTGATGGCGAGCACGGAGCAACACGCCTGCACGTTTACTCTGAACCAGTATCTCGAACGACACAGAGACTCGGCGAGATCGCGCGAGCGGGAAGTATCTCGCCAGTTTCTCCCAAGGCGAGTTCCTCCCAAGGAAGCGCAGTGAGTCCAGTGTCGCTGTCTCGACAATTATCGGACGCCTGGTACGATTTTATGAAACGCGTGCCTCGCGATGGGGTGATTGGAGCGATGAGAATGCGACTGATTTGGATTATTCTGGGTACTGCACTCGCCGCAGCCTGCAATGGTGCCGACGATGAAGCGTCGTCGGATGGACAGGAGTTGAGCTCGAATAACGGCTCAGACCGAGACACAGCCGGGTCCGGCACGGATTCGAACTCAGAGGGCGACACTTCTGGAACGCAGACAGCAGACTCGCGGCCTGATGACGGCGATACAACTATGCAGCAGGACGCCACATCGAGCACTCAAAGCGACCGTGAGCACAACACAGCGACTTCGCATGGCGAGCCCGACGGCAGTATGTCAGAGGTCAGCGAAGCTGGTGCGATGACAGACGAAGAAGAGGGTGACTCCGGTAGTGGGCTTTCACCCGGCGAAGCCGCACGAATCCGATGCGAAGCCATGGACGAAGAGCAGTGCCGTTCGCAGAAGGCTGACGGTTGCGTTGCCATTCAAGGCGTCCGCTACGTGGATCAGGACGCGTGCGTCGAGTCCAGGTTCGTGAAGTGTACCTGCATGGCGAGTGCGTCCACGGAGTGCAGTAGCTCGTGTAGCGACGGCTTGTTGATCGTGTACATGCAGGACGACGACGACGCATTGTGGCGGTTTCCTACGACGTGTACGCCGGATGAGTGGCAGGAGCTGGCTACAGACGACCCGATGTTGAGCGTGTTCGAGGGCGCTGCAGAATGTGCGGAGGAATGACCCTTGCGGGGGCTGACCCCGCCCCCCAAATACACCGATGCCCGGCACTAGGCCGGGCATCGTGCGTTGGAATGGCCTAGACGGGTTAACGTCGGCGGCGGCGCAGTAGCGCTAGGCCGAGGAGGCCGAGGCCTGCCCACGCGTTGCTGATGGGCGCCGAATGACCGACGGCGCGACAGCCGCAGCCGTCATCGTCGTCGTTGGCGGCGGAGTTCACCATCGGGTCGGAGCCAGCGTCCGCCATCTGGCTGTCGTCATCGTCATCGTCGTCGTCCGCGTCGCTGTCGTCGTCCTCGTCGCTGTCGTCCTCGTCGCTGTCGTCGTCCGCGTCGCTATCGTCCTCGTCGCTGTCGTCGTCCGCGTCCGTTTCGTCATCTGCGTCCACGCCGGGTCCCGTGTCGTCATCGTCGTCGTCTTGTTGGTTGCTGGGATCCGACGCGTCGTCGTCCATCATCTCGTCGTCGGTCAGCTCGGGATCGGCGTCGGGGTCGACGGGATCGGGGTCAGGTCCGGGCGGATCTTCGAGCCCGGGCCCGGCTTCGCCCACGCCGAGGCTCGTCAGCAGCTCCGCAACCTGCGCGGCGTTGTCTTCGACGGCCATACCGCCACCGACCGTCGACATCTGCAGAATGCGCAAGTTGGCGGGCATCTCGCCGCCGATCTCGAGCGGCCAGGTCACGCCTGAGCCCTTGATCGACATGCCCTGTGGGAGCTCGATCGTCCAACCGTCGTCTTCACACTGCAAGAGCTGGTCGGCAATGTGCTGGTTGTCGACGTCTTCCAGCTCGGGGTTGAAGTCGAAGGCTGGGTCTTCGAGCATCTCGTCGGGCGAGATGGTCGTGTACATGCGAGTGACGTGACTGGCGTCGTCGAATAGTGCGCGAGTCTTCGCCATAGGATCGAGGATCTCCGCGTCCACTGCGTCCAAGAACGCAAACGCATCGAACTCCAGGATCGGATCGTTTTCGGGGTCGAAGGGTGTGGGCGGATAAACCGTGCCCGCGCCGCTGACCTCCGAAAAGTAGCACTCAACGCAGGAGATGAACTGCTCCACGCCCGCACCTTCGCGCAGAGGCACGACCTCGGGATCGCCCATCACTTCGAGAAAGCCATCGTAGTTGTTGAAGTATCCAACCGCTGTCTCGAAGAACGAGATGTAAGACTGGACGCCCGTGCCGAAGTTCGTGGTCGCGAGCTGATCGCGACGCCAGGCGTCTCCGCCGCCCAGATCCGGATCCTGCGTGTAGACCGCGTCCGCGAAGGCGCCCGCTGCA
The DNA here is from genome assembly GCA_965651905.1 of uncultured bacterium. Taxonomy (GTDB): domain Bacteria; phylum Myxococcota_A; class Polyangia; order Polyangiales; family Polyangiaceae; genus SZUA-265. The sequence continues at coordinate 25,676 of CBFGUG010000016.1, read as the reverse complement.
CCCGATTGTTCGGTGACGAAACCCATGCCGCCCGCTTCGTTGGCTGCAGCGATGATCACGTCGTTGTAGTTTGCGTTGGGGTTGAACCAATTGATCAGCGCTTGGTTGATCTCGAGGTGCAGGTACGTCGTCGGGATCGCGCGCGAGTTGCCGAGCACCCACACCTTGACGCCCATGTCCTCTAGCGCGGCCATTGCCGTGGGACGCAGCGGGATGAACGGCACTTCACTCTCGTAGGTGATCATCACGGGACGCACCGAACCCGCGTCACTGTTCTTGTCGAGCTTGAAGGCAACCACGTTGAGTCCGCTATCGAGATACGGCCGAACGAGATCGATCATGTCGTCTTCGACGTCGTATTCGCGCTCTTGTAGCCACGCGATGAGCTCGGCGGCACGGTCCTCGACGTCTTCGTTCACCGCGAGCACTTGGTAGTTGTACGGGCCGGTAGTGCCCTCTTCGAGCACGACGACCGACGGGCCCTCGTCTTCACCGCCGCCATCGTCGGTGGCGGAGTCGTCAGAGGAGGCGGAGTCTGTTGGTGCACCTCCTGCCTGCGGGAAGTTGCAGTCTTCCGGGAACACGCGATTGAGCTGGTACGTGGGGTTGCTCTGAGTATCGAGGCGATCGAGCGAGATCTTCGAAGCCACGCCGATCTCGAGTTCACCCGCAGGAACGGGTAACACCCACGCGAAACTCTCGGAAGGTCCCTGGTACTGGATCTCGATCACCGCCGTGACCGTGCCGTCACCGTTTTCGGAGAAGATGATGCGCTCTGCGGCCTGGTTGACGGGCAGCGACGCATTGCAGAACAACCCGCCGCAAGCTTCGGCGTCACCCGTCTGAAGTGTGGCCACACCCGCGAGCGCTGCGGCAGCCGCGAGGGCGTGAGTACGTTTACTGATAAGCATTTTGATTCTCCCTTGGGGTGGTGCGTCGGGCTCCAAAGAACCGCGTGATCCCGAGGCTCGGCTTTTGAGCCTTATCGGGGGCTGTCGTCGCAGCAAAACAAAGTGAGTGTTGCGTCACACTCTCCGTATACGCCCAGTATACGCGCGCACTCTGATCATGCCGAATTTGCGCGAATGCACGTTTCACCGCGCATTCCATGCAATCTGACGAGAAATTGCGAAGCTAGTGAGAGTCGCAGTCCAACCTACGTGTGGGTACACGCTGCCGTTCGCTTGATGCACGAAGTCGCTTCCCTGGTGAGGCAAAGCGCCCCGTTCGTGGTGTGAACGACCACTCAGTCTGGACGCGCGATCGCAAACGCGCCTAGCAAAGTGTCGGACAGGATCCGTACTACTGAGGAACGCTGACGCTCGAGCTCTCTTCGACGACCTTCGCGACTCCCGGCTTTCGCGGCGCGTCGAACGGATCGTCGTCCGTACCCAACAGGGCCAGTCGAATCGCACGGTGCGGCACCTCATCGCGCTGGAGTAACGCGCGCACGACTTCCGATTGTTTGACGCTGCCCGATGCGTCCACGCTGACCGTGACGTCGAGGCCCGTGATGCGCCCGATGAGTCCCGCGCGGCGCGGCACGTCGTTGCGTTGATCGACGCGCAGCTCGAGCACGTGGCTGCGCACGTCGATCACACGGGCAATGCCCTTCACGCGACGCACCACTTTGGACTCACTGCTCTGCATGAACTCCTCGACACGCGCGCGCAGGGCCTCGACGCCGCCGAAGTCATCCACCTCTGCGTTGGACAGCGCAATCCAGTAGCGCGCACGTTGGATCCGCGTGTTGAGCCGTGGCTCGCCCGCGAGCACACGCCTCGCGCGCGTGAACCGCAAACCCGGACTGGCAGCGGCGTTGAGACGCCTGAGCAGCTCGTCGGGACCGGGGGCGTCCAGCAGCTTGATGTCGAGCAGCTCGCCGAGGCTCGCCACACCCAGCGCCAACGCGGGACCAAAGGAAATGTCGGGTTTCGGCTTGAAGCCTCTGGAATAGTGAGTCTTCACTCCCGCGCGCCGAATGACACGCGGCAATTCTCGCAGCAAATCGAGGTGCCCGACGAGGGCCGTCGCTCCGAGCTTCTCGAAGCTCAAACGCCAAAGTTCGGGCTCGCCCGCTTCACGCGGCGGGCGATACTTTTCTGGGGCGGGCAGGTTACGATCTGTCGAGTCGTCGCCGAGCATGGGCAGGCGCGCGTGCTGCCCGGGCGCTGTAGCGCCCATGCTGGTCAGAAACTCGACGCGCTCTTCGCGCATCTTGCCCAAGTCGCAGGCGATACCGCAGTCGTAACACACCAGCTTTCGGGTGTCCGCCGTCGCCTCTTGCGTGTTCGTGTGATGGATGAACATGCCCTTGGCTTTGCCGCAAGGCGGGCTGAGGCGGCTCGCCAGAGCTTTGCGGTACTCGCGCTGCAAGAAGCCCTCTTCCAGACCGATGTCGAAGTGGTCCCAAGGCAAGCGCGCATCGACAGGCAAGGTGCCGAGGAAGATGCGCTTGTCGATGGCGAAGTGCTCGAAGGCCTCACGCCACTTCTCGCCCTCGAAATGCTCTTCCCACGAATCGAAGTAGGCGCCGTTTTGGTACGCGCGCTCGATCACGGGTCCGAGGCGGCGATCGCCCCTGGCCAAGACCCCTTCCAGCACGCTCGTCTTGGAGCCGTGGGTACGCAACGTGAGGTTGCGCAAGCGCTGAGCCTCGTGACGTAACACGCCCTGCTTGCGCTCGATCTCCTCGAACGAATCCATGGCGGCCCACTGAAACGGCGTGTGCGGCTTGGGCACGTGAGTGGACACGCTGACCGTAACCCGTGCTCTTCCACCACAGTGTTGCTTGCCAATTGCTAACGCGTTGCGCCCCACCGCGACGATGCCGCGCACGTCGTCGTCCGTCTCCGTCGGCAACCCGATCATGAAGTACAGCTTCATCTTGTCGAAGCCGCGCGAGAACACGCGATGCGCGGTTTCCATCAGCTGCTCTTCGGTGACGTTCTTGTTGACGACGTCACGCATGCGTTGGGTGCCCGCCTCGGGCGCAAACGTCAGCCCTGCCGCGCGCACGCGGCGCATGTCGTCGAGTAGGTCGTCCGCCAAGCCGTAGGCGCGCAGCGACGCGACGCTCAAACTCACGCGTTCTGGCGCGGTCTTTTCGACCAAACGTTTGATCAGCGGCGAGATACAACTGACGTCCGCGGTGGACAACGCCGTCAAACTGACTTCGTCTTGGCCGCTCTTCTCCAGCGCGGACTCTACGATTTTGACGACCTGATCGGGATCGCGCTCGCGCACGGGGCGGTAGATCATGCCCGCCTGACAGAAGCGACAGCCTTCCGTACAACCACGTGCGACCTCGATCGACATGCGATCGAAGATCGCTTCGGGACCGCCGACGGGACCGTCGTCGGGAAACGGGAAGCGATTGATGTCCGTGAGTAAACGTCGCTCGACGGGCCAGGGCGCGGCGTCGCTGGTGGTGCCCGTGACCACCTCGAGTGCCGAGTCTGGATCGATCGCCGTCGTGTACATCTGTGGCACGTACACGCCTTGAATGGACGCCAGACGTTCGAGTCGCTCCGCGCGCGGAACCCCGTCTCGTTTCAAAGCACTCCAGAGCAGCGCGACTTCTTTGACCAGCTCTTCGCCGTCACCGATCGCGATGGCATCGAAGAACATCGCCATCGGCTCGGCGTGGGTAGCGACCGGGCCGCCCGCGATGATCAACGGATCGTCGTCGCCGCGCGCCGCGGCGCGCAGTGGGATTCCTCCCAAGTCGAGCATCAACAGCACGTTGGTGAACGTCAGCTCGAACTGCAGCGAGAAGCCGACGACGTCGAAGTCACACAGCGGACGGTGCGTCTCGAGTGAGCGCAGCCACTCGCCGTGCCCGCGCAGCTCCGAGACCATGTCGGACCAGGGCGTGTAACAGCGCTCCGCGACGACACGCTCGTCGTCGTTGAGGATCTTGTACAGGATGCGGTAGCCGAGGTGGCTCATCCCGATGTCGTAAATATCTGGAAACGCGAGACAAACTTTTGACTCGACGGTTGCCCAGTCCTTCACTCGTGAGCCGTGCTCGACACCCGTGTAACGTGTGGGTTTGCTGACGCGTTCCAAGAAGGCCGCGTAGGGGTGGTCGACCACTGCGGGCGCGGTGTCGGGTAGCGCAGCAGGGCCAGGGGCAGCCTGAATCGTCGTGTCGGCGTGGGTGTCGGTCATGAGAGTTGCGCGCTAGCAGGTCGACCCCGCAGCGGCCGAAAAAACGCGTGAAGGGCCGTTTTGGCCCGTAGTTCGACCGCTGTCAACGTCGCGCTGTACGGAGCTGAAGCGGCAGCGTGATTGCGACCCGATCCGACCAGCTGTTTCCTGAGCTGGGTGGCGCACCACACAGCCTCACAACTGTTGCGACGTTCAGTCCGTGAGGCAGCCTTTGGGGTGGCGGTACCACATGCGGTAGCGGCCACGCAGTGGACGCTCGTCCGCTCGGCACTCATCGATCAAGTTGCGCCAATTGGTGACGCGTTCTTCGTCCATGCAGACGCGGGCTTGCTCGACCTCGCAAGGCTTCAGCGGAGTCGCCGCCGAGAAGTGTGGGGAGACGACGCTCCCCGCGTGGCCCACGCGTATGCGCGCTCCAGGCGTACGCAGCTCCTGCCACAAGGTCGTCGACGGGCTGAAGCGTGTCGACCAGATCCAGCGATCCCGCACCTCGGCGTGAACGCGCGTACGGAATTCGGTGCCGCGATCGTCGACGTAGCCGCCCGGATCACACGCACCTTCGTGCTGATGGCACGCGCGCAGTGGCTGCCCGCTTTCATCTACCAAGTGAACCCACGTCGGGTACTCCTGACCCATCCAGTTCGCACCGCGATCTCTGAAATAGTCGCGAATGGGCACATCGCCCGGGCCGCCGTCGGCCCAGTACATACAGATCTCTGGTGCAGATGTGTCACCCTCCGCGCGTGGCGAAATCTCGCACGCGCCGATCAGCTCGCGGCGAACGGTCTCGCCGCTGGGTTGGGCCAGACGCTTCACGCCGGGTCCGAAGTCGAAGCCTATCTCCCCTGCTTTGCCCAGATTGGGGATCTTGCGTTCCACCGCGGGATCGAACATCGCTTGCGCGAGCAACGACGCGCGCGAGCGAAAATACTGGGCGCTGTCTGGACCGTAAATCGTGGAAGCGCCTTCATACGCTTGCAGCTGGTACTCCTCGCGCGTCGCGACGTATTGGATGTACTCGTTGGCCAGGCCCGCGACGATGGAAGTCGTGGGCGCACCCTCGTAGCGTTTCGTGTCCTCCAGGACGCGTTCGTTCAAGCGCGCACCCGCAGTGATGGTCAACTCGGCGGGGACGAACGAGATCAGCGTGTCGTCGATGCGCGCAACAGACAGTGGCAACACAGTCGGAAAACCACTGAGCCACTCGCTGACCTTCCACAAAAGGGACACCTTGGGCGCCTGACAACCGCTGCGCCCGTAGTCGGCGGGCGGATCGGTGCCGAACAGACGAATGGGCGCAATCGACGTGGGGTGATCACTGCCGCCCCCTGCCGTACCCATGCCGAGCACGGCGACATCGCACAACTCGTAGAGTTTGCCTCGATCGACGAACTGCAAGCCGTCGACCTCTTCTTCCAAGTAGCGGAAGTCGATCGGCGGATTGGGATTGCGTCCGCCTACGCCCAGCTCGGGGTACACGCTCCAGATGTACTCGCCGATGGCCGTGCCTTTAGCAATCGCTTCGTCCGTGTCACCCCTCGACCAAATCGGCGAAATGTCGCCCTCGTTGGTGTTGATCACGCCGTGAAGCGGATCGCTAAAGACCGCCGCGGCGTCCGCAGGCGGGTGAGCGACCCAGCGCTGACGTAAACGGCGTTCCACCAGGCGACTGACCACGCCTGCCGTGTCGCTGCCGAACAAACGGTTGGTGTTCTTGAGCACGGTAGGGTGCATCGCGAAGAAACTCAGCGAGCCGAGCGGTCCGAGCACGTCACCCTGGGCATCCACCGCTTCGATACTCAAGACGTGCATTTCTGGATCGATTGCCGCGAGATCGGCGCGCTTGCCTGGCACACGGGGTTTGGTCTTGTTCAGGCGAAAAGCCTCGATCGAACGGTTTCGGGTGAACCCGACGAAACCATCATCATGGCGCCAGCTGAGCACGGCGGGCCTCAGTGCGGCTCGAGCTCGTTCGATGGCGTTGCTGATCTGTTTGGCGAGATCGAGCATCAAGGCGTGATCGTAACCGGGCATGCGGCTGCTGAATGCGCCCGTGTATTGGGTAGAGCCGAAGTAGTGGGCTACGCCTGCGTGGGTGTGCACCGCAGTCATCATCAGCTCGGACGGGTGTAGCTGACCTTTCAGGTTGGCAACGACTTGGCGCTGCAGCAGTGCGCTCATCGCCGCAAGTTCACAAGGGACGAGCACCAGCGTCTTGCCGTTGCTCCTGAAGTAGAAAACCCTGCAATAGGTGCGGGTCCAGTAGCCTTCAGCGACGTGCGCGTCGAGCGCGTGACCAAACGTCGCAGCGCCTGGCGGCACGGTGATGTCCGCGCGCGCGACGCCCACTTGCAGCGCCGCGAGCGGGACGTCGACGCGCTCTAGCGTGGGCACCTCTGGTTCACGCGGGCCGCACGCGAGTGAAATGGCCGCGCCCCACAACCCCAAGAAAATGAAAACCAACGCTCGCGTCATGGCACCATCGAGCTCCAGAAGCGCACTCGGAACGAAACCCCATAGGAGATTTCCCAGCGATCTCTCCCAAAGTAGTTCGCCTCCAAATGAGGCACGAGGTACCTGAAGCTCGACGTGATGTCGTCCGCCCGCCAGGTTGGTCGTTGGGTACTGAGGCGAATCGGCAGTCCGATTTCGAGTCCAGGCGTGATGCGCCTCCGCAGCTTCCCTTGGGGGGTCAAATACTGCGCGATACTGGGGACGACGTAGGTTTCGTACCCGAGCATGAACTCGGAGTGGGACGGCATTTGAGTGAGCCCGACGGGGACACTCACACGCCATTGAGACCAATCGTAGTCATCTTGCGAGCGCGTCAGTAGTCGGGTGTCGAGGCCCAAGCTGGCGTTCGGCAGATCGGGCGAAACAGCGAAATCTGCGCGGACGTTCGCGCGTACTCCCAGGTTGGAATGTGAAGGGCCTGGGAGCGCAAGGCTCCCCACCCCACCTCCGCCCATGGCGCAACCAGACGTCGAAATCAGAACGAGCAGTACTGCACCACGTTCCAGCCACGTCGTGAAGCGCCGTTCGTGTTGTCTCCCATGCATTCGATTCACTCGCCGTTGCCCTGGCGCGCGGAGTGTCTCCCAACGCGTGCGCTCGTGTCACCCAATCCGTTCCATAAACGGCCCACGGGAGCGGCGACGCTCCGCGCAACCCAAGCCGAACATCCCCCGCCGCATGGGAGAAAAACGCGCTCTCACGCCAGACGGCCCGCTCGCCGCACACTCCGAGCTCGGTAGCAGCATTTTGCGGCAAGTGTCGGCAGCTCGCTGTAAGCTTGGCGTCCGCGGCGACCTGTGGTCACAGCTTCTGCCGCGCGTGGGAACGGAACCTCTGCATGAACGCCCAAGTTGCTGCACCAGGTCAGCTGACGACGTGGATCAGCGCCAAGTCGATGACGACCATCGACGCGCGCGAGGTCACTACGGACGTGCCGCCGCAGCCTGCACGTCTCGGGCGCTATCGCGTGCTGCGCACCTTGGGTGTGGGGGGTATGGGCGTCGTTTACGAGGCGCGCAGCGACGGCAACGACGACGAGATCGCGCTCAAGACGTTGCTGCGTCTCTCACCGACGGGACTGTTCGGCTTCAAGCAAGAGTTTCGACGCACCGCATCGCTCTCACACCCCAACCTGGTTTCGCTCTACGAGCTGAGCCAGGATGACGGCGTTTGGTACTTTTCAATGGAGCTGGTGCACGGCAAACAGCTACTGCACTACGTTTGGAACGGCACCGAGTTTCCAGGACCTAAAATCGCTGCAGCCCGCTTGAGGCACGCTCTTCCGCAGTTGCTCGACGCGCTCTCGTTCCTGCACGACCACGACGTGCTGCACCTCGACATCAAGCCGTCCAACGTGCTCGTCACGAAGGAGGGCGAAGTGAAGCTACTGGACTTTGGCTTGTCGAAGGTTGACAGCGGTGTCGATTCGGGTTCAGGCGCGGTGTTCGCGGGCACGCCCGGCTACATGGCCCCCGAACAGATCTGGGGTACGCACACGAAAGCCTGTGACTTTTACGCCGTAGGAGCCACTTTGTTCGAGGCGATGACGGGACAGCTCCCTTACGTCGGGCCCGTGCGTTCTACGTTGCTGGCAAAGAGCAAACACCCCGCACCTCCCGTGCTCGACGTCGAGCCCGACGTGCCCATCGAGTTGGCGGAAGTGATCGACGCGCTTTTGGACCTCGAACCCAGCTCACGTGCCACGCTGGACTCGGTGCGTGAGCACTTGGGGCTGGGCGCCTCCGTGACGCCGCGCTTTGCCCGCAGCAGCATGAAGCGGGCCCCCGAGTTGTTCGGTCGCAGCACGGAGCTGGAGCAACTGGCGACGTTGTTCGACGAGTCGACGCGACGTACGGTCATTTGCCGTTTGGTCGGCGACTCTGGTGTCGGCAAGAGCAGTCTGCTCAACGAAGCCATGCGGCGCTGGCAAACCCACGGCGCGCTGGTGCTCACCTCACGCTGCTACCAGTGGGAAGCCATTCCTTTCAAAGCGGCGGACGCGCTCGTCGACCAGCTATACGAGTACGCCAGTTCCCGCACCAACGAGCTCGACTTGCCGATCGACTTGGCCCTGGCGACGCGCATGTTCCCCGTGCTCGAAGGGCTGAGCTTCGATCGACACCCCCAGCGCCCACCCGACCTCAACACCGAGCGCGTGCGGGCGTCCCGAGCGCTGGGCACCTTGGTGGCGCAGATCGCCAAGACACGGCAGGTCGTGCTGTGTGTCGATGACTCTCACTGGGGTGATGCCGAGAGCGCAGACCTGATCGGACACCTCGTGGACGTCGTGTCACGCGGGCTGTTCGTGGTTCTGGGGATGCGTCCAGATGGTGAACAGGCACACGTTTTTCCAGAGCGCATGACCACGCTGGCGGAAGGCTGCGATCGCGTCGAGATGAAGCTCGGTTCGTTACCGCAGGACGCGGCATTGTCGCTGGCGCGCGCGATGTCGGGCAGCGAAGCGTGGAGCGAAGAACAGCTGCGTTCGATCACGGAAGATGCAGATGGCATCCCCATTTTCATCGAGCAGGTCGCGCGGTTCGGCTCGCGTTTGGGAAGCCGTCCGCCAACGATGGCGGAAGTGATCGACTCCCACTATCAGAAGCTGACCGACGACGAGCGGGCCCTGCTCGACATGGTCGTGATCGCACGACGCCCGACCAGGCTACGTCAGATCCTGTCGGCCATGGGCGGCGGCGTGGGTGTTCACAAAGTGCTCGACGCGCTGCAGTCGATCAGCTTCGTGCGCAGTGAAGGGCCTGGGGAGGCTGCGTTCGTCGAGGCGTATCACGACCGCGTTCGTCAGGTGGCGTTGGCTCAGCTGAGCCCCGAACGCACCAAGCAGCTGCACCTCGCGCTGGCTGAACGCCTGCAAGCGGATGCCGAATCGCCGGGGCGCGTTGCCGAACACTGGTACCACGGCGGTGAGTTCGAAAAAGCGGCCGAGTGCGCGGTACTCGCAGCGGAAATGTCGTATGAGGCGCTGGCTTTCGAGCAGGCTGCCGACCTCTACGATCGGGCGTTCACTTGGGACCCAGCGCTGCCCAAGCGTAGGCCCGAGCTACTGCAGCAGCAGGCCTGGGCACTGTATCGAGCGGGGCATTGTCGCCGGGCTGGTGAAGCGTTTGCTGGCGCCGCTGATCGCGCGTCGACAGGCGCGCGACTGGAGCTGCGCGGCCACGCGGTAGAAGCACTGCTCGTCGCTGGTCAAGTCGATCGCGGCGACCAGGTGCTGCGCACTCTGCTCTCGGAAATGTCGATACGACCAGTCATGCGCGCGCCGTGGAGTTTGCTGCAGCTGGTCATGTTGATCGTGCTGGTGCGCTTTCGCACGCGCAAAGATCCCGAACCCAAAGAGATCGATCGCGCCGCGCTACAGAAAGCGGACATCATGTGGGACGCGGGCAAGGCGCTCACGAACCTGCTGCCCATCGACGGCATCGTGCTGTTGTTGCGCAGCCTGTTGTTCGCGCTGCGCTCGGGCGATCAGCGCACGATCGCGCGAGGACTGTGCATCGTGGCATCGGGGTACGTCCCGTTCTTCGAACGCCGCAGTGCTCATCTGCTGGCTGTGGCTGAACGCATCGCAGAGACGCGTGAGGATCCGTATCTGAAGGGCATGTTGGGCGTCACGCGTTCGACCGTGGGACACATGTCGGGCAGGTGGTCGTACATTCTCGAACAGGCTCGAGCTGCTCAGGCACACCTCGATGTCGCCACGGTTGCGACCAACTGGGAGTCGTCGCTGCTCAAATTGAACGTCGCTGTGGCACTCGAACACCTGGGCGACTTCAAGCGCCTCGGAGACTACGGCAACGAACACGCGACCGCCGCCAAACGCCGCGGCGATCTCGCTGCCTACGTGGCAGCAATTAACGACTACGGTTTGGCTCAAGCCGCCGCCAACGACTTGACGGGCTTGTCGAAGACCATCGAAGACAACCACGAGGTGCTGCGCTCTTGGACCGCGGGGTACGGCGTCTGGCACTGCACGTTGTGGCGCCTCGAACTGCTGCGCGCCTTGCGGCAGGGCGACGACGAAAAGGCGCGCGAGTTGTTCGACGAGCAATGGCCGCAAATCGTCGACGCGCTGCTCTTGGAAACCCGCGCACTGCGCACTCTCGCGCTCGAGTGTAAGGCCGCCGTGGTGCTGAGTCGCGCCGCTATGCAGGCCCGAGGCAAACGCCGCTGGTTGAAGATGGCGCGCCAGCTGATCCGCGCCATCGAACCCACCCAGCGAACCGACGCGCGACCGCTCGCGACCATGATCCGCGCCGCTCTGGCCCACGTGCTGGGTGATCGCCGAGCCGCGGAGGAGCGCTTGGAGTGGGCTGCCACACTGTTCGACGACGTGCAGATGCGTGAACGCGCGTGCGTCGCGCGTTGGCAACTCGCCAAGTTGCGCGGCGACGACGCCGAACGCGCCCATCAAGAACGAATTGCCACGAGTCTCGGCGTTGCCAACTTGGAAACCTGGTCGAAGCTGCGCGCACCAGGTTTCGACGCAGCCTAGAGGCGACGTAGAAAGTTTACCTGTTCTCACCCATTGAAGCAGGTAAGTCCTGAAGCGCCTCGTTCACTGTGGACAAGCTAACGGCGCTTGCGTCTGGGGCGCTGTTCGTTGGGGCGGCCAGTGCTCTCGCGCACGATGAGATCGACGCCGTATTCGAGAGAGACGACGGGTTCGGGCTCTTGTTTGCCGTCGATTTCGTTCAACAGCGCTTTGCATGCGCGCGCAGCCATCAAACGAGTTGGCTGCGACACGGTAGTCAGCGCTGGCCAGAACACCTCGCCGTCCGCCGTGCCATCAAAGCCGACCACCGACAGATCTTCGGGGACACTGATGCCTTCGTGCAACACACAGCGCATGAAGCCGAGCGCCATGGTGTCGTTGCCCAACACCACTGCAGTCGGGCGACGGGCTTCCGAGGTGTCGAGGTAGCGGTCCGCGTACTCTTCACCATCGCCCACCGAGTAATCCCGACCGAACCACTCGTCGATGACCTCCCCGCCTCGTTCTGCGACGACCTCGCGCAGACCCCGCAGTCGCTCCAGTGTGTCATTGGAGTCGCGAGGGCCACCTGCGAACGCAATGCGCTTGTGGCCGAGACCGAGCAGATGCATCGCCACGAGACGTCCCGCCTCCGCGTTGTTGGCACGCACGATGAACTCCACGGGCGCGATCGCGTCAGGCGCGATCAGCACGGTGGGCATGCCTGCTTTCGCGGCCGCTTTCATCAACGGTTCGTCGCGTTGACCGGGGCGCACGAAGATCAATCCGTCCACTCGCCCTTCGTTGATCCAGCCCGCGACCGCGCTGGGATCGTAGGTTCCATCGAGCGCCAAGCTGGCGAGCAGCACGCTCTCGCGACTGGAAGCCAGCGCTTCCTCGACGCCCGCGAGAATTTGCATGAACCACGCGCTCTGCGTCGAGCCCGTCGCTAGTCCGATGCAACCCGCACGTCGACTCACCAAGCTTTGTGCCGCAATCGACGGAGAGTAACCTAGCGCCTCAATCGCTTCCAACACGCGCTGTCTCGCGGCTTTGCTCGCGGAGCCGCCGTTCACCACTCTGGAAACTGTGGAAATCGCCACGCCAGCGCGTTCGGCTACCGCCTTGATGGTGGGTTTGCCGTTTGGCTTGTTGCCTCGTTTGCTCCGTGGTGGGCGCCCGGGAACGTGTTGCGCGGCGGGAGTTCGATCACCTGCTACTGTCACGCCAAGCAGCCTATCACGGTAAACCTCGTGAAATCCGCACCCGTCGAGGGAACGCCATGACCTGGAATCGTTTCCAGTGGAAACGACCGTCCAGGCTGCCACCGTCTAGGCCTTTTTGGAACGTTTGGAACGCAACACGATCTGTGTCACTTCGGCAGGGGCCGCCAGACGCATGGGCGGTCCCCAGTAACCCGTGCCGTTACTGACGTAAACTAGCGTTTGCCCAATGCGTTCCAAACCCGACACCACAGGCTGTTGCAGCTTTACCAGCCAGTTGAACGGCCATAGCTGCCCGCCGTGGGTGTGCCCAGAAAGCTGCAAGTCGACGCCGTGGGTTTCCGCTTGGCTGACGACGCGCGGTTGATGCGCCAAGAGCACGACCGCGCGGCTCAGGTCTCGCCCCTCGAGCGCGCGCGCGACGTCCGCCCCATGTCCGTTTCCAAAACCGCGCCCTTGCAAGTCATCTACCCCAGCCAAGTCGAAGGCCGCGCCGTCGTCGCCAATCTGCACGCGCTCATTGCGCAGTACCTTCAAACCCAAAGTCGGTAGATGTTCACACCATTGCACCGCCCCCGAGTAGTACTCGTGGTTACCAGTGACGAAAAACGAGCCAAAGCGCGCGCGCAGCTCGGCAAGCGGGGCCACCGCATTTTTCAGGCTATCGACACTGCCATCGACCAAGTCTCCCGTGATCGCCACCACATCGGGTTCCAAGTCGTTGACGGTTTTTACGACACTCTCGATGAACCGACGCCCGATGTTGGGGCCGACGTGAACGTCCGTCAGTTGGACGATGGTCGTTCCATCGAGCTCGGCTGGAAGCTTTTCCAATTCGACTTCCACGCGTTTGACGCGAAAACGATAACCTTCCACCAGCGCGAGCAACGTCGCGCCACCCCCTACCGCCGCTGCAGCAAAACCGAACAGCCTCGCCAGCGTCTGCCTGCGCTCGGGGTCGTGCGGCATCCCGATCAGACGCTCGACGCCCATCACCAGCAACTTGACGACGTCGAAACTGAACACGGCCACGAGCAGCAGCCACATCACACCGATCCAGATGTAACTGGGTTTCAGCGCGAACTGTGCGACCTCGCGGGGGAGCGCACGACTCGTGAGCATCGCCAGCGGAATGCTCACGAACAACAAGACGAGCCCCAGCGAAAGGTAGCGCATCAGCTGCGGCGCGGGCTGCAGGTCTCGCACCAAGCGTGCCCACAGGTAGTAGTGAACGCCCCCTACGACCAGCATGAAGATTCCGAAAAACAGAACGAAGGACAGCGTTCGACTCATTGAGGCAGTAGTTATGGCGCGCTTCACCCGAGCGCCAAGCCGCGTTCTTGGGAGTTTTGCGGCATCGCTCGTAAGTATTGAACTTTGCGAGGACACGCCGAGCTACGGCAGGTTAGGTTCCCGTCGCACGAACCGTCAGCAAGTGTCGCAACGCCTCGACGAGTGCCGACGAAACGTCCGCGGGAGCGGACGCGTAGAACTCGTCCCAAGCCCGTGCCTTGTGATCGGCGTAGCAGCCTTCATGTTCGGGATGTTTGGCGAGGTGTGAGCGCATCACGGCGTGCCCGAGCAGTGCATCGAGCGACAGTGCATCGTCGAGTACGAGGCTGGGGTTCTGTTTGAAGAAGCTGGCAAGCGCTTCGAGCGCTTCGATGTTCAGCTGTCTGTACTCGGGAGCGTGCACCTTGTTGAGCAGGTACTCTATGCGAAGCGCGAACGCTCGCTCGCCGGGCGTCATGTCGCTGAGGACGACCGCGCTGTCCAAACGATTTCGACGCTCCATGTGATCGCCAATGGTGAGCGCTGGGGTGTGCGCGAAAATGTTCCAAACATCAGCGTAGAAGCGCGCTGGTCGACGGTCGATGATCCCGCGGTGTTGGCGCCAAGCGAACCACCCGCCGTCAGGAGTTTCCAGGTTGTCGAGCCTGGTGTCGGGCTGCCAGTCGAGCGTACCTGCCTTGGAGTGGGCGTCCAGGTGCTCGAGTTGCTGAGGCAGTTGCTCGATCGCTCGACGTTGCGCGAGCACCGCCTCCAAGCGCGCCTGCACTTGGGACGGCGCCAAGTGCATCAGCTGTTCGTATGCCTCGTCGACCGACAGCTTGCGCTCTTGAGCGAGCTGGCTCGTCAGCAAACTGATCAACTGACCGATGCGTATCGTGAGCAGTTCCGACAGCAAGTCGGGTTGAGCGCGGATGAGCAGACTGACGTAGAGAATGAGCTCTTGTGTGAGGACCCGATCACGGATGTCTTCACGACCGAAGGTGTTGATCTTCTCGAGCAGCTCATGCTCGGGAATCGGATGGCTGATCATCGAGTCGTCGCTGTAGGCGCGTCCCACTTGAATGCTCTTTTGCCTGACCAGAATCGCGCCCACGGCGAGCGCCAAGTCGCCGTCCACTTTGCCTAGAAGGCCCGCGGCACGCCGAACGACTGCCCACAAGCGAAGGCGGCCAGCTTGCTCGTAAACCTCTTCCAGCAACTCTTCGAGGGTACGTTGTTGGGCGCGAATGCTGATCCTGTGAGAAATGTGGTGGGTTCGAACGAGCGCCGCCAGTACCTCCACGGTCTCGTAGAGGTTGTCGCTCTGCTCCAACCTTTGCCGAAGCAGTTGCGCGTCGTTCGACAGTTCGATGTCGAGCTCTTCGCCACCCGCCAGCGGCGTTTGTTTACCCGTCGCAGCCAACACGCGATCTTGCGAGACTAGCGAGCCCATGGGGTCCTCGGGGAACGTCAGGTCGTGGAGTTCACTCACACGTTCGAAACACGCCGTGGGCAACAGCTCATTCACCCGAGCGTGCTTGACGGCAACCCCCGCGATTCGCCCCGAGTCGACCTGCTGCATGAACTGCAGGAAGGCCGTGCGACCCGAGTTCAGTAGGTTCCTCGTGACGAGAACCGTCACTGTGGGGCGCCCAGCTTCCGTCCAGTTGCGCTGCAGATAGATCAGCTCACTGACGAAGCGCTGGAGCAGGAACTCCATGTCGAAAGCCAGGAAGAACTCTTGCTGAATGAAGAACGACGCCAGACAAACAACGGTGTCGTGGCGCAACTTGTAAACACGACTCGTCGTCAGACTCTTGAGCATTCGGGCAACTCGCCCAGTGAGCCCCATCGCGTCGTTGCGGCCCACTTGCGCATGTGCGGCGGCGATGTGTTGCGGCAGGAAGACGCGGACTGGATCGATGTCTTTCGGTGTCTCGGTAACGAGTCCTCGCGACAGCAGCTCCGCCTGCAACGCTTCGTCTTCCGCCAAGACGACGATCTGTACGACGGGTTTTCGAGGCCGCTTGTGGTGACGACGACCGAGTGGGTCGATGTCACCCAAGCGCAATACGTCGTCACGAATCAAACGTCCGAGTAGGTACAAGCTCTGGGCCCACACCAGCGGTACGTTGTCGTTCGGAACGCGCTGCTGAGATCCCGGGTTGCGTTTCTCTTTGTCGATGGCCTCGCTCGGAACGTAGTACAGCTCTGGCAACAAACGCTGTCCGCCCCGCTCAATCAAGACCGCGTTCAGACGCTCCTCGTAGTGAGCGATGCCCTCCGCATCTCGTCGAAAAACTGCGTCGAGATGCAAATAGGCGTAGAAAAGCGGCCACTCGGATTCGATGTGTTCGAAGCGTTTGAGTTCCGCGGGCTCGTAGTGCAGACGGCCCTCGTCTTCCAACACCGTTTGATGTCCGTCGCGCAAGAACCGCTTGAGCCCGTAGCGCCCTTCGAGCTTCGACACGATTTCGCTACGCACCTTGTCCGCGAGCGCAGCGTCGTGAACGGCGAACGCAGGAAAGCCGATGATACTGAGCAGCGCAGCGTCGATCTCTTTGCTGTGGGACTCACGCGGCAGCATCGACGTCAGTGTGAGATCAGCCTGGGCGATGTTGTCCGGGGAGATGTGAATGACGGAACGTTGCGATCCGCGAGCGCCGAACAAGTTGAAGCCGTTCAACGCCTCCAAGGCAGCCTTCGCCATCCCAACGGAGCTAGCGTTCAGCTCGACCGCACCCAAGTTCGACTTCGCTCCGCGTTCCCAAATGCCGTAGTCGGGCGTGCGGTACGCGCGTTCGATGTAGTACGCCAGGTTTTGAACGAAGTTGATTTCGTCGCTGGTCCAGATGATGTCGAGCCCCGAACTGATCATCTGAACGAGCACGAGCAAGTACAAGGACGTGGCATCGATCTGCAGGTGGCCCCACTCCATGTCGCCAACCGCGACGCCGCCCGTGTCCGTGTCGTACTTGGCGTGCAGCGAGTCGCGGGGGTGGCGTGAAGTCTTGAAGGCCTCGACCTTGTGCGCTTGCAGCATCATCGAACGGAGCAGGCTGCGCATCAGCTTCACCGCGCGCATCTCCAGCTCGTGACCGCGACCGTCGTCGTCGTCGAGCTCGCGGTAGGCCAAACCCAACCCCCAGACCGCCAGGATGCTGTAGACGTTGTCCCGCACCCACGCGTCGCGATAATCCCCGTGGTTGTTGACGGCCGTGCTCGCGGGCAAGAGTCCAGTCGACGGGTGCTGGCGAACGATGATGACATCATTCACTTCGCGGAAGTATTCGTCGAGCTTGGTCCTCAGTTTCAGATTGCGCATGGGGCGTGTCGTCCGGGCCTACCGCGCGGCCAGGATACAGCAGATTCACTGAGGGGTGACGCGCAAACACGCGCTCAGCAGCGCCGCCAACACGATCGGGTCGCGCGTGGCGGGAGTGCCTCGCCTAGCTTTCACGGGTATTTCGTTGATCGCTCCGCCCTCAGCGGGGCGGTGGCCCGTACAGCGAATCGCGCTTGACGATGTAACCAAACGCCGCCCCGAGCGGCCAGACGATCTCCTGCAGCAGGTTTCCTTCCGCATCGACCTCGTGCATCAACCCCTGCGCTGAGTAAGCGATCACCGTATTGCCGTTGGCCAACCGCTGAACGTCGCCCAGGACTTGGTTCGAGATGGGCGGATCGGCCTGGTACTCCCACACCTTGGTTGCAGTCATCGCCTCGAGGTCGAGCTGTATCTCAGTTGCCAGCGAGCCGCGCGGGTCCTGGGGTTCGTTGTTGTTGAAGATCAGGACGCGGTCGACGTCAATTACGTCGATGCCGTGCTCGCGGATCCACTGGGACGCGTCACCCGTGAAGTCACTCGTCTCACCGCCCAGCACCCACACTACCTCTCCGTCGCGAGTGATCTTGGTGTAATTGTTGTGGTTGTCATCAGAGAAAATCAGCGTGTCGTCCATCGGCGAGTATTCGATGGCGTTGACGTGGCACGCACCAGACGCGCCGTGGGCGTCGCCCGAGTTGATGATGGCTTCGATGTCACCGTTCGCGAAACGCTGACGGATGTTGGCACAACGGGTCTCGTCGTGGCCGTAGAACACGACGGTCTCGTCGGGAAGTACCGTGATGGAGTGATCCTGCTGTCCGAAGACTTCGCTCATGTCTTCGTCGACCAGTCCGTCCATCGTCACTCGGTGAATGTTCGCTTCGCCGTTGGTGGTGTTGTCGGTCCCGTTGATCCACATGTACTTGCCATCGTAGCTCTGACGAACACCCGTGACGTAGTCGCCCACCTGCAGCGCCCACACGTAGTCACCGTCTTTGTCGATGACGTATGCAGGTGACGTCTCGCCACCCCGCGCCTGATACTGCCCTGTGGAAACGAACCCACCCTGCAGCTTCTCGGGCTCGATGTTGTCGACCTCGAGCACGGACAGGACGTTGGGCAACGACTCCGTCTCTATCGAGTGCTCGTCGCTCGTACATTCGCCATCGGCTGTCTCGACGACCACGCGATACGTGTAAACCCGTGACTGCTTCATGCCGAGAAGAAGCGTGCGGTAGTCGGGTTCGTCGAGATCGACGGGCGCGATCATCTCGAAGCTGCCTTCGAGCCCGAACTCGATTCTCGCACTCGCTACGCTCGTCGCGTCAGTGCTGAACGTCACGATGCCCACTGTTGCGATTGCGGCGCTGATCTCAGCCGAGTCGACGGTCACTTCACATGCGTCGAGCGGTGCCGTACCGCCGCCGCTGCCTGCGGCATCGTCGTCAGTCCCTTCCGAGGTCCCGGACGTCGTAGGCGGCACGACGTCCGCTGCGTCACTCCCTGGCTCGCTCGACGTGGAGTCGGGGAGAGTTTCGCTGGAAGTTGACGGAGCCATGGCCTCGTCGTTTCCGCTGGCTTCTGGCGCTGGGTTCGTGCCAACCCCAGAGCTCCCGCCCTGACTTGCCATCGACGAAGCGCCGCCACTTTGAGCAGTAGTGTCCGCAGTAGCAAGTCCGTCTGGTTGCGCGCTCTGACCTGCTGCGCCTGAGCTGCCGTGCTCGTCGGCTGCAGAGTCAGCACGTTCGCCACACCCAGTAAGCGGGCCAAGCAAAACCATGATTAGTGCGCTACGCGGCGCCATCTGTGTTTCTCCTCGAGCTGAATAGACTGTGGCTGCGCGCCTCGCGATGGTCATGCGATGCTAGCGCGCACGCGGCTTCGTAAAGCATAGTGACGACAGCTGGCCCGAGCAGGCAGTCACTCGAACTATCCGCTGCTCATTCGCCCGCTGTCCGCCCATAGACGAGCAATCCACGTTCAGTGTCAGCGACGTGGAGCACATCGGCTCTCATCGCAATACCCGTCGCGCCTTCGAAAAAACTCCGACCTGGTCCGAGCCAGGTGGGCTCGTGATGCGCCACACTCGGAAGAGCAGATGCGGACACGTCAAGCTCCAAAAAGCCCTGCTGATAGGCCGTGACGAAGCACCGCGCCGCATCGCACTCCAAGGTGTGAACGGATGCGGCAGCTCGCGTACCGACCTTCGCAAACGGTTCCAGCACTCCGCCAGCGGTCAGCCATGCTAGCTCGACTCCTGCTCCGAAGCTTTCCCCCGAGTACAAAAGTAGCGAACGCCCCTGGGTCTCGACCAGCCAGCTAGAGTGACTTCGCGTTTGCTCGATGCTGCTGAGCACCACCCAGGCCGTTTCATCGGAAGCGTCCACCACCAGCAGGCGACCGTCGAAACAATTGACGAACGCTCGGTCACCCGCGACATGCAAGTCGTGAATGTCGACACACTCGCTGAGCGTGATTTCTGCGTTCACCACAGGCTCGGTCGGAGAAGCTAGGTCGATCACACTGATGTGCCCCCCCGGGTCGGACCGCGCGACGTACGCTCGTTCACCTCGTACGAATATGTTGTGCCCTGACGTGCGCTGCGGCACGTCGAGACGATCGTAGACGACCTTTGGTGCTCCGGGGTTTTCCAAGTCGACCACCACCAGGCCGTGCAAGCGCGACGCAACGAGGGCGAATCGGTCCGCGTAGAGCTTGACGTCGTTGTAGAAGTCGTCTCTGGCAGGTGCAACGTGTGCGAGTTCCGCGATCTTTACGCCATCGCCGTCACGAGTGGACAGAATACGCAACCCGTCCTCACCGCGTGCCAGTATGGCAACCGCGTCGCTCACGGCCAGGTCGATGGTCGGTCCTTCGGGCCACGTGGAGCCTGCATATTCGTCGACCAGCTGCCAACGCGGCGCAGCCGCGTCCGTACGTTCGTCGAGGGCACGGACGAGGGGGAGCGAACGAACCGTGCCTGACTCGCAGCGTTCACCCCGACAGCGCATGACTTCCCCACTTCCCTGACCCAGAGAATCGGTACACAGCGTCAATTCGACGTCACGCCCGACATCATCCAGGTACGACAGCTCAAGCCCACCCGATCGCACTGCAGCTTCTGCTGAAGAACGCACCAGCGCACCATCGACGCGAATCTCGTCAGAATCCTCGACCGCCAGCACGTGCGGCTCGTCCGCGCTCAGTGTCGTGTCGAAGGCCAAGTACGATACGCCGTCGATCGAGTAGTTCAGGTCGCTGGCACGCGCAGCGCCCGCATCGCAACTCGCCGAGGGCACGCGGCGGGGTTTGTCGTCCTTCGCTGGCGCACGCGCGCAAGCGCCGAGCAACAGCGTGCTCAGCACGAGCGACCGCCAGCTCGACGGTTGGACCGAGTACATTCAGGGGCTCTGCGGGACCGAGACGTAGGTTGGATGCGAAAGGCAACGCGCGGGAACTTGATCGATGCGCGACGGGCGATAGTTTCGATTGTCCTCGTTGGCATCCGCGTTACGCCACACGAGCGTGAACTCGCTGGCAAACTCGTCGTCACAGCGCGTGCGTGCAGACAAGATGTCCGAATACTCTTCGATGAGCTCAGGCGAGTAACAGCGGTTCGGCAACACGTCGAGCACGGGCATTTCGTCGGCGATCGCTTGGTCGAGATGCCCCGACTCGACCAAGTCTTGCAGGATATCGAGCCCGATGGGCCGAATGCGCACCTTCAACGTGACCAAGTCGATGGGTTGGTTCGCTCCCGTGTCGAAGGTCCAGATTTCGCGTTCCCGATGAAACTCCGGGTCGAGCGGATCTCGCGTGGCCACCCCCGCAAGCGTGGTCGACGACTGCACTTCCGCGATGTCCCAGAACATGTGCGCAGGGTCTCCGGCAGCGTCGACGACGTAGTCTTTGAGCACGACGCGTGGCGCGTCTTCATCTGGGTGTTCGGGCGCCACAGTCTCGAACACAGGAGAATCATCGCTGTCGGTGAACGCGCGAACCTCGAGCCAGGCTTCGCGATCGTGGCTCGCCCCACTCGGCCAATTGTGCCCCGAACCGCCATTCTCCAGCGTGACCTCCACGGCACCCAGTTCGGATACGCAAATCTCCGCGAGCAGGCTCGACGCCAAGAAACGTTCCACCAACAGCCGCTGTCGCTGCTTGTTCGGGAAAGCGTCCAGAGCGAGATCGACTCCTTCGAAGTCGTGACGCACGGAGCGTCGCGTGGTTGCGCCCGTGTCAGCAACCGTGCGATCGCGCAGGGGTGAGACGGGCATGTGGCACGCGTTGCAACCGACGCCGCCATCCGCGTACGGCTTGTTGAAGATGGTGGTCTTCCATTCCGCAAACGTGCGCTCCAACTTCACCTCGCGCCCGACGAGCGCTTCGGGCAGCGTCACGTCGTGGCACGCTCCGCACAGCGCAGACGCGTGAGGTTTGGCCGGGTCGAAGTACTCGGAGTACGCCGAGGCGTGGACGCTGTTCTCGTCGGGGTCGTCGAAGGGGCCGCGCATCGTGGTGTCGTTGGCGAGCACTAGTGGGTTATTGTGAACGCCTTCGACGTCCGCCACGTTGTGACAGAAGTAACAGGTCACTCCCTGGTACGCGTCGGGTAGCTCGTCGAGGTTGAGCCCGTCTTCGGTCAGGCCCTCACGGACGGCCATGGGCGCGTGACAGTTGACGCAAAAATCGCCGAGAGCACCGTCGGTTTCGGCTTGGCCACGCGCGTTCATGGCGATGAAAACGGGGTCTTGCGCTGCGTAGGCGTGCATACTCCCCGCCCACTCCGCGTATTGTCCGGGATGACAGCCTTGGCAGCTCTTGGGGTCGAGCAACGCATCGCGATCGTAGAGCGAGGGGTTGGGAGCAGCGTCCGCAGCTGCATCGTGCCTCGCATCGTCGCTCCCATCGTCACGATCCGAGGAGTCGTTCGACTTGCCACACGAGAGGGCCGCGCACAGCAAGCCCGTAGCGATGCACGCACGGCTTGCGCACCGAGCGTACATACGTGATTGAGGGGAAGGCTTGTGCGACGGCATCACTGGACGCACACGCGGAACTCGAACAGCTCCGTCGCACCATCGAGCTCGAGTTCAATCGTGATCTGCCAGAGCCCGGGCATGAAGGTGTTGACGGGTGCGAGCTGGTACTCACCGTCGTCTTCCTCGGCGACGCCCACGGCAACAGGCGTTCCGTGACCGTGATCAGGCATGAATGGCGTGACCACGATGGAGTCTTCCGCGCCGACGATCGCTTCACCAGCGTCATCCCTGAGCTCGATGGTCCAGCTGTTGTCCCCGACGATAGCCGGATTGGGCCGGATGGATTGCACGCTGAGAGTCGCGTCGTCTGCCTCGACTTCCAGATTCATCAGCTCGTCGCCCCGTTCACCACAATCGGCAACCGCCGCACGAGCGTCGTCCCGGCTTGCGTTCGAGTCGTCGGCGTTCGAGTCGTCGGCGTTCGAGTCGTCGCCCGCGTCCAGTGTCACGTCGTCATCCGCGCTCGAATCGTCAGCAGCGTCGCCGCCGCCGCACGCCGATACGAAGGTCACCGATGCAAGAGTCGCCAATACAGTCCCCAGCCCGAGACTCCTCCGCGCGATGCGACTGAAAGCGGACTTGCGCGCTTCACGTTGGAGGCTGGCCGCGGATGAACGCCGTCGACGCGCCGCGAAGGCTAGGAGTCCGAGGACACCGTACAGTGTTGCCCTCGGGGCTGCCCCCGCCTGAACGCTACACCCACCACTGGATCGTTTGCTTTCGTTACCTGAATCAGAATCGTCGCCCGCGCCTGGACCTTCGCCGTTCGGCGCGCCAGCATCCGCTTCAGAAATGCCGTAGGCGCCGTGCAACCAGTCGGTGGTCGCGTCGCACTCGACGCCGCAACTAGCTACGACGCCGAGATCTTCGACGGTCAACGCTGGCTGCCAGCTCAGTCCTTGGTCTGTCGAGCGTCCCAAGATGAAGTCCGATTGGTAGGTGAAATCGTTGACACAAACATAGAGCGCTTCGTCATGAGCCGCAATGCAGCCGAATTCGGGCCCATCGTCGACAATTCGTGCAAACTCGCGGGTTCCCCGTTCGGCGCGATACAGACTGCCCGCACCGCGCCGCCGCCCCGAAACCCAAACGTGCTCCTCGCTCAGCGTGATGCCCGAGAACAGTTCCGCGTCATCGAGTTTCAAGAGCAGCTCGGTCTCGCCGCTCTCGGCGTCGAAACGCCACAGCTCATCGGATTGACCGAGGACTGTCTGCCCTTCGATGTAAACCGCGCGCGGGTACTCGGGGTCGACGAGACGTAACACCATCGTAGTGTACTCGGTATCCACGTCGGGAGTTGCGTAGTCCCAGCTATCACCCGCATCGAGACTATACGCGATGTGCCAGTCTCTCGGGTCGTTGTCGTATCCTGCCACGAAGACGGATGCGGGTTCACCGCCCGTCGCCAAAGTGCGGAAATTGACAGACTCATCTAGCGCATGCACCGTGCTGAAGTTCGCCCCCGCTTCCGCACGTTGCACGAGCAAGTCACTCGTCTCTCGGTCGGCGAGCAAGACGTAACTGTTCGTAGGTGTTCCCACGCTCACCGTGGGCAGCGAAAAGCCGAGAAACCAGTTGTTATTACTGCTACTCGGACCGCTGCTCCATTCACAGATGTCGCCCGTTTGGGTGTAGAGACCCGTGTCGCTGGACACGAAGTGCTGTTCCGCGTTCCCCCGGACGTCGAGTAACAACCCGCCGATAGTCTCTTCGCAAGTCAGGAACCAGCCGTCCGTACGCTCGGTGAGCAATCCAAAGTTGGCAACGACGACCAGCTCACCCTTGATGCTCTCCGCCGACCACAACTCGGGGCCAGCGCATGGACCGCACGCGCGAACGTCGCGCCCGAACGACAACACTACTGTTGCCGCGAGCACGCAGCCCGCACGGAGCGCCGACAGCTGTCCGTTCCTCATCGTGCGCAGTGTAGTACCTGACAGGCTGGGGTAAAGGCTCGCGTCGCCAACCCGCCGAAGCACGCTCCACAACCTCGTCGCGTCAGCCGCCATCGTCAATTTCTTCGTTTTTTGAGGCTCCGCGCGGCGAGGTTGCGTACGCGTCTGCACTCCGCGCCCTGGCGAACTGAGACATCTCCGACGGCGTGCGCGGCCGCGCCCCGCACACGATTGCGCCTTCAAGTGAACGCTCGTGACGCGAGCCAACGCTCGAGACCGGGTGACATGGTGTTGGTGAGCGACGCCCGCTCACCGTGAACAAGTGCACGGGGAAAGGGCTGGGTTGGGACGGGAGTGAGCGAAACCCGGCGGTCGGGAACGATGCGTTAGGCCGGGTTGGAACAGATCCTCGTGGGGTGTTTTGGAACTTGTGTGGCAGACGGGGCCATGGCACGGCGCGTTGGTGAGTACACCGTCTGTCGATCTGGCGCTCGGTCTGGAGCCGTGGCAATGGCTGGTAGCGCTGTTCGTGACGTTCGTGTCGGCCGTGCTGCAAGGCACGATTGGCTTTGGTTACGCGATGTTGGCGGTGCCTGCGCTTTCGCTGATCGATCCGCGCTTGGCGCCCGTGCCACAGATCCTTTCGGCGCTGCCGATCACGTTGATTGCAGCGGTTCGTGAACGGGAACACTTGCAGCTGAAAGCCGTGCCGTGGCTACTCGCTGGGCGTGTCCCAGGTGCACTGTTGGGAGCCGCCTTTCTCGGGGTGGTATCGCGAGCGGCGCTGGATCTCGTGCTCGGGGCCATCGTGCTTTCTGCGGTGATCGTGCTCGCCACCCCCGTGAAACTGAAGCGCTCACCTGCCGTCGACTTGTTGGCGAGTATTTTTTCGGGGTTCTGTGGTCACTTGTCGGCGATTGGCGGGCCTCCGATCGCGCTATTATTTCGTGACTCGGCGGGGCCTGCGCTGCGCTCGACGCTGGGTGTGGTGTTCGCGTTTGGGATCGTCGTGACCCTCGTCGTGCGTACGGCGGTCGGTCAGATCACGTGGAACGACGTGTGGCTGGGTTTGCTGTTCATCCCCGTCGTCGTGCTCGGCATGCAGGTGAGCCACAGGCTACATCCGACGGTCGATCGGGGCCGCGTGTTACGGCTTTGCGTTTTGGGCGTGAGCGCAATCGCAGCACTCGGGCTGCTGGGTCGTGCTCTGCTGGGGTGAGCTGGCGCTTGTGTCAACGTGTGCCAGCCGTGGCCAAGCTGGGCAGCCGCAGAATGCGCTGACGTGGGATCGCAAGGGCGCAACACGCCAGTCGGTGTGGGCGCGGCTCGAATGGGCTTGGGCCAGCAACTCAGTAACTTGGTACGCGCCTTGCTGAGCGCGGGGCATGAAAAAAACCTTAGTGTGTCATGCATTCGCAGCGCTCTTGCTGACGGCAGGGGTGAGCGCATGTGGAGAGGATACCTCGTCGGCGACGGATACGGACGGCGAGGATGCGGGGGGCGTGGACGCTGACGATCTTGGCGAGCCGGACGACCCTGAGACGGACGAACCGTCTGAGACCGACGAGCCTTCGGAAACCGATGAACCCTCGGAAACCGACGAGCCTTCGGAAACTGACGAGCCTTCCGAAACCGACGAGCCTTCCGAAACCGATGAACCCTCGGAAACTGACGAGCCTTCGGAAACCGATGAACCCTCGGAAACTGACGAGCCTTCGGAAACCGATGAACCCTCGG
>CBFGUG010000015.1:0-117702 GCA_965651905.1 uncultured bacterium | reverse complement strand
CCCACGCTCGGAAACTTTGCTCAGCAGGTGCTCGAAAATGCGGTTCAGCTCGGCAGTCGCGCCGCGACCACGCAAACGAACGAGCCCGAGGTTCGTCTTCGCTCCATCGAAGATCACCACCAGGATCACTCGATTCCCCACCAGCTGAATGTGAACGTTCGCTTTCTCCCCTTCGTGGTACTGAGTGCCGAACTCGTTCTCCCGAAGGAGCTTGGCGATGCCACCCGTTGCTGCGATATTGCCCGCCGTGAGCGAAGCAAGCGACGTGGCGTCAATGTTCTCGACGTCGCCCGCGGCTGAGATGAGCTGCCCGTTCTTGTCCACGATGAAGACGACGTCAGCGTTCGACTGCTTCACCAGACGGTCCACGACCGCCTGGATCTGGTTGAACTCCTCCTCGTACATCACCATCTGGGGATTAACCATTTGCGATCCTCCGGAGCGGGCTACCCGAGTGCCAAAGAGGTGGCAACCGTTGACCTGGCAACCTGAACCTCACGACGGTGATGAATCCCAGCTGGACCGGAACCCATCGAAAGGGTTTGGGATGAAGTGGGCATTTCCCGCGAAGCAGAATCGTTCTAACTCTAGCCGGAACCGCCAGCAAGCCAATCGGCAGTCCTGCCGCGGGTTTGGACCAGGTGCGGCCGCCAGCCGGCCGTTGATCGCCCTGGCGAGCGCACCCCACCAGGGGTTACAAAAGCCCCCTCCAGCGGAACCAAGTTCCGCCGCACCAACCGAATCCCCAGCTCACGAGGTCCCTGTTCGATCGGGCGTCGTGGCCTGGATCGAGAGGTCAACGAATGAGCAAACGCACGGTCCTGGACCGATTCCTGAGCGCCATTCTGCTTTTTGGGCTCGTCGCGGCCCTCAGCGACGAGGCTCGAGCGCAGGCACCTGAAGTCGCGCAGCACATCGACGAGCTCAATTCGTCGCAAGGCCCCGACTCCTACACCACCATCCGGCACATTTGGGGACTTTGGGGATCCACTGACCCACGTTTCGTCGAACGTGCGCTGTTCGACGCAGCCGAATCGAAACGCCTGTCTGCTGCGCTCAGAACCTACGCCCACTTCCTCGCCGCACACGCACGCACACGCCGAGGCGACCTCGCAGGCTCGCGGCGCGTGGTTCGCGAGTTGGGCTTCATCGACGACTGGCTCGTCGTCGGGCCCTTCGACAACGAAGGCAAGACTGGCTTCGACTTCGAGTACGGGCCCGAAACACAACTCAGCGAACCCATCGTCGACGGTCGAGCCTACTCGGGCAAAGAGCGCGCCGTGCGTTGGAGACACGCGCCCCGCGTGTTCCGCTCGGGCTGGCTCGATGGGCGTGCGCTGTTTCGTCCAGAGCAGAACATCTGCTTCTACGCGAGCACGACGATTTCACTCACGAGTGAACGCGCGAAGTCCCCGATCAGCGTATGGGCGGGAGCGGCGGGTGCTTTCAAGCTGTTTGTCGACGGTAAACTCGTCATCACGGATCCCGCGTACCGACAACACGATGTCGATAGGTTCGGAGCCGTCATCAAGCTCGCGGCGGGGAACTCTCGACTGACCGTAAAGGCCTGCGGGTTACAAGACGCGCCGATCGTTTCCTTGCGACTGGGCGACGCTGAGGGGCGCCCCGATCCCAGCCTGCAGCCAGTTGCCGAACTCGGATTCGCGGGAGCGCCAGCGGGTGAACGGGCGGAAGTCCAGGTCGTGAAGAGTGACCTCGGTCCGATCGCCGCGTTCGAGCGCTTGCTAGGCAAAGATGCAGCGAAACCAGCGATCCTAGAGGCGTACGCGCGTTACCTGGTCGCGTCGGGGGCTGACGACCCCACCACTCACAAGGCTCGCGATCTAGCGCAGCGGGCCGCGACGCAAGAACCGACGGTGGAGCGGTTGCTGCTGGCGGGAGACTTGTCGGAAGACTACAACCAACACCGCCAGTGGCTCGAAAAAGCGGAGGCCCTCGCAAAAGAAGACGGCACGACCAGCGTGGAGCTCGTGCTGGCCCGCGCTGAAGTGGAGCAAAGTGGGCTCAACTGGCGCGATGGCTACCAATTCTATGCACGCGCGGGCCGCATGGCTCCCGACAACCTGGAGGCGATCACGGGCCAGGTAGCATTGCTCAATCGTGCATCCATGGGCCGAAGCGCACTTGCCGTATTGGAGGACGCCCTGCAGCGCAACCCGAACGCGGTGAACCTCCTCAACCTCTACGCGTCACAACTTCGAGCTCTGGGCCGCTCGAGCGAAGCCGAGTCCGTGGAACGTCGATACGCGCAGTTTCGCTTCGATGACTTGACGTACATCACGGGTCAGCTCGAACTGGCCTTGGCGCGCAACGAGCGCGCAACCGCGGAACATTGGACGGAGCGCTTGCTGAGCACTCACGCCGATAGCCTGTGGGCCCACGGAATCGCGGCCAAAGCTTACCAGCGCATGGGGCAACCCGAACGCGCGATCCGAACCTACACTGCAGCGCTGGCGCTGGCTCCCGAAGACGTGCCGACACTGCGAGCTCTCTCGGACCTCCACGGCCAACTCGATCAAAAGAGCGAACAGGTGGCGTTGTTGCGGCAGATCCTCGAAGTTCGCCCCCAAGCGAAAGACATCCACGAGTATCTGCGCAACATCGAACCCGAGGCGCCCAAACAGGACGAAGCCTACGCGTGGGATCCAGATCGTTTCCTGAAACACCGCAGCGCTCCCGCCGCGGGCGAAAACCGACGCACACTGCTCGACTTGAGTGTGACTACCGTGTTCGACAACGGACTCAGCAGCCAGTTTCGACAAGTCGTCTTCCAGCCGCTCACCGATTCAGCCGCAGCACTCAGTCAGAGCTACCTGTTCGCGTTCGAAGCCGATACGCAGCGCGTTCAGCTGCGAGGCGCCCGCGTGTTTCGTGGTGACGGCCGAGTCGATGAAGCCGTCGAGACAGGCATCGGCGCTGCAGACAACCCCGCGCTCGCAACTTACACGTCGGCTCGCACCTACAACGTACAGTTTCCTCGCCTCGAGCCGGGAGACGTCGTCGAACTGCGCTACAGAATCGACGACGTGGCCCAGCGAAACGAACTTGCCGACTACTTCGGCGACCTGAAGTACTTTCAAGACAACGAACCCATTGGCCACGCAGAATACGTTCTGATCACTCCGAAGACCCGCAAGCTGCACGTAGACAAGCGCAACATCCCTGGCCTGAAAACTTCACGAGTCGTGAAGGGTGACCAGCGCATCTACAGATTCTGGGCAGAGTCGCTTCCTGCCGTAGACCCAGAGCCCGCCATGCCCCCATGGACGGAAGTGCTCGGGTTCGTCCACGTCTCGACGTTCGAAAATCCGAAGGAATTGGGAAAGTGGTACTGGGGCTTGTCCCAGGACATGTTCGATCTGGACGAAGCGACCCGAAAGCTCGCCCGCGAGATCACCAAAGGACTCACCACCGACGACGAGAAGGTGCGAGCCGTCTACAACTGGGTGATCAAGAACACGCGTTACGTTGCGCTGGAGTTCGGAATCAACCGCCTCAAACCACGACGTTGCGTGCAGACTGTCGCGCGTGGCTGGGGAGACTGTAAGGACAAGGCTACGGTGATCGTCACGCTGCTCGAAGAGCTCGGTATCGATGCGACCATCGTGATCATTCGCACACAACTGCGCGGCATGTTCGAGTCGAGTGTCGCGAGCCTCGCGCCCTTCGATCACGCGATAGCCTACGTCCCATCACTCGACTTGTACCTCGACGGCACGGCGGAGTTCACTGGCACGAGAGAGCTGCCTGCGTTCGACCAACAAGGCCTGGCGATCCTGGTCAACGAAGGAAAGCCCGAGCTCGTCACGTTGCCGCTGCTCGACCCAAACGGCAATACTGTCGCACGAACCATCGAAGCCGTGGTCGCCGCGGACGGCAGCGCCAAACTCGACGTGGACGTCTCAGTGACTGGGTCCAATGCACCTCGCTGGCGGCGGCGGTTTCACGCGACTGCCAAACAACGAGAGCGCATCGTCTCCGATCTCAGTCGGGAGTTTACTGGGTTCACACTCACCCCTGGCCAAGCAGCGCTGCAAGTTCACTCCGACGACTACGAGAAGCCCTTCAGTTTGAGAGCCAGAGGGCAGGCCCCTGCCTACGCCCGCCGCAATGGAGACCGGCTGAGTCTCCCCGTCACCACGAGGTTGCGCCTGACGGAAGCCTACGCGTCACTTTCCTCTCGCAATCTACCCGTAGCAATTCCCGTCATGGGCACGGTAAGCGACGTGTTCAAAGTGAAGCTCCCACCAGGTTTCAAGGTTACCGAGGCACCGACCAAGGTCGCTAGCGCGTCTCGCTTCGGGAAGTACAGCGTCGACGTCGAACAAAACGGAAACGAGGTGACAGTCAGTAGCCGAGTGACGATCAACGTAACACGAGTAGCACCCGAGGATTACGAACGATGGAAGGCTTTCTGTCAGGCAGTGGACGCCGCGATGACGCCGAGACTGGTGGTGGAGCGATGATGAGAAGCGCACCCACTCGGGTCTGGGCAGTGTTCTGCGTCCTGGCCGCGTCGTTCGTCGCTTGTGGCTCACCAGAAAGCCCAAAGTCTCCCGATCAGATGCAGCTCTCAGAGCTGCGGGAATCGTCTTCGGAGCGCGACGAGGGCGTGCTCGCCCCGCTGTTGCTCGCGGAGTTGTTGGCACCAGGTGGCAAGGCCGACCGCGCCACCCAGACGCGCAAACGTCTCGATGAATCCAAACGCCAAGGGCTGTACGAAGACCTCGCGCGCGGCTTGGACGACGAACTGCATGGTCGACTTGCGACGGCACCCGAACACTTCCTGAGAGCAGCACGTGCTGCACGCGACTCGGATGATCCCAATGCTCCGCTGTTCGCACGCTTCGCCGTGGAACGCGCGACTCAGCTGCGAGGCAATTCCCACGGCTTGTGGGATCGCTGGCGCGAGTGGGTAGTCGCCAGTATTCAAGACCCTGGCAAGCTGGGCTGGCGCGCGCGATCGGCGCTGGTAACCTGGTGGGGTCAGGAGGCGTGGGATGAGGCAGCGCGCGACGTAGAGGTGCAAGTTGCCGTGAAGGCAGGTTGTCTACCTGGTATTCGGCTTGCAGGACCGTTCGGCAACGGAGCGACCGCGGACGCGCTGCGCTCACATGCCGCGGAAGGCTTTGGGCCTTGGCCTGTGGAGTGGCCGCGTGACGAACTCTCGGGACATTCGCCCCGCGTGCTGAAGACTCGGCAAGCGGGCTGCGTCATGAGCCTCGACGAACCCGTTCCGCAGGGTGTGTTTTATGCCGAGGCGACGTTCGAGATTCCACGCTCGGCCGAGGTCATCCTGGCCGTGCGTGACGCGCTCGCTGTGTGGGTAGATGGTGTACAGGTGCAGGACCGAGGGCTGACTGAATGGGGCTCATGGACGCGAGTCGGGACGGGTTTGCGACTCGCGGCTGGTCCGCACCGCGTAGTCGCCAAGCTCACCAGCAAACAAACTGCGATTCGTGTTCTTCATCCCGATGGGCGACCTTTCCCCGCGGCTGCGATCGAACCTGGCGGACTCCACGCCCTCACCACACCCAAACTTTCCCGCGAGGTGAACTTGCTGCGTCGCTACGTGGGGCCCGACGGTGTTACGTCACCCGAGAGCGCACCACTGACGTACGTAGCCGCATACCTGGCGCACCAAGACGGAGAAGCCGAGGTTGCGACGCTGCTGCTGGAGTCGTTGGTCGACGATCCTGAGGTCGCCACGGGTCCCGCGCTGGCGTTGGCCGCGTCGTTGGTCGAACACGACCCCATCTACGAGGCTAGCCAAACGGAAGACCTGGTACGCGAGCTGCACGAACGCGCGTTGAAGCGGGACCCAAAGCTTTGGGCCTCGGAGCTTTCGCGTGTTTCTCACGTTGCCTCCAGCAAGGGTTTGGTCGACGCTGTCTCTGATCTAAAACGACTCACACGGACGTACGAGCAGGTACCTGCATTGTGGGCTGCACTGGCTAAGGTTTACGGCGAGCTGGGTTGGACACCCGAGTACGTCGAAACGGTCAAACTCCGCGCAGAACGTTTCCCCGACGATGCCGAAGGGTTGTTCCTGGCAGCCCAGGTTCTGGAGCAGCAAGGCCAACACGAGCAGGCAGAACGCCTCTACGAACGCGTGCGCGGCTTGGACAAGGACAGCGAAGTGACCGTTTCGCGCGCCATCGAACGCCGCGACTACGAAGTGGCGATCGCCGAACTGAAGCGACTGCAGGCGCGGCGTCCCGAGCTAGAGCACCTGGAGCGGCGCATCGAGGAGTTGCGCGTCCAATCTGGCCAGCAGCGGGACATCGTGAAGGTGCTTCGTGACGCTGTCGAACGTGAGCCGACGGACGGCGAGGCCCGACTGAACTTGGCCGACGCACTGCGGGCAAAAGGTGACGTCGACGCGCTGGAGGACGCGTTGGTCGACGGCATCGAAGCGGGTGCGGATACCAAACCCATCAAAGAAGCGTTGGACCTGATTCAGGGGGTGACGGAACTGGAACCCTACCGCCTGAACGGTCGCGAGATCATCCGAGAGTACGAGGCTGCCGGGCAGCACATGCCTGGCACCGCGGCCCGCGTGCTCGACTACATGGCAGTCTGGGTCAGTCACGACGGGTCGAGTCGTTACCTGGAACACGAGATCATCAGAATTCAGAGCGCAGAGGGCATCAGCCGCTTCGCTGAAGCGCAAGTGCGTGGAGACGTCGTGCTCAATCTGCGAGTGATCAAACAGGATGGGCGCATTCTCGAGCCCGAACCCGTCGAAGGTAAGCCAACCATCACGTTCCCGCATTTGGAGGTTGGCGACTACATCGAAACCGAAGAACTCTTCGGGTCACCGCCGCGCGCGGGTGGCGCGTTTCACGAAGGGTTGCGCTGGCTGTTTCGCGAGAAGGACGTGGCGTACGCACGCAGCGAGTTCGTGTTGGTCGCGCCCGAGGATCGTTCGCTCGACATCGAAGTGACGGGTGACGTACCCGAACCCCAGGTTACCAATTCTGGACATTTCACCGTGCGCCGCTGGCGTGTGGACCAAAGTCCGGCGGCGTCAGACGAACCCTTCAGCGTGCCCGCAACCGAGTACCTACCGAGTCTGCACATCAGCTGGGGCCTCGACCTGAAGCGGCGTCTGGCAATGCTCGCCGACCGCGTTGCCGAAACGGTGCCCGTGGATCCGCGGGTCAAACGCGTGGCACTCGCGATCGCTGGAGACATTCCCGAGAAGCTCGAGTTGCAGCGCGCGCGGGCTCTGTATCGCTGGGTACTCGACAACGTACAACCCGGAGACGAAAACGACGGCCGTCGCGTGATCGTCGGCAAGCGGGGTAACCCCTGGCGCGCATTCATCACACTCTGTCGGTCGATCGACATTCACGTGGACTGGGCGCTCGCGAAGAATCGTTTGGCGGCGGAGCCCAAGGGTCCCGCCAGCCGTGCTGCTCAATACAACACTACCGTGCTGCTCGTGGGTCGCGCCCGTAAGCCTGTAACACTGATAGACAAGTATTATCCGTTCGGGTACGTGCCTGCAGAGGTCCGGGCGATGCCCGCCTACGTGCTCGGCGGCGACAGCGAGCGTATCGAACTTCCGAGCGGCGGCGCGCCAGATCGCTTGGAGTTCGTTGCGAACGTCGACATGGCCAAGGACGGCTCGGCGAACATTCAGCTGGCGCAGGTGTACGCGGGCAAGTTCGCGGCTGGGATGCGCCAGGCCCTCGGACAACTCGGCGAGCGTCGCCTCAAGGACTCGATAGAAAGCGAGATTTTGGCGCCCAACCTACGCGGAGCACGCCTCGTGTCCTACGACTTGGGCGCGATGGAACAACTCGACGCACCGCTGAAGTTGAGCATGCGAGCAAAGATGGCGCACTTCGCGCTTCGTCACGACGGGGACCTGCGTCTCGTGCCGCCCTACACGCCGAACCTCAGTCAGTTTGGCGCGCTCCCCACGCGCCAAACCCCCATGCTGTTTACCTCCGAGCGCAACTGGCGAGTCAAACTCACGATATCGCTTCCGCCCACGGCGCGCATCGAGAACGTTCCGACCAGCGAGTTCACGTTCAACGACTATCGCGTCGCAATCCGCGACCGCGTGGAGGATGGTCAACTCGTCTTGGAGCGCGAAATCAGCTTGCCTGCGGGCCGGATCGCAACCGAGGATTATGAGGAATTCGTGCGCTTCACACGTGATGCGGATGCCGCTTTGTCACGCGAGTTCGAGATCGATCTATGAGCCACACACTCTGAGTCACTTTTTGGAATCACCTTTGGCGTCGGCGGACTCGTTGCCACGGGCTTTCGCGTCGAGCTCAGCCTCGCGGCGGCGGATTCGTTCTTTCACCGCCGCGTAGTCCTGCTGGCGCTGAATCGCAGCGTTCACCTGCTTCAGACGTTCACTGGCAGATTCAGCGTAGATCGGATCGTCGGCGCTGTAACCCGGGGTTGCCTTGGCCAACTGGGTGGCGTGTTCCTGCGCCAGCTTTAGATAGCTCTCCCACTCGCGCTTGGCATTGGGTAGCTGGTTGGCACGTTCACTCGTGTCGCCTAACACGAAGTTGATGCGCGCTTGCAGCAGTAGGTTCGAGGCGAAGCGCAACCCGTTGCCCAGCGCCTCCAGCGCCTCTTCGAACTTGCTCTGGGCCCGTAGTACCTCACCGAGACGGTAGTGACCCAAGGCGTCGCGGGGTCGCTCCTTGATGGCTTCACGGTACGCAGCCGCAGCCGCCTCGAAATCACGCGCGAGGAACGCGCTGTCCCCCGCTCGTAACCTGGACAGAAAAGGGTCCGCCGCGGCGGGGTTGGCTGCGATCGCATCGGTGGGAGATGCCGCAACCTGATCGCTCATTTGGGCGGGCGTGACGGACGATCCCGCGGGCTGTGCTTGGGCGATGGCACTCGAAGCCCAAAGCGCTGCGGCAGCGGCAAGGGCGGCTACGTAATTACAGCGAATCACGTGGTCCACGGTATCACGATCGCTTGGTCTCTCGCAGGCTTTCCGCTATCCAGCGGCTGTGCAGCGGGCGACATCAGCGTTCCCTTGGCAGCAGCTCCCGAGAGTGAGCCTGGCCGCCGCCAGAGCGCGGGCGCAAGCCGGCCGTTGGTGGCGCACGCAATTCCGCTCCGAAGCCTTGTCCGAGGCGTTCCGAGAGCTGTTCGACATGGAGCTCGGCGAGCTGCGGTTGCTGGGGTTTGGTCCCTGCGAAGTCGACGGCATCTCGCTTGGTGCAGATGTTCAGCTGTTGGGAGAAGGCGTCAGCGTGCGGTTGAGTTTTCCCCCCGAGCTCATAGGTCGTGTGGTGGGTAGCACGACGAACAGGCCGAAGCGCGTAGACACTGGCGACGCGCTGAGCGAACCCATGCGTGGCGCCATGCACGCGATAGTTGCCGAGCTGTGCCGACAGTCTGCACGTGGAGCTCCCCTGCTGCCAAGCCAGTGGCAATCTCGTGATACCCCTTGGCGCGCAGACTTCTCGTTTCGTTTGGGCGGCGCTAGCTACCGCGCCATCGCGTTGCTCAACTTCTTGGAAGGCGCTTTCGGACCCCCCGAAAGGCTCACACCAGATCCTCTCCCGCTGAGTTTGCCGCTGGTCATCGCAACCGCCGTCGCTACCCCATCACAACTGGAAAGTCTGCGTCGGGGTGACGCGTTCATTTTTAGCGATGAACCCCGCCAGAGCTTGGTCGGGGCGTCGGCGACGCTGTGCGCGCCGCATGGTGAACGGGGCCTGGCTGTGTCAATCGAGGAACGCGGGCTGCTGTTGCACGGCCCCGTGGAGCTCAGTTATGAATTGGAGGAACCCATGAGCGAAGATGAGAACAGCACAGCGCACGATACGATCGCGGAAGCTCCAGTCGTCGTGCGAATCGAGCTGGGCAAGGTGACGATGAGCGTCGCGGAGTGGCTTTCGCTCGCACCTGGCGAAGTCTTGAACACCGAGGTGCGCCTCGGCTCTCCCGCGATACTGCGCTCGAACGGTCGAATCGTGGGCTCGGGGGAGTTGATCAACGTCGATGGGCATGTTGGAGTGAGAATCACCCAGCTGGCACCCGACGACAGCGTCGAGTGAGGTGAGCCCATGGACCGTCGCGACCAACTCCGACGGGGGCTGAACGACGCCTGGGAAGCGATTCGCACTGCCTGCGCGCGCGTTGGACGTTCGGAACACGACGTCCGCTTGATCGCAGTTTCCAAACTCAAACCCGCGACTGACATCAGGATCGCGTACGAGCTGGGACAGCGAGACTTTGGCGAAAACTACGTCCAAGAGCTGCAGCGTAAACAAGCCGAGCTGAACGATTTACCAGACGCGCGCTGGCATCTCATCGGACACCTCCAGCGCAACAAAGCGAAACACGTGGCGGAGTCGGGCGCGTGTGTTCACACCCTGGACGACTCGAGGCTGGCAGCCGAGCTGAACAAACGCGCGAGCGCCGCAGGGCGCACGCTAGAGGTCTACATCCAAGTCAACCTTCAGGCCGAACCTCAGAAGTCGGGCTGTTCACCTGCAGACCTTCCCTCGCTCGTGCGAACTGTCAGCACGCAAACGCAGCTGAGGCTGGTCGGGCTGATGGCGGTACCGCCTGATTCTGATGACCCTGAAAGCACACGCCGAGACTTCGCCGCACTGCGGCAACTGGCCGCCCAGCAGACGCTCTCGCTGCCGCGACTGAGCATGGGCATGAGCGGCGACTTTGGGGTCGCCATCGAAGAAGGGGCCACGGACATCAGGCTGGGTTCGGCGATCTTCGGCGCCCGAGGGTAGAAATCAGTGGCGAAGAAAACCGATCCCGTCGCGAGTGGGCGCACACTCATGGAAGCCGCTGCGGAGCGCGGACAGCTGGGCGATGTCAGGCCACCGCTAGCGGAAAGAATGCGTCCCAGGGAGCTGCGGGAGGTGGTTGGTCAACAGCACCTCGTGGGCGACGGCGCCATTCTCGAACGTGCGATAGCCCAAGACCGCTTACCGTCCCTAGTCCTGTGGGGAGATCCAGGGTCAGGCAAGACGACCCTGGCGCACGTCATCAGTCGCACGACCAAGGCGGAGTTCGTTCCGTTCAGCGCGGTGCTAGGAGGCGTTCCCGAGCTGCGCAAGATCGTACAAGCCGCCGCTGACAGGAAAAAGCTGCAAGCCAAGCGGACGATACTGTTCGTCGACGAAATCCATCGCTTCAACCGTGCTCAGCAAGACGCATTCTTGCCGCACGTCGAGGGCGGAACGATCGTCTTGATCGGAGCGACCACTGAGAACCCATCGTTCAACGTGAACGGGGCGCTGCTGTCACGCGTGCGCGTGCTGCGACTCGAACCGCTATCTGACGCGGACATCTGCTCTCTCTTGCTGCGCGCGGTAAGTGATCCCGACCGCGGCCTCGGCGCGACTCGACTGCAGATCGAGGAGGGTGTGCTCGAGGCGCTAGCTGCGGAGTCACGCGGCGACGCACGACGCGCCCTGAACAAACTGGAACAGCTCGCGAACTTCGCTGAACGTGGTGACACGACGATCAGCAGACAACTGCTCGAACAAGTAAGCGATCAACCGCTACTGCTGTACGACAAGTCGTCCGAGGAGCACTACAACGTCACGAGCGCTCTCATCAAGTCGATGCGCGGAAGCGACCCCGACGCAGCCATCTACTGGTTGATGCGCATGCTGGAAGCTGGGGAGGATCCACGGTTCGTGTTGCGACGCTTGGTGATCTTCGCGAGTGAAGATGTGGGCAATGCTGATCCGCGAGCGCTGACGGTTGCGGTCGCTGCCGACCAAGCGTTTCAGCGCCTGGGCATGCCCGAGGGCATCTACCCCATCGCTCACGCGTGTCTCTACCTCGCGTGTTGCCCGAAGTCTGCAAGCGTCAAACAAGCGATCGCTCGCGCGCGCGAAGCGGTCACCCGACACGGCGCGCAACCCGTCCCCCACAAGCTACGCAACGCGCCAACCAAGCTGATGCGGGAGCAAGGCTACGGCAAAGACTACCGCTACCCGCACGACCATGCAGGCAACGTCGTAATCGGTGAGACATACCTGCCGGACTCCCTGCTCGGGGACAGGTACTACGAACCCTCCGATCAAGGCTTGGAGCAAAACATCGCCGAACGCTTGGAGCGGATTCGCGGCGCGACAAAACGCCGAAAGGGCTAGAGTCGACGAAACTCTAGCCCCTGGTTGGTGCGCTGGGGCACTCTTCCCCAGCTACTTGGGGGTTAACCAGCAGATTCGGGGTTAACCGTCTGCTCAGCGTAACGCGACGCGAAAGCGCTTGCCGCATTCGCGGTTGACAGCGTCTTGCAACGCCAGCCGTACAGGCTCCTTGTGGTCGATGCCGAGTGCATCTGCGTACCACCAGGCCGTTTCTGGCTTGATCAACTTGTGACCACGCTCGAGATCGACGACGCGAGGGGGAGATACCTCCAACTCACGCGCGAGTGCTCGGAGCGCGACGCCTGACTTGAGGCGCTGTTTCTTGAGTTCGGCACCGGCGTTCACCGTGCCAACCTTCTTGGGAGATACCGCGACCTTGTATTCGATCTCGGCTGTGTCCAACCAATGCTGCAAAACGCCGGCGACCAGTTTCGCCTGAGGAACCTTCAACACGTCTGAAAGCATCTGCGTCTTGTCCAAAGACACACCGTCTGCACCCCGCTCCCATGCACTGACTCGACGGTCGTGCGTTCCCAATCGTTCACAGAGCTCCAGCTGCGTGAGGCCTGCT
This sequence comes from uncultured bacterium, assembly GCA_965651905.1. GTDB lineage: Bacteria > Myxococcota_A > Polyangia > Polyangiales > Polyangiaceae > SZUA-265. Next base: position 104,988 of record CBFGUG010000015.1, on the reverse strand, counting down.
CGTTCGCGCGCTTCTTTGATGAGTGTTCCGATCATGGCCAAGGCTTTATAGCCACAACGGCCACAAGACAACCGGCTAATGCCAACAATCGTGATCAGCGGAGTCGATTTTGTCCCCGCGGCTTACTCGCGGCCGAACAATCTGGCCGCACCCTGCCAAAAGCGAACGGCCGCTGCTGGTGAGCGCCAGGTGAGCGCCGGTTGCGAACACCTCGTTCGAGCGCCGCTTCCACACCTGCAATCCCGTCACACGCAAACGCGGAAATTTCGCGTTGCGATCGAACGCCGGTGTTTCGTTGCCCTGTAACCCTAACCCCCTGGTCGGGTAAACACCCGCTGGCAACCGCGACAACCCGCCACCCCCCGTGGGTCGTCAGGCTCCGTCGACAGGAGTCGCGCAGACGCACAAGTCGGGCAGGTTTCGAAAACGTTGTGCCGCGTCGAGGCCATACCCCACGACGAACTCGTCGCCGATGGTGAAGCCGAGATAGCGAATGGGCACTTCTACTTCGGTGCGTGATGGCTTGTGGAGCAGCGCGCAGAGGTCGACGCTGCGAGGTTTACGGCTCTGTAGCTGGGCCAGGAGGAACGAACTCGTGAGCCCCGTGTCTACGATGTCCTCGATGATGAGTACGTCATCGCCGGCGATCGGACGAGTGAGGTCCTGGGTGATCTCCACGACACCCGACGAGCTCGTGCTGTCGCCGTAACTGCGAACCCCGAGGAACTCGACGCGCAGCGGCAGATCGATGGCGCGCGCCAAATCCGCTGTGAACACAAAGCTGCCCTTGAGCACCGAGAGCAGCACGAGCGATCGACCAGCGTAGTCGGAGGTAATCTGGCGCCCGAGTTCCTCGACCCTGGCGGCGAGCTGCGCCCTGGAGATGAGCACTTCAACGTTATTCCGGTACATTTAGTCGGTTAGCGTAGCAGCCCGAGACTGCGCGCGTGTTGCAGAAATGTCACAGCACACGCTGCTGTGCCCAACGCCCGAGATTGTGCGGTGTTCATCGTGCGGGGTGGGCACGAAAGGTCTGCAACCATTGGCCGCGACCGTCACTGCTCCAACTGATGGACCCCAGCAGATCGGTTCGAAGCGCGGGCACGTTGGCGTCGCCGAGTGTGTCCAAGGTGACCTGGTGCGGGTGGCCGAAACGGTTGCGCATGCCACAAGAGATCGTCGCCGCGCGCGGCGCCACGGCGTCGAGAAAAGCTGCAGAGGTCGAAGTACGACTGCCGTGGTGCCCAACCTTGAGTAGGTCCGCGCCGAGCAACCACGGCTGTTTCAGCAGCACCTGCTCCTGATGTGCTTCAGCGTCGCCGGTTAGCAGTATCGCGCGTTCGCCGTAACTGACGCGTACGACCAACGAGTTGTCGTTCGCGTCGAGTCCGGGTTCGAACCGTGGGCAGGGGCCGAGTACGTGCAGCACGGCTGGTCCGAGCTCACGCGTGCCACACAGCTCGGCTGGGCGCAGAACGCGAACACCGCGCCGTTCGGCCAGTTGCATCAGCGCGGCATATTGCGGCCCTGCTCCTTCCGCCTCGCCTTGCCCCGAGTCCCACAGCTCCCCCACCTCCACCGACTCCAGCACGTGCGTGAGTCCACCGAAATGGTCCGGGTGCGGGTGCGAGAGCACCATCACGTCGATTCGCTGACGTCGGCGTGCCCTCAGCAGAGGGACGATGACGCGCTGCCCAGGGTCCACGGGCGACCCGACGAAGCCGCCGCCGTCGATCAGCATCAGCTCGCCACCCGGAAGGTCGATTAGCGCGGAATCACCTTGCCCGACGTCGAGCGCCGTGAAGCGCAGTCGCCCCGCACCAGCTCCCGCTCGAGCTGCGGCCCACTCCAGCCCACCGAGACTGGTTATCGCTACGACGGCCGTTACTCCCAAGCCGAGCACTCTTTGACGCGCACCCACCGTCACGCGAGACAGCGTCGCAACGCCGACCAGGAACCCAGCGATCACGGCGTTCTGCCAACACGAGAGATAAGGCAGTGGCACCCCGAGCCAACTGCTTTCTGCCGTCCACAAGGCCAAACGACGGACCACGAGCAGTGCACCTGACGCGACCCATGCGGCGCCTTGCTCCACCGCTGGCAGGCCTGCGAGCAACGTGTGCGTCAAGCACAGGGGCAGCGCCACCGCCTCACCGAACGGAGCCGCCAGCACGTTGGACAATACACCGAGAAGCGACACACTGGGCGCGAGCGCGGACAAGAGTATGCTGCAAGGCAGCATCGCCGAAAGCGTCGCTGCAAGCCCTCGAACGAAGAGTCGGGGCGCGCGCGGCCACGGCAGAGCCTTGAGCCGCGAATCCGCATGGCGCCCGAGGGTGAGCAGGCCGAGCGTGGCCGCGAGCGAGAGCATGAAAGAGATGTCGTGTGCGACCAACGGATCGAAGTACCAGCCTACAACAATCGACAGCGCCACCGCTCGCAGCGCGGGAAGCCGACGGTTCAGGGCGTGCAACGAGAACACGGCAGCGAGCATCCAGGCCGCTCTCCACGCGGAGCCACTACCACCCGCAAAGTCTGCGTAGAGTAACGCGAGAACGACGCCCCCCGCCGCGCTGATCCGAGAAACGTCGAAGCGTTCAGCGATCGGCGCCAGACGTACGAGCAGAAAACGAAAGCCCGCAACGACAGAAACCACCGCAAAGATGAGGTGGGTGCCGCTGACTGCAAGCAAGTGCGCCAGTCCACTTGCCTTGAACGCGGCGTCTTCCTCTTCCGTCAGGTCGTTTTCACCGAGTACCAGCGCCTTCGCCATGCCGACGGCATCTGGCGCGAACGTCGCCTCGATGCGTTCGCGCACGGCAGCACGTGCATGGTCTACGATGGATCCGACGCGCGCGCCGCCGCCGAGCCGCTCCAGGCTGAGCACCGAGCCACTCACCGCGACACCCCGCCGTGCGTAGCCCACGTGGGGGTCGGGTAGGTCGAAGTTGCGGAACAGGCGAACGATCCCAACCTGAACGATGGCTTCGATTCGATCACCCCGGGCCAGCCCTCGGGGACCGCCGTACAACCGCAACACTTCACCTGCGGCCAGCATCCCTTTCTCACATTCGCCGCCATCGATGCGGGCGGTGAAGCCGAGCGAGTCACCGCGCCACACTGGGGAAGATTCGATCTCGCCACGAATCAAGCAGCGCTGCGGGGCTCCGAGCCACGTTCGCAGCCCGTCATGGCGCGCCGTGTAGTCGCTCACCGCTAGCTCCGCACGCCAGGCGGCCGCGAGCAGTAGCAACACCGCGACCAACGACGTACGCCAGCCAACCGCACCCCAGACGACGAGCAACGACGAGCAGGCGAAGACAGTCACCGCAACTGGCGAGCTGACCCACAACGACCCCGCAAGGATCGCGACCGCCAGCAGCCCAGTCCCGTCGAGCGCTCGCACGCCGCCCTGTCCGCTCGAGGACCGCATGCTCGTACCACAGCACGTAGCATGCCATCCTCGCTGAACGCTCTAGCCCGCCGCCAGGCCCTGACGGGTGCTGGCGGTGGCCGGCCACCGCCGATTCACCCGATGCCAGAATGTCGCGCGGCGTTCGAAATTCGCCCGCCTTGCTCGGACGCTGTCAGTCGGAAACCGGGCAAGCTTCGAGGGCCGCGGCGTACTCGACCGAACACCCCGCGGCCGCGTCGTCACACGAGGCTCCCGACGCGACCACGCAATCGACAATCGTCCGCAGCAGGCGAATGCAGTTCGCATGGCCATCGCGCCATTCCGAACACAGCGGCATGCACCCCCCACCACAGTCGACACTGTCGGACAGGCTACACAACTCTTCGCAAGAATCTGACGCGCCTGCGAACGAAACAGCGCCACCCGACGCAGACTGCTGGCCGCTCGGGACTACGTTCTGGGGGTTGATCGTCGGGCGCTGGTAGTCACTGCCCGAATGCTGTTCGTTCGCCGCAGGTGGCTGTTGCTCGTGACGTAAGGGCAGCGCCTGCAAGGGTGGGTCACTCGCCCCCTCACCCGCTGGCCCTTCCCCAGCACAGCTGAAGACCGCCAGCGCAACAAACGACAGATGCAACGCCCTGAATCGAATTGGTTTGGTCACGCTCGCACCTCGGTTCTGCTGAAGGCTAACACGTTGGATTCACGCGGCCACGATCAACGGTCGAAGTAATACAGAGCAGCGATATTGGCGAAGAATATGCTCCACGGATTGTCACCAACAGTGGTTCCAAAGCTGCTGGTGGTCGCGCTGGCGTTGTTGTCGGAATCGATTTCCGCGCTCGTGCTGTCCATTGCGTAACGCAAACCTACACCCGCTTGAAGCGCCACCTCTGGAACGTCGATGAAGCCGAAGTGAATTTCGCCGCCCGCTCGCGCGCCGATGTCCAAGTGAAATCCGCTCTGCTCCAACTCGTCCATGCCCACCTCGACCGTGTTGCTCGCGAAGCCGACGTTCAACTCGGGCGTGATCTCGAACACGAAGTGTTCGCTGCTGGTCAGCGCCAAAGGCACTCCGCCGTGGAGGATCATGGCGAAGGGTTGTGGGTCGTCGGTGTCGTCGCCGCTGACTTCGACGCTCCTCGAAGCCATTCCCAAACCCAGGCCAACGTCGAAGCCCATGCCTTCGCTGAACCAGTAACGCACGCCTATCACTGGCGCTTCGACGGTCCCGACGGCTCCCGGATCCGTGGGGCTCACGCCGTACTGCATCGTCCGATAACCCATGTACCCGATGCCGAAAGAGCCGACGAAACGTGAGTGATCTTTGCCTCCTGGGGCGGGAGTCCCGGCAGCGCCATCGCCCGCCGCAGTCCCCTCTGCGTTGAACGTGCCCCCAACGCCAGCCGTCGACAGGCTTGCCGAACCCGAGGCTTCCGCGCTCGTAGAGTCGCTGCTGGAGTCCGAGCTGTACTCGTCATCCGAGTCAGCCCCATCGGATTCGCCCCCTTCGCTATCTCCCTCGTCCATGTAGTCTTGCGCCCAAGAGCTCGGCGCGAACGCAACTACCGCAGTCATTCCCAATCCAGCGATCAAAGCCTTTGCAAACTTCATACTTTTCTCCAGTCTCCGCTCCGGGCAGGCTGTTCCTCTCCCGCAATGCAACTGAAACAGACCCACGCGGCGCGGCCAAATTTCTGCAGTGATGCACCTCGACCCCGCTGACGAGAGGGCGCCGTCGCCGCGAAAGTGAATCGGAAATCACCCGAATTTCACCGTCCGAACCATGACCAACAAGAAACGTGTGCGAGTCGACGTGCTGCTTGTCGAGCGGGGCCTGTGTGACTCGCGAAGCAAGGCACAAGCGCTGATCATGGCGGGCCAGGTGTTGGTAGGTGATCAACGTATCGATAAGCCGGGGACGCTCGCGGATGTCGACGCCGAGCTCCGCTTGAAGCAGCAACTTCGTTACGTCTCGCGCGGCGGGCTCAAACTCGAGGGTGCCCTAGGCGCCCTCGGAATCGACGTCGCGGGCGCGGTCTGTGCGGATGTTGGAGCATCGACGGGCGGTTTCACCGACTGCCTGCTCCAGCGAGGCGCGCGAAAGGTGTACGCCATCGACGTGGGCAGCGGACTGCTCGCGGCGAAACTCGCAAGCGACGAACGTGTGATCGTGATGGACCGTACCAACGCGCGTTTTCTCACATCGCAATCGTTTCCCGAACCCATCGACATGGCGGTAGTCGACGCATCCTTCATCGGCATCGCTCAGCTAGCTCAGGCGTTGGCAGACGTGCTCAGACCCGGCGCGCGCCTGATCTACATGATCAAGCCACAGTTCGAAGTCGGTCGTGAACACGCGCGCCGATCGAAGGGCGTGATCACGGACCCGGCATTGCGCGACGCTGCCATCGCCAACGCCACGACGGTCGCCGAAGACGTTGGGTTCCGAATCCTGGGCAGCTGCGACTCGCCCCTCGCAGGCCCCAAGGGTAACCTCGAACACTTCGTATTTGCAGAGCGCTGCTGAGCCATCGCCCGCTTCAGCGCTGCGCTGCGCTGGGGCGGCGGTGGGTCGTCGTCAGCTACAACACGAGCACCCAAACGTCGTACAGCGCGTGAGTCCACACCGCTGGGGCAAACCCGCGAAAAGCGTAGATCGCCGTGAAGACGAGACCGCAAACCCAGCGAAAAACGAACGAACGAACATCCAGCGGATCTCCGTAGGGACCTACGTAGTGCCAGAGGCTGAACAGCATCGCTGCAAACACGGCCCACACAATCACGACGACGCCCCGTTGCCAGTTCGTCATCGGAAACAGCACGACCAGCGCCTTGTAGCCCAAAGCGAACAAGCCCACACGGAAAGCAACCTCCTCGTAGAACCCGGCGCCGAACGAGAGCACCAGGCGGCTGAAGACACCCCCCATGTCTGGGGGGCCCAGCGTGAGGCGACCAACCACGTAGCTCGCCACGAAACGCATGGCCACGGCGTAAGCCACAGCCTCGAGCATCAACCAGATGAAGCTCTGCCAGCGCAGCGCTTTGCCGCGCCCCGCAGCGATCAGAATGCCAACGTACACCGCTGCGATGCCCAAGGTGAGCGCGCCGTACGCGGTCAGATCGTTGTTGGCGAGCTCGATCAACTCGGAGGTTGCCCAATCCGCCGCGTTTCGTGTCGGAAGAAACACGACACCCAGGTGATACGCGATGAATATCGGTAGCGTCAGACCCAGGTCCGTCCAGGGACCGCTCGCAGTCTTTTCGAGAGCGGTCTGCGGTTCACTCATGATCCTGGACGCAGGTTGTAGACGAACCACAACATCACGACCGCCCAAGCCATCACGATTCCCACGAACGGGCCATCTTTCAGCATCTCTTGGGTTGGACTCTCCGCGTCAGGGCGTTTGCTAACGAGGTGCAGAAAGCGAGCAACACCCAACACCACGAATCCCGTGGTGATCCAGAGCTGTTCAGTCTTGAAGTAGTCCTGCGTGCGAGCGTCGAGCGTGTAGGCGGCGTAGGTCGCGATCGTCGCCACCGCCGTGACCGCCAACGCCAAATCGAGCCCCCGCCCCGAGTACCTGGCCAGCACGGGTCGCTGCTTGCGTTTGCTGTGCTGCGCAGCCGCCAGTTCGTGTCTGCGTTTTCCGAAACCGAGAAACAGTGCGAGCAGCGCAGTGCAGACGAACAGATAGTTCGACACCTGGGTGTAGGTTCCGTAACCGCCAGCCATCACCCGCAGCACGAACCCTGCGGAGATGATCGCAACGTCGAGATACGGCACTTGCTTGAGCTTGAACGAATAGGCGATGTTCAAGACGAAGTACGCGCTAACGGTGAGCAGGAAGGATAGCGGTCCGTATGCAGCTCCCGCGAAACCGACGATCAGCAGCATCGCGAGAAACCCGCGGGCGAGCAGCGGGGATACCAACCCCGATGCGATGGGACGGAAACGCTTGACGGGATGCTGGCGGTCCGCTTCCGCGTCAACCATGTCGTTCATGGTGTAGACGGCGCCTGTTATCAGAGAGAACACGAAGAACGCACCCCACGCTCGGACCATCAGTTCACTGTCGAAAATTTCCTTCGCGAACACGACTGGAGCCAGCACGAACACGTTCTTCACCAGCTGGTGAGGGCGCGCGGTACGCAGCAGGCCCATGGCGACGTTGAACGGTGTCTTTGCGACCTGGACTGGGCCACTCGCAGGCGGATTCGATTCGGTCGGCGGCTGGCTCATTCGGTCGCCACAACTTAATCGAACCCGCCGATTAGCCAACGATTTTTGGAGCCCAGGGGCCGGACGACGCACCAGCTTTGACAGCGACAGAGCACACCCATGCCGCGGCGTCAGTAACAATGGGCTGCGCGTAGTGGAGAATACAGGGCAAACTCGCAGGCGTGATTCAGCGATACGTACGCGCGCAGATCGACGGACGAACTCGTTACGCCATGTTGACGGGCGACACCGTCGACTTACTCGATGGCGCGCCATGGCTGGGCGGCTCGCGAACGGGACACACGATTGAACTCGACGCCGTCAACCTGACTTGCCCGGTAGAGCCCAGCAAAGTCATCGGAATCGGACGAAACTACGCAGCTCACGCCCTGCCCACCGACGCTGGTGAAGCTGCGACTCCGCTGTTCTTCCTAAAGCCACCCTCGGCGCTCAACGCTTCAGGGTCCCCAGTTATCCTGCCAGCTGCAAGTAGCCTCGTCTACTATGAGGGTGAGCTCGGGTTCGTGATCGGACGCCGTGCAAAGAACGTGAGCGTACAGGACGCGGCCAGTCACGTGTTCGGCTTGACGATCACCTGCGACGTGACAGCCCGCGACCTGCAAGAACGTGATGAACAGTGGACGCGCGCCAAGGGCTTCGACACCTTCTGTCCAGTCTCGAACACCATCGTGTCGGGTGTCACAGCTGAGAAGCTACATCTGACGACACGCGTCAACGGGCAAGTGCGTCAGTCCGTGGCGCTCGCCGAAATGCTGTTCAGCGTACCGCAGATCGTATCGCTGCTGTCGAGCGTGATGACGCTCGAGCCCGGAGACTTGGTCCTGACGGGCACGCCTCACGGCGTTGGCGCCATGAACGACGGTGACCTGGTTCAGATCACCATCAGCGAGCTGGGTGAACTCAGCTTTCATGCTCGTTCTGCCAGCTGATGGGTGACGCGCTGTGTTGGAATCGCGGCGGAATCGTAGACGACGGATCTACGTCGTCTTACTCGCTCTGCTCACGCTGCTCGCGGTCCTTGCTTGGTTGTTCGCCCAACCGCCGCACGCGGCGCGTTGTCCCGCGGGGTTGACCCCGCTCGGGGCCCGCTGCTGCGCCGAAGGACAGCACCTGGAGTCGGGGCACTGCCGAGGTGCGGCAAAGCGCTGCTCTTCCGCTCAGCGACTGGAACGGGGACGCTGCACCGTCAATGACGCCAGAGTGAACATCGACGCAGCAGTGCTCCAGCTGAACGTCGACGACTGGGACCTCGGCGATCGAACCACAGCGCCCACGACCACGCGGGTCGACGCCTTTGCGATTGACCGAGCCGAGGTCAGTTGGGCCCAGTGGCGCGCCTGCGCTTCGGACGGAGCGTGCAAAGTGATCGATGGCGGAAGTACGGAGCTTCCCGTCACAGGTGTGAGTCCGAAACAAGCAGAGAGCTTCTGCAAGTGGCGAGGCGGAACCCTTCCCACGTCCGAACAGTGGTTGCTCGCTGCGGCGGGCCCAGAAGGCAGACGTTACCCCTGGGGAGCGTTCGGGCTGGTGTGTCGCCGTGCCGTGTTCGGACTGCAAGCGGGCCCCTGCGGCGAGGGTGCGATCGGGCCGGAGGCGCCAGGGTCTAGGCCCGATGGGGCTACGCCTGATGGCGTGCTCGACATGGCGGGCAACGTAGCGGAATGGACGCGTGACAGTCACCTACGACGCTACATTGCCCGAGGCGGCTCGTACCGATCGACACTCGCGTCCGAGTTGAAAGTGCTCGGCGCGGGTTCGATGGAACAGTCCGCGCCAGATGTGGGGTTTCGCTGCGTCTACCCGATGACGCCTGTCGAGTCAGGCCAGAGGGAGTGACGCGCTTTGCGCGATTCTGTCGTGGTAATCCAGCAGTCTCGTCACTTCGCTGGGTGCGAACCCGGACTGGACGCCGTCCGCACCGATGGTCGTCAACTCCCTGCAGGTGGCGTGTTTGATCCGGGCACTGTCGTAACGCTCCGTCCATCGCGCCATGTACTCCCGCTGCACGTCAGACACGAACGGGAAGCGATAGCTCGGCCGCTCCACGCCGATCCTCCAGGGCTTCGGTGTCAACCGCGCGCGGAACGATTTCTGACTCTGGCAGAGCTTGATGTACATCGGATCACTACCAAACGTTTCGAGCACGCGCAGCCACGTGTCGTCCTCCGCATCCACTACACGGCTGAGTAACACCAGTCGCAACCCAGCCGCCGTGCGATACACCCGAAACCCCCAGTCAGAGTAGCGTTTGGCGACCTGCTGAGCGTGGTCCAACGCGCGCTCTTCGTCACTCCGGGAACCCGATAGCAGCTTCTTGAACAGGGACCGTTGGTCAGGCACGCTTTCGAAGTCCAGGTCGATGAACAGCAAGCGCCGTGTGTTCATCACCAACGCGCCGTACGCGTTGCGCGTGATCACCGCTAGCGGCTGCTCGACTCCAGGCACCGTATCGACGATCTGCTCCTGGATGGGGCGACCGTCTGAGTACGGATACCCGTGGCCCGACGGCCCCTCTGCTTGTTTCACCCGGCGCTGTGCCGCCTCGAGCCGCTCATCTGCCATCGCGTCTGCGCTGGCCTGGCTTTCGTTGGACCAGCCTACCGCACCGACAGTGCGAGGACCGCGATCCGTTTGTATCTCAACCTTGCGTCTGGCCCAGTACTCGAAGAACTCCACTCGTCGAGCTTGCCCAAGGCACGATAAACGCGCAAACCGTATTTGGTCGCGCGAGCTGTCAGGCAAAGACGGCGTGGTCACGGTTTACGTGCGCCCGCGACTTGGTCGCTAGAAGCAGACGAACCTGAGCGCACGACGGGCTGCCGCGGTTCCTGTCCGACCGGGCGACGGCGGGCGCGCGCTTGGCACGCCCGTTCTCAAGCGCGAAGCGGCTTACGAAGCGCTGCGATTTTTGGCGACACGACGCACATCTGCACTATGTAGGACGCAATGAGCGCGGCCATCTTGACCATCGGCGACGAGATACTTCGTGGCGACATCAACAACACCAACTGCACCTGGTTGTGCGACAAGATCGCGTCGCTCGGGGTGGCCGTCGGCGAGTGCGTCGTCGTCGCGGACGACGTCGACGCTATCGCCGAGTGCCTCGTGCGTCTCTCAGCAAAACACTCTGTGATCGTGACGACAGGCGGGCTCGGGCCCACGACTGACGACCTGACGGCGGCGGCCGCGGCAAGAGCCCTGGGAGTGACCTTGAAGCGTGACCCCGAGAGCGTCGCACGCATCGAGGCGCGCCTCGCCGCGAGCGGCCGCGCTTGTTCCGAGTCGAACCGCAAGCAGGCAGATCTACCAGAGGGTGCCCGAGTACTGAACAACGACTGGGGCACGGCGCCTGGGTTCAGTGCGCGACTCGGCAGCGCCACGGTGTTCTTCTTTCCTGGCGTGCCGCGCGAGATGAAACCCATGTTCGAACGCGACGTACCACGCGTGCTGAGGGAAAACGAAAGCGTCCACACTGCGCACGCCAGACTGAAGCTCTTCGGCGCGGGCGAGTCCGCGATCGGCGACTTGCTCGATGGAGTCGAGCAAGAGTACGGCGTGAAGATCGGCTACCGCGCGCATTTCCCGGAAGTCGAAGTGCGCGCGGTCGCGGAGCACACCGACCCAGCAGAAGCCCGACGTTTGGCCGAAACGGCCGCAGACGCGATGGCGGCTAGGCTAGGAAAGTTGGTCTACGAGCGAGGACCGCGCACCTTGCCGCAAGTCGTCGGCGATGTTTTGCGGAAACGCCAACTCACGCTCGGCCTCGCCGAATCATGTACAGGGGGCTTGGCGTCAGAGCTGATAGCGCGGTACCCAGCGAGCGACTTCTTCAGAGGCGCGGTGGTGTGTTACGACAACGCCATCAAAGAGAACGTGCTGGGTGTCGATCGTCGGGTGCTGGAAGTAGAGGGAGCCGTGAGCGAAGTTGTCGTCAAACAACTGGCAGAGGGAGCTCGACGGGTACTGGGCGCCGACGTTGGCCTCGCGTTTTCTGGGATCGCGGGCCCAACGGGCGGCACCCCCAGCAAACCCGTAGGATTGGTACACTATGCCATCAGCACACCAGACGCGCTGGTCGCACGACAAGAAGTGTTCAGGGGTGACCGCAACCAGGTACAGCTCCGAGCAGCGTTTGCTGGTCTGGATCTCGTGCGCACGCTGCTCAGTGGTGTGTAGGCAACGTCAGGCTTGAACGCTAGCGGGGTGCGGGCCGTGGCTTTCTGCGGCTCCGTCCCCCACTTCAAAGGTCAGCTTGTCACCCACCTGGTCGACACGAACGACGCCTTCCGTTGGGAACTCGCCAGCAAGCACTTTACGCGCGAGGGGATCTTCGAGGTGTCGCTGGATGGCGCGCTTGAGCGGCCGCGCACCAAACTGCGGGTCGTAACCAGCGTTCGCGAGGAACGTCTTCGCCGCGTCACTCACTTCGAGTGCAAGGTCACGCCGACGCATTCGCTTGGCCAGTCTCCCGAGCTGCACGTCGACGATCTTGCGAATTTCGTCTCTTTCGAGCCTGCGGTAGACCACGATCTCGTCGAGACGGTTGATGAACTCGGGGCGAAACACGTCGCGCAACGCCAACATTGCGACACTTCGCATCTGCTCGCTCTTGTCGTCATCGGCAACGTCTCGCCGCTCTTCGATGGCTGCCATCTCCTGGGAGCCGACATTGCTCGTCAAGATCACCACGGTGTTCGTAAAGTCTACGGTTCGCCCTTGGCTGTCCGTCAACCTGCCGTCGTCCAACAGTTGCAGTAGGGCATTGAATACATCGGGATGCGCTTTCTCGACCTCGTCGAACAACACCACGCTGTAGGGTCGACGCCGCACGGGTTCGGTGAGCTGACCACCCTGGTCGTGCCCAATGTACCCAGGGGGCGCACCCAGTAGCCGTGCGACGGAGTGCCGTTCCTGATACTCGCTCATGTCGATGCGGATCATGGCGCGCTCATCATCGAACAGAAAACCAGCGAGGGCGCGCGCGGTTTCCGTCTTACCCACGCCCGTCGGGCCGAGAAAGAGAAAGGATCCGATCGGGCGGTTCTCGTCACCGAGTCCCGCACGTGAACGGCGCACTGCATTTGCAACCGCTACGATGGCGTCGCTCTGACCGATCACTCGCTGCTGCAGATCGTCTTCCATTCGCAGGAGCTTCTGCATCTCGCTCTCGAGCATCTTGGAAACGGGAACCCCCGTCCACTTCGAGACGACTGCTGCGATGTCTTCGTCGGTGACCTCTTCCTTGAGGTATGAGCCTTTGGCCTGCATCTCGCCCAACTCTCGGCGCTTTTGCTCGAGGCTAGCTTCGACGCTGGGGATGTTACCGTACAGAATCTCGGCGGCCTTTCCCAGGTCGCCTGCGCGCCGAGCGCGTTCTTCCGCCGCGCGCAACTCCTCGAGCTCTTTCTGCAGCCCACGAATGACGTCGATAGCCTCCTTTTCTCGGAGCCATTGCGCACGGGCGGCATCCCGCTCGGCACTTATTTCAGCGACCTCGCGCTGCAACTCACTCAAGCGAGCTTTCGAGTGGGCATCTCGTTCGCGCTTGAGCGCCTGTTCCTCGATCTTGAGTTGGAGTAGCCTGCGTTCGAGCTGGTCGATCTCGAACGGCATGCTGTCGATCTCCATCTTGATCTTGCTTGCCGCCTCGTCGACCAAGTCGATGGCTTTGTCGGGCAGAAAACGATCGGTGATGTAGCGGTTCGAGAGAATTCCCGCGGCAACCAGCGCGGCATCCTGAATGCGAATGCCGTGGTGCACCTCGTAGCGTTCTTTGAGCCCGCGCAGAATGGCGATGGTGTCTTCGACACTGGGTTCACTCACCATCACGGGTTGGAAGCGACGCTCCAGCGCGGCGTCCTTCTCGATGTGCTTGCGGTACTCGTCGAGAGTTGTCGCGCCAATCGCTCGTAGTTCACCTCGCGCCAGCGCAGGTTTGAGCATGTTGGCCGCGTCCATTGCGCCTTCGGAAGCGCCCGCACCCACGAGGGTGTGGAGCTCGTCGATGAACATGATGATGCCGCCCGCCGCCGCCTCGACTTCCTTGAGCACGGCCTTCAGACGATCCTCGAACTCGCCGCGGTACTTCGCGCCTGCAACCATCGCGGACAGATCCAGCGCAACCAGGCGCTTTTCTTTGAGTCCTTCCGGGACGTCACCCGACGCGATTCGGTGGGCGATGCCCTCGGCAATGGCCGTTTTTCCCACGCCCGGTTCACCAATCAGCACGGGGTTGTTCTTCGTGCGACGACTCAGCACCTGCATCACGCGACGGATCTCTTCGTCGCGACCGATGACGGGGTCGATCTTGTTGCGCTTGGCCAGCGCCGTCAAGTCGCGTGCGTATTTCTCGAGTGCCTGAAACTTGCCTTCAGGATCTTGATCAGTGACACGTTGAGCGCCGCGAATCTGTGACAACGCCTCGAGCAAAGCGTCGTACGTCAGCCCGTGCTTCTGGAAGATCGCCTCGGTCGTGCTGTCGCCGTTGGCCGCAGCAAGCAGGAAATGCTCGACCGAAATGTAGTCGTCCTTGAGCTTCTCCGACTGATCGCTGGCGCGCTGGTAGAGCTGACGAGCGCGCGTTCCGATGCCTGGTTCACCAGCGCCACTGACTCTGGGAAGACTGGCGATGCGCTGCCCCAGGCTGCTCGAGAGCCCACTCACGGAGCCTCCCGCGCGCTCTACCAGCGGCCCGCCTACGCCATCCTTTTGCTCGAGGATGGCGAGCAAGAGATGTTCAGGTATCAGCTCTGGGTTCGCCTTGCGCGACGCTTGATCAAACGCGGAACGTACCGCTTCTTGACTCTTGGTCGTCATTCGTTCCAGCTGCATGTTCACTCACTCCTCAACGTCAACGGCACCTGAACAGGACGCGAGTCGGGGACTTCGATTGAAGTCCCCGACCAACGTAGATCAGGAACCACCAGTGCCGAATCGCCGGCTTTGCTAGCGTGTGTCGCCGATCTGCGTTGTCTACCCCTGGCGTCCAAATGCTTCAGCTCACGTTACAGCGGTCACACGATCAACGAAAAGTGCCCAATCCATTGGAGCGAAATGACGCGTGGGCCGCCAGCTCGAAGCCGCGACCCACGTCTGTTCAGTGCTCGAGCTGAATCGTCAGGGTGTGTACTCACAGCTGCCCGGCGATTCCTGATTGAATCGCTCGGCGGCAACGCAGCCGAAGCCCCAGTCGCCAAATTGTGCGGAGAAGCCACATTCCCCACTCGGCAGGCAGCAGCCAGGCATCACCACACCTTCATCCGGCGCCTCTGGAAGCAGGACGGGAATCGGATCGGATGGCGAACACGCCTCGTCGTAGGAGCCCGGCGCGTCCAGCTGTTCACAACCTGGCATCGAGAGTCCCAGGGCCAGGCCCAGTGTCGACATGTTCAAACCGCAAGCTGACTCCGCTTCGTCGAAGCAGCAGCCTGATGCGCCGATTCCAAAGGAATCCACGGTCGCGTCTCGGCAGCGATCCATGCCGCACTCGACACCTTCGCCACTGAACGTGACCTCAATACCCACACCACCCTCTTGCTCGCCAACCGTAACCGTTTCGGAGGGCGCAGCGCCCGAATCGCTCGTGTCGTCCGCTCCTGCTTCGGGATCCTGCGATCCCGCTTCAGACGGATCATTCGTGTCATCACCCGCATCGCTGACGTCGTCGCCCGAGTCGTCGCTGGCGTTACCATCATCCGAGTCGTCGGGATCTGGACCATCGTCCGGGTCGGGGTCGTCATCCGTGTCGTCCCCGTCATCATCCGGGTCGTCGCCGGCGCCGTCATCATCCGCGTCGTCCCCGTCGGGGTCGTCATCCGTGTCATCGTCCGAGTCGTCAGGGTCGGTTTCGTCGTCTGCCTCGCCTGAGTCGGGCGCATCGACCGCGTCATCCGAACTACTCGAACTATCACCGTCGCAGGCCGCAAACAGCAGCGCAACAGCAGCGCAAAAAAGCCAAGAACTTCGCATCATCATGGCTTCCAGTGTAGCCCAGCACGCGCGCCGGGACGTCCAAAAAGTATACGACCCCTGACCGTCCGCAAAAGCGGGCTAGGCGCCAGGTCGCGACGCGGCAATCGCGTGCAAATCCAGGTGAGTACACGCTCCCATCAGAGAGGCTTCAAGCTCGCGACGACCAGGAACGGAACGCGAGCCGCCTCCAAGAAAGTTTCTGCTGCGTGAGGTTGTGAGAAAGGTGCCGCCGTACAGGACCGCTGAGGTGCACCTTTGCACGAGTACAGGCGAGCGCTACCGCGCTCTTGGAAGCGCCCGCGGTCTCAGATGTCGAGGTTGCGCACGTTCAGCGCGTTCTGTTCGATGAAGTTGCGACGTGGCTCGACCTGATCACCCATCAGGATACTGAAAAGCTCATCGGCACCCACTGGGTCGTCCACACGAACCTGTAGCAGCGTACGCGCGTCTGGGTTCATCGTCGTTTCCCAGAGTTCGCCTGCGTTCATCTCACCCAGTCCCTTGTATCGTGAGATGATGACGCCGCGACGACCTCGCTCCTGGATGTAATCGTCGAGGGCGAGTGAATCAGCAAGCTCGGCTGCGTCGCCCTTGTCGGGCTGAGCGACGTACGGGGCCGCGCCGAGCGAGCGCACGTCCTGTTCGATGGAGACCATCTCCTGATAGTCGTGCCCAGCAGCCAAGCTCGCGCCGAACGTCGCAGGGCGCGACGACGCACCTGGCCGAAAGCGCACGCTGAGCGAACCACTGCCCTTCTCATCATCCCAATCGCTGGAAACCTCGAGCGGGCGCAGAGTGGGGTGACGTTGCTCCAGGTATGACTGCAAGCTTGGCACGGCGTCTTCGAGCGCTTGCTTGTCATCGAACTTGGTGAACGGTGCCTCCAACGCCTGCAGGAGAGCCACGACGAGCCGACTGTCGCAGCGACGGTCGACGCGGGCCAGCAATGTCTTCACGGTTCGCAGTCGCGACGCCAGATTGAACAGCGGCAAGCCGCTGATCTCGACGCCATGAGATGCCTTGATGCTCAAACCGTCGATGCCGTTTTCGATCAAGTGGCGATCGAGCGCCGCCTGGTGTTTGAGATACAGATCCTTCTTACCGCGTCGTGCGCGAAATAGTGGCGGCTGCGCAATGTAGAGGAATCCCTTCTCGAGCAACTCTGGCATCTGACGATAGAAGAACGTCAAGAGCAGGGTGCGGATGTGCGAGCCATCCACGTCAGCATCCGTCATCAGGATGATCTTGTGGTAGCGAAGCTTGGACAGGTCGAAACCGCCCGACTCCCCGAAACCGCAGCCGAGCGCAGAGATCAACGTCGCCACCTCTTGTGACGAGAGCATTCGATCGAGGCGCGCACGCTCGACGTTCAAGATCTTACCCTTCAGCGGGAGGATCGCTTGAAAATGACGATCACGCCCTTGCTTTGCGCTGCCACCTGCGCTCTCACCCTCGACGATGTACAGCTCGCTGATGGCCGGATCTTTGCTCTGACAGTCGGCTAGCTTGCCCGAAAGAGACGTCGTATCGAGCACACCCTTGCGCACGACTTCGCGGGCCTTGCGCGCCGCCTCACGCGCTTTTGCCGCGATCACCGCCTTCTCGATGATCTTGCGCGCAGTTTGCGGATTCTCCTCGAGATAGCGCCCGAGGTGTTCCGCAACCGCCGTCTCCACTGCGCCTTTGACCTCACTCGAAACGAGTTTGGACTTGGTTTGCGAATCAAAGGACGCGTCGGGGTGCTTGACGTGGATCACGCACACCAAACCTTCACGCGTATCATCCCCCGAAAGCCCCGACTTGAGATCCCGAAACAGGTTGGCGCTTTGGCCGTAGTTGTTCAATGTGCGCGTCAGAGATGAACGAAGGCCCGTCAGGTGAGTCCCGCCATCCTTGTTGTGGATGTTGTTCGTGTAGCAGAAGATCTGCTCCGCAAAACTCGACGTCCATTGCAGCGCGATGTCGAGCATCATGTCGGCGCTGCCCTCAGCCAGGGGAATGGACGCCTGGAAGTCGATCACGTCTTCGGTAACGGGTTCTTTGGACTGCGCTAGGAGCGCGACGAATTCTTTGATCCCGCCCTGGTATTCGTAAGTGTGTTTCTGGCCCTCGTCGGTGCGATCGTCGATCAGATGAATGACCAGGCCTTGGTTGAGGAACGCCAGCTCACGCAAGCGATTCGTCAGGATGTCGTGACTGTACTCGGTCGACGTGAAGATCGACGCATCTGGCCTGAACGTGATCGTGGTACCAGTTTCCTGGGTGTCGGACACGGGCTCGAGCGAGCCCTGCGGCACGCCTTTCCGATACTCTTGCCGCCACAGCTTCCCATCACGACGGATCTCGAGCAACAGGTATTCGGATACGGCGTTAACCGCGCTCACACCAACGCCGTGCAAACCCGCGCTGACCTTGTAACTCGAATGATCGAACTTACCGCCAGCGTGCAGCACGGTCATCACGACTTCCGCGGCAGAAACTCCGCGGTCGTGCATACCGACGGGAATACCACGTCCATCATCAGACACTCGGACGCTGCCGTCATCCAGCAGGGTGACGACGATCGTCGAACAAAACCCAGCGAGATGTTCGTCGACCGAGTTGTCGATGCACTCCCACACCAAGTGATGCAGCGCGGAGCCATCGTGCACGTCACCGATGTACATGCCTGGGCGCTTACGTACTGCTTCTAGCCCCTCGAGCACCTGAATGTTCTTGGAGCCGTAGTCATCCGACGCCTCGGAAGAGGGAGTTTCAATGTCTGTCAATGTCGTCACCAGCGGCCGAAATGGCCTTCGAAAAGGGGGCTGAATGATAGCTCGAAACGGCCCCCGGGAGCAAGCGCTGCAGATTCCCTAACCTGCTGTATTTGCTCTAATATTTAGTGCGCTTGCGGAGCCCGTTGGGGGGCTTGTCCAGGACGCCTCTCGGGGCCTGACGAAAGCACCGTTCAGGCGTCGACCAAAGCGCCTTCGGACAAGCGGAAGTCGCGTCGATCCACGCTCGCCAATCGAGGCGTATCGAAGAGATCCGGCCGCGTCGTGGTCACGAACACCTGACTCGCTGTCTCGCCAACGAAGTCGTACACCGCGCCAGTGCGGGTAGCGTCGAGTTCACTCGACACATCATCGAGCAGTAGAATCGGCTGCGTCTGGCTGGCGTTGCGTACACACTCGAGCTCTGCCACCTTGAGCGCGAGCGTCAAAATGCGCTGCTGACCCTGGGAAGCGTGGTGACGTGCTGACCGACCATTGAGCATCAGCTCGATGTCGTCACGATGAGGTCCGAAGGTTGCACCCTTGCGTTGTGCATCTCGCGCGCGGCGCTGACGCAACTCGCTCGCAAACGCTTGCTCATCGACGCTTCCGCCGGGCAGAAACTCCAAGTGCAGGTCCGTTTTCGACGAGGCCATCCGAGCGAACGTCGGTTGAAGGGCTGCTTCCAACGTCGCACAGGCCCGAACACGCGCACGCTGCAGTTCAGCGCCGTGTCGCGCCATCAGTCGTTCGAACGCATCGAGCTCGGAAGCGTTCGTCGATCGTTCCAAGATGTGCGAACGACCCTTTTGCGCGTGCTGGTAACTCGCTCGCGCCTCGCCGCTCGCAGGATCGACGAACAGCGCCACACGATCGAGCAGTGTTCGCCTACCCCCCGCCGGCCCGCTCACGAGTACGAGATCGCCTGGATGAAAGATCACGACAGGCGTGCGCACCGCATAGCTGCTGAGCTTTTGAACGCGCTTTTCGTCGATGAATAGACTGCGTCGACCGCCGACGAGCGCAGCCCGCTGACGCCGTCGCTGCCCTCCTTCGTCGAACGCGCCAGTGACGCGCGTCGAGTCGTCTCCCTCACGGCAGAACTCACGCAGGCGCTCCGTACGAAAGCTTCTACTCGTCGCCAGGAAGTACAGCGCTTCGAGCACCGATGTCTTGCCTTGACCGTTGTCACCCGAGAGCACGTTGATGCGCGGGCTCAGCGCCAAATCCATCTCACGGATGTTGCGAAATCCGCGGATTTGAAGCTGCTCGAGGTGAAGCTGGAGCGTCAAGGCCGCTCAAATGCGCATGGGCATGATGACGGCGAGATACTGCGTGCCTTCACGATCCGTGGCGGGTCGGATCACCGCAGGATCGAGTTCGCCACTGATGCCGAGTTCGAGTTCTTCACCGTCGATCGCGCCCAACACGTCGAGGAAGTAACGCGCGTTGAACCCAACCGTAAATCCGTCGCCATCATAGTCGACTTGCACTTCGTCGAAGCCGTCACCGCTTTCGGGGCTCTCGCTGGCGAAACGGATCACGCCCTGGCCCATCGTCACCTTGACGCCGCCCGTGCGGTCGCTGGCCGCGATCGATACGGCTCGCAGCGCGTCCGCCACGGCAGCTCGCGGAGCCTTTATCTGGCTCGATGTGGACGCAGGAATGACCTGGTCGTAAGGAGGAAACTGCGCGTCCACCAGCTTGACGCCAAACTGCACGCCACCAAAACGGAAGAACGCGTTGGGGCCGCTGCGGCTGATCTCGATGTGAGTGACACCGTCAGCTCGGGCTTCGTCGCACAAACGTCGCAATTCGACGATCGCTTTGAGCGGCACCAGCATGTTCATCGAGGCTTCGCTCTCGACGGTCGCTTCCATCTTGCTGAGCCGATGACCGTCAGTAGTGACCATGCGCACGGTGTTGCCATCCCACTCGAACAGTGCGCTGTTGAGGTGCAGTCGTGTTTCGTCGGTAGAAATCGAGAAGTGCGTGCTGGCCATCAGCTGAGCCAACGTCTCAGTCTTGATCTGACACTTCTCCGCTGTTTTCTCGGGTTCGGGGAGCGACGGGAAGTCTTCCCCGGGAATGCCGTGCAACGTGTAACGACGTGGCTGACCCACAGCGCGAATCGTCGTCGTAGAGCTGTCGTCCGACGAGATGGACACACTGCCTTCGGGCATCATCTTGGCGCGTTCGAACAATTGACGCGCTCCCACGGCGATGCTTCCCCCCTGCTCGACGGTTGCGGGGATCGATCCATGCACGCTGAGGTACAGGTCGGTCGCCGACAAGCGTGCGGCGTCGGTGCTTTCCACCTCGATCAGCACGTTTCCGAGCACTGGCATGGTGCTTTTCTTGTCGGCCACCCCCTGGCAGCGCGCTAGCAGACCGATCAGGTCTTTCTTGCTCACCGTGATGTGCATTGGGTCTCTTGCTCTAGTCGGGCGCGTCCCGATTCGCTAGCGGGAAATCGGTTGGAATCGCTCACTTGTCGAGCTGGGACGCGCCGAGTGGGCGAGCAAGGAAAAGAGGGGATCAATTTATGGAAATAGAGCCTTTGTAGTAGGGGTTGTGGAAACTGGGGACACGCGCTCAAGATACTGAGATCATTAATATAATTCTGCATTCGCCTGAGGATCGAGGCGGGGAAAGTTCGGGGTCACGCAGGGGATCGCCCGAGCTCTCGGAGTCGTCACCAGGAGATCCCGGATTGTCCCCCGAATTGTCACGCGGGTTGTCCACACCATCCACCGCGGAGCGTCTGTTCCGGGTTTCGGCTGCTCGGCTGGGCTCTGCTGGCGGGTTGTCCAGTGCGCTTCGAGCAGCCAGGTCGGGTGCCGCTGGCTCCCCAGACCGTCGCTGTCGCATGCCAGCAAGCGAAGAGCGCAGTGGCCGTTGGCTCACGCACTGGCGTCGACGGCATCGCCCGCTTCGATGCGAGCGAGCGCGTCGATCAGCGTGCGGCGTGCCTGTTCGTAGGTCTTCTTGCCGATGGTCTCGTCGCGGTACGCTCGTTCTACGAGCACCAACTCGTCGAGCAACAACTGCCGGGCGCGAGCGCGATCAGTTCCCGCCACACCATCGCCACGTCGCGCGCGGTTGGACGCAGCGGATGCGATGCCAAGCAACGCGATGACCCCCGCGATCGCCGACGCGACGATCGGCCCGTTTCCCTTCGTGGGTAGACCCGTGATGGTCGCGACCAGCCGCTCTGGGGGCTGTCCAGGTGAACGCAACCAGTCCTTGATCGTCATCAGGGCGCGCTGACCATCATTTCCCCGCGTTTCGGTGGCGGCTTCCAACCCGCTGACTTGCAGGGTCATCTGAGGTGACGCTTCGAGGATCACCTTGGCGTCCACCATGTGAGGTACCTCGGGTAGCTCGAGGTTCACCGTGGTGTCGCCGTCGTTTGGCAGTTGGAAATTGTAGGCAATCTCGTGCTGACCAGGTCCGAAGCTGCCATCGATGTGAATCGCACCACTGTCGCTGCTGAGCCGCAGATCCCCAGTGACGTTGCCTGGTTGAAATGCCTGAGCCCGCGGCGGGAGCCGAATCAAGAAGTCGTCTGGAGTCCAGATGATGGGGTTGGTGTTCTCGAGGCGGTAGAGCGCCTGAATCTGGAACACGTCGTCGCGCGGCTGCACGACGTAAAGCACGCGCGAAAACACGAATGCGTCTTCGATTCTCGACGTGGTGGGGTAATAGTGCAGCCCGATGATGCGCCCCTGAGCGCGGTCGAGCCTGAATTCACCCGAAGAGATCACAGCATCAGCGTTGTGGGTGATCACTTCGTACAGGTAGGAGCTGGCCGTGTCGCGGTCGACGAAACCTGCGTACCCGTCGCGGTTGGTCTTGGTCTCCAGCTCGCTGTGTTGGTTGCCCTTCTCGATACTTTCGCGGGTTATTTTCAGCGTCACAGCGAGGTTGGGAACGGCCTTGCCGTCGGCGTCACGTACGACGATTCCGATCGTGCCCGGAGGCATCTTCGGATCGAGTGCGTTGGTAACCTTCGGCAGAAACTGCTGCCCTGCTCGCGCCAGCTCCGCCTGCCTGCTGTGCTGCGGCGACGCGAAGGGATGGCCCGCGAGCAACGCCTGTTGTGCGGGCGAGGGCGCGTGGGGGTTGACCATGCCATGGGCGCCGACTCTCGAGTGGGGATCGACGGGCACGTGACCGGGTGGCAAACCCGCAGTCGGGCTTGGCGGTGTCTTCGCCGCCCCGGCTGGTACGGCAGTGGCGCCTGCTGAGGGAATTGTGGGGCTCGGCGAGGTGGGCGCAGAGCTTGGGGGCGCAGCGCCTGGGGGGGCAGGGTACGCGGCTGCGGCTGGTTTGGCGGACGGTGAGTCGCCAGCAGGCGTTTGCGCGTTAGCCCGGGGGACGCCCAGCGCCAAGAGCGCGACGGAAACGGACGCCGCGCGAAGTGGAGCACGGGAGAGGAGCGATGTATCGAACCGTCGCATCATTTCTGCTCCCCTTTCGCGTCGACGGCAGCCACGGCCTTACGCCCAACCTCAGCTGGCGCAGCATCAGCCGGCGCAGCATCAGCTTGCCCAGAATCAGCTGAACCAGAGTCCGAGGGCGCGGACGAGCTCGGGTCGGGGGAGTCAGCCGAGGCCTCGCCCCCCCCGCTCTTTTCCGCAAGCTCGGTCGTCAGGCGTTCGCGCAGCTGCTTTTCCGCGAGCTCTCGCGCGGGAGCGAGGTCGTCGTCGAGCAGCGCCAGCAGGGCTTTGGCTTCTTTGCGGTACTTCTCACTGAGCTTTTGGAAGTCTTGTTCGTCGATTTTGCCGACGGCGCGTTCGTACTCGAGGTCCTTCAACGCTCGAAGGACCGCCGCCTTGCGCTCTTCTTCGGCGCTGGGCGCGCCCAAACCCAAAGCTTCCTCCAGCGTGAGCGGCGCGTCACCCGTGAGGCTTTGAACACTTTGCCAAAGCACCCAAACCGTTCCCAACAGGGCAAAACCCGCCAGGGTGAGAAAGAACGTGCCCCTCCCGAACAGGCTGCCCAACACCGCGGCGCTGACGATCGCCACGGGCACCAACCATAGCGGCGAGACGCTGGTCAGGTCGAAGTCGGACTTGGACATGGCGTGGCACTATAACGTTCGAGCACGAAAGTCTCCGTTATTTCAGCGCGAGATGAGATGGTTCAGCGGGTTTTGGAAGCGCTGTCGGTGACGATCGCGGTGTCGTGGCTGGTGTTCGAAAGCAGCGCATCGTGGTCGGCGAGCACCCGTGACGGGATGATCTGAGTGGCGCGACCAGGCGTGCTGGCCACGAGTACCGAGAACATGATGCCCGCAGTCGCTCCCGTGGCCAGACGAATCGATCCCCACACGCCCAAGCGTCGCCAAGAGACTTGTGGCCAGAGCGAGATCAACGCACCGCCAATCATGATGATCACGCCTAGCCAAATCCAAGACACTAGTGGATTGACGTGGAAGCGGAACGTCGCGCGCTTGGTCGTCGGGTTGATGCTCCCGACCACCATGTACAAGTCGTCTTTCACTCGATGCACCATCGAGACTTCACTGGTCGGCATCTGAGCCTTGATGAAGATGAATTGTGCGGGTGAATACGTACCCAGCGCGCGACCCCCAGCACTGACCTCGACGTCCGCGAACACCATGCGCTTTTCGGCGTCGGTCTCCATGCGCGCGTTGCGATACGTCAGCGAGTAGTCGCCAACCTCGACACTCTGACCAGGAGTGAGCGTCGCTTCTTGTTCGAGATCCCAGGACTTGCCGACGAACCCCAAAAACATGAAGCCCACGCCGATGTGCACGATGTAGCCCCCGTAGCGGCGGCGACTGCGCGCGACGAGTGTCACCAGGGCTTCCATGATGCCCTCTTTCGCGTTCTTGCGGCGCGCGACGACACCGCGTTGGAACTCTTGGAGCACGACCGCGAAGTTGAACGCCACCAGGCCGACCGTGATGAGTGGCGCGACTGCTTCGAACTTCGCGAGCACGACGTCGGACCAGCCGTCTCCCGAGAGTTCGGCGTCGACGATCGCGTCGTAACCCAGCGCGCCGCCGAACAGGAAGTGCACCAACATCATCAACAGCATCGCTGCGGTCGGGAACCTGAACGCCTTGCGCAGCGCGTCTGCGCTGGTCTTGCGCCAACCAAACAGGGGCGCGACGCCCATGAGCGCCAAGATCAACAGGCCGATGGGCGCCATCCAGCGGTTGTAGAAGGGCGGACCCACAGTCACGGTTTCGTCCCACAGCGCTTCGCTGATGAGGGGGAAGACCGTGGCGATGGCGATGAACGAACAGCCGCCGAGCAGCGCCCAGTTGTTGAGCACGAACGCGGCTTCTCGACTCGCCAACGACTCGATCTTCGCGCTGGCACGCAGCAGGGGCCAGCGCCAGATCAAGAGTCCGACCGTCGAGGCAACGATCAGGATCATGAAGTAGACGAAATAGATGCCGATGTTGCTCGTGGCGAAGCTGTGCACGCTGGCGATGAGCCCGGATCTGGTCAGGAAGGTGCCGAAAATCGTGAGGAAGAACGTGAGGCTGATGAGCACCACGTTCCACACGCGGAACATACCTCGACGTTCCTGAATCATCGTCGAGTGGACGTACGCGCTAGCCGTGAACCAGGGCAGACACGCGGCGTTTTCGACCGGATCCCACGCCCAATAGCCACCCCAGCCGAGCTCTTCGTAGGCCCACAACATGCCGAGCGCGTTGCCGATCGTCAGAAACAGCCAGGCGAACAACATCCACTTGCGCACGGCGACCGTCCACTCGTTGTCGAGCCTGCCCGTCGCTAGCGCGGCGACCGCAAACGCGAACGGAATCGAACAACCGACGAACCCCGTGTACAGGCTCGGCGGGTGGATGATCATGTAGAA
Organism: uncultured bacterium; assembly: GCA_965651905.1. Taxonomy (GTDB): domain Bacteria; phylum Myxococcota_A; class Polyangia; order Polyangiales; family Polyangiaceae; genus SZUA-265. The sequence goes on along the minus strand of CBFGUG010000015.1, from coordinate 79,742 downwards.
GTTGCGCAGCAGCGGGTTGAGGCCTTCACCATCCGCCTTTGCGCCCGACATGTTCGTCTCGAATGGATTGGCCGAGAACAACATCAGCACGCCGAAGAACGCGATGATCACCATCAAGGTGGCGATCACGTACGGCTGCAGCTGCCGATAACGTCCCTTGAGCCAACGGACGCACGCCGATGCGTAAAGACTCAGTAGAAACAGCCACCACAAGAGCGACCCGTCCTGACCACCCCACAGAGAGGTCAGCAGATAACCCGTGCTCATCGAGCGGTCGCTGTAGCGAGACACGTAGCGGATGCGGAAGTCGTGCGTCATGAACGCGTACGACAGCAGCAGCACTGCCAGCAGCACCATCGCACAGGTGCCGTACGCGCCGAGGCGCGCGGACTGCAGCAAACGTGGGCGGCCCCTCGCCGCGATCAACGAAACCGCGAAGGTGTAGGCGGCCGCGACCAGGATCGCGTAGAGCACGCCAGTGCCGAATTCAGGAAGGGAATCCCACATGGCGCCAACCTAGCCGCCCGGACTGTGCGGGGCCAGCGGGACCGAATCAAACGCGGCAACGGGCCGCGTCGGATGTTTCTGTCACAGGTGTAAGGTTGGGCGCGTGCGGATCAAGTGTCGCGGATCGTGGTGCCCACCTGTTCGCCGAAGCACACACGCTTGATGTTGCCCGGGATCATGCGGAACACGCGGATAGGCAGGCCATTTTCGCGACAAAGCGTCACGGCCGTCGAATCCATCACTTTGAGGTGCTCGCCCAGGAAGCGATCGTAACTCATGCGATCGTACATCTTGGCGTCGTCGTGTTTGGTCGGGTCCTTGTCGTAGATGCCGTCGACTTTGGTAGCCTTGAGCAGCGCGCCGCAGCGGAGCTCCATCGCGCGCAGCGCCGCCGCGGTGTCGGTGGAGAAGTAGGGATTACCCGTGCCCGCTGCGCAGATCACCACCATGCCGTTGTTCAGGTGGTGATCGGCGCGCCGTTTGATGTACGGCTCGGCAACTTGCTTGATCTCGAGCGCGGTCATCACACGAGTGGGAACGCCCACTCGCTCCAGCGCGTCTTGCAGGGCGAGCGCGTTGATGACGGTCGCCAGCATGCCCATGTAGTCGCTCTGCGCGCGATCCATGCCTTTGCTGGCGCCTGCTAGCCCGCGGAAGATGTTGCCACCACCGACCACGATCGCGATCTGTACGCCAGTCGCGCGTACGCTCTTGAGCTCCTCGGCAGTGCCTTTCAGGGTCGCGGTGTCGATTCCCGATCCGCCGGTCGAGCCACTCAAGGCCTCCCCGCTGAGCTTCACCACCACACGCGAATAGGCCAAGGAAGACTGAGGATTGGTCACGACGCCCGTCTACTCCTCCGCGGCGTGGAGCGCAATCGGGGGCGTGCGAGCGATTGCGACGTGGGCGGACGGAACGCCGTTCGGCGGAGGGTTCCGAGCGCTTGCGGCCGAAGTCGCGCGGCGGCGCGTGGCCATCCGGGCGGTTCGGCTCGACGTTTTTCCACGCCCGCTGTGGCGTAAAAGAGCGCGGACCGCGTTGGTTCCTCTACACTCGCGCGCTGTCATGAGAATGCACCAACGCTTCTTGCTGACCTCGGGCCTGTTGTGCGCGTTGGCGCTCGGGTGTGACGAGGAGCGCTCGTCGGGTAGCGCCCGTGGCTCCAGTGGGTCGAGCGGGGAGCTACCCAAAGAGCAAGCCAGCCGGGTACTCGCCAAAGTTGGCGATCGCACCATCACCCTGGGCGACTTTGCCACGGCGCTGGAGCGCATGGACCGCATCGAGCGGCTTCGCTACCAGACTCCCGAGCGGCGTCAGATGCTGCTCGAAGAGATGATCAACGTCGAGCTGCTCGCGCGCGAAGCCGAACGTCGAGGTATCGATCAGCAGCCTGAAACCAAGGCGCACATTCGACTGCTGCAAAAGGAAGAACTGATGCGTCGCGTGCGCGCCGAACTGCCCGCGATGGAGGACCTACCCGCCAGCGAGGTGCGCGCCTACTACGACGCCAACCCGTCGGAGTTCACCGATCCCGAACGGCGCCGCGTGGCGGTGATCCGTGTCGGGCGCAAGGCCCTGGCGGAAAGCATCATCGCCGAGAGCAAGACGGCGGACGCCAAGCGCTGGGGCGAGTTGGCGCGCGAACACTCGACGCTGCCGCCGACGCCAGGCGCCGCCCCACCCAGCAAGAACACGGCTCGTCCGCCGCTCGAGTTGGAGGGAGATCTGGGCCTCGTGTCGGCTCCAGGTAAACAGCGGGGGAACAACCCACGGGTGCCTGCTCCTATTCGCAAAGCCGTGTTCGAGATAGACAAACAGGGTGACGTGCATGCACAGCCCGTCTCCTACAAAGGGGCGTTTTACGTGGTGCGCCTCGTGGGCAAGAGCGACGCTCGACAGCGTACCTTCCCCGAGGCGGAACCGAACATTCGCGCCCGACTGCTGCAGGAGCGCCTGCGCAAGGCCGAAGCCGAACTGATCGAGCGTCTGCAGAAGACCATCCCGGTGAGCATCAACGAAGCGGCGTTGGCCAAACTTGCCGAGACGCCGGACACGACCGTCGCTGCGCCCAAGCCAGAGGTCGCTCCCGAGCCCGGCGCAAGTGCGCCCGCCGCCTCCGAACGAGAAGTGACGCCACGGGCCAGCGCACCAGCGGACCCAAAACCGTCTACCTCCAGCAGTGCCCCTGCGTTCGGGCAGCCAGCGCCCAAACCTACGGCTCCCGCCGCGCCTTCCCCAGCCGCCTCATCGCCTCCAGCGACCGAGGGGGCAACACCCTGATGTCGGCCCGCTTGCCGCTGGCTGAGACTTCCAGCGAGCGCTTCGACGACTGGGTTTGGCAAATGCAGAACGCGCTCACCAGCGCCACGCAGCTTGCAGACTCACTACAGCTCGACCCAGCCGAACTCGAAGGAGCGAAGCGCGCGGAGGCCGGCGGGTTTCCGATCTCCATCACACCCTACTATCGCTCGTTGATGGACGACGATCCGCGTTGCCCGATTCGTCGGCAGGTCGTGCCCCGCGTCGAGGAGAGTCGGGAGGCGCAAGGTGACCTGCGTGATCCGCTGGGTGAAGAAGCACACCAAGTCGCAGAGTCGCTGATTCAACGCTACCCCGATCGCGCCTTGTTGCTCGCGACGGATCGCTGTTCAATTTACTGCCGTTTTTGCACGCGCAGTCGCATGGTCGGCAATGGGGGTGGCGCCCGCTCGCTGACGCAGCTGACGCCCGCGCTCGACTACCTGCGTGCTCACCCCGAGGTGACGGACGTGATCATCAGCGGCGGGGATCCGCTGGTCATGAAAACGTCGCGGCTCGCACGTCTCGTAGCGGCGGTTCGCGACGTCAGCAGCGTACAGACGATTCGCCTGGCGACGCGGGTCCCAGTCACGCTCCCGCAACGTATCACGGACGAGCTGCTCGACGCACTGAGGCCACATCATCCAATCTGGGTGATGACTCACTTCAACCACCCCAAAGAACTCACCGACGTCTCGCGCGCCGCGTGTCGGAAGCTCGCAGACGCGGGCTTTCCCGTGATGAACCAAACGGTGTTACTCCGTGGGGTCAACGATGACGCGGAGGTGCTCACGTCGCTGTTTCGTGGACTCGTGCGCGAGCGCGTGCGCCCCTACTACTTACTGCAGATGGATCCCGTGCGTGGCAGTTCCCATCTGCGTACGCCGCTGTCCGTGGGGCGTTCGATCATGCGGCGATTGCAGGGCAAGCTGAGCGGTATTGCGCTGCCGAAGTTCATCGTCGACACACCGGGCGGTCACGGCAAAGTGCCCGCGGGTCCAAGCTTCGTCGTCGACGAGCAGCCGGGCGTGACGCGTTTCGTGACGGGCAGTGGCGTCGAAGTGGACTACGTCGACCCGCCGAGCTGAGTCGGCCGACTCCCTGGGGCTTCCCTGTTTCTTTCGCGCAGGGATCTATCGCGCGGGGGCCTGTGCGGGCGCGACACCAGCGTCTGGCTGAGGGACGCAGGTGTTGCTGGCGTTGCACATCTGGCCGCTGGGACACTCTAAGCATGTCTGTGTGACGTTGCAGGCGTCGACCACGAAGCCGCACTTGCCTGCGCACACGTCGGTTTCGTCAGTGCAAGTCGTGCAAATGCCGTCCGTGCCACAACTCGGAGCCCCTGGTAGCGACGCGCAGTAGGTTGGGTCGCACTCACAGGTGTTCGACGTGTTGCAGAATTCGTGAGGCTGGCAGCTCGTGGCGCACGTCAGTGTACCACCACAGCCGTTTGACACCGTGCCGCATTCGCCTGCCGCGCAGGTGGTCTTGGGCGTGCAACAAGCGCCCATGGCGTTGCACACGTCGTTGGCTCCCGGGCACTTTGCCGGGTCGCACACGCAAGTACCGTCGACGCACGACGTGGTCATGCCGCAGCCGCACATCTTCGTGTTTCCGCAGCCGTCATCGATTTCGCCGCAAGTGCCGTCAGTCGGACATGGGGCAGGGATGCACTCGCACATCCCAGCCGTACACTCGTTGCCTGCACCGCAATCGCAGTCGATGGTTCCACCGCAGCCGTCGTCCATTTCGCCGCAGCTGCCATCGTCAGGGCACTCTGCAGGGACGCACACGCACTCGCCCTGCACGCACTCTTCGTCGTCGTCACACGGGCACATGATCGTGCCACCACAGCCGTCGCTGACGTTGCCACAGGCTCCGCTGCTCGGGCACTGAGGGCTGCAGCAAAAACGGTTGTTGCAGGTTTGACCAGGCGCGCAGCCGCAGCCGTCAATCAGGCCGCCGCAGCCGTCTTGCTGCGTTCCACAACGCCCGTCGTTCGGGCACGACGGCACGCAACACTCGTTGTTGGCGGTGCAAACTTCGGCGTCTTCTTCGCATCCACACTGAATGGGGTTGCCGCAGCCATCACCGAACGATCCGCACCCGCCCGCGGGGCAGTCCTGCGGGGTGCACTCACAGCGACCGTTGACGCAGGATTGCCCATCGGGACAGCCGCAGCCGTCGATTGTGCCCATGCAGCCGTCGGGTAACTGGTTACCGCAACGGCCGTCGGTCGGGCAGGCGCGTTGCACACAACGCGAGTTGACGCAGCAGCCTCCATTTGCGCAGGTGCCGCAATCGATGCTGGATCCGCACAGTTCGATCGTTCCACATGCGCCGACCGGGCAGGTTGGTTCGGCGTCGCAGCAGTAGCCGTCCGTGCACTCGCCTTCAGCGCAGGCGTCTTCGCAATCGATTATTCCACCGCAGCCGTCGGAGATGAACCCGCAAGTACCGTCCGACGGGCACTCACGCAGCGGCGCGCAACACTCGCCCTCGTGGCACACCTCGTTGGAGCCGCAACCGCAGTCGATTTCGTTGCCGCAGCCGTCGCTCTTGGGTCCGCACTGCGTGCGATCGAGCTCCGAACAGCGAAGCGGTACGCAACCGCCGCACTTGCCGGGCTCCCCGCCGCCGCCGCAGGTTGTTCGACCCTCGCACGTGCCGCAGTCGAGTGATGTGTCGCAGCTCGTGGCGGGACCACATTCGATCCCCAATTCCTCGCAACTTCGACGAACGCAGGTATCGGTACCACAACGGTTCTCGCCGCCGCCGCCGCCGCAGACTTCACCTTCTGGGCACTGGCCGCAGACCTCGAGCTGGTTGCAGTTGTTGTTGATGCCTCCACACTCCGCGTTGGCTTCCTCACACGTCGTGGGGGTACAGACGCAACGGTTGGAGACGCACTCGTTCGGCAGGTTGCAACTGCCACAAATCAACGTGTGCCCGCAGCCGTCCGCGATCTCGCCGCACTCGGCCCCGAGCTCTTCACACGAGCGGCAGATGCCATCGTTGGGCACGTTGATCGGACCATTATCGTCGGTGGTGCTACCGTCGTCCTCGCTGGTGCTGTCGTCGTTGGAGGCGGGCTGGGTATCGTCTCCCACCTGCTGCCCCGTTTCCGAGTATTCGCCCCCGAAGTCCGCGCCGATGAGTTGTTCACACCCGGCACTGACAAGCAAGACGAGCACGCAGCACAGCAGATGCCATGCGCAAGACAGCGGTTGCGGAACACCTCCGCGCTGTTTGTTGGACTGCGACGCGCCCATCAGAATTGTCCCGAGAACCTCAGCCCTTGGTAGCCAGCAAACGTACCAGCCTCGACCTGGACACCCTCTATTTCCAAAGTGCTAGCTTTTTGAGGGGATGCCGAGGGCTCCTGACTGGTGAGAAACAAGTATACGCCTGTTCCCAACGCGACAACACCCACCGCGCCAGAGATGTTACTGACCAGCGCGTACGTCGCGCCGCGATCTCGGGCGTCCAAGCCCTTTTGGGAACAATTTCGATCGGCGTCGCACTCGTCGTCCATGGTCTGCTTTTCGCCGTAGGCGAACGCTCCCGCGGTGAGCGCACCAATGATACCTGCAGCTCCGACGCCGCCCGCGACGTACGCCAGGGTTCGTCGGTTCAAGGGACTCATCGGATCAGTACGAACTTGCGCTGCGGGCCGCGGGCTGACATCGGGTTCGGGTGGGAGCTCTTCGCCGGGGTGCACCTCGAGCTCTAGTGTTTCACCAAGGCCGAGCTCTACGTCGAAGGTGTGGTCGTTGTAACCTTCCGCACTCGCCGTGATTTCGTAAGTCCCTGGATCGAGTGGCAGTGCAACGCCGACGCTGCCCGTCAGGTCGATGTCGTCGCGGCGCACCTGGGTTCCTTCGGGTGCTGAGCTGGCGATCGTGATCGTCAATTTGGGAACACGTGGCTCCAGTTCTTGAACCTTTTCGGCAGCAAAATCTCGACGCCGATCGCTCGAAGGAAGCTCCCGTTGAGCCGCGACGTATCGTTCCCAGGCAGATGCAATGTTGCCCCGCTGCTCCTCGCAATTGCCCAGGTTCATCAGCGTCCCCGGCGCAGAGTCCAGGGCCATACTCGCTTCGAATTTCGCGCACGCCTCGTCGTAGTCCCCCGCGGCCATCGCCTCGCGCCCCTGCTCGAACAGCACTTCAGCTGCCGCACGTTCGCCTTGTTCTTGTGCGGCAGCCCCCGTTTGGAGCAGCAGACATGCGCTCAGGATCGCGATTGCGGTGACACGGTATTTGCTGACCCCAGCCATTAGCTCGGCGAGCGTTTTACACGAAAGTGGCCGATGATTCAGCCTTCCTTGTTGAGGAGGCCTGTGCCGGACCGGGTCTGTTTGGGGCATGAAACTCTCGGTGTTCGGTCGTCGCGCACGTTGTTACGCCGCCGTTTCTGGGTCATAGTGCGGACCACATTTCGGGCGAGTTCCGTACTTGTGGGATTCGAGGGATCTCGGATTCGGCGTTCTTGGATTTGGCAGTCTTCTCGAATCAGGTTTTGGAGGTTCAGTGTACCCACGAACTCGACAGTTTTGGGTCCAACGGCCTCGCGACTCGGCGCGCAACTCAGCGGCTTGGGGACTTGGGGACTCGGCGACTTGGGGACTCGGCGACTTGGGACTCAGAGACTCAGCGTCGCAGGTTTTCGAGATCACTTTCGAGATCAGGGCTTCGGAATTCAGCGGGAACGCATCCACCTCTTGGCGAATAATCGGTCTTAGGAACAACACGTGACTCAGGAAGAGCTTGAGGCGTTCGCGCGAGCGCGAATCGGCGCGACTCTGAAAGACCGTTGGACTCTCGACGAGCTGCTCGGCGTTGGGGGTACCGCGTCCGTTTACGGGGCGAGTCATCGCAATGGTAAACGTGTTGCGCTCAAGATTCTGCACCCAGAACTGTCAGCGCACGAACACTTTCGCGAACGCTTTCTACGAGAGGCGTATGTCGGCAACCACATCGAACACGAAGGTGCGGTCACGGTTCACGACGACGACACCACAGATGATGGTTGCGCGTTTCTCGTCATGGACTTGCTCGAGGGCGAGAACCTCGAGATTCGACGCGAACGCAAGGGCGGCGTACTCGAGCCGCTCGAGGTTCTGTCACTGACCGACGCCGTGCTCGATACGCTGGCCGCCGCCCACGACAAGGGTGTGATTCACCGCGACATCAAGCCCGAGAACTTGTTCTTGACGCTGGAGAATACCGTTCGTCTTTTGGACTTCGGGATCGCTCGCATCAACGTTCCCGAAAGTCCCGGCCAGACCCTGGCAGGGGTGTCGATGGGGACGCCTGCGTTCATGCCGCCCGAACAGGCGAGCGCACACTGGGACAAGGTCGACGCGCAAAGTGACCTGTGGGCACTCGGTGCGTCGATGTTCACCTTGCTCACAGGGCGGTACGTTCATCAGGGCGGTACGGTCAACGAGTCGTTGGTGCTAGCGGTCACGCAGTCGGCGCCGAAGCTGGAGAACATCGACCCGTCGATTCCCGAGCGCGTGTGCGCCATCGTCAACCGCGCCCTGCACCGCGACAAGTCGCACCGCTACAAGAGCGCGGTGGAGATGCAGTTCGACGTGCGCACCGCGTATCGTGATCTGCAACTGAGTGACGATGACCAGCGGTATTCGCTCAGTGACGGCAGGCTCGAAATGCACTCGGCGCCGCCAGCCCCCGTGTCTCAAACAGGTGCGGATTTGGGGTTCGACCCCCTTGCTGGAGAACTTGCTGCGGACGTGGCAACCACCGAGAGCTGGCGCACGGGGCCACTGCAAAGCCTCACGCCAAAGCAGCGCCAAGCCGCAGTCGTCGGGGGTGCAGTGGTTTTGTTGTTGGGGTTCTTCTTGCTCGCGTTCGGAGGGGACGACGAACAGCCAGTCGCTGAAAACGCAGCGCAGAACGCCGAGGCAAGAGCCGAAAAAGAGCCGACGATGACGGCTCCCGCGGCGGCAGACGATGGCGCGTCCGCCGATCGGGGTGAGACACTTTCGGAGGCGGCGCGGTCCGCCCTCGAAGTGAGCGAGCTACCCACGGCGGACGACGTAGATGCGGGTAGTGAGGCAGGTGCTGAACGACGCAGCTCGAGCAAACGTCCCGCAACTCAGCGGCGTGGGCGCCCCGCGCCCCGCGGAGCGCGTCCGGCCGTACCCGCTGCGGCGTTCCCCGACCCCGCCAAACCCGCCGGGCCGACTCCGGCCGCAGACGACGACGGTTCCAACGCCGAAGACGACTTCGACCCGTTCGCAAAACGTCACTGACGTTCGCGGCGCCTCCAGGCGAACGGCTTGCTGGGCGTCGGGCTCGTTGGTTCCGTGATGATGGCCGCCGACTCGGCGGCTGAGGCAGCGTCAGCTGCCGGGCTGGCTCGGTCCCAAAGACGTTCGCCGTCGATTGGCGCTTGTGTCCCGCTCGCTCGGCGGTGAAAGAATCTAGGCATGCCCCCGACTCAGTCCGCCGCCAGAAAACGTCTGGAACAGCTGCTCGATCCTGGTTCGTTCATCGAGATAGATCAGCTCGTCTCCACCCAGTGCCACGACTTCGGCATGCAGGACCGCAAGGTCGAAGGTGACGGCGTCGTCGTCGGCCAGGGTCGCGTTCACTCGAGACCAGTGTTCGTCTTCTCCCAGGACTTTGGCGTATTGGGCGGTTCCCTCGGTGCGGCTCACGCTTCCAAGATCTGCAAGGTCATGGACCTGGCGATGCGGGTGGGCGCTCCCATCATCGGTATCAACGACTCGGGTGGCGCTCGCATTCAGGAGGGCGTTGCTGCCCTCGGGGGTTACGCGGACATCTTTTACCGCAACACGGCGGCTAGTGGTGTCGTACCGCAGATCAGCGTAGTGATGGGGCCCTGCGCAGGAGGTGCGGTGTATTCGCCTGCCATCACCGACTTCATCTTCATGGTCGAAGAGCAGTCCCACATGTTCATCACGGGCCCTGATGTGATCGCTGCGGTGACCCACGAGAGGGTCGAGAAAGAAGCGCTGGGTGGGGCTTCGGTTCACGCCGAAAAGTCGGGCGTCTGCCAGTTCGCGTCGCCCGACGAAGCCAGCTGTCTCGCCTCGGTGCGGAAGCTGGTCGGTTTTCTCCCACAGAACAACATGGAGAGCCCCGCGCGACGACGTACCGAAGATCCCGCGGATCGCTCACTCGATGCCATCGAGGACGTCGTACCCAAAGAGAGCAACAAGGCCTACGACATCAAGCGCATCATCGAAGCGATGGTCGACGACGGGGATTTTCTCGAGGTGGCGCCGCGTTTCGCGCAGAACATCGTCGTGGGGTTTGCGCACCTCGACGGGCACTCGGTGGGTATCGTCGCCAACCAGCCTGCGGTGCTGGCGGGCGTGTTGGACATCGACGCGAGCGTCAAGGCCGCACGTTTCGTTCGCTTCTGTGATGCATTCAACATTCCTCTCGTTACTCTGGTGGACGTACCTGGGTTTCTACCCGGGGTAGCCCAAGAGCACCACGGCATCATTCTGCATGGTGCGAAGTTGTTGTACGCCTACTGCGAGGCCACGGTGCCGAAACTCACCGTGATCACGCGCAAGGCGTATGGCGGCGCCTACGACGTGATGAGCAGCAAGCACATCGGGGCGGACGTCAACCTGTCGTTCCCAACCGGCCAAGTCGCGGTGATGGGCGCCGATGGTGCCGTCAACATCATCCACCGCCGCACACTTGCGCAGGCGGAAGACCCTCAGGCATTGCACGCGAAGTTCGCGAGCGAATACACGCAGCGTTTTCTGAGCCCTAAGCACGCCGCAGAGCTCGGTTTCGTCGACGAGGTGATCCAGCCACGTCAACTGCGCCAGCGCCTCTGCAACTGGCTTTCGTTGCTGGTCAACAAGCGGCAGCAACGTCCTGCGCGCAAGCACGGAAACATTCCCTTGTGAGACTCGTTGGCTGGGTCTCGCGAGGCGCAATGGGCCAGGTTGGTCTTGCGCCGTGTGGAAGGGTGAAATGGGCTTGCGTCGCTACCGTCGCTGCGGTACCAGCTCAGTCGACTTTGTGGGTCGCCGACTGCGCGCCTTGAAACCCGCCAGGCCCGGGAGGGAGCAACGGTAGAGGAAAGCGGGTGCGGCGGCCCTTACCATTTTGTGCCGTGTGACGGTCGGGCCAAGGCCGATTGGGGGCGCTCAGGGCCCGAACATCTCGATGCTAGCGCCGTTGTGGGCTAGCGGTGCGTCGAGCGCGAAGTGCGCAACGGTCTTCGCGACCTGTTCTGGGGTGAGGGTCGGTTCGAAGGGGCTACCCGCGATCATGTCGGTGGCAACGCCCCCAGGTTGAATGATCAGCGTCATGACGCCAGATCCTGAGAGCTCTTCCGCCAGCGACTTGGTGAAGCCCGTGAGCGCCCACTTGCTGGCATTGTAGACGGTCTGGTTCGCGCTCCCGAGCGTGCCGCTGATACTTCCGATGTTGACGATACGCCCGCGACCCGCTTGGCGCATGGCGCCGACCAGCGCACGCGTGAGCCAGATCGGTCCCAGCAAGTTGGTGTCGAGTTGACGCCGCAATGAGACTAAGCTCACGCGCTCGACCCTGGCTCGCTCGACGATGCCCGCGTTGTTGATCAACGCGAGCGGCGTGGATCGTTCGAGTACGGCGGCAGCCGCCGCATCGATGGTGTGCGGCTCGGTCAGCTCGCACTCGACGAAAAACGACTGCGGCGCCGCCGCCTGACACTCGCGCAGTGTCTCGGTCATGTGGGCTGAACGCCGCCCGAGTAACGCACAGACGTGGCCGCGCGCCGCAAACTCCAGCGCACACGCGCGCCCGATACCACGGCCGGCTCCAGTGATGACCACTGCTCCAGTGCTGACCGCGCTCGTCGCATCGTTCGTCATGAGTGGCACGGCATGTTGGTTCGCGCAGCTGGGCGAGGGGTCTGAGCCTCAATCAAAAAAACGACCACAATACGATGACCGCCTTGGTCAGAAAGAAGTCGACGATCAGAATCGAAATAGACGTGACGACGACAGTTTTGGTCGTGTTGCTGCCGACACCCGCCGTGCCGCCGCGGGTCTTCAGCCCGTAATAGCAACCCACCGTGGCGATGATCAGGCCGAAGAATGGCGTTTTGATCAGCCCAGCCATGTAATCCATCATCTTCAACGTCGCGAGGGCGGAGCTCAAGAAGAAGGGCGCGGGAATGCCGAACTGCAGGTCTGTGATGAACATCGCCCCCGAGAAACCCAGCGCCAGTGCGAAACTCCCCAGGATCGGCAACACGAGAATGGACGCCACCAACCGCGGCGCGACGAGCTTCTTCACGGGGTCCGCGCCGAGCGCGCGAATGGCATCAATTTGTTCGGTCACGGCCATCGAACCCAGTTCAGCCGTCATGCCCGCGCCGATGCGGCCGCCGACGATCACCGCCGTGAGTGTGGGCGCGAGTTCACGCGCAAAACTGAGCGCCACGACGCGCCCCGTGTATTCCATGCCCCCGAACTTCTGCAGGCCGAAGGCAAACTGCGTCGACATCACCATGCCGATGAACACGCTGGTGACCACGACGATGCCCGTCGACGCGACGCCCAGGCTCTGGATCTGCAAGATGATCTCCTTGCCTTCGAACGGTCGCTTGAAGAGGCACAGAAACGCGCGCCCCACCATCATACTGACTTCGCCCATCTGCAAGAGGCCGTCGCTGACCTTCTCGACGATCACGTTGCGTGGTTCGATCTCGAGAGGTGGCGGCAACGCAGATGGCCGTCGCGTGGTCGGTGCTGATTCGCCTGCCATCAGCGCTCCGCATCACCCCGAAACGTCAACGTCATGGTCGCGCCCGTGGGATGACATCGGACGCTCGGGACCGACTGCCTCACGCTCCTGCGTTCCCTGATCATCGGCCGGGTGTAGCACGAAACGCCGAGTGGCCGCAGCAGCCCAACGCCCGTGCTCCCCGCCTCCACGCGCGTGAGGTCGTCAGTCCAGCGTGGTGAAGCCGCCGACGAACGCATCGAAGTCACGCGTGTCTTGGCCAGCCCGGTCGGAAATCCGCCAGAAATCGTAAACGCAGCCGTCTTTCTTGAGTACGACGAACGCCAGCTCCTTCGGGACGCCGTCTAGGCGCGCCGTCATCTCCGTGCGCAGGGCGGCGCGACCATCCAGCATCAACTCACGTTGTTGGGTGATTTGGCGCTCTGTGAAACCGATCGTCAGGTGCTGGGTGAGCGCACGCAACGGGACGTCCTCCGCGTCACGTCCGCACCTACCCGCGACGCCTACGGTCACTTGCGTCTGGTCGCTACGAAACGCGAACGACGCGAGATCACCCTCCAAGGAAGGATCTTCCAACAGTCGCCAATGGTCGGGCATGGCGCCTACGCGGAAGGCAATGTCGCCCTGGCGGAAGGTTTGACCCTGCAGGCCCGAGCTCGCGCACGCGATCAGAGATAGCAGTAGACCGAACGTCGCGGCGCACTTCCCGAGTCGACAGCGACGCGGCCTGGAGCTGGCTGCGGGTCGCCCGCGTTGGTCCCGACAACACTGCGTCCGATCCGAAGGCATGTCGGGCCAGGATAGTGGAGCCTTTGCTCGATGCCTAGCAGCCAGTCGCGAAAGTCGGAGCAAGCCAGGGCGAGTACGGTGAGTGCGAATGCGCCGTGGCCCCGAGCAGCTGCGCTACGGGAACTCCTGCCACGGGTGTGGGCCCCCTTGGAAGTGGGCACCTTGCGTCAGCGCGGTGTGGGGCCTATGAGCACGTTTGGCCGCCGCCGACCCATGTTTTTCCCGATTCGCGACGACAACCCGACTCGCAGCCAACCCTGGCTCACGTACGTGGTCATCGCGCTGAACGTTTCGGTGTTCGCCATGGTCAGCCTGGGAGAAAGTGCGGGCCAGTATTGGCTCACGGCTTGGTACGGCTTGGTGCCTGCTCGCTTGGTTGCCGACCCTTCGGGGGAGTGGTTCACGATTTTCAGCAGCATGTTCATGCACGGGGGCATCGTGCACCTAGCATCCAACATGTGGTTCCTCCACATATTCGGCGATAATCTAGAGGACGTACTCGGCAGGCGTCGCTACCTTTTCTTCTATCTGTTGACGGGCGTCGCAGCGGCCGCGCTGCAGGTGATCACTGACTCGGACAGTTCGATCCCCATGGTCGGCGCATCTGGTGCGATCGCAGGCGTGGTCGCCGGATACATCATGCTGTTTCCACGAGCACGCATCCTCGCGCTGAACACCGTGCCTTTGCTTTGGTTGCTCATGGGGATCTTCGTGCATGTCCCAGCTTGGGTGATCGCCTTCATCTTCTTCTTCCAGAACCTGCTCATGGCGTACCAGTCGTTGGGCGGTGCCACGGTCGGCGTGGCGATCTTCGCGCACCTGGGTGGTTTCATCGCGGGGCTCGCGCTCATTGGACCGCTGCTCGGGGCGCGGCCTTTGCGTAGGGGCGCGTCACGAGCCCGTTGGTCAGCGCCACGTCGGTTTCGGCGTCCGCGGATGTGAGGGCAGGATCACGCCTGCCGTCAATCGGCGTGCACGAAAGCCAGTACCGACTCGGGGTGTTCATCTGTGGCGATGATGAAACCACCCTCGAAGCGCGCGAGTCCTTCCCAGTTGCGCGTCTGGTTGGCTTCCAGGCGAAACTGAATGGGCGCCGCGTCGACGGCCTCGAGGCCGCGAGGCGTGATCTCTAGCTCGACCAGACGCTCCACGGCGCGGGACGTACGATGAGTGGCGCCGACACCGAACCGCTCGGCGAGCGTGCAATGCCCGGGTTTCCAACTGGCGCCTGGCCAGAAGACGTTGGTGACCCAAAACCGATTGCCCTCTACCGAGGTTGCGTCCGTGATGCGGTACTCCAAGTGGCTCACCGTCGAAGTGGGCTTGGGGTTCAAGTCGTGGTCAAAGACGAACACGCGCGCGGCCGCGTTGGTGGCGCCGTTTACTTCGTACAGCACGTAGATCGAGTTGTCGGTGACTGCGAGCGCTTCGTACGCAAGATTGCCCACGTGGTCTTGCGCGGGAAGTCGCGCCATGTGTTCGTGGCTCAACGTCACTTGCTTCAACGCCGTGTCGACGTCGCCCCGCAACAAGTAGCCGACCGTTCCCGGCTCCCCATCACTCTCGACCGCAACGAACGCGTGTTCACCCTTGAAGGCGATCGCTTCGAAGCCGTCGAACCCGGGAATCGACCCACTCACCGGGTCGTTCCAGGTCACGGGCGTAGGCTGCAACGCGGCGGGGTCGTCCGAGTCGAGGTACGTGCGAATGGCGTCGCGGCTCAGTTTGTAGACTCTGGCCTGACCGCCCCCTGCCCGTTTCGGGAATTGCGGCAGCAGCACGAGCTCTTCCCCGTGCCAGGCTAACCCCGAGATCTCTGCCTCTGGCTCAGCCAACGGGCCCGTGAGCGAGATGCGCTGCACGCGCAGCTCCGAGGGCTGCTGACCGAGCTGATGCGCGAGCGCTCGGAGTTTTCCTGGGCAGATCCAACAACTTCCGAGTGTTGCGGCACCACATGCGGCCAGGCCAGCCACGCCCCAGACCGTTTTCCGCTGGTACCATCGGGTGGGTTGACGCTCGGGGGCATTCGTTGGTTCGGTCATTTCGGCGCTGGCCTGCAGAGTAAGAAATAGTGCGGGCTAGCGCCGACGCCAGGGCGAAGCCAAAGCAATTGCGGTCGGCTTCTCACCGATTGCAGGCGATCGAGCAAGTTCCCATGGCGCCCAAACCCTGTGTCTCGTGGCTTCTGTTGAAACTACGCAGACGTCCCGAAATTCTTCCGCAGACGGTGGCGGGGTTCGAACTGGGTCGATGCGATACGTCCGTGCAGTATTGCAAGCACCCCTGCTGCGGTTAGGCCCCGATGAACAGTCGGTTGCCGAAGTTTGCGGCGAGTTCACTTTCGAAAACCCGGTCGGCGGCCGACTCGACGTCGTAGGGCACTCGCTTGAACTCGAAGCGCCTCGCCTCGGTATCGAACACGGTGACGCTGCAGCGATTGTCACTGTCACGGGGTTGCCCGACCGAACCCACGCTGACGATGTACTTGCGGTCGTCGCGCAGCTGAAAGTCCTCGACGGGCAACTCCTCGACGTCGTCCGGCGTGAGCGCAAACACTCGGCACAAGTGGGAATGGCCGACCAACGTCAGTTGAAGCAGCTCGTCGAACATCGGCAGGCACTCACGTGCTTGCTCGGGTAGGAACACGTACTCGAACTCTTCCAAACGAATGGGAGATCCGTGACACAACTGAACACCGTACTCAGTCAGCAAATGGGTATACGGCAGCGCTTGCAGCCACTGCATGTTGGCTTCGGTGAGCTGTTCTGCGTGGGCGTCCAGGGCGTTTTTCGCGGCGTCGTAGTAGTACGAGTAATCCATGCGGCCTGCCGCCGCCGCGTCGTGGTTACCCACCACCGTGGCCTTGGCGACACCGCGAACCACGTCGACACACTCGTTCGGCGAGCCGCCGTAGCCAACGACGTCCCCCAAACAATACAGTTCGTCACAGCGTTCGCGACGCAGGACTTCGAGCGCGGCGCTCAGTGCCTGATAGTTGGCGTGAATGTCGCTGAGAATACCTAGGCGCATGCTGGTTCTGACGGTCGAAGGTGAGTTTCAGGATAGGATGCCCCAGACGCGTGATCCAGGTTCCCCACTCCCTACTTTCGGAATAGGCTCATTTACGGTGACATCTCCTGACATTGCCCCAGTCGTCCCACCTCACATCACGGAGCTGGTTACCAGCTGCGCGCGCTTCGTGCGCGCGACAACGGGCGTGGACTTGGACTTGAGTCACGAAACTCTGCCATTGCTCGACCACTACATGCTTGCCGCGCGCGAACAGATCAAAGAACGCCCCGAAGCCGAGCCCCTGATCGCGCAAGCCGCGGGCGCGTACTTCGGGCAGGTGCTCGCACTGGAGTTTGGCGGATTCTGGCGCGCTCAGGAAACGGATGTTCACCGCTGGATGTTGTGGATGCAACCCGTGTTTCTGGCGCTCAATCCAATTGGCGTGGGGTACGACGTGCTCAAGGGTTCGACGACCCACTCGGGGCCGTCGTCGGAGTTGCGCCTACCACGCGACGAACGCGAATTGGTCTCGCGTCGTTTGGAGGCGCTGCCCGAAGTGAGCGAGCGCGACTTCTTCACGTTCGCGACACGTTTCGACGGCATCCAGGTTGCCGTAGAAGCCCTCCGCTCGCAGATGGTGGACGCGGGCCTCACCGACGTCAGCTTCGAGCTCGACGACTACCTCTCCGAGTTCGGTGACTGATCAGGCGCGGCGGCGCCTGCGTCCACTTCTTGGGGCTCTCCGACGCGCGTCAACTGCTCGACCTTGATCGGGCCAGGCGGCAGCAGCTGCGCGCCGAAAAAGTCGCGCAGCTCCAAGTGATAGTCGCCGTGCGGAAGCTTGCCGAAAGTGCGACGCGTGCGCGGGGCGACGAACGCCACCGGGTTTCCATCGAGCAACAGCCAGCCGCCGAGATCCGACGCGTTCGTCAGCTCCAGTGCTCCCAAATCGTCCGTATTGCGCAACGTTTCGAGTTCACCTTCGCCAAGCAATACGCGCGGCGTTGGGAGCCCGCGAGCCACGAACCTCGCACCTTTTGGGGGCAACGTCAGCGCACGCGGCGAGGAATCGGACTTGTTCTTGAGGGAATGCACCTCGAACTGCAGCTCGCTGCCCGGCAGTTGGTACGTCGCGCGGACGATCACTCGGTCGTCCGAGCAGACCTCGGGGTGTGGCGCAATCGAGAGCAGCTCGAGTAGCGCGCGGCACAACGGGATCCCCGCGTGCTCGAACTCGTTACTCTCCACCATCTCGACCACTAACGACCCGCGGTTCGCCTTGAGCACTGTCTCGAACGCTTGAAACCCGAAGCGTCGCGCGATCGGCTTGGCTGGTGTTGGCTCCACGTCGCCAAACACCAGAGGCACGACGTCGACGCGTCCTTCGCGCAACAGCGCGGGCAGGCTACCCTGAGGCAACACGCGGTACGTCGACAGATCCGGCCAAATCAGCAGCTGACCGAATCGGTCCAAGCGTCCCTGCAAGTGACTGCCTTGCGCGACGGGAAACACGCCGCCAAGGAGACGCATGTCCATGGTGCCATCGGAATGCAACTCGATGCGCACGGCTCGACCCAGACGCCGTTGCAGTGCCTCTCGCGCATCCTTGTCGAGTCCCGGCACCTTGATCGTTGGTGTGTGCCCAGGCCAGCGAAACTCCGCCTCCAACTCGAGCAACGACTCCCCGAGCGCAGACTTGTCGCCGCTGCGCGACGCGACGGGTTGTTGTGGTGCAAAGGGCTCGGGCGTCAGCATACGCAGCGGCGTCGCCGTGGCCGTCGCGCTGGCGCTCTTGTTGCGTGTCTTGGTCGCTGGGTTGCCCAATGCGTTGTCGGGTAGCGGCGCTGGAACAACGGCAGGATTCGCCCCTTCCTCGCCAACTGCGTCGATCGGTTTGGTGGGTTCGGGCTTGTCGTCGCCAAGCAGCTGACACCCAGAGAGAGCCGTCGACACGAGCAGTGCCCAGCGCGAACCCCATGCGATCGCCCGACGTGCGCGGGTTGGGGTTTCGAGTTCACTCGGCTTGCTCGGTGTCATGATTCGCGGTGACCGTATCAGATTACCGACTCGATTCGGCGAAGCTCCGCACGAGCTCCAATGCGTCCTCGCCGTCAGCGTAATATTTCGGGCGGTGCCGTGTTGTCTCAAAGCCGTGCGCCGCGTACAAGGCCAGTGCGGCCGAGTTCGACGCGCGCACCTCGAGCAGAGCACAGCGAAATCCGTGAGAGACCGCGAAATCGCGCAGCGCTGTGAGTAGCGCGCTGGCTGCGCCCCGTCGACGTGCGTCGGGTGCCGTCGCAATGTCGACGATCTGCAGTTCGTCGGCGACCGCCCACACCAGCAAGAACGCCACTGCGCGTCGCGTCTCGCCGCGCCGCGCAACCCACGCAAGGCAATGCTCCTTGGCCAGCTCACTCTGGAAGTCGGGGTGCGGGCGACTACTGAACGCAGCCAGCGTCTCGAGTTCTCGGAGATCGTTTCGACCCACGGCTTCGACGTCGACTGCTGTTCGAGGCATCGTTTGGTTTTTTTGGGTTGGGCGAAAAGTGCACCAACCGATCATCGCATCACGGGGTGCGGACCCGTCCGAGCTCAGCCACCACGTCGTTTCACGCGGCGACACCTTTGCGTCGCACCATCCCCGAGTTGAGAAACTGATACAGCGCTTTGCACACGTCGAAGGTGCTCGCGTCCACCTCGTCGACGATCTGGCGCACGTTGAGTTTGCCGTCGATGGTGGCGAGCACCAACTCTTCCAGCGGCTCGAACTCGGAACGTTCCGACAGGCGTTCGATGGCAGCTTGATCCGGCATGATCACGTCGTCGAACTTGAACGAGCCTTCGATCAATTGCCATTCGTCGACGCGCCTGAAGCCTTCCATGAGTAGGCCGCCAGGGTTGAGTGCCAGCTGCGCCATGGTGGCTTCGGGGCAACTTTGCCCCACGTCGAAGCTGAAACGACCGTTCCTCCAGCGCACGGCTTCGTACACGAGTTCGCTCGATTGACGTTTCAGAGCTTCGCGCAGCTGTTCGGGTTTGACGACCCCACGTCGCTCCAGCTCCTCACCGAGCAAGCGATGACGCGTGCCCGAATCTTGAAGCACGGGTTCGAGTTGCTCCCGCGAGATCACGCCGTCTTCCACCAAGAAACGACCGATCTTGAAGCTGAGCGGCAGGTTGCTGGAGCGAGCGAAGTCGACGCGGCCGTCCACCAAGTACAGCGTGATCTCCTGATCGCCGTAGGTGATTTGCAAAGCTCCCGTTTGGCGTTGCAGCTCGAGCATCTGCAGCACCTCGGCGATCGAAATGAAGCCCAAGTCCCCCGCTAACACGGCGGACTCCGTACGTCGCTTGTCCAGCAGCTTCAGTAGTCCACCCAGTCCCCGCAGTCGTTCGGGCACCAGCAAGCGACTGAGTTCGTCCGCTAACTTGCCGGGCTCAGGGCGCGGCCCGAGTGTCGCAAACAGCGGCATCACGAGTTTGCCCAGGCTGCGGGCGAACAGTGTCGCCAACTCACGGGCGCGTTCGTCGGGATCCGTGATGCGCTCGAGTCGCGCCAGATCCGACGCTTGATCGTCGCGCAGCGGCGGCAACTTCGAGTCGCGCTGCGGCTTGCGCAGAGTCGTCTCCACCACCGCAACCAAAGCACGCGGATCGAACGGTTTGGTGATGGCGTCCACCGCTCCCGTTTGCTGCACGAACTGTCCGCGAATCTTGTCGCCCTTGGCGCTCATCAGCACCACGGGCAGGTGTTGCAGCTTGGGATCCGCGCGCAGCTCGCGACAAAACTGATAGCCGTTCATCACGGGCATCACGAAGTCGAGCAACACCATATCCGCCGAGTGCTCGCGCAGCACCTCCAGCGCTTCACGCCCATCGTTGGCCGAGTGGGTTTCGAAGCCCCGCGCTTGCAGTACACCCGTGACGACCTTCCGGATCGTCGGGCTGTCGTCGACTACCAGGATGGTACCCGTCATCAAACGCAGGGTGTGCCGCCGAGCCAACCCAAGTCAAGGGAACGACTGCGGCGTCATTTCGCGCTGCGAGGGCGCCCGCCGATCTCGACGGCTCAGGCGGTTTCCGTTGCGCTTCCGTTGCTCAACGCCGGGAGGCTGTTTCGCTACGGTTCTCGCGAAAACCGCCTGAGCCACCGAGCTTGACGGGCGGGCGAGTTGAACCGCCAAGCGCCGGGGATCACGGCGATCTACGAGACGATGATCCAGTCGTGAAGGACCGAGGCGCCAATGTGGGAGCGACTGCGGCCCGCAGCCGGACTGCGGGCCAGAGTCTGCTCACTGGTCGAGGATGGCGCGGACGCGCAACTCGGCGAGTTGCTCAGGGCTGACCGAGGTAGGTGCGTCACTCATCTGGTCGGTACCGCGCTGGGTCTTGGGGAACGCGATCACGTCGCGGATGCTTTCGCTGCCCGCGATCAACATCGCGATGCGGTCCATGCCGAGCGCGATACCGCCGTGCGGGGGCGCGCCGAACTTCAGCGCGTCGAGCAAGAACCCGAACTTCTCACGCGCTTCCTCGGGGCCGATGCCGAGCGCCGCAAACACGCGAGCCTGCACCTCGGGGTCGTGCAGACGGATCGAGCCGCCGCCGATTTCGAAGCCATTGAGCACCACGTCGTAGCGGTAGCAGTTGACCAGGCCCGGATCCTTTTCGATCAGATCGACGTCCTCGTCGTGGGGGCGGGTGAACGCGTGGTGAGCGGCAGCCCAGCCTTTGCGATCCTCGTCGTACTCGAACAGCGGCGGATCGATCACCCAGCAGAACTGGAAGTTGTCGCCGTGCCCGCTCTCGGGAATGACTCCTGCACGCTTGGCCTCGAACAGGCGCAAGTTCGCCATCACCGTGTGAACCAGCGACGTCTTGCCGAACTGGAACAGGATGACGTCGCCCTCTTGCGCGTTCGTCAGTTTGTTGATCGCGGCCTGGAACTCGGGCGTTACGCTCTTCGCCAGGGGCGACTGCGTCCAGCTGCCGTCAGCCGCGACCTTGGCGCGGGCGAGGCCGCCAGCGCCCATGCTCTTGGCGTATTTTTCGAGCTTGTCGCCGTCCGAGCGCGTCAGGTTGTGCGCCGCGGGCACGACCATGGCTTTGACGATTTCGGAAGGCAGGTCACGGCGGTAAGCGCCGCTCTTGAACTTCTCGGCGATTGGCTGAAAAAACGGAATGCCACCGCCGTCGTGTTCGATCACGAGATCCGTCAAGTCGATGTGCTTCATCTCGAAGCGCAGATCGGGCTTGTCGTTGCCGTAGTCGCGCATCGAGTCTTCGAACTTGAGCCGTGGGAAGCTGCCGCTCGGGTACTTTTCCAGCAAGTCGATGTCGAGCACGTCCTTCCAAATACGGAAGATCAGACCCTCTACCAGCTTGAACAGGTCGTCTTGGTTGATGAACGACAGCTCGATGTCGATCTGTGTGAACTCGGGCTGGCGATCGATGCGCAGGTCCTCGTCGCGGAAGCAGCGCACGATCTGAAAGTACTTGTCGTACCCTGCGACCATGAACAGCTGCTTGAACAGCTGCGGGCTCTCGGCCAGCGCGTAGAACTTCCCGGGTGCCACGCGCGCGGGCACCAAGAAGTTGCGGGCGCCGCCAGGCGTATACTTGACCAAGAACGGCGTTTCGATTTCCAGGCAGCCCTGATCTGACAGGTAGTTGCGCGTCGCTTGGTTCAACTTGTGGCGCTGACGTAACGCCTGCTGCAGCGGTTTGCGACGCAAGTCGAGATAGCGATACTGAAGCCGCACCTCTTCGCGCGTCTCGGTGTTGTCGACGATTTCGAACGGCGGCGTCTCTGCCTTGTTGAAGATCGTCATCTCTTCGACCAGCACCTCGACTTCGCCCGTGGCGAGGTTGGGGTTGGCGGCGCTCACCATCTCGTTCTTCTTTTTGGAGAACTGTTGGCCGCGGCTGCGGACCTTGCCGCGGATGCCGATCACCCACTCGCTGCGCAACGCTTCCGCCAAGCCGTGGGCCTCTTTGTTCTGCTCTGGATCGAACACGATTTGCGTGATGCCCTCGCGGTCGCGCAGATCGACGAAGATCAAGCTGCCGTGGTCACGGCGCTTGTCGACCCAGCCGAACAGCACGACCTCGTCATCGATATTCGAAGCACGCAGGGCAGCGTTGTGGTGGGTTCGCTTGAGCTCGTCGATGAATCTGGCCACGGGGCATTCTCCGGGGCCCACGGCGTGTGGGCCTGCAAAAAGGGTTCCCGCATTTAGCGCGCAAGCCGAGTCAGAACAACCTCGCGACTGGCGTCCGACGCACAATCGCCTCGAACTGCGAAGGCGCTCGTTCGAGGCCACCTGGGAAAGCCGAAAATTGGGCCCAATCAGGCACTTATGGCAACAGCGGACGGGTGACTTCGGAGCGCAGCCCGCTGTATTCCGTTTGCTGCTGGGCTTCGGTGCTGGTGCCGCTTTCCCTTTCGCTGGCGCGGCTCGATGGCGTCGAGCGCTGGTCACAGGACGTCGGCGTGGTGCGCGCGCTCGACCTCGTGCAAGTGGGCGGCGAGGGTGTGCTTTCGGGCGCCCTAGCGTCGGCGTTCGCGCTCTTGCCGATCGGCACGACGTTGCTGCGCCTCAGCCTGCTCTCGTCGCTGATGCTCGCGATCGCGGGGTACGCCGTATTTCGGCTCGGTTATTCGCTGCTCGCCGACCGCGTGGGTCACTCGGGTCGTGCGCTGCTCGCATTGTGCGGAGCTTTGGTCGCGACGTTGGGTGGCGCCTGGCAGTCCGCGTCGGTACTGGTCGGGGGGCCTGCCCTGGCGGCCGCGCTGGCGCTATGGCTGCTCCTGAACCTGCAGTTCGATGGCAACTCGAGCCGAGCCTGGCTCGCGCGGGGAGGCTTGTTGGCGCTGTTGTTGCTCGAGTCGCGCGCGCTCGGGATCGCGGCGCTGGTACCTCTGGGCGTCCGCGTGTTGCTGCGCACCGAGCTCCCGACGTTGCGGCAACTGTTTCTCACCTTCGGCTTCATTGCGCTCGTGCTCGTCGTCGGGCTGTTGCCGTCGCTGCTCGAAACTCGGGTGAACGGCTTTTCGCTCGGCCTCGACCTCGGCAAGCCCACGGAACGCGTCGCGATCGAAGCCTTCGACCTGCCGAACGACTTGGGTCTGTACTTGTTCGCGCTGGCCCTCGGCGGCGCGCTGTTCGCCCTGAAAACCGTGCGCGGTCGCTTGACGACATTGCCCGCGCTCGGATTCGTCGCAGTCGCGTTAGCCTGGCCCAGTCGTGAGCTGCACCTGGTGGCGCTCGGCATTCTCGGTGCGACCAGCAGCTTGGGTCTCGCCCTCATCACGCGCGCGCTCAGCAACTCGCGCAGACCCTTCGCGCGAATGACCGTGCAGGTCGTCGCGTTCGCACACCTGTGCGCTGTATTGCTGCTCGTCGAGGGCGCGGCGCTCGACGCCCGTCAACGCACGATGAGCGCCACGCGCCAGTGGTCGGAACAAACCTTCGAGCGTTTGCCCGCGCGCAGCATGTTGCTCGTGAGTTCACCCGAAGCGGCTTGGCGCTTGTGGTCCGCACGGTTGACGTCAGGGATCCGCCCAGACGTCGTGGTCGTGCCCACTGCGCTGCTTCAACGAGGTCCGCTCGCCGCTGAGCTGCTCAAGCTCGAACCTCTGCTCGGCGCCTTGATCCGCGACGTGGCCGTACAGGGCGTGCCAGGTGAATACTCCTTGGCGGAGCTTGCCGACGCGCGCCCACTGCGCGTCGAAGTCGACCCCCGCTGGGACAAGTCACTGTTGCGGCATCTCACGTCCGACGGCTTGTGGTTCCGCTTCGCGCCCCACGCTACGGGTCGCACGGACCGCGGCATCGCGCGCAAGACCCTGCGCCGTTCCTCGCGTTTCATCTTGTCCGCCGCCATGACCCCCGACGGCCGCGACGTGTACACCGTCGAACGAACCCTCGACGACATCTACCGTCAAGCCGTCGTCGCCATCGTCCTCGGCGACCACAGTGATGCGGAACAACTGATCAAACTGCTGCGGCGTTCAGGCGTCGCAGAGAATGCACTTCGCCCCCTCACCCGCAACATTTCCGGCGAATCCAAAGACAACCCGATGAGTTTGCTCACGACGTCCCTCGCGCATTGAGGGCGCGTTTTTTGCCGTCTATCTGCGCCGTTGCGGTGCTGTACACTGTTTCAGCTCGGTGCGTGGTGCGGGTATACCAGGGGGAATAAGCGACGAAACGTTCCTGAAGCAAAGCTGCGCAACCCTTGGAGGGTGCCTGCGCTTCTGACAAACCCACTCGTTCGACGTCTGTCCGCCCAGCGCTGGGTTTGGACGACGACGCTGGCTCTCGGCGGACACCTCGGCCTCGCGGCGGTCGTGCCAATGGCAGGGCAAGCGCCCGCGCAGGTGCCAACCGAACAATCCATCGTCGTGATGTACGAGCGGGAGGTGCCGCTGGCACCCGTCGAAGAAGTAGCGCCAGAGGGCGCTGCTCCTGCTGACGTCGGTCCCTCGCAGGCGCAGCAAGAGACGCAGCGCCCGCAAGCTGCCGCTAGCTTGGGAACCGAACGCTCGAGCTCACGAGCTGCGGGCACTGTAGCGCGTAACTCTGCAGCGGGGGGCAGCTCACTTGCCGAAACGCCGACGACCGCTCCAGAAGCGGAGAGTTTCATTTCACAAGCAGCGTCCCAGACTGCCGTAGGTGAACATGCAGTAGGCGAATCGGGAGGCCAAGAAGCGTTCGGCTCGGGTTTCGGAACCGCTGGCAGCGCCCACGCGCGAGGCGGCCACGGCAAGGCGGGAGGTACTGATGGCGCGCCGGCCGCGCCCGGGTCGCGTAAGGTTCCCGCGCGGTTACTCGCCTCCCATACCTGCGACGATCTTTTTCCGTACTCCGCCCAAAGCGAGGCGGGCAGCGTCACCGTGCTCGTCACCGTTTCCCCTTCGGGCAGCCCGGAGTCCAGCCAGGTGCTGCAAGTCTCACCCCCCGGCCAAGGCTTCGAACTTGCGGCGAAAGCCTGCGCGAGTCGTTTCAAGTTTCTGCCAGCTCGGGATCCAAGCCACCATCGCGTTCGCTCGAGTTCGCGCGTCCAAGTGCGCTTTTCTCGAAGTGACGCGTAAGGCGCGCTCTCGCAGCGTGGAACGAGGAGTCGTCCGCCGCCTGCAAACTCGAGTGCGCAACACCCGCAGCGCGCGACAGACGTAACTGCCCGAAGGCGCAGCGGGGTCTGGGCGCGCAGATCACGCGTCTGGGTTGGGGGAAGACACTTGCCGGGCCGGCGCGGCTCCCTCTACGTTCTGAGCATTGGTCTGATCGTCGCCCCGTGTCGTCCCTGCAGTGCCTGGCATTGCAGCAAACCCGCCCGTCAAGCTCGGTGGCTGAGGCTGTTTTCACGAGAACCGGAGCAGAACAGCCTGCTGGCTTTGAGCACCGGAAGCGCAGGGGAAACAGCCTCAGGCGCCGAGATCGGCGGGCGTGCTGACAGATTGAAATGAGACCAATGCTCAGCTCTACGTTGAATGCGGTGGGGTGCGGGTTATCGTCGCGTCTCGATGTCTGGCGCGCCCTTTACGGTGGGCGCCGACTTGGAAACGGGAGACTCTTTGCCACGGGTTTGCTCTAGGGGTTCAGCGCCACGAACATGTTCACTGCCGCCACGTGCTGCACCTGATTGTTCGGTGAGCGATTCAGGTGAACGAACAGGTACCCCGCCTCGACCCGAACTCCGTAGGGCGTGTAGAGCGCGGGGCCGACGAACAAGCGATTTTGGTCGTACCCTTGCACCGCGAACGCCGGCTCGTTCAAGCCTACGAACAGCTCGTCCCAGATGGCCAAGCCGACGTCCGCCGTAGCGCTCGGGCGATAGTTGAAGCGCACGAATTCGCGCGCCCGCCAGCCAAGCGAGCTCGTGCTTTCATGAAAACGTTGCTCGAGGCGCGTTCGCGACTGCAACAGAATGCGCCCCTGCGCGAAGGTCTCTTGCAGTGTCAACTGCTGCCACATGCGGTGCTCGTCGACGCGTTCGTCGTTGGCGTCGTCGAAGTAGGGGATCCAGGCATACCCGACCCACGCAGTGATCCAGGGAGCGAACGTGTATCCGACGCCTGGTCGCAGGATGACGACAGTGCCCGCATCACCACGCCGCGCGTGACCATCGAACCACGCTCGGGCCGAGGGAGCGTCCGGTTGGAGCTGACCTGTAGCGACGACCGCGCTCCAGTTCTGAAAATCTGAATCCTGAGCGAGCGCGCTCGTGGTTACGCAAAGCGCGGCAATCACGAAGCAGGCGCTGAGTTGAACCGATCTGACGAGCTGCATTCCGATTGAGCGCTTTGCCTTTTCGTGCGTTGAAAACGTCCCCAAAATGGCGTTGACCGCCGCACGTAGGGGCGTGCGGCGGCCAATCGTTCAAGGGGTTGGGTTGGATTAGAGGGCGCCGTGAGTCTTCTCAGCGGCGCTGACTTGCTGCGTTTGTACCCCGGCAGCCTGTCCACTCAGGGCTTCGGCTCGTTGCCAAATTTCCTTGCCCGTCTCAGTCGAGTCGCCCTCGACTCTGATGGCGAAGTTGCCGGCAACGCTACTCACGGAGAGGTCCGTGATCTTCCCGGCAGCGGGGTGCAGCGGATCGTTGGGGTGAGCGGCTTGGCCATACGCTGCGTGGCAGCGAAGTACGCGCTCCATGTAGGGAGCCGTCATTCCCTTCTCTGCGTGAGTGTAGAGTGAGGCGCCGAAGGTGCGTGTAGGCTGCGCGGAGCGCGCCTTGAACACCTTGCGTTCCACTGGTTTGGCTGCGTAGACGTTGCCTGGGGTGTAGAGTTGCTGCACCGTGGCGTCAGCGTCAGGCAGCTGCGAACAGCTGGACGCGGAGGCGAGCGTCGTCTGGGTGTTCTGGGTGGTTCCGGCACAAGCCATGCTGGTGCCAACGGCGATGAGTGCGAGCCATTTGAAGTTTTTCATGATGTGGTTTCTTTCTTGAATTTGTCTGATTGAAGTTTGTTCTTGAAGGTATCGGGGGCACAGCTGGGTCGAGCTCCTGCCTGACCGTGCTTGGTGCAGCCGCGAGGCTTTCGTCCGATTGGCGAACCCCTGGCGGTGGCGTGTTGACGAGTTTCCCCAGTTCCTCGGGTCCACTCGTCGAGCGACGTGTCGATGTGCGTCACTCTGGGGGAGGCGGTGGGCTCGAGCCGCCGCTTCCTGGCCACTCCGTTCACGACTCGAGGCAATCCCGCCGCGGCGCGCAAACGGCACTCGCGACACAGGCGCACCACTAGCCATGAACGGCTAGCTTCAACGTCGAGGGGGGCGCTCTGGCGTGCCTAACGGAAGCGGGTCGAGTCGGAATTCGACCGACGATCGCGGCAGATTGCTCTCGAGATCGTCATATCGTTCAGCACTCACGCTGAAGGGGGTGAGGGCGTCATCCTCCACCTCTGTTTCGAGCTCGGTGTCCCCGCCATTGCGCTCTTCACCCGAGTCGTTGCGCTCTTCGCCAGAGTTGGAGCTACCCCCGGACAATGGAGTCGTGTCCCCAATGTCGCTATCACCAAGCCGCTGGGCTACCGAGCTAACTGACTCGACGCTGACCGAATCAGCGCTCACCGAATCAGCGCTGCGTGCATCCAGCGCGAACACCGCGCTGCTGGGATCTGCCCCGTTGCCGTGAGTTACCCCAGCCCCCGGATCCGGTCCGACCATTGCTGCCACACTCAGCGGAACGCAAAACGCCACGCAGAACACGGCGAGCATTCTCAGAACTATCTGCAGCTGAGGTAGGACGGACATGCGCAACTCCTAGGCTTGATCTTGATGCCAGGATCGTCAAGTGTTTCACGCGCATTTCGCTAGGTTGTCTGGAGAGCGTCATCGGCCCGCGGGCGGAGCCTTTTGAACGGCTCTGTCACCGCGGCTTGGCGCCAGAGCGCGTCGCGTCGATGCCTTCCTCCTCCGCACATTTTGGCGGCTGCGCGACCACGTCGAACCATCGCGCGCCACGAGGCGCTGGCGCCGGGCAACCTGGCGGCGGCGGAACCGCCATCTCGTGCCGCGATGCGTTATGCGGGCGGTTGGGAAGGACGCCGACCGCATCGCGCCCAGCTCGAGGACGAATTCAGGTTTTCGAACGGCAATGGTTGCGGCACCAGAGGTCGAGACGACACGGACGAGGGACGTGCCGCTGATGACCGCAACCACCGCAGGTGCGATCGGCGCTGGAGATGGCCCGTTCACCTCAACGCAGCCCTAAGCCGCCGTGAGTGAACGCAGGTTCACGTCATGCTGTCGATCTCGCTGTTGCTGCGACTGCGCGACGGGCAGACCGCCGACGTGGCGACGCTACTCTCGAGCGCGGAGACAAGGTGAAGGTCTATGCCGAATCCGGTGCGCCGCACGAATAGCTGGTGGAACTACTCGACCAGCTCGTCGAGGTGCTGCGGCGGGATGGGGGACGAATCGCATGGTTCGAAACGCTAGCGGCGATGCTCCCGCGCGCCTCGAACCATTCGACGGAGTTCGACCTCGCGGCTCTGTGGCAACGCTGAGTCGTCGCGAGACTCGACCTCGGACGGCAGCCTGCAACGCGTAACTGCGATGAGGCCGAGTCTTGCTCCTCGCTTCGCATGCCGCCCTGCCGTCTTCTGAGGGCGAGTCTTGTAGAAGCGTTTCCGCGAGCGCGGCTCGGGGCGTGAACGTCGCGAGGAGGAAGGCTTCGCAGGGTTGGCACATGAACGTGGACGATGAACCTCAGCTACTCCACCGACCGAAACCCAGAGGACCGTTTGCGATGAGAACCACTAGGTCGCTTCTTCAATCCAAGCTGGTCGCCGCGAAGTTGAGCGCTTTCGTGGTTGCAACTGCAGCTCCAGCACTCGCTGACAATCCTTTCGTACAGCACATGTACACCGCGGATCCAGCGCCGATGGTTTACGGTGATCGGGTGTACGTCTGCACCAGTCACGACGAGGACGTCACCGTCGACAACTTCTTCACGATGAACGACTGGTACATCTTTTCGTCGACGGACATGGTCAATTGGACAGACCACGGGTCGCCACTGAGCTACCAGTCCTTCGCTTGGGCGTCGGGCAAAGCTTGGGCTCCGCATTGCGTCGAGCGCGACGGAAGGTTTTACATGTACGTTCCCGTTTCGGACACGATTGGCGTGGCGGTGGCCGACAATCCCCTGGGGCCCTACGAAGATGCACTCGGGCAGCCGTTGCTCAGCAACTGGCAATACATCGACCCCGCAGTGTACGTGGACGACGACGGCCAGGCGTACCTGTACTTCGGAAATCCGCAGCTTTGGTACGTCAGGCTCAACGACGACATGATCTCGATTGACGGGGGCGTGCAAGAAATCCCGATGACCACACAGAGCTTTGGTCAGCGCAATGGCGATCCCGAACGCGCCACGCTGTACGAAGAGGGGCCTTGGTTCTTTAAGCGCGATGGCACCTACTACATGCAGTATGCGTCGGGTCCGCTGCCCGAGACCATCTCCTACTCGACTAGCCCTGGGCCGACAGGACCCTGGACGTACCAGGGCACGATCATGCAGAACACCAACGGTCACGCGTTCACCAACCACGGTGGGATGGTGGACTTCAAAGGGCGTTCCTTCTTCTTCTACCACACGCAAGAGTTGCCTGGCGGTGGCGGATTCAAGCGCTCGGTTGCCGTCGAAGAGTTCAGCTACGGCGCAGACGGTTCGATCCCAGAGATCAGCAAGACTCGTGAAGGGCCAGCCGCGGTTGACAACTTGAACCCCTACGTTCGCAACGAGGGTGAGACCATCGCTTGGAACGAAGGTGTCGAGGTGGAAGACTGCAGCGAAGGCGGCCGCAACGTCACCTCGCTCGATGACGGCGACTACATCAAGGTCGAAAGCGTGGAGTTCCGCACGGGCGCTTTATCGTTCGAAGCGAGCGTCGCGTCAGGGGGTAGTGGCGGTAACATCGAGCTGCGTCTGGGCGACCAGAGTGGCAGCCTCATCGGGACGTGCGCTGTCGAAGGCACGGGTGGGCCTCAGAGTTGGACGACTATCAATTGTCCTATCGATGGCGCTGAAGGTGTGAATGATCTGTTCTTGGTGTTCACTGGGGGCGGTCAAGGGATGTTCAACCTCGACTGGTGGCAGTTCACTCCCATCGATCCCCTACCCGAAGACCCCGAGGACGACGAGATTGGTGGGGGCGGCGACACTGATGCAGGAGCTCCTGATCCCGCTCTGGACGTCGACGGGCCCGACTCTGGAAGCGCTGGCGGCGCCAGCGGTGTCCCCGACGTCGGCATGGAAACTACTGGCGCTGGTGGCGCCAACGGTGCGGGCGTGGGAGGCAGCGCGCCCACGACGACCGCGCCCGTGCCTACCTCGGACTCGTCACCCTCCGCCTCGGGGAGCAGCACGAGTACGCCTGGCAGCACGACAGCTCCAGGCACGACAGCAGATAGCAGTCCGCCGAGCGACGCGACCTCGTCTGGCGGCGCAGGCGTGCCCATGGGGAGCGGCAGCGCCATCCCGTCGACATCGGCTTCCGCTCCGCCCCTTACGACACAGCACTCCAGCGGCGATGGTGGCGCTTGCGCAGTAACCCGCAACGGAAACCCGGGTGATACTGCGCTCTGGGCGCTGCTCGTTTCGTCTCTCTTACTTCGGCGTCGTCCCACGCAACGAGCGTCCCGGTCCTGACGCTGGAGAGGGTCGCAGCTTCAAACCCGCTACGGGATGATCAGACGCCACCGAGCGGGCGTCGCTCTGGCATCTACGGGTCCGCACCCCGCCCCTCACCCGCAACACTTCCCGCGATTTGGCGTGCGTCACTTTGGCTGGTGGGATCGCGCGACCAGTTTGTCGAGTCCCGGCCCTGCATGGGGTGCGCGGGCAGAACGCGCGCACTGCGCGGCGTTTCTCGGCGTGATAGAGTCGCCTCATGCGCTTTTCCCCGTCACGGCGTGCAACGTATCAAGACGTGCTGGACGCGGCGCCGAATCTCGTCGCTGAGATTCTGGCGGGAGAGCTCCATACGTCGCCGCGCCCGGCGCTACCGCATGCGACGAGCGCATCAGTCCTGGGCATGGACATCGGTGGTGCTTTTCAGAGGGGTCGAGGTGGGCCTGGGGGCTGGTGGATCCTTTACGAGCCAGAGCTACACCTCGGCGAAGACATCGTCGTTCCAGATCTCGCAGGCTGGCGCCGCGAGCGAATGCCAGAAAGCCCTACGGGAGCGTTTTCGGAGTTGGCGCCCGATTGGGCGTGCGAGGTGCTTTCACCTTCCACGGCGCGGACGGACCGCGTGCTAAAGGTTCCCATCTACGCGCGTGAAGGCGTCAAACACGTGTGGTTGGTCGATCCTCTAGCCCAGACGCTCGAGGTGTTGCGTCTGGAGGGGCAAAGTTATCTTCTCGCAGGCAGTTATGGTGGGGACGCCAATGTTCGCGCCGAACCATTCGACGCGATCGAACTGGAACTCGCCGCGCTCTGGCCGAGCTCGAGCGAGGGCTGACGGGCGTTGGCGTCATAGGGTCGAGCAGCTTTTCGGGCTGCCCGACCCTACGAGTGTGGTCGGTGAGGAGGGCTATCGACGATAGTCTTCGCTGCAGGAGAACTTCGTGGAAGATCCGAAGACGCGCTGGACCATCGCGCGGTGCGCAGCAGGTAGCTGACTAGCGGGTGTCGAGAACCAATGCTGGACTGCCCACGCCCATGATTCCTCGGGGCGTGCCCCGCCGAACGTCGAGGTGATTTCGCTGCGGAGGCCGAACTTGAAGTCGATGGCGTGGGCGAACTCGTGGACGACTTGATCGAAGGTTCGCTGCTCGGTGTCGGGCTGGTCACGGCGGCCTTCCGCGAACGCTTTGTTGCGAGTGGCCACACCCTTCTTGCAGATCATTTGCTCACTGATCCATAGGTACGATGGTGAAGTGCCACCCCTCAGTTCGTCGCCTCGATTCACTCCGTTTACTTCGCGCCACATGGTTCCAATCGGCGACATGGTGGCGAGCTGCGACCAGGGTTCGCCGTTCGTGATGTAAACCTTGTAGCCGTCGAACTTCGACATCGAGTACTGTGACTCTAGGCGATGGGTCATGTCCGTGTAAATCTTTCGCACGGCGTCCATGGCCGCGTCGCTGACGGCGGCGGAGCCGTAGATTTCGATCTTGGGCGAGCCGATGGCTCGGCATTTGCTCCAGCCCGGCTCGGGTTTGCACTGTGGTACCAATCGAAAGAGCTGTCCCGAGACGTTTCTGCAGGAGTCCATGAACGCGGCGCCGCCGAGGGCTGAGCCTTTGCCCGGTCTGTTGCCTTCTAGGCACTTGTTGTCCTTTTCGAGGAACTGCGTTTGAAAGCGGTAGTATCCATTGCCCGCGGGAACGATCTTCCAGAGCTGTCCCGAGGCGTTCTTGCAGGAGTCCATGAAGGCGGCGCCGCCGAGGGCTGAGCCCTTGCCGGGTTTGTTACCCTCCAGACACTTGTTGTCTTTCTCGAGGAATCGCGTTTGAAGTCGGTAGTAGCCGTTGCCTGCGGGAACCATTTTCCAGAACTGTCCCGAGGCGTTCTTGCAGGAGTCCATGAACGCGGCGCCGCCGAGGGCTGAGCCCGCGCCCGGCTTGTTGCCTTCCAGACACTTGCTGGCCGACTCTAGGAACTGGCTTTGAATCTGGTAGTAGCCGTTGAATTGCTCGGCGCGCGCAGGGGTGCTCATCAGCAAGACTGCGAGTGCCGCACTGGCGATCGCGCCCCAGGTTCGAAGTAGTGTTCGGCACTTGCCTGAGTTGGACAGAACAGTGCAGGGTTTGGGTGAAGGGGCTGAAGAATTCGTTGTGGTCATGCTCAGCACTTACGCTGCGCGAGAGCGCTATCCCATTTCACGCTATTTCAACGAGCCTCCGAGTTGGTGGCAGCTGCGGCCTGTGCGCGGTGACCGTGTGGGCTCGTGCCGACCGATGGTCACGAGCTGACGGACTTCGATGGACAGCGCGCCCGTTTGGTCGTGGGCTAACAACCAAACGGGCGGACATCGTCACCCGGACTCACGACGGTTGTTCGGGCAAGGCGCGGCGGCGGAGTTCGGGGCCGATGGTGTTCGGGTTGAGCGCTGCGCGGAAGCGAGCAGCGGTTTCTGCGCGTTCAGCCTGTCGGGCAGCGATCACCAGCAGTGCGACCATTTGCGGCTCTTCGTCGCTGTCGGCGGCGTAGCGGTAACCTGTGAGCAGCGTATCCAGGGCGGCCTGGCTCTGGCCGCGTTCGAGTAACACGCGGCCCAACATCAAGTGGGCAGCCACGCTGTCCGAAAAGTCGGAGCGCGCGCGTTCGCAGGCTTGCTCAGCGTCGTGGAGCAGCGAGCCGTCGCCGCTCAGGAGCACGACCCAAGCCGCGTCGAGTAGCAGGTCGTGACGTAGGAGCGCGGGCTTGTCGTTGGGATGGCCCAGTGCTTCGAGCATTTCGAAGGCCTTTTCTTGGTCACCCTCCGCCGCAGTCACGACGGCTTTCAAGCCGAGCAGTTGCTCGTTGCCAGGGTGGCGGGCGAGGCCCTCTTCGATGGCTGCGGCGGCCTGGGGCCACTGTTCGCGCAAGAGTGCGCGACGTGCCTGTCGTACGTGAACCATGACCAGGCGATGGGTGAACAGCTCGTCTGGAGCGAACAAGCTGAGGATTGCGCCGAGCCCGTCGCTGACGCCCGAGCCCGAGGCGTAAGGCAAGAGGTTGAAGCCCGCACCGAGCAGAGCGGCGAGCGCCAGGCTTTGAAGCGCGATGAGACCGTAGCCGCCATCCGACGCCAGCAAGTCTTTCCCGAGCAGGAGCCACAAAGCAATCACCAGTAGTAGCTCGACGCCAGGACCCGCGAGGTAGATGAACGCTTGTTTCAAGCGCGCGTTGTGCAAGCTGTTGGGGTTGGGCAGGACATAGCCCTCGAGTGGCAGGAGCTTGATGCGCACCAAAGTCTCTCCGAAACGAAAGCGGTAGAGCTCCTTGCCGAACCCAATCACCATCTCTTGCACGGACCAACCCACCCAGCGGGCGGCGGCCGCGTGCGCCACTTCGTGCAGCACCAACAGCGGCACCCAGAACACCACCACGAGCGCCATGCTGACTTTGGCCGGGGTGAAGTTGCTGAGCATTTCCGCGAAGAACAATCCCCCGAGGATCAACGCCACGATCACGACCGTGCGCTGCTCTGGGCGCGTCATCGGGAGGCGCGGCGAGGGATCTTCGTATGGAGACACGTAGCGTTAGGGTAGCGCACGCTCGACGCGGGGGCACGACAATCCATCGCATGGGGCGTCGCTGCCAGAGCGTCGAGTCAGGTGGCGCCCAGCAAGTCGTGTCGAGTCAGCGTGCGGCGGCGTGAACGCGGTTGCGATGTTCAGCCAGACGCTGTCTCAGCGGGACGATGAACGCATAGCTGACAGTATGTGTCTGGTTCTTTGCGGCTCGTGAGCAATGCCATTTCGAGAGGGCCAAACGTGCCGCGGTCCGTACGAAGTCGACACCTGCAGTGCCGTAGCGTGAACGCGCACGCATCAGTCCGAACGCGCTGCCGACCAGCGCCACTTCTTCGCGAGTCATGTTGCCCAGGTGAACTTCGTCTTCCAAGAAGCGCGTGATGATCTTGCCGCGACGTCGCACGAGGCCGATCACCAGCGCCAAGAAGCCCGCGACGAACAGCAACCACAGCGGGAGTGTGACCAGGAACAGCGCGCCTCCCGAAAAGCCGGCGAACACCGCTGAGGCGTTCCACGCCGCGTGGAGGCCGACCGCGATGATGAAGCCGACGATGGGCGCCAGCCACGCCAAGGTTTTGCTCGTGGTCTCGCGCGAGATGCCGATTCCGAGCCCGAGCATCGACGAATACAGCGGGTGCCCCCACGGCGCGAGGATGCCGCGCACGATGAACGTGCCGGCCAGCGTTTCGCCGCTCACTTGGGCGGCGCGTGCGTAATAAACGACGTTCTCCACCGTGGCGAAGCCGAGCGCCGCGAACGTCGCGTACATGATGCCGTCCACCACGCCGTCGAACTCGCGACGCAAGAAGAGAAACACGCCGACGACGCCAAGCCCTTTGAAAAACTCTTCGACCAATGGCGCACTCAAGACGGAGCCTGCCACGAGGCCAGCTTGTTCACCCGCGAGGGCGGTGGCGAACGCCGCGACTGTCGAATTGATGACGACTGAAAAGCCGCAAGCCGCAATCGCACCCCAGGCGAAACACGCCACGAGTGCGTACCATGGCTCGGGATCGTAACGATCGAGCAAGCGGGGGACGGTGACGTAGACTAGAGCCGCGGGAAAGGCCAACACCGCGCCCGTGACCATGGCTCGGTATTGTGTCATCGGGTCCTCGGTGGCTAGCGGCGCCAAGAGCACGGTCACGAGCAGCAGCGCGCCCCCGATGATGATGCCGAGGATGAGCAGGGTAAGGCCCAGCGCACGCAAGGAGCGCTCCTTCTTCGCGAGGTTCGTTAGCGGCATGTTCGTTTTTTGGGTAAGCAGGCGGTCGCCGACGATCAGGCCACGTTACCCATGCCCGTCGCCCAGCTGGCGTCGGGTGCCGCGCAGAAGTCGCGCCACTCGTCGGGGATGCGCCCCAACTCCAGACGTTGCGGACGCATCGGCAGGCTCTTGGGCTTGAACGGCTTCTGCAAGGGCGCCATGCCCGCTTGTGCGGGGGTGCGGTTACCCTTGTGCGAGTTGCAACGCATGCAAGCCGAAACGATGTTGTGCCAGTCCGTTCGACCCCCTTGCGAACGCGGCACGACGTGGTCGAACGTCAAGTCGCGCGCGGGGTGCGTGTCCCCGCAGTACATGCAGCGAAAACCGTCGCGCAAGAACACGTTCAAGCGAGAGAAGCGGATGCGGTAGCGGTCGTTGTTCACCTTCTTCTTCATACGGATGACGGCAGGCATCGGAAAACTCGACGAGGGCGAACGAATCTCTTCGTCGTAGGCGACCACTACGTCCACCTTCTCCAGGTACACCATCGTGATGGCGGTTTGCCAGCTGACGACTCGGTACGGGAGGTACCATGGCGTCAATACCAGCGTTCGCGTGTTCATCTCGACCTAGCCGAACCGAAGCAACCTAAGCGGCGCACATTACCGATCCGCTACTCATACTGAACGGAATGCGCGCGTTTGACAAGGCGCGCAGCTGTGACGATGTCGCCACAATCTGGGAAACCGTGTCAGGGCGATCCCGCGCATTCTCGGGGGCTTGTCGGCATTTGGGGGGCGACGCGCGCGTATCACGCGGGGGTTGCGTCAGCGTGGCGGAATGTAGTCCGCGAAGCTTTCCATGGGGTGCAGAGTCTCGTAGACTCTCGCCCTCGTCACGCGCACCCGGTCGTCGGCCATGTGCTGGGTGGCGACTGCGTGCAGCCACTCGGCGATACGCTCCGAGGTCGGGGTGAACGGAAAAACGCACAACTTGATGCCGCCGGGCAGTTCGTTGCGCGCGCCCTGCATCGGACCGTTCAGCAGGGCTTGCTGCTCGCCGCAGTGCCCGTGAAGTAGCGTTCGCGAGTTCACTAGCGCTTTGCCGACGTCGCTCATCGGGGTCTTGATTTCTTCGAAGGTTTCTTCACCTACCGCCAGTGAGTGATCGAGCAACAAGTGACACGGGGTCAGCACGTTTTCGTACAACAGGTCGAAGTCGGCGACGAACCCCTGCTCGTCCAGCTCGTTCGCCTCGAGGGTAACCTGGAACAACCACGTGTGCCCGTGCAAGCTGATGCAGGGGCCCAGGTGTCCGCGCACGTGGTGCGCGAAGTGAATGTGAATTCCCGAGGTGACCGTGTACATGATTGACGTCTATGTGCTTAGCTCGCGCGAGGCGACCTGTTTAGTCTCGTGGGGCTGATTGGGTCTATGGCAAGCGCCAGATCGAAAACGTTGGGGCGAGCCGACCCTGGGCGCAACTCAGTTTGTCACCAAGCGCCAGGTCGTCCCCTCGGGTCCGTCGAGTAACTCGACGCCCTTGGCGGCCAGCTCGTCGCGGATGGTGTCTGAAAGTGCGTAATCTTTGTCTTTTCTGGCCTGGGTGCGGTCGTTGATACGCTTTTCGACTGCGTCGATGTCGATGCCCAGACTCTGAGCGCGGCGATCGCGCACGCGTCGGATGAACGCTGCGGGATCGTCGTGACCAAGCCCCAATAGCTTCGTCATTTCTGCGAGCGCGGCGCGCGCGGCGTCCACCCAGCTCTTCGGGGCCTTGCCCTTCTTGGCCATGGCACGGTCGCACAAATGGTTGATCGCGCTCAGCAGCTCGGAGGTGTGCGCCAGGGCGACGCTGGTGTTCAGATCGTCGTCTAGCGCTTCGCGCAGACGCGCAACGTACTGCTCGATGGGCGCAGGAATCGGTTCGTTCAGTTCGGCCATGCGCTGCTCGGGCAGTGCGGCGAGGCGTTCTAGTGTGGTGTAGACGTAACCCAGACGTCGCTCCGCTTCGTCGAATTGGGGAAAGCCCTGCACTTGGCCACTGTCGTCGTTCGCCCACTCGAGGTTGAACGGCGCGCGGTAGTGCATGGTGAGCAGCGCGTAACGCATCGCCTCGGGCTCGACGTGGCGGAACACTTCGCGCACACCGAAGAAATTGCCGAGGCTCTTGGACATCTTCTCCTTGTTGACGACCACGAAGCCGTTGTGCATCCACGTTCGCACGTAGGGTTTGCCGCTCGCCGCCTCGCTCTGAGCGATTTCGTTCTCGTGGTGGGGGAACACCAAGTCGAGGCCGCCGCCGTGCAGGTCGAAGCTTTCGCCGAGGTATTTGGTGCTCATGGCCGAGCATTCGATGTGCCAGCCTGGTCGCCCGGGTCCCCACGGGCTGGGCCAATTGGTTTGGTTTGCTTCGGCCTTCTTCCACAGCGCGAAATCGAACGGATGACGCTTGCGGCCCTTTTCGTTGTCTTCGGTGCGGCCGCTGGCGCCCGCCTGCATGTCGTCGAGCTTGCGGTGCGAGAGCTTGCCGTACTCGGCGAAGTTCGGGACGTGAAAATACACGTCGCCGCCAGACTCGTAGGCGGCGCCCTTTTCGATCAACCTTCCGATCAGCGCGATGATGTCGCCCATGTGGTCGCTCACTTTGGGCTCCACGTCGGGGTCGAGGTTACCGAGGCGGTGCATGTCCTCGACGTAGGCTTTGCGAAAACGTTCGGCGAGTTCTAGTGCGGGCTCCGAGTTTTCGGCGGCGCGCTTGATGATCTTGTCGTCGACGTCCGTGACGTTACGCACGAACGTGACGTCGAGCCCCGAGTTGCGTAGGTGCCGCACCAGCACGTCGTAGATCACGTAACACCGCGCATGCCCGATGTGCGAGTAGTCGTAAACCGTTGGCCCGCACACGTAGACCCCCGCCTTGCCCGAGTCTCGGGGTACGAAGGGCTCTTTCTTTTGGGTCAGGGTATTGTAGATCTGCATTCGTTCGGCTCGTGGGTAAGATAAAGTCGCGCAAGCCTACGTGAATCGGTCGCTACCGCAAGCTGGTGAATCCCCTGGGCAGGGCCGTTGGTTGGGCGCGTTTGGGAGATGAGGAACGAGGATGCGCTTCGCGGTAGCGCTCGTCGAACGGCGGGGGATATCGTTTCGAGAGCCGGGCGTTGCACTTCTGGGTCGTTGGCCGTTCCCGACAACTGGGTCGCCGTGCCCTGATCCGAAATGCCCTGATCCGAAGTACCAGCTACTGGGTATCTGTTTAGCAGTTGGGGACCCGAAGCAAGCACAATTCACCCAATGCCGGGCCGAGGGGGCGTCAGCGCGAGCAAAGCGCTTGCCTCACCAGTGGGCAGGGGCTAGCTTGGCGGGCTCCCGAAAGAAAGCACGATGGCTCGAGTTACTGTTGAAGATTGCTTGGAACAAGAGGACAACCGCTTTGCTCTGGTGGTGTTGGCCGCACGCCGCACCCGCCAGCTGATGAAGGGGTCTGAGCCGCTGGTCAAGTCGAACAACAAGTTCTCGGTGGTCGCGTTGCGCGAGATCGCGGCGTCCCACGTGCACTTCCATCGCAATACGGACGACGTCATCCGCGAGTGGTTGGACGAGACGCGCTCCGCCACCGTTTGGCGCTGATTTCGTTCGAGCTACGCTCCTTGGCGCTGAGTATCCTCAGAGCCGCAGCTGATGGGCCATCGCTCGTGGTGGGGCGTCCCCGATGAGTCGCTTACCGCGACCGCCGCGCCGCGCTTCCACTGAGGGCGCGCGCGAGCACTACGAACAGCCACGCTATTACGATCACGTTTACGGCAAGCGGACAGCGGACGTCGCCTATTACGTGACGCTCGCCAAGAAGTACGGTGGTCCCGTCCTCGAGTACGGAGTGGGATCGGGGCGAATCGCGCTGGCTGTGGCGCGCTCAGGAATCGACGTGGTCGGGATTGATCACTCGGCGGCGATGCTGCGTCACCTGCGCAGCAAATTGGAGGGCGAGCGTTCGCTTGCCGAGCGCGTCCGCACGCGTCAGGGAGACATGCGCCGGGTTGCGCTCCCGCAGCAATTCCCGCTGGTCATCGCGCCGTTCAACACCGTGCTTCACCTCTACACCCACGCGGACGTCGCGCGCTTTTTCGAGCGAGTCAAAGCGCATCTGGCTCAGGCGGGGCGTTTCGTGTTCGATTTTTCTATGCCGCGCCCCGCTGATCTAGCTGCGGATCCCGAGCGTTGGTATCGAGCCGGTCGCGTGAAACACCCTGAGCTCGACGCGACAGTTCGTTATAGCGAGCGTTTCCACTACGCACCGCTGACGCAAGTCCTTTCGACGTGGATGCGTTTCGAGCCTCAGGTGGGCGAGATCCACGAAGTTCTGCTGACACATCGTCAGTTCTTTCCCCAAGAGATGGACCTGCTGCTGCGAAGCAGCGGCTTTACCCAGATTCGGTGGACAGCTGATTTTGCGGGGACAAAGCCGTCAGCAGCCAGCGACGTGTTGGTGGTGAGCTGTCGTGGTGACGGATAAAGGTTGAGCGCCGCGCCCGACCCACGCTAGTGAACCAGCTTCCGAGAGTTCGATGGCGACCGACCTGTACAAAGAGCTGGGTTTGGCCCGGGGCGCGAATGACGAAGAAATCCGCAAGGCCTATCGCAAGCTCGCAGCGCAGTATCACCCCGATCGAAACCAAGGTGACGCCGCGGCGGAGGAGCGCTTCAAGCGCATCAATCACGCGTATCAAGTCTTGAGCGATCCAAAGAAGCGATCGCTGTATGATCGTTTTGGCGAAACGGGACTGCGTGAAGGATTCAATCCGTCCGCGGGGTTCAGCGGGCGCTCACCGTTCGGTGGGAGTGGGTTCGAAGATCTGTTCGGCGGTGGGCGCGGCATCGGTGATCTATTCGCCGACGTCCTACGTGGTGGGGGCGGCGCTCGTGGTCGGGACGCGACGGGCACCGTGGAGGTCGACTTCGCGAATGCCGTGTTGGGCACTACCGTTCAGGTGCAGGTCAGTGGCGTTGCAGGGCCCGTCACGGTCAGGGTTCCGCCAGGCGCGGGTGATGGTGACAAGTTACGAGTGCCCGGCAAAGGTAGTCCCGGTCGCGGTGGCGCGGGCGACCTCATCCTCACCGTCAAGGTTCTCGAACACCAGTATTTCAGGCGCAAAGGGCTCGACCTGGAGCTCGATTTTCCGATCACGGCTGCGGAAGCATTCAACGGCGCCAAAGTCCGCGTGCCGACGCTCGAAGGGCACGTGAGTTTGACGGTGCCCGCAGGCGCGCAGAGCGGTCAGATGCTTCGGTTGCGTGGTCGTGGCGTGTCTCGCAAGAACGAGCGCGGCGACCTGCTCGTGCGACTCTCGATTCGCTTGCCGCGGCCCGAACAGTTGGGCGAGGCGGAGCGGCAAACGCTCGCCCGAGCGGCGCAGATGTTGGCGGACCTGACCGACGTCGCCGCTCGAGACGACATCAAGCTCTGAGTTGCTCTCAGTGCGGAGACGGCGCGGTTGCCAGGGCTCGCGGCTCGAGACGAACCCGCCGCCCCGATGTGACGACGACCTCGCTGGTGGTCTCGTCGCCGTCTTTGCGCATCGTCACCTTGTGGGCGCCAGCCTGTAGGGGCACGCGACGAACGGGGCCGCGTCCGACGAACACGCCCTCGACGTAGATCTTGTGCTTACCCGCCGAGTTAATTTCGAGCAGGCCCTTGTCTTCGCCCACCTCGATACCGCTGGGCAGCGGCAAGTCGATGGTCGTCATTTCAACCCGGGTGGTTTTGCTCTTGCTGCCTGGCGGAGCCACGCTCGCTTGGGGCTGTTCGTCGGAGTCGTCCAATACAGTGTCTGGAGCGCTCAGCGTTGCTGGGTGTGCCGCGATGCCGTCGACAGGTTCGAGCATTTCGGGCGGTTCACTCTTCGCGGATTGAAGCCTGTCTACGATTACGCCCATGCCCGTGAAGGTTAGCGTTGCGGCTCCGACCACCGCCACGATCGGCAGAACCGTTCGCTTCGCAACTCGTGACACGTCGATCGCGCGCTGACGTATGGCCGGTTGTGCCTCGGTAGTTCTCCGAGTTTTGTTGGCGTCGGTCGCCTGGGGCAACCAGCGTTTGGCGAACGCAGCAAACGCCGCGGCCCGCTTGGCACCGTTGCCCATTCGGTCGCTGAAGGTGTTTCGTTCTGCAGCTGGTCGCTCAGGAGGGCGCTTGAGGCTCGGTGTCGTAGCCACGCGGGACTGATCGTTGCGCACGAACGTCGACTTCGCGTCGTCCGGCTCGCTGTTCTCATCAGGTTCGTCAGCTTGGCTCGAGTTGCGTTTCCTGCCACGAGGAAGCACAGGAGAAAGGTTTACAGACGAGCTGTCCGCGAATCCGCGACCAGCCACGAGCGAGTCGAACAAAGGGTCGTCGTCGGCTTCCAGATCGATCGCGGGCAGGCGCTGTGACTCGGTGAGGCTGTCCGATAACAGCAGCTCGTCGGTCGCACGCCTTGCGCGTGGGGCTTCGGAGTCGACGGTTGCGGCGAGTTCGTTTGAGCTCGCGACGTCAGTGTTGGGCGCGGGGGTGGGCTCTGAATTCGTGGAGGCAGGTGCCCTTGACTCCAGATTGGTGGAATCCGACGTCGCGGCGGGTTGCGGTGCAGGGTCGCGCGGCGTGTCGCATATTTCCTTCGTCGTCTTCCCTGCTTGGGGTTTCGCATGAGGTGGCAGGGTAGAGGGCGTGGCACTGGTCGCGGAGAAGACGGCGAGCCCCAGATCCAAGTCGCCTGATGTTGGTGGACCATCCGCGCTCGCTGGGCTGGCTTCATGAGGAGTGAGTTCTGCCTCGGGTGCGTGCTCCGTGTTCAATGTGAACTTGAGAGCTGCTGCGGAGGGCCCGAGATCTGCTGCGTGTTCGAGGGCCTCGGTCGTGTGGGGAGCGTGCGCGCTAGCGGGAGTGCCTCGAGCCGCCATCGGCACGATCTCGCGCTCGTCGAAGTTGGCGGAGCCGGCAGCTTGCGCTTCTGGCGAGTGACTGGTCCGATGTGCGTCTGGGTCGACTTCGTCGGGTTGTTCGGCGAGGGGTGCGACGAATACGTCGCTCTGGCCGGGGTTAGGGCGAACGTTTACGTCGTGGGGGGCTGCGTCAGCGGGCAGGTTCTCGTCGAGCGCGGCGGCATTGTCTCGCGCGAACGCGGCAGCTTCGAGTGCGTCTTCGTAGCTCGAGTGGCGGTCGACCAATGGCGCTCCAGGTGCGGCAACCATCTCGAACCCCCCCGTTGGCGTGCGAAGATCGAGATCGAACGGTTGCGCGAACACGTCGTGATCTTCCAACAAATCGCTCCCATTACGCGAGATCGCACGCTCGATGCCTCCACGCAACGCCAGGTCCGTCAGCACCGACTCGAGTAGCCCCGGGCTGATGCTTCTGAGTAAGGCTGCTGGCGCGACTCCCGCTTGCAGCTTGGCGACGATCTTTTTCACCACTGCAGGCGACGACTCGATGTACGGAGTGGCGTTGCTGCGGTGGATCTCCAGGCGTGCGATGGTGTTGAGGGCGTCGCCTTGCAGGACGCGCATGGCTCGCCGCGTGCGTTCGAGGGTGGGCGCTAGTGCGTGTGAAAGGCTACCGCTGAATTCCGCTTGAGGCGACTCGCACCCTCGCTCGATGCGGAACGAGCCCGCTCGCATGCCGAGCAGGGCGGCCGCCGCTCCAGCGCCGTGTTGGCGGCCGCCGCCAGGGAGTCGTCGCTCGACGTTGAACAGGCGGCCGTCGGCAACGCTGGCGACGAACTCGTAGCCAGCGTCTTCGAACGTGACGCTAGCGCTGCCAACCAACTCGCAGGTGAGGCGCAGCACGGTGTGCGGAGTCATGCCGTCCAAGCGCCCGCGGAACGAGCGTTCGCTGCGGATCCGTTGCTCGACGTCAGCGCGGGACTGCAACACCTCGGTGCAGCGCTTCAGAATCAGCGGGGCGTGGGCTTCTTTGACTAGGTAGGCGTCCGCCCGAGCGCCGAGCTCGCGTGCGCGATGCAGCTGTTCGCGCTTGCGCGCTAGCAACATCAGGGGGATGTCGGCGAGCGCGACGTCGCGCTTGACGTTGCGGCACAACCCAAATCCGTCGAGGCCATCCAAGCTCATGTCAGCGACGATCAGGTCGGGATACCAGCGTTGCGCGATACTCCAGGCTTCGAGGCCGTCCTTGGCTTCGAGTACCTCGGCGCGGGCCGCTTTGAGCACACCCGACAAGAACCACGCGGTAGCTGGATCGGCGTCCGCGATTAACACGCGTCGATTGGGCAGTGTTGACGTGTTGGGACTTTGACGGCGCGTGTTGTGCTGTTGCCGCATCGCGACTTCAGGTGGTTGCCGTGGTGGTTCCTCGACGTCGAGTGGCGTCGAGCCGCGCAAGGTGGACGAGATGTGTGCGATGGCTTCTTCAGCCGTGGTGGCGACGCTGAGTCGGCGCGTGTCACGCCAGCTTGCGGCTTGTTCAGCTGTGGCCTCAACTGCCAAACACAACCCCAATTGGCTCAACGTCGATACCGCACGCTGGGCGTCACGTCGCCTGGCATCCACGATGAAGAGCGGTGTTTCCTCGCAGCTGGCCAGGTCACGCGCGTCTTCCAGGTCTACCGTGAATTCGAACGGTGTTTGCGGCGCGGAGCGCTGCCAGGCGCGCACTTGTTCACGCAGGGCAAGCACTCCCAGCGCGATCACGGTGGTCGGTCGTCGCGGCGCCAATACTGGCTGGGACTGTCGCGCGTCGGCAGTGCGGCCAGGTTCGGGTACCTGTAGTGTATACTCGGCGGACTC
The DNA here is from genome assembly GCA_965651905.1 of uncultured bacterium. Lineage (GTDB taxonomy): Bacteria > Myxococcota_A > Polyangia > Polyangiales > Polyangiaceae > SZUA-265. The sequence goes on along the minus strand of CBFGUG010000015.1, from coordinate 35,203 downwards.
CGCGGTGGAGTGGGCAGTCTTGGATGCTGCAACGGTCGGCTCGAGGGTTTCCGTACTCGGCGGTTCTGGTTCGAGGTTTGCTGGCTGTCCGGCTTGCGACGCGCCGTCCCCGATCACGGGGGTACGCGCGGACTCGGGCATCGCTTGCGCCGCGGGGCAAAGACTGGGTACGAGCGCCAGGATCTCGCGTACGTCTTCGAAGGCGCGATCGGTCGGGTCGTTGCCCGCCCGCTCGAGTGCGCTTTGGGCGCTGATGAAAGCGGGAGCTAGCTGTGACAGGCCCAACGCCTGGGCGGCGTCAGCCATGGCGTCCAAGCGCCTGGATAAGGTCTGTCGTTTCGACGTCGACGTCGGCTCAGCGAGCAGGGCGTCCAGCGACGCGCCGAGCGCGCTCAGTCTCTCGGGCAACGCGTCGAGGAATCGACGTCTTGGCGGTACGGGGCTGCCTTCGGGCGTGCGGAGAGCATTCTCGGCCATGTTTCGCGGCGTAGCACGCCGCAAAATATTGGCGCAGTTTTCGGCGAGCGCGTGCCCGTGCGGGCGTGGCGTTACGCCTCGACGAGGCGGCAACTCAGCTGGCGTCCAGCGTACCCGAGAATACCCGAGTCGCGGGCCCGCGCAGCCGCACCTCGAGATCGGCACTCACGACGAGCTCCAGCGGTCCGCCCGGCAAGTGCACGAGAATTTGCTCGCCGAATGGCGCGCGTTGGCTTTGCACGGCTGCCACCGCGACAGCCCCGGCCCCAGTACCGCAAGCAAGCGTACGTCCTACTCCGCGCTCCCAAACGATCACGCGAAACTCCGCAGGTCCCACTCGTTCGACGAACTCTATATTGGCGCCGCCCGCGATCAACGACGATACATGCGGCCCAAAGCGGTCGATGGCTGCCGTACTCGGTAGCGAGCCAAAGGTCACGGCGTGAGGGTTACCCATCGATACCCTGTCAAATCGGGTTTGGGCGGCGTCGAGCTCGACGTTCAGTGGTTCCAGGATGCGCGCCTGCCCCAAGGAGATTTCGATCCAGTGCTGCCCTTCTCGCAGTTGTAGGCCGCAGTGCAGTGTGCCCGCGTCGGTGGCCACTTCGAATTGCTCCCGTGCGCCGTGTTGTTGCAACAGGTGAAGTGCCACGCAACGCAAACCGTTACCGCACATTTCAGGCTGGGAACCGTCGGCGTTGATCACGGTCATGCGTGCGGCGGCGCCTTCCGCGGGCGAGACGAGCAGTACTCCGTCTGCCCCGACACCGAAGTGACGGTCGCAGATCTTTTGCGCCTGCGCGGCGGAGAGCGCCGCAGGGTCGGCGACGTCGATCACGACAAAGTCGTTTCCAAGCCCGTGGTACTTGATGAAGTCCATGAATCTCGCGGGATTATGCGGGCGACGCGCGGCTTGGCAAGGTTGCCCGCGGGCTTGCTGGCTGTGGGGCCTAGCGCCCCTCTGCGTGCCATTGAACGCATTCTGCGCGTCGACCCCGAGATCGGTGTCCGTGGCGCGAAGCTCTGATAAACCCCCGGGAAATGAAACGCAGCCTATTCCTCAACGGCTTCATGGCGACTGGCAAGAGCACGGTGGGCCGCGCCCTGGCTGAGCGAGTCGGGGTTCCGTTCGTGGACCTGGACAGTCTCATCGAACAACGCGCGGGGTGTACGATCGCGGAGATTTTCAAGCGAGATGGTGAGGCTGGTTTCCGAAAGCTCGAGTTTGCCGAACTCGACAAGCTTCTGAGCGACGACGTGGTGCGTGTGGTCGCCCTGGGTGGCGGCGCGTTGTTGCGTAGAAGTGTTCGTCTGCGGGCACTACAGCGCAGTGTCGTGGTCAGCCTGCAAGCGGACGTTGCGACGATCATGGAGCGCACTGCGGGCGACGCCACCAGACCGCTACTCTCGGGTGGGGCGGAGGCACTCGCAGATCAGCTGACGCTCAGGGGTCCCAGTTACGCTGAAGCACACGCCCGCGTGAGCGTTGATGGCAGAAGTGTCGAGGCGATTTGTTCTGAACTGCTAGAGCTGTGGCAGAGAGATCCAGTGTCGGTCGCCGCAGGCGAGGCGTCGTATTCCGTCGAGGTGGGCGTCGATTTTGCGGACGCTCGTCTGGCTACCAACGTCGCGGGCGCGTCGCGTGTGATCCTGATGACCGACGACAACGTAGGACCGCTGTATCAGTCACGTTATGAGCAGGTATTGAGCGCGGCAGGTGTCGAACACGCCGTGGTGCGCTGGCCAGCGGGCGAGGAGCACAAGAACCCGCGGACACTGCACGAGATTTGGCTCGAGTGCCTGAAGCTCGGTGCGGACCGAAAGAGTTGTTTCGTCGGCTTGGGCGGTGGGGTGGTGACGGACGTTGCTGGGTTCGCCGCTGCAAGCTGGATGCGCGGAGTGTCGTGGGTGAGCATGCCCACGACGCTGCTAGGTATGGTTGACGCCTCCGTCGGCGGCAAGACCGCCGTCGACTTGCCGGGCGCGAAGAATTGCGTGGGGGCGTTCTGGCAGCCGAGCAGTGTGCTCTGCGACATCGGGCATCTGCGCACGGAAGGCAGGCGCGGATACGTGAGCGCTCTAGCCGAGATCGTCAAGACAGCGCTGATTGGCGACGCGGAAATGTTCGAGCTCTTGCAAGCTGAAACCGAGCGCATCGTCGCACAGGACTGGGACTTGGTATGCGAGTTGGTTCGGCGCTGCGTCGTGGTGAAAGCGCGTGTGGTGTCTGAAGACGAACGCGAGGGAGGTTTTCGCGCTGCGCTCAATCTCGGGCACACGGTCGGGCACGCGATCGAAGCGTGCGGGGGTTTTGGGGGCCTGACTCATGGTGAAGCCGTCAGCCTGGGGCTGGTAGCGGCGATGAAGATCGGACAGCAACTGGGGCACTGTTCGGGTGAACTGTCGCGTACGGTCGTGGAGCTGCTCGACGCGGTAGGACTGCCAACGGATCTTTCGGCACAGCCCATGGCGGAAGCTGCGGCATTGCTTGCTCACGACAAGAAGCGAGGCGGTGGATCGGTGCGTTTCGTCTTCTGTCCAGCGCCAGGCGAAATCATCTTCCAGAAATTGGCGTTGTCGGAGCTGCAGAGCATAACCTCCGCTTTGGGATAGTGTGGGCGCGGGCACGACACGGTCGTTGTCAGAAAACAAAGGCTCAAGTTTTGGCTCCCGTGGTTCGGTGTAGCTACACTATCGATGCTGCTTGGGTTCGGGCAGCCCGCGAGGTTATCGATGCGCAAAACTGCCTTGAACATACTGGCCATCTTGACGGCCCTACCCGCGCTCTCGGCGTGTCTCGAAGATGCACCCTCTCTTTACGTCGAAGCTGTGTTGGCTCCCCAGTCCCCTGCGTGTGAATACAGCGCGCAAGCGGGACAGCTTCAACTGTTCAGAGGGACGTTGGACGTTGCTTTCCGCACCCGCTACGAAGGGGTGGTCCTGGTCGCGAACCAGCTGGCTACGCGCGGAGCCAAAACGGAGCTGCGGACGGAAACGTCTGGGTTTCGAATTCGCGGCACCGAGGTCCAGCTGCGCAACTCCGAGGGCGCGGTGCTCGAAGAGTTCAGCGTCAACGGCGGTGGTTTCATCCACGCATCAGCGAACGAGGGTGCGGGGTACGGCGTCGCACAAGTCACGATGATCCCACCTTCGGTGGGCCGGGAGTACGCGAACGAGCTCGAGGAGAATCGCGGCGCGATTCGAACCTTGATTGCGAGCGTTCGTGTCTTCGGCGAAACGCTGGGTGGTCAAGAGTTGACGTCGAGTGACTTCACGTTTCCGATCGACATTTGTTACGGCTGCCTCGTCGACTACCCGCTCGAGGCCGTGCAGGATCCGGGCGACGGTAGCGGTTTGGTTTGCGTCGCGGCGAGTGATGGCATCACACTCGAAGCGTGTGCAGTCGGACAAGACGAGCGAATCGACTGTCGCGCCTGCGCGGCGTCGCTTCCCGTTTGCTACCGCGTAGACTGATGACGAGCGGCGCTCGCCGTCGACCGAGCGTGCGAAGCGTTGCGCCTGTGCTGACGGCGGTCGCATTTCTGGTGGGGGCGCCGTCGGTATCGTGGGCCGCGCCGCAAGTGAACGCGGGCTGGATCCCAGGGGTGTGCGCGCTCTTGGGTGCTGATCCCGCCAAGGCGTGCTTCGAACTGTCGGGTCACGCGGACGTCATGTTCGGGCGTAGCAGCGCGCGCGATCTAGGGTTCGGGCCATCACTGGAGGTGGGGACGGTCGCGTTTGATGACGTGCGACTGCGCCTGGGTCCTCAGCTACAACTACCCGCTGGGGATCTGTCGGTGGTGCTAACGCCGTCCGGGTACTGGAGGTTTGCAGCCGACACTGGAGGGGGAATCGCGGGTCGGGCTTTCGTCGGATTTCGCAGCTACAACTACGGCGGTGAGTACGTCGTGGCCTTCGGGGTAGTCGGAGGCGGTGACTATGGCTTGGGAGAGTTGCGTGAGCGCAACTTGATGATCGGTCTACATCTCGACGGGATGTGGTCAGCCATTCCATTCCTGGCCCTCGCGTCTTGGCTGTCCGGGCCATGACGCCCGCTGACGCCAGTGCCAATTACGCGCGGAGTGCAATCGTGCCTTGGTGGCTCCGAGGCAGTCGGTCGTTTGCGAAGTACTGCGTTTGCGTGTGTGTGGTGGTAGCGTGACGTGCATGACGAAAAACGCGGTCGAGGTCAGCGTTGCGGGGCACAAGCACCGCTTGGTGACCACGCTGGATGAGCAGACGTTGCGACGACTAGCGGCTGAGGTTGACCAGCGTTTGTCGCAACTCGCCGTCGGTCAGCAGTTGCATCCGCAGGCATTGCTGTTGGTCGCACTCGGGTTGGCGGGCGAGCTCGAGGCAGAACGTGCTCGACGCGAGTCTCTCTCCACCCGCAGTCAGCAGATGCTCAAGGGTTTGTTGCGGCGTGTCGACACGGCTTTAGGGTCGGTTGACGAGAACGGTGAACCGCTCGCACCCGTATCCGACGAGGGGACGACAGCCCCTAGTCGGTAACCCGTCGCAGAACCTACGTGGGTCACGACGGGCGAGGCGAGTGAAGTCCGCCGCCCGCGCCGCGTGTCGACCCGAGACCATCCCGTCGTTTCCCGAACGAAGCGTTCGAAGTGAAGTGGGGTCGCCGATAGACAGGGCGCGGCTGCTGCAGAACCGCTGCGAAGATCCAAGCTTTCGGTCGCAGCAGCTCTGCCACGAGGCTTCGGATTCGATACACGAGAGGTTGAGACAGGTGTTCGGAGCGCGACTCCGTACACGAGCCTGGCAGTACCGAGACTTCAGAATGCCCGTGCGCACAGCCCGGTTTTTTACGGGCCCCTCGCGAGCGGTTACCAGGCTGCCTTGGCAGACTGGTACGAGCGCAGGGTTTTCGGCGAGTAACGGAGCGGAGCGTACTGCTGTACGTGAGCGCCGTGTGTACGTGAGCGCCGTGATGCAGCCAAAACGCAGGCAACAGCCGGGATCTGCGCACGTGGCTCCAGCAGAACTTCTGGCAGTAGAACTAGGGAGCCCGACAGGCGGCTGGCAGTAGTGCGGCAAGCTGTTCGGCCACGCGGGGCGCGGACTCCAAGTCGTCGAGCGCGATACGAGCGGCCTCCATGGTCGCAGCCCGCAGCATGGCTAGGCGCTGACGAGCCGCGGGCGCGAACGCCCCTGCGGCGACGCCACGCTCGATGATGACCGTGAGCGTCTCCTCCAGGTGTCGCGCGATCTCGTCGGGCGCGAACCGTAGTGCGATGCGTGTGTGCGTTGGACTAGCACACGCGCTGCTGATCCAACGTTGCGCGAACGTGGTGACGCCGTCGTGCGGCGTACGACGGGACGCGTCGTCCACGGACATCATTCCGTTCGACAGTTCAGCCACCGAGCTCGTTGCAATGGAGGTCACGACCTCTTCGATGCTTTCGAACTGACCATACACAGTGTTTCGGCCCAGTCCCGTAGCTGCGCAGATTTCGCTGACGGTTGGATTTTGAGGTACGCGCGTCGTGCGACGCATTAACTCTGCACACGCAGTCAGGATCAGTTCGCGTTGCTGGTGAGCACGCTTGGAAGCTGAAGCGGTGCGATCGTAACGACCGCGTCGAGGCGCGCGGGACAAATCCAAGATTTGGGAATACTACTGAGTATTCATGAGATGTGCCCAGTTCGGATTCTGGCCGCGAAAAGGCATAGAGAGCGCAGTGAAATCGCCGAGAGAGAAAACTGCGCAGTACTATTGATAGCAAGTGCTCTGGAGCGCTACGCAGGTAGTACCTAGTAAGATGGGAAAATTACAACAGAAATGAGAAAGATTGGCGAGTCTCTAAAAGTAGTGGTCGAATTCGGGAGTGGCCCCGGGCCGGCGTGACGGCGGTCCAGATGCTTTCTGGTGTGAGAAGGAATCTTTGGCGGCAAATCGTCCGTGACCCTGTGGCGGAACTAAATTTCGTGGTTGTTACCAGCGATCCACGCGCACTCGGGTCCCTTTGTGGTGCTTTCACGGGTGAAGACCCCGCTGATTATCGTGCCTGAATCCGGAGCAGTGACGCTTCTGTCGCAAAGGCGGGCCCGGCCACTGCACTCCCGCGGCGAGCGTGGTCCGTAAGCAGGGTCGGGCGAACGCGCTGGCAGGGGCCTGGCGCCGTCGCGGCGAGTGGTTTCACGTGAAACATCGCGAGCGGCGTGCCGTTCGACGCCAAGCTAGACCCAGCATTCGCGAGCGAATTCATCGGGTGCACCACGTCGGAAATCCTGGAAAGCGACGGGCGCCCTTGCAGCTACCCCCGCAGCGCGCCCTTAGCCATCCCCGCAGCGCGCAGAGAGCGGGACTCTCGGGTCGTCAAAACATGGCAGTCGCGCGTAGCTCAGCCATCGCCTCGACCTGCGCAGAGAATTGGTGCTCGGGTGCGCTCGGACGCGGCTGTCGTGCTCAAACACGGCAGAAGCTGCTCAAAGCCAGGCGACTGTTCCGCTACGGCTCCCTCACGAGAACGCCCTCAGCACTGGGCTTGACGTGCGGTTTCGCTGCTACGCGAGGCATGGAGCGACGACACGCGACAACGGTCAGACCAGTGTTCAGCGTCAACGTGAGTGGCGTGGATTGCCAACCGCCGGTTGGAACTGTGCTCACCAGCACGCGGCCACGGTGGACCTGCGTCGCGACAGCGAATGGTTTCACGTGAAACATCGCGAATCCTGCGCTGGAGAGCGCGAGCGTCTCGGTCTCTCCATACCGTGGTTCCGGGTTTCTCCACGTCGCCCGCGAGCTCAGTCATTGAGTGGCAAGACCTGCGACGCGATCAGACCAGTTCCAACGCTCGGAACCGCGTTGTCCGCAGCGACCCGAGGCCTGCAGCAGTCGATGGCGCCCATGGTCGACGATCAGCAACGAATGGAACCGCGTTTCGGCACCGACAGCAGCGGGCTAGCGTCGTGATGCTCTGGCTTTCTCGCCAAGGGCACGACCAGCACCGTCTCTCGTTCGGCAGACCCTTCAACTTGCTGGTTCGCTTCGTCCGAGGACCTCGAGGCGGGCGGGACGTTGGTGCTAGAACCGTGACGCGGCGAAGTGCGCTCCCAGTCGTAGCTCCGAACCGTGGATCGATCGTAGCGACGACGGGCCCGTCGTCGGGAAGCAAAAGGGACGGCGCGGTCGGCGAGAAACAGCGCTCCTCTGGCGGCGGGTGGGGAAGCCCTACGCGCGCGCCCGGAATTGCACCCGCTGCCGGACGCCGCAAGCAGCGCGCCACGTTGGCGCCCCTCCTTGTCGGGGCCGTCTGGACTCGCGAGGGTAGACATACGCCTGGCGGCGCCACGCCACGACTAAGCATCCAGCGAGTCCACTTGTCATCGCTCAGTGGGGCATGGTTCGTGGCTCGGACGAGGGTTGCAGGCATGGGGCTGAGAGGGGCCTAAGGATGTAACCCAGAGGACGGGCTCCTCGTGTCCAGCACCGGGTTGGCGGCTGCCACCAGCAAGGGGAACGGCCAAGTCCAGCGCAAGGCTGCTCGCTGCCCAGCGCCCCACCCACCGAACCTCGAGACGTTTCACGTGAAACGTTCGTAAACGATGCGCCGTGGGCTGACGACCGGCGGTTGAGTCGTCGTTGCGGGATCGCTAACACCCGGATTGCCACTCGTATCGCGAGAGCCACGAACCAAACGACCAGACGCAGGCCCCGAACGAACGCTGAGAGCACGGCACGCTGCAACGACGCAGCGGTGAGCTGACCAAGCGATGCGTTGACGGAGCGCTGCGCGGAAGGCGCAACTAGCCCAACGACCCGTCTCACTAAGGCGAGATCGAGGCGCGACATCGACGCATCTGATGACGTTGGGACGTGGCGCTTCGACCGGGAACGTGAAGCAAGCTTCTCGCGGGGCGACCGCTACGCTCGTGCCGAGGTTGCGTGACGTCGCGCAGGCGGATACGAATGCGCCGTGCATTGGTTGGGACGTGAGCTAGCGGAGCTGGAGGCTCGCGGACTCCTGCGCGACCCAACGGATCAGCGCCGTCGACGCGCGCAGGAGGCCGCCGCCAAGCTGGGCGTGAGCCTGCTGGACGCAGCGACTAACGACTACCTCGGATTCAATCTGCGCGACGCGCCTGTTCGGACGCTATCGGGGTCGGGGGCGTCGCGACTCGTGCACGGTGAGGCGCAGGAACACCTGGAGCTCGAGCAGCGAGTAGCGGCCTGGCTGGGTCGACCGAGCGCGCTGCTCTTTCCAACTGGGTTTGCGGCAAACGCGGGGAGCCTGCCCGCGTTGACCAAACCCGGCGACTTGATTTGCTCGGACCGACTCAATCACGCATCGCTGATCGACGGCTGTCGCCTGTCAGCCGCTGACGTGGTGCCTTACGAGCACCTGGACATGCATGACTTGAAGCGCGCTCTCGCGACGCCTTGTGCAGGTCAGCGCTGGATCGTGACGGAAAGCTACTACAGCATGGACGGCGACGGGCCGGACCTCGGCGAGCTTCAGCGAATCGCCGATGACGCGGGAGCAGCGCTGTTCGTCGATGAAGCGCACGCGCTGGGTGTGTTCGGCCCAGCGGGGTCTGGGTTGTGCGCGGCGGCGGGAGTCGCGCCTGAAGTGCTCACGTTCGGTCTGGGGAAAGCTGTGGCGCTTCAGGGGGGCTGCGTGACGGGCAGCGTGGAGCTGCGAACGTGGTTGTACAATCGTGCGCGGACCTTCGTGTATTCGACGGCTCCGTCTCCGGGGCTGGCGGCAGCGTGTAGCGAACGAATCACGCAGGTGCAACACGCGGAAAGTGAACGGGAGAGACTAATGGCTGTGTCACGCGAGCTGCGACAGGGATTGATGGAGTGTGGGTTGCAGATTATCCCCCCGGCGGGACCCGAGGGCCCCATCGTGCCCGTCGTGTTGGGGAGCGCGGCAAGAGCAATGGAGGCTGCTGACGTCCTCACCGAGCGGGGCATTCTAGTGCAGGCGATTCGGCCGCCGACCGTGCCCGAGGGCGCGGCGCGCTTGCGTTTGACGGCGAAGGCAAACTTCAGTGAGTTGGACCTCGACCGACTCACGTCGGAGGTTGCAAGAGCATGCGCACCCTAGCCATCGCTGGAACTGGAACCGAGGTTGGAAAAACCTACGTGGCGACCCGCCTGCGGCGCAGCTTGCCGAACGCCGTCGCGCTCAAGCCCATCGAATCGGGATACGTGGCTGACGAAAGTGATGCCCGCGCGATCGCGGGTGGAGAGTCGTGGAAGGAGCCGCTCTATCACTTCGAACAGGGGCTCTCGCCCCACCAACTCGCGCGTCAGGCGGGCGTGCGCATCGAGTCCGCGCGCGTCAAGCAGTGGCTCGACGACGCTACTCGAGGGGCAGCTGCCGAGTGGCTGCTGGTGGAGACCGCGGGCGGGCTGCTGACGCCATTGGACGACGAAGGGCTGACGAACTTCGAGCTTGCGCGCCAAATCGGTGCCGACGCTTGGCTGTTGGTTGCGGCTAATCGTCTGGGCGTGTTGCACGACGTGAGTGCTGCATTGTGCGCGGCTCGCTTGCTGGAGTGGCCGCCAGCGGCGATCGTGTTGAGCGGAAAGACGCGCGACGCGAGCAGTGAGCACAATGCAGCAGAACTGTCGCGGTTGGTCGCACCGCTGGACGTATTCGAGATCAGGCCAGACGAAGACCTACCCACGGCGCTGCTGCAGGCGCTAGCTACGACGCTGAGCTGACGTCCGCGATGCGACCGCGCTCCAGCCTGATCTGTCTGGCTCCCAGACGTTCTGCCCAACCCGTTCGGTGACTGACGACGATCACGACGTTACCAGCGTCGCGCTCTTCGCACAGCACTTCGTCGAAACGGTCGACCGCGGCGGCGTCGAGGCCGCTCAACGGCTCGTCGAGCAGCAGGACGCTTGGACCGTGCACCAAAGCGCGAGCCAATGCGATGCGCTGCCGCTGGCCTCGCGACAGCGTTCCAACGGGTTGATTCCAGAAAGCCTCAGCGCCCACGCGCTCGCAGGCTCGCTCGGCGGCTTCGGGAGGAACTCCGTGAAGCCGCGCTGCCAGCTGTACGTTCTCGGAACCAGTGAGTTCTCGATAACAGAGTGAATCGTGACCGACCCACCCGATGTGCCGCCGAGCTGCGCGTCGTGACGACCCCACGGGTTCGTAAACAACCTGCCCGAAGCTGGGGCGCAGCACCGTGCCCACGATTGCCACCAATGTGCTCTTGCCCGCCCCATTGGGTCCCTGAACAAACGTAATCGTGCTGGCCACGAACTCGCAGCTGACTCCACGCAATGCCGCGGTCGCGCCGAACAGATGCGTCACCTTGTTTACAGCAATCCGCGCGACTGCACTCACGGCCCGCAGCGTACCTTGTAGGACGGGCAGGGAGGAGCGCCGCGTCAGCGGCCGTCGGCTGGCCTCCCAGCCACGCGACTCCCAACTGTTTTTTCCAGGTCCGCCCACCTTTGACCCACCGTGCTACGCTGCCCGGTGATGTCCTCTTCTGCCGTTGCCGCTGACGCGGAGCGACTACAGCTGCTTGGCGACTTGAGGCAAGCCGTCGAGGCTGCTCTCGAAGGAAAATCCAAGGTCGTCGAGTTAGCCATCATCGCGCTAATCGCGGGCGGTCACGTGCTGATTGAAGACGTGCCCGGTGTGGGCAAGACCACGCTAGCGCGAGCCCTTGCCCGAGCCATCGGTGCGGACATGACGCGCGTGCAGTTCACGAGCGACTTGCTCCCGAGCGATCTGTTGGGCGTGTCTGTTTACGATCAACGTCGAGCGGAGTTTCAAGTTCGAAAAGGCCCGATCTTCGCCAACGTGCTGCTGGCAGACGAGATCAATCGCGCCAGTCCTCGCACTCAGTCGGCATTGCTCGAGGCGATGAACGACGGCCAGGTCTCACTAGACGGTCAGTCGCTCGGGTTACCAGATCCGTTCATCGTGCTGGCGACGCAAAACCCGCAGGACTTCGCTGGTACTTTTCCGCTTCCCGAGTCGCAGCTGGACCGCTTCATGGTGCGCATCAGCATCGGCTACCCACCGCCGCAAGTGGAGACGCGGCTGATCTTGGACAGCACCGAAGACCGCGTCGAGAAAGTGGCGGAAGTGATGTCTCCACAAATGCTCGTGCAGGTGCACAAAGACGTGGGCACCGTGAGCATCGACCACGCTCTCGCCACCTACTTGCAGGCGCTGATCTCAGCAACGCGCACCAGTTCTACCGTGTCACTGGGCGCATCACCCCGCGCCGCAAAGTCGCTGAGTCGTGCCGCCCGCGCTCGCGCGCTGTTGTACGGCCGCACCTACTGCATCGCGGACGACATCCACGAGTTGGCGATCCCTGTCCTCGCGCACCGCATTCGACTGTCGGCACACTCGGAAGGTTACGTTCCGAGTCGTGACGAGTCGGAAGCAGCGTTGCGGGAGATTACGGCCCGCATCCCCGTTCCGCTGTGAGTGGTCTTGCCCGAGTCGAACCCAGCGCCGACGGCCACGAGTGAGTTTGCTCCGCCTCAGAAGCGGGCGTGGCTCAAGCTTCCGCGGCGCCTCAAGGTCACTCGTGAAGGCAAGTACTTCATTCTGATCACCTTCGGCGTCGGCTTTGCGGCAATCAACACGGGCAACAACCTGCTCTACCTGCTGCTCGGCATGCTGCTCTCGCTGATCGTCGTCTCCAGCGTGATGAGCGAGATGAGCCTGCGTCAGTTGACGGTCAAGCGGCGTTTGCCGCCCCGTGCCCAAGTAAACCGCGCGCACACCGTGGAAGTCGAGGTGCACAATCACAAGGACAAGGTTCCGAGCTACGCGATAGAAATCGAGGATGTGCGCGCGGGACAACCTGCCGACAAGCGCTGCTTCTTCCTCAAGATCAGCCCGGGCTCGGCGCAGGTGGCGGCGTATAGGCGAACCCCAGCGCGGCGCGGGCGCGATGAGCATGTCGGCTTCCGAATTGCGACGCGCTTCCCGTTTGGCTTGTTCGAAAAGTCCCGAGACCTCGAAGCGCATGACGAACTCGTGATTTATCCCGCTGTAGACAACGTGACGCTGCCGCCGAAACTCGCGCGTGGTGCGGAGGCTGGACAGGGCTTGCTCGAAGCTGGACGCGGCCACGACATCCTCACCATCAGGCCCATGCGCGAAGGCGATGACGTGCGCGACATTTACTGGCGCAAGAGCGTCAACCAACTGGTGGTCCGCGAGCGCGCCCAAGAGGCGGAACAAGACGTCCAGCTCGTTTTGGACAATCAAGCCACGGCAAACGCGAACGACAAGGAGTGGGCGACGGCGTTCGAGGGCCGGATTCGCGACACCGCGTCACGCGCGGTTGCCCACCTCAAGCGCGGGGACCGCGTGACCGTGCGAACGGTCACAGGGGAAGCGGTGCGTGTAGACCGCGCCGTGGGAGCCGATCCGCTACTGCGCTTCTTGGCTCTGCTCGAACCACAGCCCGTGCGTGCCTCGCGTCCAGAAACGCTCGCGGACGAGCAGAAGTCGGAACCGTTGGCGAGCATCACCGAGGTCAGCGCATGAGATTCGGTCGAATCCATCGCCTGATGACGGACGCGCTTGCGGCTCTTGGACTGCTGTCGCTCTTATCCAGCGGGGGTATGCAGCGCTGGGTAATCATCACGCTTGCCGTCGGCATGCTGGTCGCGATGTTAATCCCTGAGCGTCTGCAGTCGGCGTTGATGCGCAACCGCGTGAGTGTCGTCGGTTCCGTGATTCTGCTGGGCGGTCAACTGTTTCGGCTGTTCTTGGGCCATGACATCCTACAGGTGGCCGTAGAGTTCGCCGCAGGGTTGCAGATCTTGCGCATCGCAACGCGACGCGGCGCTGCCCACGACCAGCAGATCGTCATGCTTGCCCTCGTGCATCTGATCGCCGGCACCGTGATCGGTGGAGGTATGGCTTACGGCCTGTGCTTCATGGGTTTCCTCGTGGTGGCACCAGGAGCGCTGGTGCTCAGTCACCTGCGGCGCGAAGTCGAGGGCAACTATCGACAGGGAGCGCGAGATCGCAGCGGACTGCCCGTCGACGTACCTCGCATTTTGCGCAGCCGCAGGGTCGTCAGTCGTAGGTTTCTGCTCGCGACCTGTTCGCTGTCGCTGCCGATCTTCGTGTTCACGGCGTTGTTGTTCGTGTTCTTCCCGCGCGTGGGGCTCTCGCTGCTATTGCTCAACCAGGGTCGGAGCGAGCGAATGGTCGGGTTCTCCGACCAGGTGGACCTGGGTAAGGTCGGCAAGCTCCGTGCGGATTCGACGATCGCGCTCAGGGTTTTCCTGCCGAACTTGCCCGAAGATCCCCCGCCGCGGATTCCGTTGTACTTACGGGGCGCGGCATTCGACTCGTACGACGGCATGAGTTGGCGTCGCGACAAGACCCAACGTGATGCGACGAGCGTCGCGAACCGTGTCTGGGTTCGCGACGAACGACGCGCGGTGGGGGAGGAGCTGATGACGATCGACCTGGAACCGATCAAGCCTCCCGTCGTGTTTCTGCCCGCGGGAGCCGTTGCGTTCGATGTGGTCGCCGCGGATCAGGTGGGCGTTCCCAAACCCAGCATCAGTCAGGGGCGAGAGGGGGACTTCGAGTACCAGCGTCCCGACGAGAGTGGCTTGCGTTACCGTGTTTACGGCGGAACCGACATCGTAAGTGCCCGAGGTGATCGCCTGGCATCGCCCGAACGATACCTGACGCTGCCGGGTGGCCTTCCCGAGCGCATCGGCAGACTCGCGCGAAAGTGGGCGGGTGACGCGTCGGACCCAGACGTCATCGCAAAACGTATCGAGGAGCGACTGCGAACGGACTACCGCTACGACCTGGAATCGCCGTCGGGCGCGGCCGAGCAACCCCTGGACGACTTCTTGTTCGAGTCGAAGCGGGGTCACTGCGAATTCTACTCGACCAGCATGGCTGTGATGTTGCGCACGTTGGGTATTCCAACGCGCAACGTCACGGGCTTCATGGGCGGCACGTTCAACCGCTTCGGCGAATTTTATGCTGTGCGCCAAGGAGAGGCGCACTCGTGGGTCGAGGCACACATCGCCGGGGTCGGCTGGCGACGTTATGACCCGACGCCCGCTGCTGCGGCTGAGCCAACGGCGAAAATCAGCGGAGTACTAGCGTTGATTCGAGATCTGATGGAGGCCGCGGGCGAGCGTTGGGATCGACACGTCGTCGGCTACGATCTCGGACAGCAGATGCAACTGCTCAGCAACGTACGAAAGTCGTTGCGCCAGCAGGGAAACACGGGCGCATGGCTCAAAGAGCATCGCACTCTGATCTTGGTTTGCGGAGGCGTAGTGCTGGTGTTCGGGGTCGGCGCATACTGGTGGCGCAGGCGGCGGCTGAGTGGGTCTGCTGCCGATCGCGCTCGCGTCGCCTCGCCCGACGCGCACGCGCAGATCGTCAAGCTGTACCACGAGTTGGAGAGTGCGCTTCGTCGTCAGGGAATAACGCGCGCCCCAGGTACGCCGCCCTTGGCGCACGCTAAAGCGCTGGTGGAAGTGGGTTACCCCTTCGCTGGCGACGTGCTGCAACTGACTGAGACGTACCAAGCCGTGCGCTTTGGCAACGCGCAATTGTCGCCGCAGTCGTACACGGATCTGGCGAAACGCATCGAGAGTCTGCGCAAGGCCGACGTGCGAGCCGCTTGAGTCAGGCGGCGTCCGAGTGCGCTCGCTTCGGCACGCGACTCGCTCGAGCCAGGCGTCCGCGTGCGGCGCCGCGGGAGATCGGGCAGCGAACGAAAAACTCAGCATCGACATCCGTCGCGTTCAGCCCATCGTACTCGAGGATTGCGGGTCCCTCCTCGACCCACACGTGCACATGGGAGCTCTCGGCGAGCGCGGGGTCCGTCGAATACAGGCGCAGCGAGACTCCGCGGAGAAGTTCGGCGGCGCTCACCGAGAGCTGCGCCGAAGCGACTGGTCGCTTTGCGCAATTCGAGCGATGCTGGTGCGCCACGAGGCGATACGTCTTGTCTGGGTCGACGACACCACTGACGTCGACCCGTGTGACGCTGACGCGTCCGAGTCCCGCGGCCTCAGCGACCAGCGTCGTCCAACACGGGCCTGACCTCAGCTTGGTACTCAGTCTGTGGAGCGAGTCGCGCACGTACGCAACCAAAGCACGCAGCATGCCAACAACGACGCACGGAAGCGTCGATCACCGAATCGGCACGAACCCGCAACAGGACGCAGCCGGGCGGTGTTTCGCCCACCTGCACAAACCCGAGCCCCTGGGTTTCGGGTGACCCAAGTAACGTGCACCCATGGGGCGCCATCCACCCTGCGCGCAAACGCTACAATGTGGGCGACTGCTTACTGCTCGTCAAAGCAGTGCCGCGAGAGCGTCGCGCAACGCGCCGCACGACCACTGCGTACTAGCCACCACGCTGACCTGCGTTTCGTCGAGCGTTGCCAGCCAGTGGGCTCCAGGCTCAGAGCACGCGGGCGCCGCGCGGTCGACCACGTGATGCGCCTGCTTGGCGTCCGCCTCAGAGTCGAAGCCGATGCGCCACGTCACCACGAACGCTTCGCCGCACATCAGAATGTCGGCGCGATCGCCATCCCATCCCGCGGCGGCAACTTTGGAGGTCGGCTCGTCTACCCACTCTCGGAGCACCACGCCCAGACCCTGCTCTCCTACGACATCCCAGTAGTAGGAAGTACACCCTGCGAGGCGTGGGGCATCGAACGTCCGCCATTTCTCTCGGCTCGCGTACTTTTCGGGGTGGAGCAGCTGCTCGGTCGACTTGGGTGGATCACGCCACACCTCGTCGATCGCACGAAAGCCACCACGTTCATACATCGAGGTAGCAAACCTCAATCCGTCCACGTAGGTTGCCGTGCTCGCATCGATGATCACCCGCGGCAGGTCAGGGAAAGGATGATCGAGGCTTTCGAGGCTAGGGCCCAGCTGAGCCACGCGTTCCGCCAATGTCGCATCTCCTTCTGCGAGTGAGAGCAGAGCCGCAATTGCATCGCCCCTGCCGGGCGCGCTTGACAGCTGCTTGCCGATTCCGAAGTGCTGATCTTGAAGTGCGTGAACGCACTCGTGAAGCTGGTGCCGCGCTTGATCTTCAGCGGGCGGGTGGCGAAGCAAAATGACCTGCTGTCTCGGGTCATAGAGTCCCAGCAGCGAGCTGGTGGCGAGTTCGACTAGGGCGGCGGAGGCGTCGAAGCCCGCAGGCAACAAGCCCAGCGCTTGTCCAAATGCCAACTCGGCCTCGCGACTTTCGGCGGTCGTTTGCTGGAGGGACAGCTCGAGGGCCCGACGCGCCAGGTCGGCTGGATCCAAACTCCGAATCTCGACGTCGCGAAGCGGCTGCAAGCGGCGTACGCTGGCCGCGTGGGTCAGCTCCGCGCCGACGCGGGGCGGTGTTGGCGTAGCCGAGACGTTGTCTCCAGAGCGCCCGGCAGCCGCCTGGGTGCGGAGGTGTGTGGCCTCACTTGATGCGCTGGGCTTACAGCCGTGCGCTTGAAGCGCTGTGAGCACAGCCAGCGCGGTCAGTGCTCGCCCCCGCGGTGGCGGTTTCATCCCGACGCAGCTTCACGCAGCCTCGAGATGGCTGCCGCTCGATCTGGCTCGTCGAACACGGCCGTGCCCGCAACCAGGACGTCGGCCCCAGCCGCGGCGGCTCTCTTGGCAGTGTCGTGGTTGATGCCGCCGTCGACCTCCAGCAGAAAATCGAGTCCGCGTTTGGCGCGTCGTTCGGCGATGCTTTCGAGCTTGGTCAGTTGTGACTCGATGAAGGTTTGGCCCCCGAAACCAGGGTTCACACTCATCACCAACACGAGATCGACCTCGTGCAGGATGTAGTCCAGGGAGGATTCGGGGGTGTGGGGGTTGAGCACGACACCTGCTTGGCAGCCCAGTTTGCGGATCTGCGTCAGTGTCCGCTGCAAGTGGACGGAGGTCTCCACGTGCACGGTGATCGTGGTCGCGCCGCTCTCGGCGAACTCGTCGAGCTGAGCGTCGGGATTTTCGATCATCAAGTGAACGTCGAGGGGCAAACTCGTCACGCGTCGCGCGGCCCGCACCACGTTGGGCCCGAACGTGATCGGCGGCACGAAGCGACCGTCCATCACGTCGATGTGAATCCAGTCGGCGCCGCCCGCCGCCACGTCGGCGATTTCGTCGCCTAAGGTCTCCAGGCGCGCGCTCAAGATCGACGGAGCGATTCGGATAGGCCGCTTCATGTGCGTTCGATACACGAGCAGGATGCCGATCGCCATCCCCTCTCGCCTGCTCGGCGACCACTTGCCGCGGCTCGGAAACGCTCTCAGTCGGGCTCGCGCATGCAGCCGCCCAGCGCTCGGAAGGCCGAATGGTTCTCCAGGGCTTTCGGATCGCGTCTCGCGACGAACGTCTCGCGCGGGGCGCGACAATGCGTGGTCCTAGGGCCGGGACAGGTTTCGCGACCTCGCGCAGGGCGCATGATAGCCTGACGCAGCCCATGCTCACGCGATCACTGACCAAACGCGACTATGACCACATCGTCCAGGTGATCGATCGCTGGTGGGGCGGACCAACCAGTGCCCTGGCTCATCCGCTGTTCCACTACGAGCTGGGGCAGCTGGCGCGGGTCGTCGAGCACGATGGCATTTTGGTGGGGTTCTTGTTCGGCTTCATCGCGCCAGGTCCCCCCGCGACGGGTTACGTTCACCTCGTAGGCATACACCCGGATTTTCGTAGGCGTGGCGTGGGCACAGTGCTGTATCAGGCGTTCGAGGAGGACTGTCGGCAGGCGAAGTGCGTCGAGCTCAAGGCGCTAACCACCTTGGGTAACGACGCATCGGTCGAGTTTCACGAAGCCACGGGCTGGCAAGCGTCGACGGTCGACGACTACGCGGGACCTGGCCGAGCGCGCATCGTCTTGCGAAAGAGTCTGAGCGCTGCAAAGGGCGGCGATGAGTGAAGCGCAGCGGCGGCCCAGTGTCGAGGAGTTGCACGGCGTGGCTCTGTTCAGCGCCATGTCGCCATCGGCGTTGGAGTTTCTCAGCAACCGACTGGACGTTTGGGCGGCTCCCGCAGGAGCGTTGGTTTGCCGCCAGGGAGCGACGCGGGCAGACGTCAACGTGCTGCTCGGTGGCGAAGCAGAAGTGATCAAAGCCACCTCGACGGGCACGGAGCTCAGCTTCGCCAGGCTGCGCGCAGGGGATGCGATCGGTGTGATGAGTTTGGTCGACATCCAGCCTCAGCACGACACCGTACGGTTGGTTACGGATGCACACCTGCTGCGGATGACGAGTGCAGATCTCGACGCGCTCTACCGCTACGACGTAAAGGCGTACAGCGTGTTCGTGCTGAACTTGGCGCGAGATCTCAGTCGACGCCTGCGTCTAGCAGAGGACATGATCGCCGCGCGCTAGCGCGCCGTGTTCAGGGGGCGCCCGCGTCTCCCGCGTCCGTTCCCGCGTCGGTCCCGGCGTCCCCCAGCTGATCGTCAGCTATGGGCGCGTTCAGACTGTCATCGTCCGTAGCGTCGTCTGCAGCGTCATCGTCGTCAGTGGCGTCATCCGACGCGTCGTCGACGAAACCATCGTCGTCCGCAGCAGCGTCGTCCGCTGGCGCGTCGTCCCCAGCGATGTCGTCGCTGGCCGCCCCACCTTGAGCGTTGCCGTCGTCGAACGCGTCATCCGCGCTCGGCTCAGATTCCGTCGGATCTTGCGGCGTTTCGCCACCCGGGTCTGCGCTGGCCATGGAGTCGTCCACGGGTGGGCTGTCAGCGCCCATCGCCGACCCGTTACTGGCGCCCTGGCTGTCTTCAGACGTGATCGCCTCGGGATCAGCGTCCAGCGAGTCGTCAGACACGACTAGGTCGTCTTCGTCGAGATCACCCGACGCGCCCTCACCCGACGAATCGCCGGCCGAGTTGCTGGAGCCGACGCCCCCCGTGGCCGACTCGTCCCCAGCACGCTCGAACGGATCGGAGTCCGTAAACCCGGGGTCTTCGGGCTGCGGGTTCAAGTTGCACGAAGGCAACACCACGAACGAAAGCAAAACGCCGCCGAGCACGATGGAGCAGCGCGCGTTTCGCAACACGAGGCTGGTGCTACAAGGATTGACGCGCTTCACTGAGGGCCCTCGAACTGGGTGTCTTCCGAGTCTACGCCAGCGTCGCCGCTGCCTCCCCCCATCCCCGCGTCGCCGAACGGTTCTGCGGCTCCGGAATCCAGCTCGGGCGCAGGTTGGGCGTCGAACGTGCCCGGCGAGGTCGCCCCCGCGTCGCCCTGTGGATCCGGCTCAGCTGCGTCCGTCGAGCCAGGTGCCGTTGGCGGTTGGCTCGCCGAGGTGGTGGGGGCGGTCGTGGAACCGCCACCCGCGCTAGTGCCGCCGGGCTCCGTGCCTGGTGTTCCAGTTCCGGTTCCGCTCGAGGTTGCCGTGCCGGCCGCTCCCGCACCTGGGGAAGTCACGGTCGTGCCGTCGGTGTTGGGTGAAGAACCCGTATCGCCGATCGTGCCACCCGTGGCCATTCCCGCGCCTGTCGGATAGCCCCCACCTGACGCCTGATTCACGCTCGGATCCTCACCCTTCGGGTCGAGACACGAGAGTGCGACGAGAGCTGAGAGGATACAGAGGCGCTTGACCACGGTGCTTTCTCCCTAGCACGCATCGGTCCATTCCATCACACTGGAAATCGGCCGCAATGCCAAGCCTTCGCCGAAACCCATGGCGCAGCATGGCACATACCGCGACTGTGCGATCGCGATCCAGTTGGCACAGCCGAGCCAGCGACCGCGGATTATCTCGGGCGCACGCGTCCCCAGGGCTGAGCCAAAGCAAGGCGCGGACCAGTCAGGGGCCGCGGCCGCGGACGAGCACTTCCTCAGCCGCCTGAACGTTGCCCCGTTCGAGTTCTTCCGCAAGTCGGGTGAGCTCGCCGCCCAGGGCTCGTGCCACGGCCGCGATCTCGTCGGCGTTGCTCTCGAAAATGTCTTTCCAAATGCCGACGGGCGCGTCCGAGCCCTGGGTGACGCGGTCGAACGCAGGTCCCCGAACCGTGTCGGTATTTGCGGCGCGACTGCGGGCGGCGAGCAAACTCGCGAGCAGCTTAGGCAGGTGGCTGGTGAGCGCCACGGCCGCGTCGTGCTGCGCCGCGGACATGCGCACGGGCGTGGCGCCGACGAAGCTCACGAGCTCCGCAATACGCCGTTCGGCTGCTGCTCCCGCCCCCTCGGGGCAGATCACCCATGGGCGTGCCTCGAACAGGGTCGGCGTGGCCGCCGCGAATCCGCCGCGTGTTCGCCCCGACATCGGGTGTCCAGGAACGAAGTGTTCGGCGCGGGGCTCGCGAGTTGCAGCGTTGGCGATTTCCCGTTTCGTCGATCCGCAGTCGGTAACCAGCGGAGCGCACGCCAGGACACTCGGCAACTGGGACACGATCACGGAAACTGGCCCCGCTAAGACAGTGACGTCGCTAGCCGTGAGTCTCGCGCGGAACTCACTCGAATCTTCGACGGAAGTCACGCTCGCGACGTCGGCTCCCGCCAACCCTGCGCTCACCTCGCGCACGTCTATCGCGTGGACCTGCACCTGCGAATCGCGAGCACGCAGCGCTTGGCCGAGCGATGCGCCGATCAAGCCGTAGCCCACGATGGCGATCGAGCGTATCGGCGCTTGCGCCATCGTTCAGCCCCGCAGCGCCGCCGCCATCTTGCGCAGACGTTCCGCGAGGTCGACTGCGGCGTCCCAGCGCAGGGTTGCAGGCACACGGGGGTTCTGGTCTTCGGGTCCGACCCAAACTCGCAGAATCACCCCGTCGGCGCCCGCGCCGAGTGCGGCTGAAGCCACAGGCGCGCAGTAGCGGGCCTGTTGTGCAACCTTGGCGACGTCCACCACGATTGGCAGATGCGTGCGCAGTTTGGCGCGCGCGATCGCGGCGACCTCGAGCGTGCGAGCGCCGCTCGGGTACTCACCCCCCGCTTCTAGCAGCACGACTTCGTTCTGACCGCGCTTCAGTTCGGTCTCGGCGTGGGAGATCCAGGTGTCAGCTCCCTCGCTCGGAGCACGCGTGACGAAGATGACCGGATACTTCTGCTCCTGCGGCGCCGAATGAATCGAAAGGTTGCCCAGCGAGCCGATGGTCTTGGCCGCAACGCGCGTGCGCGTGACGCCAGCGTCGAATGGTCGACCAGCGGAAAGTCGGTACAGGCTTTGAGTCGATGCGGGCGCGTCATCCAGCGCCTGGCCGTTGCTGCTCGGCAGTCCAATGGGCTCGAGCGCGATCCATGGCTTGTTGCCCCCGATGGTGCCCCATTCCCCACTGATCAGCGTGGGTGCGTTGCGGAAATAACGCGAGGCCAATCGGAATGGTTCGCTGACGCGCACGACCTTGGACACGCCATCAAACTCGCGTATCACGTTCATGTCGTCCCCGTTGACGGGACCCACCACGCCGAGGGTCGTGCGACTCTCACCGCTCGAGCGGTGGACGTCGTAGCCCGCAGCGATCAACCAGGAAATTGCGCCTTCGATCGCTGGCTCGGGCGCGTCTGGATGCATCACGACGATCATCGGAACGAGCACACTAGCAAACCGACTCCCTGGGGCGGCAAATGTTGTGCGAGTCCGCGACAACAACGTCCGCATCACGGCGCGACCTAAACACGCGCGTCGCGACAGTCTGGGTAGAATTTAGGCCTCATGCAGCTCGGCGCAGTGGTGAGTCACTCAAAGGTCCAGCTTCACGTCGGGTAACCGACACCGCACTACCTCGGGTACCTATGTTCGGGACAACCGGTCATGCGGTCGCGAGTCCTCGCGAGTCAGCCGCTCGTCGCCGCAATCGCCAGCGCCCGTGACTGGCGAAGCTCGCGTCAGCCGGGTATCGTGACGATTCCGACAGCGTACAGATGGATTCCGCGGACGACCCACTCATCGGCCTAGTCATCGACGGCCGTTACCGAATCGACAGACCTCTCGGCGAAGGGGGCATGGGCAAGGTTTATCAGGCCACCCAAGAGATCTTGCGCCGCAAAGTGGCGATCAAGGTGCTCAAGCCCGAGTACAGCGTCAAGGAGGACATCGTCGCGCGCTTCCATCGAGAGGCCATCAGCGCGTCGCAAATCAAACACGCCAACGTCATCGAAGTCTTCGACTACGGGATGCTGGAGAACGGCTGCGCCTACCTGGCGATGGAGCACTTGCACGGCAACGACCTGGCGGAAGAGCTCATGCAGCACGGCTTCATTCGTACCCGTCGTGCTTTACGTTTGGCGCTTCAGGTGTGCAAAGCGTTGCATGCGGCTCACCGCGTCGGCGTGGTGCATCGCGACATGAAGCCCGACAACATCTTCCTGGTGCGTTCGGAAGACGGCGAGGAACAGGTCAAGATCGTCGACTTTGGTATCGCGCTCTTACGCACGCCTGACGAAGAAGCGCAATCCCAGCCCCAGCGGCGACGTTTGACCAAGACCGGCATGATCTTCGGCACGCCCGAGTACATGGCGCCAGAACAGGCCGCGGGCAAGAAAGCCGATGAGCGAGTCGACGTTTACGCGATGGGGATCATTCTGTTCGAGATGTTCACGGGCGCCGTGCCGTTCTCGGGCGACAGCTTCATGGCCGTGCTTGCCGCGCATCTGAACGACCCTGTTCCGAGCATGATGCACTATCGACCAGACCTCGACCTGTCTCAGGAGCTCCACGACGTGGTCGCCAAGGCGCTGGCGAAGAATCCCAACGAGCGCTTCAGCACGATGTTGGAGTTCGCCAAAGCCATCGCAACGACCCCTGAGGGGTTGGCGTTGCAGGCTGCTGGTGAACTGAACCCGGTTACGCTGCCGCCCCCCGCTGCAGGCGGAGACGGAGCGAGCAACAGCACGAGACAACAGTACGCGAATGATGGACAAGCTCCAGCGCCACCCGGCTACGAAGCTCCCGCGGCGGCGCCCGGAACCCAGGGGCCACAAGTACAGGCGGCTGCTCATGCTGGTCTGCCGCAAGGTAGCGCCGAGGGCCCGATGGCGGGTCGGGGGCGAACGGCGCCCAAGCTGGAGGTGCAAGTTACGCCCGAACCGTCAGCGCTACCCGAGGCGCAGCGCCAGGGCGCGACACAAGGGTACGGAAGTCCGTCTGCGGGTAGCCCCGGGCGCTCACCAGCCGTCGGCGTGGGTACTGCCGCTCCTGTAGAAGGTGGCGTGAGCTCGTCGGGGCGTGGCTCAGGTTCACTCGTGCTCGGCGTGCTGCTCGGTGTCGGCGCGGTCGCGATGGGTGGCTGGATCGTGATGAATTCGGATTTGGTCAAGTCCCAGGCGGCTGCCGTGTCGCCGTCTGCACCCACAGCGGAGGCGTCGCCGTCTTTGCCAGTTACCACTGCCGCGGCTTCGTCTGCCGTTGCGCCAAGCGCGACGCAGAGCGCCGTTGCGGCCGAGCCCGTGGTCGAAGAACCCGAGGATACTCGGGTGTTGCTCAACGTCGAAACCACTCCGCCTGGCGCGGTGCTGGAGCTGGACGGCGCGCAGGTGTGTGACACCACACCTTGCGAAATCAAGGTCGAGCCAGGCAAGGCCATCAAGTTGTCGGCCAAGTCTGGTGCTTACGTGGGTAAGGTCGACGTGGCACCACAGAAAGACCAAACGGTGACCATCGCGCTCAGGAGACCAAGCAAGCCCAAACCTCGACTGTGCGAAAAGATGGTCGCGGGGATGAAGGTACTCCGTCCCTGCAACTGACGTCGTCGCACGACTGAGCCGCGTACCAGCGCTACTGCCTGAGCCTTCAGAGCGTCACTCCAGCAGGAACTCTGGCAGTAAGACTAGCCCGTCTACTCGACGTAGTAGATCTCGAAGGGCACCAGTACCGCGGGACAAGCATCGCCGCCGCGCTTGACCCAGACGTCCGCCGCAGCCTCACCTGGGCCATCAAAGGCCTCGTCGATCAGCAGCGCGACGTGGCCGACTGTCGAAACCGAGACGCTGAGCCATTCAGGCAAGCTGTGCCCCATGGCTAGCTCCACCTCGAGAGTTCCGACGCGCGTTCCTTCGAGCAAGTCGCGCACTAGGATCAACAGCCGCGAGGCAGGGGGCCGCGTTTCTGGAGTGACCGAAAACTTGGTGAGCTTCGCGACTGCGTACTCGTCGCAGGCCGGGTCTTCACTTTGTTTGAAGCCGTCGAGCTCTGGCTCGGCTTCGTTGTGAGTCGTGCAATCTGGACATGCTGCTGACGAGTCGTCCGCTGGGTTGTCGTCGGCGGAGCTGTCGTCCGTGTTGTCGGGATCGTCCTCGCTTGGGTCGTCCGTGTTGTCGGGATCGTCCTCGCTTGGGTCATCCGTGTTGTCGGCGCCGTCCGTGTTGTCGGCGTCGTCCTCGCTTGGGTCATCCGTGTTGTCGGCGCCGTCCGTGTTGTCGGGGTCGTCGGGATCGTTCTCGCTTGGGTCATCCGTGTTGTCGGGGTCGTCCTCGCTCGGGTCGTCCATCGGGTTCGCGTCGTCAGCGACGTCGTCCGTGAGTGATGCGTCGTGGCTATCGTCGTCGTTTTGGAGCGTTGCCTCGTCGGTCGAGTCGTCGTCTGCCGGATCAGGCATTCCTGCTTCTGGTGAACTCGTCACATCGTCCGAGGTAGACGCTTCCGAGTCGTGGTCAGCGGTCGCTGTACCGTCGTCCGCTACCGCAGGTGCGTCCGCGTTCAAACTCGAAACTTCGTCGTCGCTGGCTGGCGGCGCGACGCTCACTCCCGAACTACACGCCGCGAGCGTAGCTAGAAGGGAGTAACAGACGAGCCGCGTCGCGCGCCGTCCCGAGTGCCATGAGCACCCACGCCTCGCGAACCCGTTCGCAAGTCGTGTTGGACGTGCGCCCCGCTCGCTCGAAGACTGCAGCGTCCTCCGCTCGTGCTCTTGGCCGAGCCCGACCAGCGACTTGGCTCGGGGGGCCGCCAAGCCCATGAGAAGTTGACGATGCATCAGGTGGTCACTTTACCGTTACTTGCCGCGTCGTGCGACCCACGCGCGCACAGACGAGTGTGCGCTGACCATGGCACGTGGGAGATGGGGCCTGAGCCGCCGACGTACACCTACACCACTCACGACGACTTGGTCGCGGTCGCGGGCTTCAGGTCGAACTCCCCGCGCTGGAGTTGACCCAGGTACTTGCGCAGCGACGCTTGCACGCGCGGCGCCAGAATCGCACCTCCGAGAATGTTCGGAAAGGCCATACACAAGATCATCAGGTCGCTGAAGTTCAGAACCTGCTCTAGCTTCGTCACTGCGCCTACCCATACGAAGAGCACGAAGATCACACGATAGCCGATCAAAGACCGCTGCCCAGCACCTGCGGCGAAGTGATCCACGATGTAGATCCAACCCCGCTCCCCGTAATAGGCCCACGAGATCATCGTCGAATACGCAAAGAGCAACACGCAGACCGCGAGCACGTAGGGAAACCACGAGATCTCTGTGGCAAACGCGGCCGCCGTCAGCTCCACCCCCTCGGCTTTGGCTAGGCTCGGATCGTTCCACGCGCCCGTGATCACGACGACCGTGGCCGTCATCAAACACACCACCATGGTGTCGATGACTGGCTCCAACATGGCGACGACGCCTTCTCTCACTGGTTCACCAGTTTTCGCCGCAGCGTGAGCGATTGCCGCACTGCCGATCCCGGCCTCGTTCGAAAATGATGCGCGTTGGAAACCCTTGACGATGACTCCGACGACACCGCCAAACACGGCGTTCTTCACGAATGCCATTTCGAAGATCAGGGCGAGGCTTTGGGGGATCTGCGTGAAGTTGAGCGCCAAGATGAACAGCGACGCCACCACGTAGATACCCACCATTGCGGGCACGATTCGGGCCGTTGCTGCACCAATGCGCTGAATCCCTCCGATGATCACGAGCGCCACGAGTGCCGCGAGTACCAAGCCGAAGATACCCGCCGATTCCTGACTGACGTCGAAGCCCGCGGTGACGGCGCTGAAGGCTTGGTTGGCTTGGAACATGTTGCCACCACCAAACGATCCTCCCATCACCATCAGCGCGTAAGTCACACCGAGGACCTTCCCCAGTTTTGCCAGCGCGGACCCCTCGCCGCCCATCTTTCGCAGGCCCAGATCCAGGTAGTACATGGGTCCGCCCGAGATGCTGCCATCAGGGTTGTGGCGTCGATACATCTGCGCGAGCGTGCAGCTGTTGAACTTCAGGCTCATGCCGAAGAACGCGGCGATCATCATCCACAACACCGCACCAGGTCCGCCAATCTGAATCGCGATGGCGACGCCAGCGATGTTGCCCAGCCCAACGGTTGCCGACAGCGCGCTGGTCAACGCGCGAAAGTGCGACACGTCACCTTCGTCGTCGTCTCGATCAAACTTTCCTCGCACGACATCAATGGCGTGCCTGAATGCTCGTAGATTCACGAAGCGGTAGAAGAACGTGAAAAACACTCCCCCCGCGACCAACACGAACACGATGAACGGAAATCCCACGGGCGTGACCTGAGGCTTGCCGTTTTCGTCGAGCACGGGTTTGCCGTCTGCATCCACTGTGGGCACATCGAACAGGTCACCCGTAACGCTGAAGAACAGCACGGACGCGACCCAGCCATTGAACTTCCCCAGCGCCCGGTTGAGCGCGGCAGCTGCAGCGCTCTCTTGGCGTTCCATGCTGCTGCCGTTCGTCGGCGTCACGTCGGCGATGTCGCCCGACGTTTGGGCGCTGGTGGCGGGTTCGGAATCATCCGCCCAGCTCGCACTCGGAACCAGTGTCACGAGGGTGATGGCGATGATTGAACGGATCAGCAGGGCGTGCAGTTTGTGCATGGTTCGACTCTTGCGAAGTGCAGAGCCTACACGCTCCCTCGATGGAGACCAAGGTCGGGTGCGACGCGCTGGGCTACGCGACGCGTTCGATGACTTCAGTCACACCCGCGGCTCGCATGCTCTCGAACACCCGTTCATCGCTGTCTGCCGTGGCGGTCAGCGCACGCACGATGGGCGTCAGCCAGTCACCTATGGTCGGTGCGTCCAAACGACGTTCGACACACGCTCTGTGCATCCGCCGCGCTCGGATCCGAAACTGTTCGTCGATTGCGAACCCATCCGCGGTTTCGCTCGCGATCTCGGCAGCGACCAAACACTGCGCCACAGTTGCGGGTAGACGCGAAACGTTGACCGCCTGTCCTTCGAGCAGGCGCGGAAGCAATGCCGCGGCTCGGGTGTGCCCTTGCTGCAGCAAGTAGCTCGAAAGGCTGGTGACGATCTGTTGCCAGCCGCCATCGTTGGCGAGCCCAGACAGATCTTCGAGCTGCAAAGGGCTGATCGGATCTGGCTGCGCGCAGCGATTCGTTTCTGGAGCTTCGCTCGGTGGGGGTTCTTCGAAGAACTCGCTCATTTCGAGCGGAGAAAGCGAGCCTATGGCGTCGTGCTCGCTGCTGTCGTCGTCAGACTCGGCAGTGCCAGGACCTGCCAACGCAGTCAGCACCTCGATGAAAGACGATTGGCTTGGTGTGTGCGGGGGGGCCACTTCCTCAGCAGCGCGAGTGACGGAGTGGTCAGAAGGTAGTGGGCGGCAGCGCGCTAGCTCATGGGACGCGGCCAGGTTGCCCGCGTCAACCGTGTGGTGCGGTCCCGACGAGGGGGGCACGAACTCGAACAGCGGTTCACGTTCGACTGCGGGCGGTTCGAGCATGGGTTGTTCGAGCACGCGTGGTTCGAGTGCGATGGCCTCGCTGGTTTCGGCGACCAAGTCCGCCAGGAACGGGTCCACGTCGCTGGCGACGCTCGTGAGCTCGTCGACTGGCGCGGAGGCGGACGCGGGCACGGTGACGAGTAGGCTCTCGGTTTCGGTGCGCTCGCCAACCGCGAGCTCACTAGTCAGATCCGACAGAAACGGATCTTCGAGCGGCAGCGGCGATGACGCGGAGGTGCGGGTAGCGGTAGTGGCTTCTGTGACCTTACTCGCGCCCTTGGCCCTGACGAACGCCCGCGGCCGAGCCCGCGTCCACGAACAAACCCAGACTGAGCCGTCGTGAATTTCGGGATTGTCGTTTGGGAACTCGGAGCAACCGCTGGGCCTGAACTTCAAGGGACCTCCGCCCTCGATGGTTATTTGCACGACGCGCATTCGGGCAAAAAACCGGCTATGTTTGCCAGCATCATGCGCAAATCGTTGCTCTTGCTGGTGCTCGCGGTGATTTCGGTCGCGTGTCAGGCGTTGCCGCCCGCGGGCTGGGCGGAGGGTGGCGCTGCGCTGGTGATCCCTGACGCGCGGTGGACACACCCCGAGGGTGATCCGCTGACGATCTCCGCGACTGGAGAGGTGCGGCGGGATGGCAAGCTGCTGTTCTTGATCGACGCGGCGGGGCGTGTGTTCGAGGAGAACAACGAGCCGATCGCGCTGCTCTCGCCCGACGGGCACGTGGTCGGGACCGACGAGGAGGTCTTGGGTCGGGTGGGCTTCCGCAATGCCTCCCCGCCGTGGGACAGCGTGGCCTGGTTGCGGGTAGGGGCTGACGGCACCTTGATGTTGTTCGGTCAGCGGGGCCAGCCCGTTTACGCTGGCCAGTGGAAGGGTTGCGCGGGTCACGCGACCCGCACGTGTACGCTAGTCAGTCATCTGCTCGTGCTGGAGGCCGTCAAACGTTACGCGCGCGACGTGGCGTTCCAGCCGAGGCCCTTCGGGGTGGGCGTCGGGCTTTGGTATTGACCGGGCAGCCGCGGCTGTAACACCTGCAGACACTCGCCAGTTGCGGGCAAAAGCGCTACACACTGCCGCGATGTTGGATCCCAGGTACGTCGCCGAAAACCTCGAAGAAGTTCGCCGTGCAGTAGCTCGGCGCTCGGCGGAAGCCGCGGCCAAACTCGACGAAATCTCCGAGGTGGCTGAGCGTCGCTTGGCGTTGATCGGCGAGACCGAGAGCAAGCAAGCCGAACGAAACCGCGCCAGCGCAGAGATGGCCAAGCTCGCCAAAAGTGGGGACAAGGACGAGTTCGCCGCCAAGCGCGAGCAGCTCAAAGTGCTATCGAACGACGTCAAACGCTTGGAAACGGAGCGAGGCGAGATCGAAGCCAAGCTCGAGGAACTGCTGCTGGGCGTGCCCAACATGCCGCACGCGACGACCCCCGACGGAAAGGGCGAGCAAGACAACGTCGAGGTGCGCGTCTGGGGTGAAAAACCGAACTTCAGCTTCGAGCCGAAAGAACACGACGTGCTCGGCAGCGAGTTGGGCGTCTTGGATTTCGAGCGCGCTGCCAAACTGTCAGGTGCGCGCTTTGGCGTGATCTTCGGAGCTGCCGCTCGCCTCGAACGTGCGCTCGGGCAATACATGCTCGATCTGCAAACGGACAAACACGGCTACACCGAGGTCGTCCCGCCGTACTTGGTCAAGGGCAGCGCACTGCGGGGCACGGGGCAACTCCCCAAGTTCGAAGCGGACTTGTTCAAAACCCAGCGTCACGCGGGCGACGAGGACACCGCGGCGCTGTACTTGATCCCCACCGCTGAAGTGCCGCTGACGAACCTGCACGCCGACGAAATCTTCGAGCCCGGTGAATTGCCGCGTAGCTATTGCGCGTGGACGCCGTGTTTTCGTAGCGAGGCCGGATCGTACGGCCGCGACATGCGGGGGCTCATCCGCCAGCACCAGTTTCACAAGGTCGAGCTGGTGCGTTTCGTCGAACCTGAACAATCGCTCGAGCAGTTGCAGTTATTGCTGAGCCACGCCGAAGCGGTGCTTCAGGGGCTCGGGCTGCACTACCGCGTCGTCGAGCTGTGCGCGGCGGACTTGAGCCCGAGTGCGCTCAAGTGTTTCGACATCGAGGTGTGGTTGCCGGGACAGGGCGCGTACCGCGAGATCTCGAGCTGCAGTAGCTTCGGTGACTACCAAGCCCGACGCGCGAAAATTCGTTACCGTACCGAGCCCAAAGCCAAGCCGAAGTTGGTGCACACGCTCAACGGATCGGCGCTGGCCGTCGGCCGTACCTTGGTTGCGGTTTTGGAGCAGTATCAGCAAGCGGACGGCAGCGTGCTCGTACCCGAAGTGTTGCGTCCGTACATGGGCGGCGTGGAACGCATCACGCCGCGCGGCTGACGCGCCCGAGGCCCTGCGCCCGCAACTGGGCGAGCATGCCGCGCTGCTGACGCTCTCGAGGTCATTGGCGCGCAAGTGACGCGGCCGGGTTACGCCGCGTCACTCGTTCACACATCTGGTTCAGACGTGTGAGCGGGAGTCATCAAAACCGAGCGAACAGACCAAACCCGAGCCCGAACAGGCTTTCGCTATAGTCGTAGTCGGTTGGGCCTAGGTCAATTTCGCCTGAGAGCCCAAAGTCGAACAGCAAGTTGGTGAAGAAGCCGACGTTCGCCATTGGCATGTAGTACAGGGGCAGCTCTGCCGAGAAGGCGACCTGGTTGCGGTCGGGGTCGTCCACCGAGTAGTAGCTGATACCCCCGCGCGGCCAAATCCCCCATTCTGCGTTGAACGGGACGGCGTAGCCGACGCGCGGCGCGAGGATGAAACCCGAGTCCTGACCGCCGCCACTGTCGTAGTCGTTGGAGAAGAACCCCAAGCTACCGCCGAGGCTGAGCGAGTCGATGATGAAGTAGTCGAACGCGACGCGGGGCACGGCAAACATCGACACGGGTTCGTGGAAGCCGACGCCTGCGCCAGAGGCGTCCAGGTCGGTTCCGCCGCCAGGCGTGTCGGCTTCCGCACTCACGCCGTAGAATCCGAAGACTCGCTCGACGCCCAGCGTCGCGTCGCCGCTGCCGCCCAACGTTTGCGCGCTCGCCTGGGTGGAACTCAAACTCGCGACGATGAGTGCCGCCGTGAAAAGCCCCGCGGGCGCGCCAACTCTGGCCGCCATGCGTGCTGCAAGTGACTCGTGAAGCATCGCTTTCCTCCTGCTATTTGCAACGAAGACTAGGGTCGTTCCCTGACTACGAAGGTGCCGCCACGTAGTGCGGCGAGAGACCCCTCCGGGTCCGTTGGCCAACGTTGTAAGTGCAATCGCTTGCGCGCACAAGGGTGGCGAGACGCGATGACCGTTCATGCCGCTACGTCCAGAGCTCAGCGTTTGCGGGTACGCGAGCCCTTCTTGCGGGATGAGGCGTTCTTGCTCGTGGACTTCTTTCCCGGACGTGTGGAACGCGCCCCGCGTAGTTTCGCCGCCTTCGACACGTCGCCGTCGTCTTGGCGTGGGGTTGAGCGGGTGCGCTTGGAGCGCTCACCCTTGCCGCGGCGCCGTTCGCCGTCCTGTGTACGGCGGTTCGCGGCTTTGCGCGGGCGCGTGTCGAAGTCGAAGTCGTCGCTGGCCGAGCTCGACGACGCAATCCGACGACCGTAAACGGTGCGGCGCAAGATCGACACGTCGGCCAGCTCGAACACCAGCACGTCGCCAAGGCTGATTCGCTCTCCTGAACGTTGCCCGATCAAGCTCAGTTCGTCGTCCGAGAGCACGTAGCGATCGGCTCCGAGCCCTTCGAACGAGATGAACACGTCGATGAACGGGCTGGCGACGTTGAGAAAAACGCCTCCACCCGTCAGCGCGCTGACGCTGCCTTCGAGCAGTTCGCCGATCAGGTCTTTCGCAAAGATTGCGCGGTACAAGTCGACGACTTCGCGCTCGACGCTCATCGCTGCACGTTCGCGCGTGCTGGAGGTCGTGGCGGCTGTGCGCAATTGCTCGAGCTCGTCGGGTGTCATCTCGGCGCTCCCGCCGTGCAGTAGGTGTTTGATCGTGCGGTGCACGAGCAAGTCGGGATAACGCCGGATCGGCGACGTGAAGTGCAGGTACGCGTCAGACGCCAGCCCGAAGTGCCCGATGTTCACGATGTCGTACGCCGCTTGCTTCAGCGAGCGGAGCAGTAAGTTCTCGAGCACACGTTTGCGCGGGTGCTTGTCGATACGCTTGAGCCACTTCGTGAGGCCCTGCGGATCTTGCAGAGCCTCCAGATCGAACGGCGCGCCAATGGCTTCCGCGACCTTTCCGAGGCGCATCAGCTTCTCTTCGTCGGGGCGGCCGTGCACGCGGTACACGGCGGGGCTGTGCTTCTGGCCCAGCCAGCGCGCGACCAGCTCGTTAGCTAGCAGCATCAACTCTTCGACGATTTGGTACGCGCGCTTGATGCCGGGGTCGTGGGTGCGTTGCTGAATGTCCGTGGGGTGCCCCTCTTCGTCCAGCGTCAGTTTGGGCTCGGGCAAGTCGAGATCGAGCGCGCCGCGCTTCATGCGTGCGCGCCGCAACTTGCTGCTGACGGCGGCGAGCAACTTGAGCGGCTTCTTGAAGGCTTCGGCTTGGGGGCTCAGTGCGGGTTTTTCGGTGAAGCCCAAGGTGCGCGCTGCACTGTCGTAGGTGATCATGGCGGCCGCGCGCATCAGGCCTTCGACGACCTCGAAGCGACGCACGCTGCCGTCTTCGTTCAAGTCGGCGATCACGCACATGCAGTAGCGCTCTTGCTCGGGCAGCAGCGAACACAGATCGGCCGCCAACAGTTGCGGCAACATCGGGATCGCGCGATCGGGGAGGTAAATGGTGCAGCCGCGTTTGAACGCTTCTTCGTCGAGCGCGGAGTCCTTCGTGACGTATTCGCTCACGTCGGCGATCGCGACGTAAACTCGGAACCCTTTGTCGAGACGTTCCGCGTAGACCGCGTCGTCGTGGTCGCGGGCGTCCGCTGGGTCGATCGTGAGCAGCGGCACGTTGCGCAGATCCGTTCGCTTTCCGAGCATGAGCTTGCGCGACTTGGCGGCGAGTCGTTCGGCATCTTCGATGGCGCTGAGCGGGTGCTCTTCTTCGATCTGTTCACGCAGCTTGATCTTGGCGACTTCTGCGTGGGCTTCGCCAGGCGGACCCAACACGGCCACCAAGCGCCCCTCGGGATTTTCGTCAATCGACTCGGGAAAACGTGTGATCTCGACGACAGCGGCCTCACCGTCCGCGGCGTCGTCGGCTCCCTCGGTCACGACGATGGGACCACGCAGCCGCGCGTCGTCGGGTTCCAGCCACGCGCTGCGACGTCGTCGGCGCAGTAAACCAGCAACACGCGCCGCCCGGCGCTTCGCGACCGAGACGATTCGCCCGTCGATACCCCGCGAACTGCGCCCCGTGGTTTCGACCACGACCGTGTCGCCGTGAAGCGCCGCTCCCATCGCTTCGGGCGGGATGAACACGTCGGTTTTGCCGCTGGCCGCGACGAAGCCGAAGCCGCGCGGGTGCACAATCAGATCACCCGTCCAGCTTTCGGCGCCTCGACGCTGGCGTGGCAGTTTGTAGCGGTTGCCTTCGCGACGTAACGTGCCTTCGATAGCCAGCTGTTCCAGCAAGTCCGCAAAGCTGCGGTAGGACTTGCGATCGACGTTACAAAGTTTGGCAATGGCGCCCGCGTTGAGCGCCTTCTTCTCGCCTTTCAAGCAGGCGACGATGCGTTCACGCGACGGGAGGGGTGCACTCATTGACGCGTTGTATCGGAGCTGCGTCCGCCACTCAAGCGAAGGCCATTGCAGCCTTCGAATTAGGATTGCGGTCGAAATTCGGTGATGGAATGGGTTAGAGCGGAAGCATGGATCGATACTGGCTCAGCCTGCATCGGGCGTTCATTTTGGTGGCAGTCACAGCCAGCGCGCTGCTCTTCGTGCACTACCTGGCGCCCGCCGATTCTGACTTTTGTGGGGGCGCGTCTGGTTGTGAAGCCGTGCGGCGCAGCGGCTTCTCGTACTTCGGAACTCCCTATCTGAACACGCCACTGTTTGGCATGCTGGCGTTTGCGGCGCTGTTTGCCCTCGGCTGGGGTCAGCCACAGGGGCGGCGCTTGCTGGTTCTGCGGGCGGCGGGCGGCCTTGCGGGTGTCTGCGGCCTCGGTCTGATCGTCGTTCAGGCGGTGATGGTCAAGGCGTTTTGCTGGCTGTGTTTGATCGTCGATGTGGCCGCCGTGGGTGCGGCGTTCAGTGCCGCGGCTTTGGTTGGGAAACGTGAACAGCGGCCCATGCTGCGCCCTGCTGCTTGGGCTGGGTTATTTGCGTGTGCAGCGGGTTTGCCCGTGGTCTGGCATTTGGTGAAACCGCTGCCTCCAGTCCCCAGTCAGGTGAGCGAACTGTACGTGAGCGGCAAGATCAACGTCGTCGAGTTCGCCGATTTTCAGTGTCCGTACTGCCGACGTCTGCACTCCACGTTGAAGGCGGTAGTGGCCGAGTATGGTGATCAGGTGGCGTTCACGCGTCTACACAAACCAATCGAACACCACGTGATGGCGCGCGGTGCGGCGTACGCGGCGGTGTGCGCCGAAGCGCAGGGAAAGGGGGAACCCATGGCGGACCTGCTGTTCGAAGGTGAACTGGGAGACGACCACTACCTGGCCTACGCCCAACAACTCGAGCTCGACCGAAGCGCATTCGAGGCGTGTCTCAATTCGCCAGAGACGGCGGCTCGCGTCGACGCGGACATCGAGCGCTTCGAAACGGCCGGGCTGCGCGGCCTGCCGACTACGTTCATCGGAGAGCAGAAGCTGACGGGCGCCAAGCCCATGCCCGTGTTTCGCGACGCGCTGGCTCGCGCAGCGGCAGGTGAGGAGGACTTCGCGGTGTCTGGCCCGATCTACCTCGCGCTCTCGATTCTGTTGGCGGGGGGAATCGCCGCCTTTGGCCGTCAGCGTGACGAGGCGCAGTCGAACGCGCCTACTGCTGGCTGAGGGGGCGAAAGCGTAGAACACCCACAAAACCAGCCCGTCCGAGTGCATCCCGACCGTTCGATTGACGCCTCGATGCAGTGCGAGGGCGCACTGGTCCTGAACATTGGTCTGATCGTCGCCGCGTGTC
>CBFGUG010000014.1:0-120691 GCA_965651905.1 uncultured bacterium | reverse complement strand
TCGAACCGATACGCCCGTGAAGGCGGCGGATTTTGAATCCGCTGCGTCTGCCAATTCCGCCACTTCGGCCAGCTTGAAATTGCTGGCGGGCAACATAGTCGGTTTGTGGATTCTGTCACCGACCATTTGTCACTTAGCGCTGGCCGAGGCGCCGGTGTGTTCGAAGACGACCACCAGGGCGTCGAGAACGTACAATCGTTGCGTCGCGTCACCGCCGGATATGTACGGACACCGCGTCACCCGGCCTAAACGGAAATGCGGGTACGCGTCCAAGAAGCTCTCGACCAGCGCGACGCATTGAGCCTCCCAGGGCCCGTCGGGCACTCCAAGGCTTTCGTCTGGAGCCAGCGTCGATGCACCCGCGTAGTAGAACGGTTGGAGCGGCAACGGCACGGAAAGCACCAGGAGACCGCCGTTTGCAACCCAACGTGCCGTTCGCGCCAACAGCGTCTTCGGTAGTGGGGAGCGATCGAGCACGTTCAGACAACTCACGACGTCGAAACGTCGCGCTTGAAGGGGGTCCGTGTCGTCTTCCCGACCGGTCTGCGGCACACATTCGAAACCCCTCGCTCGCAGACGCTTGACCATGGCGCGCGAGCGCTCCGTAGTCGTTGTCTTGGAGAACAGCGGTGCGAGTTGCATCGTCAGATCCCCGTTGCCCGCACCAACGTCCAGATGGGTGCTGCCGCTGTCGAGACTTGGGAGTAGGGACTTCCATTGCGCAGTGCTCAGCAAGTGTAGCGGGTATGTGTTCAACCAACCGTTGACGTCGAAGTCCGAAGCAAAGCTGCTGAGCACGCGGTGTAGTCGGGTCAGCCAGAAACCGTGAGGACGCTCGAACTGCTCTTCGATGAACTGCCGCGCGCAGTCGTCCATGCCGATGGGCTGCCATGCTGAACGCACTGTTGGCGAGAGAGCGTTCTCGCGGCAGCCGTAGTGGAACTCGAAACCGACCAGGTACTCAGTGTCGCGCATGTCGCGCGCCAACAGCGCACGGCCATGCGAGTCGTGTCAATCCCGACGGCCGTACGAGGGGGCAGTGACCTAGGTGAGCAGATCAGCCGCGTGCTCCTGCGTCTCGCTCGTGTGACCAGACGCCACGCGGACCCATCGGACTTGCTGCCGCCAAACTGAGGCGCATATACTGCTCGCCCGTCGCGAGGCCGATCAATGCGCGTGTTGCTCTTTGGTCGACCCCCATCTTTTCAAGGAGTCAACAGATGAATTTCGAAGTCCCCGCACTTCCCTACGACAAGACCGCACTCGAGCCTGCGATGAGTAGTCGAACCTTGGAGTTCCACTACGAGAAGCACCACAAGGGCTACATGACCAAGCTGAAGGCCGCACTCGAGGGTAAACCAGAAGCAAGCAAGAGCCTGGAGGACGTCGTGCGTAGTTCGGAGGGTGGCGTGTTCAACAACGCCGCGCAGGTCTACAACCACACCTTCTTCTGGGAGAGCATGAAACCCTCGGGTGGGGGTGCGCCGCCGAGCGGTGACGTGGCCGACCTGATCAAACGCGATTTCGGCGGCTGGGACGACTTCCGCAGCCAATTCATTCAGGCCGGTATGGGGCGTTTCGGGTCTGGCTGGGCATGGCTCGTGCTTGATGGCGGCAAGGGCAAGATCGTCACCACGCCCAACGCGGAGACCCCGCTGACGACCAGCGCCAAACCCCTGATGACCGCCGACGTGTGGGAGCACGCCTACTACTTGGACCATCAGAACAAGCGCGACACCTACCTCGAGGTGTTTTGCGACAAGCTCCTGAACTGGGACTTCGTCGCCGCTAACCTCAAAGGCTGAGCCAGACGGTCGTGGTGGAAGTCGCGACGACACCAAAACGACTTCCGCCACGCACGCCGAGGGCGGCGGGCCCCTGACAGTACGAAGTGAGACCAGCGCTCAGGTTGGCGAAGGCTCGACGGCGCGCTCGTGTTTCAAGCGTCTCGAACCTTCGAGACGCCTGGGGGTGAGCTTCAATTGTCGCGCACGGGCAGGATCGGTGCCCACTTCAATCGGTCCATCAGGTCGTCGCTGATGAGCATGCCCTTGTTGCTGAACTTCAGCACGTTGTCTTCGGTGGACTCGTGGCGCTCAGCGACGAACAAGATCGGCTTCCCCTCGCCGTTGTACCCGAGCTGGACGACCGCGTTGTCCACCCAACGCCCGCCGCCATCGAGCTCCAAGGTTTCTGGGAGCGTGTAGAAGCCTTCAGCGCGAAGTTTTCGCAGTGTGCGCGCCCAGGTGGGGGACCGCAGCGGGGTCGTCGGATCACCCCAGTACCACCTATTGTTGCGGTTCTGTCCCGGGCGAACCACGAACCGCGTGCCGTCGTTGGCGCGTTCCCCGACGTAGACGAGGATCCCAGCGGGAAAATTCGCTTCGTGGCCGGGCATGGGTTGAGTGGTTCTGAACAATCCAGGTTCGGGCAGGTCCAACATCGATATCTCTTTCGGCTTAGGCGGCAGACCCTAACTCAGCTTCGCATTGCGACCAAGGGTTGCGTTGCCGTCGCCATCGATCCCTCGGCGATTTGTTTTGCCGGGCACGTTGGGCTGTCTCTAAGATCGGCGCACTAGGAGGAGTGATGGCAGCGAACAAGAAGCGATCAGCGTCCAAGAAGAAGGCCCGAAAGGCTACCGCCCCGTCAACCAGTCGGAAGTCCGCCACTGGAAAGGGCAAATCCAAAACGTCCACCTCGAAGGCATCTACCATCGCGAAGAAGAAGCCAACCGCGAAGAAGAAGCCAACCGCCAACAAGCAGCCAGCGAAGAAAAAAGCTGCCAAAAAAGCCGCAAGAGCCAGCGCGGCTGCGAAGCCCGCAGCGAAGAGCCAGACCGCCAAGCGAACCTCGGCGAACAAGACTGTCAGCAAGAAAAAGCCTGCGACACTTGCCAGCGCAGTGGGAGCGAAGAAAGCTCCGAAGAAGTCGGCTGCGTCGAAGGCTGTAGCTGTGTCGAAGAAGGCGAAGCAGAAAGCAGTCGCGCTGAAGCCGCCAGACACCACCAAAAAACCAGCTGGCAAGCAGAACGCAGGCAAGCAGAAGTCTGGCAAGCAGAAGTCTGGCAAGCGGGTGGCAAGCGAAAAGAAAGTCGCGACTGCAACCGCTGCCGCCGCGCCCGAGGCGTCACAACTCGAGTCGCAGGCGACGGGTCCCGATGCCGCAGTTTCAGCGAACGATGTGCAAGCGCCGTCAGCACCCGCCGATCAACTTGGCGAAGGCGACTCGCTACCGAGTTTCGACTTGCTCGACCAAGATGGCCAAGCGATCACCTCAGACCAGCTGTTGGGTTCGCCGTTCGTCTTGTACTTCTACCCGAAAGATAACACCCCGGGCTGCACCAAGCAGGCCTGCGGGTTCAATGAGACCTTCGAGCAGTTCTCCGATCTCGGTGTGCGGGTCGTTGGAGTGAGCCCCGACTCGAGCGCAAGCCACGCGAACTTCCGCGACAAGTACGGCTTGAAGTTCACACTCATCAGTGACCCCGAAAAATCGTTGGCACGGGCGTTCGGCGTCTACCAGCTCAAGAACAACTACGGTCGTGAATACATGGGCATCGTACGGACCACGTTCCTGATCGGCGCCGATGGCAAGATCAGCAAGGTATGGCGCGGGGTGCGGGTCGCCGGGCACGTCCCTGCGGTACTCGATGCGGCGCGCGCCAGCTGAACGACCAGCCCGTTCGAGCAGTGTGTCTGCTCGGACGGGCCGTGATGCGTCTACGGCCTAGCGCAAGTCAGCGCCCGTGCTTGTCCGGGCTCCAGAAAATTCCGGGCACTGGGGCAGCAGGGCGAGCCAGCAGGAAGCCCTGGCCGAAGTGCGCCCCAACGTCGCGAGCCGCCAAGAACTCGTCGACGGTTTCGATGCCTTCGGCGACGACTTTCGCGCCCAAATCTTCACACATGCGCACGATGCCGTGGAGCAGGCGCTGACGACGGGTGCTGCACGCCAACCCCGTGACGAGATTTCGGTCGACTTTCACGAGCTCGGGTTCGAGATCGGCGATGCGCTTGAGGTTGGAGAAGCCCGCTCCCAAGTCGTCGACCACGAGGTGCACGCTAGGGTGATTGCGGATGGCTTTGAACAGCTCGTGTTCGCGCCCGAAGTCCGTCAGTGGCACCGTTTCGGTGATCTCCAAGTAGACTTCGCTACTGTGCCCGAAAATGGGGTCATCCTGCCGCAACAACCAGCTCTCGAGTAGCTCGTCTGGGTGGATGTTGATGAATAACGGGTAGGGTGGGGCGGCTCGCAGAGCCAACTGACGAATCGCTCGACCCAGCGCGCCCGTGCGCTGGCACTCCATGGCGCGATCCAATACAGCAGCTGGGCTGGGATAACGCGGGTCACTGCTGCGCAGGAGTGCCTCATAGCCAAACGGGCTAGCGTCGTGCATGTGCACGATAGGTTGGAACACCACACTCAACTGCTGTGCGTCGATGAACCCCTGGAGCGCACCGTGTGCGCTCACTTGGACTTCCGTAACGGAAGTGAGTTCGGCTAGTTCGTCCGCACCGACGGCAGGTTGACTCTGGCTCAAAGGATGCTCCACCTGCTGAACAGGTAGGCATGGGTCTACCATTGGCGACAGTGTCAGTAAACACTTTGCAAGCGGGCGCACCCCGCCAACGACAATGCGGTGTGAAGCGGATCGGAACGTGCGGGGAACGGGTGCTCAGTGCGCCTGGTGCGGGCAGCCTGGAGGTGCGGGCGCCAACCCAAGTGGACGTCCCGGGTCAGAATCGCTAGCTTGCCTCGGCACTTCCGGGCGCTCGGGGTGCGTTACATGACCAACCAAACAGGAGTGACGATGGCTTTGACGTGCTGGACGGCCAGGGCAGGCGGGCGAAGGGGATTTCGGCGGGCGATGGCGGGTCACGACCTGCCGTCGCCTTGGCTGCTGGGCGCCGTCGTGCTGCTCGCGCTTCTGGGCTGCGAACCCGACCCAGAAGTCAGCATGAAGCACGCGACCGAACACGCGAGCTTCTTGGCAGAAGTGACGAGCCGCGACGTCGAGGAGGTTCGCAAGGGACTGCCCCAGGGCGTGACGCATCTCGAGTCGTTGTGGAAAGACGGTCAGGATCCCGCCAAGGACCCCAACGCAGCGCGCGATGCGCTCAATCGTGCGCGAGGGAAGGTCCAAGACCTGCGCATCGTGAAGTCCACGTTTTTCGCGCTGACATCGTCCGACGGCACCATCATTCGTAACGACCTGGAACAGGACATGATGGCCGGGAAGAATCTGCTGGAGCGTTTCGCAGCGCTGAAGCCCGCCACCACGGGCAAGTACGCAGAAGCCACAGGCTCGATGCCAGAGGCCCGCGGCGTCGAAGGCAAGCCTGACGGCCAGTGGGTCGCGGCGAGTCCCGTCACGGTGGACGGCGAGGTGAAAGGTCTTTACGTCACGGGTTGGTCTTGGTCGCAGTACGCGTATCGCTTGGAGACCGCGCTGAAGAGCCACCTTTACGATATCGACCAGAACGAGAAGCCACTGTTCTACGTGTTCGTGGTCGTCGAAAACCAAGCGTTTGGAACCCGGCCGTCGCCCCAAGTCAACGCGGAGGCCATCGAGAAACTCGATCCCGTTTCGAAGCTCGGGCCGTCAGGTAGTTTCGCCACGACCCTGGAGATAACGGGTCGACAGTTTGGACTGGGCGTTCAAGCAGCGCCCGAGTTGGGTGAAAAGGTGGCGATTGCCGTGCTCCGCAGCGAAACCTGAACGACGGTGGCCGTCGGCGTTTGTCATCGCCCGCGAGCGTCAGCGGCGTCGGGAGCGACGGCCCTATCACTCCCCGAACGGCCGAGGCGGTGCAGGCCCATGGCGCAGGTTCCGACGCCTACTAATACAGCCAGCCCGCCAGGCGCGGGGTCGGCGAGCAATGCGGCCGCGATTCCAAGCAGACTGAGCGCCGCTCCACTGAGGATCAAGAGTCGCGGGTGCATCAAGGCCAGCCCTGTCGACGAGCTTCGGCGACGAAGTCGCGCACGTCGCGTTGCAAGCGACGTTCGACCACCACGCTCGACACTTCGCGTTCGTCGCCGCTTTGCTCGTCCGTCATGTAGTTCAGGTCGTGGAGCACCAACACCCGCGTTTCGCGGTCGTTGACGTCGCGCACCAGCTGCAGCGCGTTGCTGCCCACGTCGTGGGGCGGAACGTTGTTCCCCAATGTTCTGCGTTCGTCGACGGTGACGTACGCGATGGCGAAACGCCGGCCGCTCACCGTGACGTCCGCCATCAACTGCTGCGCGCGGGGTAGCGCTATCGGTCGCGCCCCCGCAGCGGTTTCACCTTCCTCGCGGATCGCAGCGGCGATGTGACCGATCGCCTCGACTTGGTCCAGTGGGCGGGTGGCGTTGGGTTGTTTCGGGGGCCGGCTCGAACAGCCTGGTAGCACCAAGGCCAGACTAGCCACGCCAACGGCCGATAGGCCCAGCGCCGCTGCCCACAGCTTGCGCAACATGCCGCGGAGGCTAGCCAAAGCCTCGAGCTTTCGCTAGCTGTTGCAGCGGCTAATGCGAAGCTGGTGCGGGATTTTTGCGGCTTGTTGGGTCGCCGCGGGTTGCGCTCGAACCCAGGCATCCGAGCCGAGGTCCGCGCTTGCGGCCATGTATGACGCGGCGAAGCGTCGCGATGTCGATGCTTTCTACGCGTCGCTCGACAGCGATGCGCGCGCGGCACTCAGCAAAAAGGAAGTCGCCGCACTTTTGAAGAGCGCCAACGACGAAATCGTCGAGCGACTGAAGGCTCTCTCGGCGGAAGATTCGAGCGTGCTGCAGGAGGCGAGCGTCCGCTACGCAGACGGTGAGCGCTCCACGCTGGCTTTCGAACGCGATGGCTACCGCGTCACTTCGGCGGGGGCGTTTCCGTCCACCGCGCGCAGTCCAGCGGAGGCATTGGGCGACCTGCGTCGAGCTCTGGCGAGGCGTAGCCACACGGCGCTGGTGCTGGTACTCAGCGCCGACGCGCGCGCCGCTCTTCAAGAACAGTTGGATGGTTTGGCCACAGCGCTCGAACAGCCAGAAGCGCTCGACATTCGGGTCGATGGGGACTCCGCCATGGTTCGCGCGCCCGACGGCCATTGGGTGGAACTGAAGCGTGAAGGTGGGGTGTGGAAGGTTCGGGACTTCGAATGAACCGCCGCGCACTTCTCGGACTTGCAGCGGTGATGTTCGGTGCGGGGCGGGCCGCCGCGTTCGGGCAAGAGGGAGCTTTTGCCGCAAGACTACTGACGGCATCGGGCTCCCCCCCGCTCGACGAGGAACGCAAAGCCGCATTGAGTCGCTGGGTTTGGGAGTTGGTTCGACGCACGAGCGCGCCTGGCCGCCTGATC
This sequence comes from uncultured bacterium, assembly GCA_965651905.1. Classification (GTDB taxonomy): domain Bacteria; phylum Myxococcota_A; class Polyangia; order Polyangiales; family Polyangiaceae; genus SZUA-265. The sequence continues at coordinate 113,360 of CBFGUG010000014.1, read as the reverse complement.
GTCGACGAGGTGGCCGCAGACGATGCGGCGCTGGTCAACGAACCCTTCTGTGTTTGGGCTGGGAGCCACGCGGTGCGACCCCTCATCAGTACCGAGCGCCGTACACTGCGTGAGTTCTTCGAACTCGGCGGGGTGGTTTTCGTCGATGACTCCGACCCCGAGCGCGGCGTGTTCGGGCAGAGTGTCAAGGCTGAGCTGGCGAGGGTTCTGCCTGAGGTTCCCGTCGTCGACCTGCCGCAGCAGCACGTCGTCTACAAGTCGTACTACCTCGTCGATCGACCGATCGGGCGTGTGCTGGGTCCGCCGAAACTAGAAGCGATGATCCGCGGTCAGCAAGTGCAAGTGTTGCTTTCGAGTCACGACTTGCTCGGAGCGCTCGCACGACGTGGAGAGTCGTGGAGCTTTCCAATGCAGGGAGCGGACATCGACGCGGAGTCACGGCAGCGAGCGATCCGTTTGGCAGTCAACATCGCCATGTACGTCCTTTGCTCGAACTACAAGGACGACCAAGTGCACGCTGAAGAGTTGATGCGCCGTCGAGGAAAGCAGTCGCCGAGGTAGTTGATGAACATCAAGTCCCTCGCAGTCACCGACGACATCGAACGTGGGTGGGCAGCCATCGCCGTGATGCTTGCCGTGGCTTCCGTGTTGTTGCTGGTGCGTGAGCTGCGTCGAGAAGGTGGCGGGTTTGCACTGGTGTTCGTCACGGGTCTAGCCGCGACGCTGGCGTTTCTGGGCGCGGTGTTTCGGCCTGTGTCGGTGGTTGCCAAGTCGACGACGTTCGGGCCGCGAGTCGTGGTGCTGGTCGACGAATCGCGTCGCCTGCTGCTACCCGAGCAGGGTAAGCCACGACGCGAGCTCGCGGAAAAGGCGGTCGAACGCCTGCGCAAGCACTACGCCGATGCGCGCTTGTCGGTGTTCGGGTTCGGCAGCGGTGAGCCACGTCCGTTTCAGAACGAACAGCCTGCGAACGCCACCCAGAGCGATCTGGTGAGCGCGATCAGCGCGCTCTCGCGGGCTCCAGGTGAACGACCAGGGGCACTCGTGGTCGTGAGCGATGGGCGACTGACCCGCCCTGGCGAACTGAGTGATCGCGAGAGTTTGCAACAAACAGTCGGAAGCCTGCAGGTGCCGATCCACACTGTTTCGCTGGTGCAGACCGATCCACGCGACGCGAGCTTGCGCGCCGTAAAAGCGGCGGGAGCTGCCGTTGCCCATCAGCCCCTCGCAATCAACATCGAAGTTGGCTGCGCAGGAGGGCTGGAGTGTTCGAGGATCCCAGTCAGTATCAAGGAGCTACTGCTCGGTGAGGAGGCGTTGCCCTTGGCGTCTGGCGTGGTGGACGCGAGCAGCGGAATGGGTAGCATCGAACTGGAGATCATTCTCGAGCGAGCGGGTTCGCGGGTCGTTCAAGTCAGTATCGAGTCTCCCGAAGATGACGCCATCAAAGCGAACGACTCGCGCATCATCACCTTTTCCGTCGCGAAAGAGCGTGTGCGCCTGTTGCACTTGGCGGGGCGCCCCACTTACGACGTGCGCGCGCTGCGGCGCTGGTTGAAGAGCGACCAGAGCGTGGACGTCGTCGCCTTCTTCATTCTGCGCGGACAAACTGACGACCCCGGCGCCAGCGAACAAGACCTAGCACTGATCCGTTTTCCCGTGGACGAGTTGTTCATGGAGCATTTGCCGAGCTTCGACGCGGTGATCCTCCAAGACATCGACGCGATCCGCTACAAACTAGCTCAGCATCTCGTGCGTCTTCGCGACTACGTCAAGAAGGGTGGAGGGTTGATCATGGTGGGTGGGCCATCGTCTTTTGCAGGGGGTAACTACGCAGGCACACCCATCGACGCGGTGCTCCCAGTCGAGCAACCTCGGCGCGGTAAGGGCTACGACGCCGCGGAGTTCGTCCCTGCCTACACCGAGGCGGGCCGAGCGGCACCCGTCACGCGTTCCCTGCGTACTCTGTTGAACGGTCAGCTCCCGAAAATGGCGGGAACGAACCTGCTCGGCTTGGCGCGGGGCGGGTCCATCGTGTTGCTCGAACACCCCGACGCTCGGGTTGGAGAACAAAACATGCCCGTGCTCGCGTTGGGTGAGGCCGGGGACGGGCGTGCCATCGCGCTCGGTCTGGATTCCACGCATCGGCTGGCGTTCGGCGAGCTGGCTGCATCGGTGCAGGGGCGAGCCTACGGCGCCCTCTGGGACGGGTTACTCGGATGGTTGATGCGCGACCCACGTTACGAAGCGGCGCGTGTCGAGCTCCTGGGTGAGTGTATCGCTGGCGAACCCATCTCATTGGAAGTGCATCGCCTGCCGGGTATGGCGGGTGATGTGGAAGTATCGTTGGAGCCGCTCAGCCCTGGAAAGCAACGCATCCATCGCCAAACCGTGGTGGACAATCACAGCGCCACGATTCGGGTCAAAGTCCCGCCCCAGGAAGCGGGCGGATACGCCGTACGGGTTGCGGTTGGCGCGGCTCCTGAGACTCGCCACGACATCGGTTGTGAGCGAGGAGGCAGCACCTGGACCGACTCACGCCCGGACGTTGCGCGTTTGGCGCAGATCTCCGATGCCACCGACGGCACGCACGTGGCCCTAGCCGACGTCGCGGATTTGCCGAAGACCGAGGTGACCGAAGTGACCGCTGAGCGCCACGTCGCGCCGCTCCTGCCCCCGTGGATTTGGGCGTTGGCGTCGTGTGTGCTGCTTGGGAGCCATTGGCTCGCGCGACGTCGTGCGGGGCTCGCGTAGCCATCTGCGCGCTCAGCGGCTACCATGGCTGCGGCATGATGCGATCGTTCAGGTTTCTGCGTGGGCTCCCGTGGGCGGGGCTACTCGGCCTCGTCCTGTGCACGTCTTCTGGCCTGGCGTTGCCGTGGCCGAGCGAAATCAAGACGATCGAGACCCAGCTGGCCAGTGCAGATTTGGAGCAGCGACGAGCGGCAGCCGAGCGCTTGCGCACGCTGCCACCCAGCGTCGCCCACAGATTGCTCGAGAGTGCGTTGCTCGACACTGACTCAGTGGTTCGGGTACACAGTGCACAAGCGGCCATCGAGACCAACTACGAGCAAGCCGCTACCCGCGTCGGAGCGTGGTTCGCCGACAACGACGCGAGCGTACGCCTAGCCGCCGCTCGCGTGCTCGCGGCGTTCCCCGACCGCGGTGAATCCATCGCACGATTGGCCCGGGCACTCGGCGATCCTGACGCGCGCGTGCGACGGGCAGTGGCACATGCCCTGGGGGCATCCACCGACCCTGAAGCGACTCCAGCATTGCTCGCGCGCCTCGACGACTCGGATCCTGACGTGGCGATGAGTATCGTTGCTGCGCTCGAGCGCTTAGGTGATCCGCGCAGCGCGGTACCGTTGATCAGCAAGCTGTCGGACAATCGGGCGAAACTGCGTCGGGCGGTCGTGGTCGCGCTAGGCACGCTGGGCGGTTCTGCCTCCGTCAGCGCGCTGACCCTAGCGCTGCGCGACTCGGACGCTGCCGTACGACTCGGCGCGGTCACCTCGCTCGGCAGAACTGCAGACGAGGGCGCGATCGACGGGTTGCGCTCTGTTCTCGCGACGGAGCGTGAGCTGGACGTCCGAGTGGCTGCCCTGGATGCACTGTCCGAAATCCCCAGTCCACGCGCTACGGCGCTATTGATCGATTCCCTGGAGTCGCCACGGGTCGAGCTGGCGACAGCGGCCGCTGAGCTGCTGCGGACGTCGCAGCACGTCGACGCGAGCCAGCTGATTGAATGCTTGGAAGGGCAGCCTGCGACGCTCCGCGCAGAGGGCTGCGCGCTCGCGATCGCCGCGCAGCGCGCCCCGAAAGCCTACGACGCTATCACGCAGGCGTGGAGGCGGCGGGTGATCGGTACGCTGGCCGCGCTCGAGGCGTACGCAGCGCTCGGTGACACGCGGGCTCTGACCGACGCCCTCGAGCAGCTGGGCGCTCCGCAGGCCCGCGTCCGGGTAGCCGCCGTTCACGCTGCGGCGAACTTGTTGGACGTGTCGGGTCCGGATGGTCGGGCCGTCGAACCCGTCGTCAACGCGTTGCGCGCTGCGACGGAGCTCGAGGAACGCATCGCCTTGGTCGATCTATTAGGGCGCACGCGTTCCCCCAGAGCAACCACCGCGCTACTGCCGCTGACTGACGAGGCTGTCGCGGTGCGCTTGCGTCTCGCCGCGCTGCGGGCACTCGGACGCACGGGTGGAGTTCGCGAGGCAGAAGCGGGGGTTCTGCTTCTGGCGCTTGCTGACCCACACGCCCCTGTTCGTTTCGAAGCGGCGCACTCGATCCGTCGGGCAGGTAACTCTGAGATGTTGTCAGCGCTGTTCGAGAGGCTCGACACTGCCGCTGCGCAAGACCGCCAGGCCGTGGCTTTGGCGTTGGCTGGCCCGTTGTCCCGACTCAGTGCCGCGCAGGGCGGGCATTGGGTGAAGCGTTTGCTGAAAGCCATATCCGTATCGAGTGACGCAGCAGCAGACGCGTTGGTTGAAGCGTTGTCCGTCGTGCCCGGGCCTGCGGCGGATGCCGCGCTGGCGAAACTGCGTCGGGATCCCGCGCGGCGGAGCAAGGTGGCGGAAGTGTTATCAGGGCGGGCTGATCTCGCCGCGAACCAGGCTAGCCTGGTCGCGGAGTTGTCGACGCTGCTGAGCGACCCTTCGCCCAACGTGCGAGCCAACGCCGCGTGGAGTTTAGGACAGGTCGGAGACTCATCCGTCGCTCCCGCGCTTCGTGACGCAGTTGGAGACTCCGACGTTGCGGTTCAGGTGAACGCGCTGGGAGCATTGGGCCGCCTGCAACTGGGGGAGGCTTCGGCCGAGTTGTTCTGTTCGATGCTCGAGCACCCTCATCCTTACGCACGGGCCAACGCCCTCGTCGCGTTGAGGCTCGGCAAGCAACGCTGCGCGGAGCAATCAGAGTTGAGTGTGCTGGAACGCGATGCGTCACCTGTGGTACGGGCTCGCGCTGCCGCGTTGATTCGCGCAGTTTCCAGTTCGGAGCCAGACGCGGATTCCGCCGCGCTACGACGTTGCGCACGTGTGGACATCGACGGTGGAGTCGCAGCGGCATGTTTGACAGACGTCGACCTGGCGCCATCGGGTAGCGAGCGCCGCACGGGCGTCGCGATCTACGTCGTGCCAGCGGGTTACCATGAGGCGCGAGCCGGGGCTCCGTTCGCCCTGGTCGAACCAGATAAGCTACTGCGTTTGGGCGTTGCCGATCGTCGTGGGGCCGTGTTTCACACCACTGACGTGCCCAGCGAGCTGAGTCTCGCGATCCCAGCGGCGCTCATCAGATAGACGCAAAAAAGCCGCCGCTCGTGGCGATGCGAGCAGTGGCTCCCGTCGTCGAAATTCAACCTTTCGCCGAACACTTCATCGCGCACATCAAGTCGTCGGGCTTGCAGTTGCACTTCGACTTCTTGGGTGCGGGTTTGGGCTTGTCAGCAGGCTTGTCCTCGGACTTGGTCGGTGTGGGCGACTTGTCCGAGTCGCTCGTCGACTTCGTGCTCTTGCTGGTCGTCTTGGGGCGTTGGTAACGCGACTTGGTCGGCGTTGGCTTCTTTTCTTTTTCTTCTTCTGCTTCTTCAGCCGTGGCCGACGGCGTAGGCGCAGGAGGTGCAGCCACGGTTGCGGTGACCACGATCGTGGTCGTTGGGGCGGCCACGGGCGCGGGGGCGGGCGGCTCTTCTTTCAGCACAAACACGAGACCGCCCACGAGAGCGGCGAACGCGATGCCTCCGCCGATGAACAGCCCTGTCTTGTTCGAGGGAGGAGGTACGGTCGGAGCCGCGCCGAGCGGTGAGGTGGTGCCTCCCGTCAGTGGTGCAGCGCCGAGGGGGGAAGTTCCCAGAGGAGCTGAGCCGAGTTCGACGGACTGTGCGGGATCGCCAGCCTCCGCGGCGGCGGTCAATGCAGCCAGATCGATCAGGCCCGAGTCGTCCATCGTCGGCGACGCGGGCGCGTGACCGCCGGGAACCGCCATCGGGGCGGATGCCTTTTGGTCGGAGCCCGTCAACGCGCTGAGCGAAAACAAAACGGATGACTCGTTGCGTGCGCCCGTGTTGGCGGTCGTCACGTTCGCTGTTTCTCCGCCGCCCGCCGCAGCGCTGTCGGTCTCACTTCCAGCTTGATCGAATCCGCCGAAAAGGTCGGCTCGCGCGTCCGCGTGGCTCGCCGCACGTGCTGCCTCTGGCTCGGGTGGCATCGAGTCGGGGAAGGCGGGCGCGACCGCTGCAACGGGATCCTGAGCTGGCGGTGGAGCGGACGCTGCTTGCGCTGCTGCATGCAGCGCGTCGTTGATTTCGGGCACTTCGGCCAACGGCGCCCAATCCGCCATACCGTCTTGCCATACGTACGTGTCCGCAGTGATCGTGCCCGTGTTGTACGCTTCCACTAGTTCGGCGACGCTCATCTGTCGTTGATCGTTTTCTGCGATGTCTACGGTGTAGACACTGCCGGAAACGGACGGCAGCTGAGAGCTGGCCGGCAGGTGGGATACGGCGGGCGCTTTGCTCGCCCCCGCACCCGCCGCTTGCACAGTTGGCGGATTGGCTTTGCCGTCGATCACGATAGTGGTGCTGCACTTGCGGCAACGGATCTTGGCGAGGCGGTTCTGAACCTTTTCGTCAGCAATGGAGTACTTGGCTGAACAAGAGGGGCAGGCGATCTTCACGGTTGGGCCTTTGGTTGCTTCCGCGGGTAGGGTGCTGGTTTGGAGTGAGCGGTTCGTTCGAGGTGTGACGCGCCTCGGGCTAGACTGATCTGGTTCGCGCCGAATTGCCGAGTGGGCTAGGTCAGGCGGCGTGCCCGGTCGTGCCCGAGGTTTCCCCAGGAGCTGTGGAACAGGCCGAAACTGTTACCATAAGAGTGTCTTTCAGGTTGAACAGATTCGACCCGTGCAACGCGAAGTCCTGCGAGCGCCCGGGGACTGGAAACTATCAGTGTGACTGGGAACGACCGAGCTTCATTGGCCATTGTGCAGATTGTGGTCGACTGCAGGTCGGCCAGTCGTTGCTTCGAGCTCCAGTTCTCTCAGCACGGCATCGTACCAGCCGCCGACTGCGCGTGGGAAGGGCCACATCCAGCCATAGTCGGGCCCGGTGAAGCGCTGGACGATGTGTGCGCGTAAGGCGGGAGAGGACGCAGCGGCCAACCCCTTCAGTTCAGCGGTTGCGCGCAGGGTCTCGGTGTAGGCCTCCCACTCGAGTTTGGCACGGCCGTAAGCCAAGCCCAGCGGAAGCCACGGTATCAGGTAGATGAAAGCCATCCCGAGGAACGTCAATCGGCGACGTTGCAACAGGTGAATGCGTTCGTGCCTGAGCAGAATGGCACGGTCCGTATCGGTCATCTGCCCCCAGCTGTGGGGCACGTACAGCGTGCTGCCGATGACGGTGTGGTAATGGCTCATGTAGCTGCGTTGCCCACCCAACGTCACCACGCGCAGCGCCACGTCGATCAGCCGCGAAAAGCCGTTGCCAGCCTTTGGAACGACACGAAACGACGGAAACTCGTCCAGGATCATGCGCATCACCGCGTCGCTGTGTGGTTCGGCGTCGCTGTGTGGTTCGAGGGCTAGCGCCGGGCCACGCACTGGGTTCACGGGCGGCAGCTAACCATGCGCACGGTCGACGGCCAAGCGCCGAGCGCCCACTCCTCCGTCACGTGCTTCCCAGTTGCTGTCCAGCGCGCAGTACTCGGCCGTTGATCAGGTCCCGCGCGCGGAGCGTGCGCCTTCCTTCTACTTGGGCCTCCAGAATTGCGAGCTGACCTCGGCCGCACTCCACCCACAGCTGGTCCCCCTCGCAGCGCGAGATGCGCCCTGGGGCCGGTTGACTGACACTACTTGCCTCGGCGACGGCGGCCTGGACAATCCGCAGGCGCTTGGTTTCCAGCGTGGTGACGGCACCCGGCCGTGGCGCGAGGCCGCGCACCTGGTTAACGAGATCGCCCGCCGTGCGGCGGAAATCGAGCTGGCAGTGGTGGCGTTCGATCGGCGGGGCGAGGGTCGCTCGGCTGGAGTCTTGCGGCACCGCCTCGCGATCGGTGATGTGCGGCAAGTCTTCCCGAATCACGGTTGCTGCCAGCTCACTCAGCGCCTGGGCTAGAGTGCCTGCGTCCATTTCTGGCGCGATCGGGATGCGTCTCATCGCATGAACCGGGCCCGTGTCCAGACCTTCCTCCATCTGCATCAAGCAGATCCCCGTCTCGGTTTCACCGTTCATGATCGCCCACTGAATCGGTGCCGCGCCGCGGTACTTGGGAAGTAGCGATGCGTGCAGGTTCACGCACCCGAGCCGTGGGGTGTCGAGCACGACGCGTGGCAAGATGCGCCCGTACGCCATCACGACCGCCACGTCGACTTCGCGCTCGGCCAGCCACGCGTGCAAATTGCCCGTCCGCACCTTGACGGGCTGGTGCACGTCGAGTCCCAGCTGTAGTGCGCTTTGCTTGACGGCGCAGGCCGTGAGCTTCAGGCCTCTGCCACTCGGGCGATCGGGTTGACAAACGACACCCACGAGATCGCTGGTGTCGTGCAGCGCAACCAGCGCGGGCACGGCGATCGCTGGCGTACCAAAGAAAACAGTGCGCACGTCGGCGCTATACTTGGAAGCCCCGCCACATGGAAGGCTAGCTGACGAGCCAAACCACTGTGGGAAGCGTCCACACATCGGGGCCGTCTCCGAGGCTAAAGAGACATCTCGGGTGAGTCGTTTCTCCGGCTGATTGAAGGGCCTGTTTTCGACTATTCGACCGAGGGCGTGCAGTGTGCGGCCACTGGCCTTCGTCGGGATTTGAGCTTAGCTTCCCGCATGGACCCACGTCTGGTGTCGAGTGCGGCATCGGGGTTTTTCAGGAGACATCATGAGCGACGACGACAAACCGACTCACCCAAGCGCGGCACCTCCGTCCGAAGACGAGCTCCAGTTCGGCGACGAACTACCCGTTTTACCGATCCGCAACGCGGTTCTGTTTCCTGGAGCGGTGCAGCCGTTCGATGTGGGTCGAGAGAAGTCCGTGGCACTGGTGCAGGCCGTCCATGAACAGTCGTCGCCCGACGCCGATCGCAACTCGCAAGTAATCGCCATCTTCGCGCAGCGAGATCCCGCAACTGACGATCCGACGGTCGACGACCTGTATCCCGTCGGTTGCGCGGCGCGCGTGCTGAAAGCACTGAAGCACAGCTCGGGGAACTATTCGCTCATCTTGCAGGGCCTGACGCGCATCCGCATGGTCGAGACGCTGCAAGAAGAGCCCTTCATGAAAGCACGCATCCAGCGTGTGGAATCGCCGCCGCTAGAGGATGTCGAGGCTGAGGCGCTGGCGATGAGTCTGCGTGACGTTGCCAAGCAGGTGATTCAGCTGATGCCCGAGCTGCCGCGTGAAGCAGCGTCGCTGATCGATTCGATCGAAGAGCCTGGCGCGTTGGCGGATCTGGTTGCGGCGAACCTCGACGCGCCCGTCGAAGACAAGGCACAGTTGATCGAAACCGCCGAAGTCAACGACCGCATCCGCAAGGTGCTGCGCCTGCTGACGCGACAGCTCGAGATCTTGAAGATGCGCGAGCGCATCAATTCACAGATCAAAGAGGAGATGGGCAAGAACCAGCGCGAGTACGTGCTGCGTCAACAGCTCAAAGCCATCAAAGAAGAACTGGGCGAGGACGAAGGCGATCAAGGCGATCTGGACGGTCTGGAGGAACGCATCGCCAAGGCGGATCTGCCCACAGAGGCGATGGACGTTGCGAAGAAACAGCTCAAGCGCTTGCGCTCCATGCAGGTGGGCAGTGCCGAGTACACGGTGGTGCGCACCTACCTCGACTGGATCCTGGACCTGCCGTGGACCAACTCGACCGAAGACAACATGGACATTGCCGAAGTGCGCAAGGTCCTGGACGAAGACCACTATGGGCTCGAGAAGGTCAAGAAGCGCATCGTCGAGTACCTGGCCGTTCGCAAGTTGAAGAAGGACAAACGCGGCCCGATCCTGTGTCTGCTCGGGCCGCCTGGTGTGGGTAAGACGTCCCTCGGCAAGTCCATCGCGCGGGCGTTGGGGCGCAAGTTCGTTCGAGTGTCGCTCGGTGGCGTGCACGACGAAGCAGCGATTCGCGGCCACCGCCGTACCTACGTCGGAGCTCTGCCCGGCCAGATCATTCAAGGCATGAAGAAAGCCTCGACCATCAACCCCGTGTTCATGATGGATGAGGTCGACAAGATCGGTCACGACTTCCGTGGCGATCCGAGTGCGGCGCTGCTCGAGGTGCTGGATCCCGAACAGAACAACACGTTCGCGGATCACTACCTGGAAATTCACTACGACCTATCGAAGGTGATGTTCGTTGCGACCGCGAACGTCGCCGATCCGATCCCACCGCCGCTGCGCGATCGAATGGAGATCCTGGACATTCCCGGGTACACGCGACGCGAAAAACTAGCCATCGCAAGACAACACTTGATCCCCAAGCAGCTCGAAGAGCACGGCCTGTCGGAAAAACAGGTCGTGATCACCGACGAAGCCATCGAAGAGCTGATCGAACACTACACGCGCGAGGCGGGCGTGCGTTCGCTCGAACGCCAGGTCGCCAGTGTCATTCGTGGGGTGGCGGTCAAAGTGGCCGAGGGTGACGACACTCAGCGCATCGTCAAGACCGAAGACGACCTTCGCGAGTATTTGGGACCGATCAAATACACCAGCGAGGTCGCCGAGCGCACCGAAGAGACAGGTGTCGCGACGGGCCTGGCGTGGACGTCGGCGGGTGGCGAGATCCTGTTCATCGAGGCCACTCGCATGTTTGGCGCAGGTAAACTGCAACTCACGGGGCAACTCGGCGACGTGATGAAGGAGAGCGCCCAGGCGGCGCTCAGTTACGTGCGGACCAACGCCGAGAAGTACGGCATCCACAAGGACTTCCTGGAGAAAAGCGATGTGCACATCCACATCCCAGCGGGTGCCATGCCCAAAGACGGTCCGAGCGCGGGCATCACGATGTTCACCGCACTGGTGTCGCTGCTCACGGGGATTCGGGTGCGTCACGACGTGGCCATGACCGGCGAGATCTCGCTGCGTGGACGCGTGCTGCCGATCGGTGGGTTCAAGGAAAAAACCTTGGCCGCGCACCGAGCGGGGATCCGTCGCATCATCTTTCCCGAACGCAATCGCGCCGACCTCGAAGAGGTCCCGAAGGAAATCCGCGACGAGCTGGAGTTCGTGCCCGTGACGCATCTCGAAGAGGTGTTGCGTGCTGCGCTGGAATCGGAGCCGCAGCCATCACAGGAGTTCTTGGATCAGGTCGCGGCTCAACAGGCGGCTCGCACTCCGCCCAACTGAGCGTTTTCTGAGTGAGCATGGTTCCGTTCGTGGGCCCGTCGCGGGTCCGCGCAGCGGCGGATGTGCGGCGCGGAGCGTCGCGACCGCCGTTTGCGGTGCACGAGCGCCCGGCCTGAGCGCTATCTGGTGGCTGTCTCGACGACTTGGCTGCTCAGTTGCCCCCATGCTATGGGCGCGTGTCGCCGATCCGGGCGCCCGAGCAGGTAACGAGCACCAGCCCAAACGGAAAGAACGAGCCAGATGAAAGACAAAGTACGCGTCGCCCTGCTGGGCTGCGGCACGGTGGGGGGCGGAGTGATCCGTCTGCTTTCCGACAACAAAGAGCACCTGGCAGCACGAGTGGGGGCCGAGCTCGAGATCAAACACGTTCTGGTGCGTGACCCCGCCAGGGCGCGAGTGCCCGAATGTGATCCACGCTGGGTGACGACGGACGCCGCCAAAGTGATGAACGACCCCGACGTCGACTTGGTCGCAGAGGTCATCGGAGGTGAACAGCCAGCGTTAGGCTTCTTGCAGCAGGCCATCGATGCGGGCAAGAGCATCGTTTCAGCGAACAAGATGTTGCTGGCGCGTCACGGCGCGGATTTGGTCGAACGTGCTGGCAAGAACGGTGTGGACTTGGCCTTCGAGGCCTCTGTAGGTGGAGGTATCCCCGTCATCCGCACGTTGCGAGATTCGCTGACGAGCGACTGGGTGAGCAGCGTGCACGCACTGCTCAACGGCACCTGCAACTACATCCTCACGCGCATGCGCGACGAAGGTAAGGGCTTCGACGAAGTACTGGCAGACGCGCAGCGACTGGGATACGCCGAAGCCGAGCCGAGTCTCGACGTGGACGGCCACGACGCTGCACAAAAACTGGTCGTGCTCAGCATGCTGGCCTTCGGGGCGCGCGTGGACGACCGCAGCGTTCACGTCGAGGGGATCCGCGCAGTCGACGACGTCGACTTCAGGTTTGCCGAGCGCTTCGGGTTCGTCGTCAAACACCTGGCGGTGGGATATGAACGGGGCGAGGCACTAGAGCTGCGCGTTCACCCGGCGTTCGTGCCTTCGTCGTCTCCGCTTGCGGGTATCAACGGCGTGCTGAACGGCGTGTTCGTTCATGGGCGCGCGCTCGGACCGTGTTTGCTCGTCGGGCAGGGTGCAGGAGAGATGCCGACCGCGGTCAGTGTGGTTGCCGACATCGTCGACGTCGCGCGCGCTCGAGCGGAGGGAGCGGGCGGCTTGGCGACCCGTGCCATCACGACTCGCCCGCGCGAGTTGGTCCCGATGAGCGAGATCGAATGCCGCTACTATCTGCGCTTCGACGTGGGCGATCAGCCCGGTGTACTCGCTAGCATCGCGGGTGCGCTCGGCCGTCACGGCGTCAGCGTCGAGCACATGGTGCAAGAGGGGCGCGCCCAGGAGGACATGGGGCTCGTCAGTGTACTCATGATCACTCACTCGTGTCGTGAGGGGGCGGTCACGGCCGCACTGCAAGAGGTCACCGACGCGCCTTTCTTGCGATCACCTGCCCGGCTGATTCGCATCGAGGACGTTTGAGCGACGACCGCCCGATCGGCGTATTCGACTCAGGGCTCGGCGGGCTGACCGTCGTGCACGAGCTGCGGCGTCGGCTCCCGTGCGAGTCGATCGTCTACCTCGGGGACACGGCCAGAGTGCCCTACGGAACGCGCTCGGCAGCGACGGTGATCCGTTACGCCCGCGGCTGCGCTGCGTTGCTCGTCAAGCGCGACATCAAAGCGCTGGTGATCGCGTGTAACACCGCTAGTGCCGTCGCTTTGGAGATCTTACAAGCGGAGCTCGACGTTCCCGTGGTTGGGGTCGTTGGTCCGGGTGCAGATGCGGCAGTGCGTGCAGCGGATGAAGCTGAAGCGCGGCTGGCTCGGCCAGTTCGCATAGGAGTACTCGGTACGCTGAGCACGATTGCGTCCCAGGCTTATCCGCGTGCCGTTTCGCTGCGTTCCACCCGGCACGAGGTCGTAGGGCAAGCAGCGCCGCTGCTCGTGCCCTTGGTGGAAGAGGGGTGGATTGAAGGCGAAGTCCCCGAGCTGGCCGCGCGCAAGTACCTAGAACCACTGGCAGCGCTCAGCGTGGGGGTAGTGGTCCTAGGCTGCACCCACTACCCTTTGCTCAAGCCACTGATCGCGAAACAAGCGTCACGACTGTGCTCGGACCCAATCGCCATCGTCGATAGTGCCGAAGCTACTGCCGATTACGTCGCGAGGTTGCTGGGTGACAAAGGGCTCGCGCGCGAGGGATCACCGGGTGCACTCACGTTGCTCGTGACGGACCTGCCCGACAGTTTCCGTCAGTCTGCCGAGCGCTTCCTCGGTGAGCGAGTGGAGGGCGCTGAACAAGTCGACATCGCCCCGACCGACGGCTGAACTCAGTTGGCCGTGTGTTCGTCGGCTCCAGCAACGCTGGCGCACGAGTAGAGCACGGACATGCGGACGGCGACGCCAGCCTCCACCTGGTCGAGCACGACGCTCTGCGGTCCATCGGCAACGGCGTCGGAGATCTCCACGCCTCGATTCATCGGACCAGGGTGCATCACCAGCGCGCCAGGGTTGGCGAGAGCCAAACGTCGCTCGTCCAGACAGAAGAACTTCGAGTATTCGCGCAGTCCCGGAAAGAAAACACCGCCCAAGCGTTCCGTCTGGATCCGCAGCATCAGGACGACGTCGGCGCCAGTGAGCGCGGGCTCCAGTCGCTCGTGGCATGGGCACCCGAGCGCTTCGAGATCCGACGGCAGTAGCGTTCTCGGCCCCGCGCAGCAAACCTCCGCGCCGAGTTTCTTCAGCAGCAGGATGTTCGAGCGCGCCACCCGACTGTGCGCGATATCGCCGCAGATCACCACACGCTTGCCTTGGATCTCTCCTAAGTGGCGGCGAATGGTGAACGCATCGAGCAAGGCTTGGGTGGGGTGCTCGTGCATGCCGTCGCCCGCGTTGACCACCACGGCTTTGGTGTGTTTCGCGATGTAGTGCGCCGCCCCTGACGAACTGTGCCGTACGACGAGTACGTCGGGCTGCATCGCATCCAACGTTTGCACTGTGTCTTTGAGGCTCTCGCCCTTCTTTACGCTGGAGGAGGAAGCGCTGATGTTGACGACGTCCGCGCTCAGACGTTTGCCAGCCAGCTCGAAGGACGTGCGAGTTCGCGTGGAGTTTTCGAAGAACAAGTTCACGAGCGTCTTGCCGCGTAGCGTCGGTGCTTTGCGTACGGGCCGTCGACTCAAGGCGAAGAAAGCGTCTGATGCCTCGAGTAGCTCGAGCGCTTGTTCCGCAGTGATATCGTTGATGGAGGCAAGTCTTCGTAGGGTAGTCATGCGGGGTTTACGGGGTGGAGGAGAGCCCAGTCGGGGGAACGCTCGGGGCGCTCTTGGGTTGGATGACGACTTGCAGCTGGCCGTCTTGCTCGTGGACGTCTACGCGTTCGTCGTCGCCGACGTCGTCTAGCCGCCGCACGCTGTAGTCGGGTTGAATGGGCAGTTGACGCCCAGCGCGATCGATCAACGCGAACAGTTCGATGTTCGCGGGTCGCCCGTAATCCAGCACGGCGTCGATCGCCGCGCGCACTGTGCGTCGGGTGTACAACACGTCGTCGATCAACAGCACGTGCTTGCCGTCGAGACTCCCCGGGATTCGACTGGGTCCGATGCGCGGGTTGGGCAGGGCAGTAGCCGCGTCGTCGCGATAGAGCGTGATGTCGACACTTCCTACGAGGGGACTGCCCTGTTGGAGCTGCTGGAGCTGCTGGGCCAACATGTTCGCCAGCGGTTCGCCCCCGCGGCGAATCCCAACGAGCACGAGCGCAGTCAGATCGGCGTGCCGCTCGGCAACTTCCCCGGCGATACGACGGAGGCCTCGGGCAACTTCGTCCGCACTGAGGATGATTCGCATGATCGGCTAGCTATCACGCCCTGGGGCGTTTGGTGCAGTGCTTTGCGCCGTCGAGTGCCCCACCAGATTGTGAGTCGACGAGGAGTCAGTTCAGCATGTTCCCGTCGGGACCGCGCGGCGGATCGTCGCTGTGGCGCTTGCCCTTTCCTCCCTCGATCACGCCGAATTTCGAGCGCTTGACGCGATCAGAGCGGCGCTGCTTGTCTCGCGCCATGTCCCGTTCGACTTGCCCGAGCTTGAACTTCAGGTACCAGCGGCGCAGTGGAGAAGGGGTGCCCGAGCCGAGCAGCCACCCCGCAGCCATCCCGCCGAACGGCGAAAGCAGGCCTTCGGTCGTCTGTGACAGCGCGATCACGCGCAACACGCTCATCGCTACCACGAACCAGATCAAGCCCGTGGAACTGACGGGAAGAACGAACATCAATCGTACCTGCTGACCACGGAAACTAGCGGCCCAGGCGATGGCTACAGCTTCCAGAACGGGAACTGCACCGAACCAGTATTGACCAACCAACTTGGCCGCCGTGTTGGCTGGGAGGATGAGCTCCATCAGCATCTGAAAGCTGTAGGCGATCACCGCCGAACCGATCAGAAAGCGCGCTAGACGCGGGCCCCCCCACGCTTGTTCGAGGGATGGAGTCAGAAAGTAGAGGCCAATCAGTGCGAAAGCGATGTGTGAGATGCTGCCCTGGGGCAGATGCATCAGCGGGGCCGTAAACAGCCGCCATACCTCTCCCTGCAGCACGAGCTCGGTGTTGCCGCAAAACAGCAAGAACAGTTCTTGTGATGCGTCGCCCCAGTTGATTGCGATGGCAAACATGAGCCAGACCGCAAACAGACCGCCCATGACGATCTTCAGCGTCTTGCCGGGCTTCGGCAGGACGAATTGGGGGCCACCGGATTCCCAACGTGACATCGCTTGGAGTCGTAGCCCTCTGGGGTCGGCGCCGCAACACCCAGTCGGGTGCGCTAGCGCTCGCCGCTGATTTGGAAGTCCAGGAGGGCTGAGTCGATAGCGCAGAGGCACCTCCCCGCCGAGCGACGGGAGACTTTGCCACAGGATGCTACGGAGAGACTTCCAACAGGTAGCAACCTCTGAGCGTCACTACTCTGCGAGACACGGCGTATTGAGGACCCCAATATGCCTGGTAAAACCCCGAATCGGGAACGTAGTCCGGGAGCAGTGGGAGCGGGTCACCTGCGGCGGAGGAGCCAGCATCGAGCGCACTCGTTCGTTCGGTGCTCATCACGCCGCCGCCAGCATCCCAAATGCCCGCATCCGAGGTACCCGCATCCGAGGTACCCGCATCCGAGGTACCCGCATCCGCATTTGCCGCGCCCGCTTCCGCAAGGGGCTGGGAGTCTTCGCTCGGGCGATCGGTGCCGTCTAGGTCGTCGACTCCGTCTCGTTGCTGTCGAGTAGCCTCATCCCAGTTCAGTCGCCCACAACTGCCCTTCCAACGCGGTTCAATCGACTCCCCGTCCGAGAGGTATTCGGTGACCCCTCCACGTGTGCGGGCGACTAGGTCGTCGCGGTCAAAGGCGATCAAGTCCGCCACGTAGAGATGGGGCGCTCGGCTCGAGCCATTCACGTTCGTGAACAGCACCGCCTGGTCGCATGGCGTGGGCGGAGCCGTGATCTCCTCTTGCGTGGGATCCGTCAGATCAACCAGCGTAGCCACGTAGCTGAGCAGTTCCACCCCGGATCCTCGGACACCGCACGCCCCATCCAAGCCGAATCCCTCTGGGGACACCTCAATGGCCGTGGGCGTGTCCACCAAAGCAGAGGAACCCCGAGAGCCGCAGTGGAGCAGGCAAGGGGCGAGGAACAGGCAGATGGCGAAGGAGCGCATCGCGAGCCGACTTAGCCGAGTTGGGCGCAAAGGGCCACCCGAAAACCTGGGGTTGTTCGCCGCTATCCAGCGTCTGAGGGGTCGGCACCAGCGTCTTCGGCGTCACCTCGGTCGTCGCTCTCTGCTTCGTCGTCTTCTTCCGCTTCTTCCTCGGGATCCGCGACCAGGAACTCGCAGGCTGGGGCACGTTCTGGTTCGGCGACGACATCACAGACGCGTCGCGCGTCGGCATCTTTCAGCCAGCTGCTGTCGCAGTCTTCGGGGGGAGTGTCGTCATCTTGCCTGTCAGCACAGCGCCCCGCGTCCCTGATCGCGGAAACGCAGTTCCCCACGGCCACACTGCGCGGGCCCTCGTCGAGATCGACCCCGTGCAAACAGTGGTCCTGATAGTACTGCTTGCACGACTCCGCGTCGTCGATCATGCCGCAGGACACGGCCGCCTCACAGCGCGCGTACTCGATTTCGCGGCAAGCGCCGACGCCCACTGCGTCCGTTCCACACGACCAGTTGGCCGTCAGGCTCGACGCGACCACCAAGAAGCACCAGCCACGGCGCAGCGCAGCAGAAACTCGGCAGTTGGTCAGGGCAGTGAGTCGCGGCACCATGGCCCATGCGGCTAGCACACGGGACCCAGGGAGCGCGAGTTTTCAGTCTCAGCTCAGCCCCGATTGGGTCCTGACGATTAGCCTCATTTCAATCTGTCACGGCTACCGAGCTCGGTGCCTCAGGCCGTCTTCCGCCGTGCATACGTCGCTCGAAGCCAGGAGACTGCGCCGCTACGGTTCGCGTAAGAGCGTCCCAGCCACCGAACTCCACCGGGCGGGAGTGCTGACGTGCCAGTCATCCCGCGAAGAGGCGTGACAACCATCAGAGCGCTGCTCAGGATTGGGTCTTCTGTCGGCTGGCGACTCGGCGCCTCACGCAGTACAAGCGCCCATGGCCAGTGCGATGGTACTAGCTGCAGGTCTGGGCACGCGCCTGCGCCCATTGACCGACGAGTGCCCGAAGCCACTGGTCCCAGTGGGCGACCGCCCGCTGTTGGCGCATGTGATCGAGTCGCTGCGCGCGTGGGGTCACCGCGAGCTCGTCGTCAACACCCACCACTTGCCCCAACGCTTCGACGGCTTTCACGTGGATGGCGTCGAGGTGCATTGGAGCCACGAGCCGCAGATCCTGGGTAGTGCTGGCGGCGTTCGTGCCGCTCTACCTCGGCTGGAGCCCCCAGTGGTCGTGCGAAACGGCGACATTTGGGGTCTGACCGCGCCGCCCGGGTTGCTCCCAGAGATCGCGGCAGGCGCGAGCGTTTGTCTGCTGGTCGCACCCGTGACGGGCAGTCGGGGAACGGTCGGACTCGACTCACGAGGGAACGTCGTGCGACTGCGAACGGAGAGCTTCGGCGATGAGCACCTGGCTGCCGACTACGTCGGGACCATGGCTCTCGGCACGGCGGCACTCAAGCGTCTGCCCGAGCGGGGCTGTTTGATAGGGGACGTGTGCCTGCCGCTGCTTCGAGCAGGCGCGCGCGTCGCCACCACTTGGTGTCACGAAGACTGGTGTGATGTCGGATCCATTGCGGGATACCTGCAGGCCAATCGACGCTGGTTGGCAGGGCGGGAGCTGGAATCTTTCGAGGGACCCGACTCACGTGTTGACCAGAACGTCGAGTTGCAAGGCAGTGTGCTCGGCGCGCGCGTCCATTTGCATGGGCACGGACTGGTCCGAAATTGCGTGTTGTGGGAGAATGCCAGTGCCGCGGCGCCGCTTCAGAACACGGTAGTGACGTCGGGCGGTCGACGTCTGAGTCTCGAACGCTCATGACCGTTGCCATCGAGACCCGCCTCGCAGTGCGCCCGCTAGAACTGGCGCGCCGCATCTGGTCGGGTGTGACGCCGATGCTGCTTTGGACGCGATCCGGCAGTGGTCCAAGCTACCTCGCGTGTGATCCTGTGGCCACACGAGTCGGTCTCGATCCTGAGCCAGAGTTGGAGCCCTCGACGCTCGGTCGTTGGGCGCACGTCCCCAAGTGGTTCGGGGTGTTACCCTACGAGGCGCAACGGGCTCGACTCGAGCGAGCCAAGTACGTCATCGAGGAAAGGCGTCCACCGCCGATGTTCGAAGAGAACGTCTGGTGGCGCTATCCCGCGGTGGCCGTGATTGACTCACGAGTGACTCTGGTGGGGGATGACTACGCAGCAGTCGAGGCACTACGAGAGCGCCTGACGGCCGCTCCCGAACAGCGTACCCGGCCCCGGCTTTCGCCGCGTGATCTGGGCGGAAGTGATGTGGAACACCGCGCGCGCATCGAGCGGGCCCTGGAATACATTCGTGACGGCGAGATCTACCAGGTCAACCTCGCCAGACGGCTCGAGTTCGACGTTCACGGAGCTGCACTCGACCTGCTCGAACACATGAGCGAGGCTGCCCGCGCTCCATACTGCGCTGCTTTCGTCGATCCCCACGGACGCGAGGTCATCAGTACTTCACCCGAGTTGTTCCTGCGACATGAGCCGGGGGGCCGCGTGCTCACCGTGCCCATCAAAGGTACTCGCCCACGCGGCAACGACGCGAGCAGTGAACGGAGGCTCGCCGCGGCGCTCGACGCGGACGAAAAGGAACGTGCAGAGCTCGCCATGGTGGTGGACATCGAGCGCAACGATCTCGGGCGAGTGGCGACCATCGGCAGTGTCGTTGCCGAGTCGCCGAGGGTGGTACGTCACACCGGGGTCTTCCATCGACAGGCGCGAGTCAGCGCGAGGTTGCCTCCACAGGTGGATCGCAGCGAGTTACTGCGCGCGACACTGCCCAGCGGCAGCATCACGGGGGCCCCGAAAGTACGTACGATGGAAATCATCCGAGAACTCGAGGTCCAGCGTCGGGGCTTGTACACTGGCGCCTTCGGTTTCGTCAGTCGTGCAGGCGGTCTGCACCTGGCGATGGCCATTCGAACCTTGTGCCGCCAGGACGCCCTGGGCTACTACTGGGTCGGCGGGGGCATCGTCGCGGACAGCGACCCGCAGCGGGAGGTCGAAGAGACGCGCTGGAAAGCCGTCCAACTGCAGCGACTGATCGACGTCGCTGACACAGCCTGAAATCCCACTTCTGCTCGCGGACGCCCCGCCGCACTGAACACCTGTTTTTCGGGATTTTGGCCTTCTCTGCCGGGCGTCCCATACTGGGCAGTCAGTGAGGTGCTTGCATCGTGAACTTTCGCAACATCGATCAGATCCAAGAAGAATCAGACCGCCGCGGCTTGCCGCTTGCCACGCTGTTCTTGTCCGCGCTGGCTGGCGGCGCGTTGGTCGTCGCGGCGATGACGAGTTTCGACCGCGAGGCGCCAGCAACCGAGTCGGAAGTGGATCCGTTAGCCGAGCTGCTCGAGCGCTCGAAACAAGAGGGGCAGCCCGCGGCTAGGGTCGCGGACGAACATGTGACGTTTCCGAAGATCTTGAGTGATGACGGCAAACCGACGACGGCCCTGGCCGCCGTGAAAGACGAGCGAGGGCGCATGCTCGAACTCTCGGCGCGTCCCGAGCTCACGGAGCCGCCGCCAGCGGAAGGTTTGCCCTCGACCGAGCAGCCTGTGGGTGATCTGCTGAGCGCGACGCGGGTGACGACGGATCCCAACGACCAACTCGGACAGCTTGCACGCAGCCGTATCAGCACGGGTGAGGAAGGCGAGATGGCTCCCCCGGGATCCGAAGGAGGCTACGAGATTCAAGTAGCGAGCTTTCAGAACCCCGCGGACGCAGATGCTTTCGTCGAAGAGCTGAGGCGCCGTGGACACAGCGCCTACAGGCAAGCGGCATACGTCCCCGAGCGGGGCCTGTGGCACCGCGTGCGGATCGGACCGTTCAAGCACAAGTACTTGGCGCAGAACTACCAGAAGAAGCTGGACGACGAGCAGCGCATCCAGAGTTTCCTCGTGGACCCAGACAAGGTGAAGCGTCAGAAAGACATTCGTGACGCCAAGTTGAAGAAGCGGGAAGCCAAGCAGAAGAAGCGTGAGGGCCACGCCATCATCACGCCCGCGCAGCCCTGATGTGCGAGCGGAACGACCCAGTCCTGGCCGCTTCCGCGACTGTCACATCCCTGGGGCGACCGCTCAGTTGCGCTTCTGTTTGCGTTGCAGTTGCTGTCGCACCAACGTCTTGATGTTGGAAGGCACGTTCTTGTCTTTGGTCAGCGCTTTCAAATCGCTCTCCCTCAAGTGAGGGATGAAGCCCGACGCGAACGGCAGTGGCGTCTTGGGGTTGCTGACGAGTGCCAGTTTTATTTGATAGCCCCGGGTGAACGCGCGGTTCTTCGAGATGAGCCGCAGTACTTCTTCGTGCACGTTGCGATTGCTGGCCACGCGAATCGCGTCGTGTTCGGTGAACTGTGGGCTGGACGCCGCAGCTCCTGCCACGAGCTTATTGTTGTCTTTGATTAACAATGCGCGTTCGGCGCCCGAGCCGAGGATGGCACGACGTATCTTTTCGCTGATCGACATCTGAGACAGCTTCGCGTGTAGCGGCAGGAACTTCTCCACGACCACCTCTTCGCCTTCTTCGTTCGTGTCGTGGCTGTCGGTGCCGGCGGTCGTAGCGTCTACCTCGTCGCCCAGCTGATCTGTTTCACGATGAAGTTCGTCATTGATCGCTCGGCGCGGTTCGTTGAGGATGGCGGCGACCGCTTGTTCGTACGCGGGGATGCTCAGCTTGAGCTTGTTGTGCACCGCTAACTCGAGCAGACGATCGGCGGTCGACATGCGCACGCGTTTGTTCATGTACAGTTTTTCGATCGCGCGAGGGCACGTAAGTAGCAGTCGTTCGTTGGTCGCGACCAACTCCCCGATCTTCTCATCCGCGTTGTGAGCCAGGGTGACGAGCGCCTCCTCCGAAATACGAGGCAGGCGCAGCAGCCGCTCGACGACTTCGGCGTCTTTGGCGAAGGCGCTAGCCAACACCTCCGTGACTGGACCCTGCAAGTCGGCGCCCAGCGCACCGCTGAGCAGTGGTTTTGGAAGCGAGGAGATCGTGGTCCGAGCTAAGGACGCCAGTTGGCTGTCATCACCCATCGACAGCGCGGCGACCACGGTGACCACCTCTCCTGGGGCGGCGCCCATGATCACACCCTTCGCCGCCATTTGCGTGGCTTGAGGCGGGGCACCACCCTCGAGGATCTTTCGTGGGATGGGAGAGAGTTCGGTGTAGTCGAGGCTGGACGGCATGGTTGAATCTCGTCACGGTCGGACGCGTCTACGGTTGCCTGTGTGAGTGCGGGGGACTATGTTCGACGCGGTGATTTCCAAGGAGGATGTGGACTGATGGGTATCTTCGATTTCGTCAAGAACGGCGTACAGCGAATGATGATCGCGCGGCCCGATACCGCGAAAGAGGCTGTCGTCTACAAGCATCCGGACCAAAACTTCCCGTTCTGGAGCCAGCTTACCGTCGACTCAGACGAGTTGGTGTTGTTCTTCAAGGATGGGGCGTACGTAGGTTACCTCGGCCCCGGTCGACATACGCTGGATACTCAGAATATCCCGTTCTTGGGTTCGCTCGTCGACAAGATGACTGGTGGAAATGTCTTCATCAGCGAGCTCTATTTCGTAACCACACGTCCGCTCTACAACCAAACCTTCGGCGGGCCGATTGGGTCGATGCGCGATCCCGAACTCGAGATTCGCGTGAACCCGCGCGCGTTCGGCAGCTACTCCTTTCGCGTTGCTGACGCGATGAAGTTCGTCATGGAGTTCGTGGGGCAGACGGGGGCAGCTGACCCCGACCGAGCCCTGCAGTGGGTCCGCGACCAGCTCATGATGGGCGTCAAAGCGACGCTCACGCGCCTGATCAAAGAAGGCGAGATGACGATGATGGACTTCGGCACCGCGGGTCCAGACGTTGCGCGAGCGGTGGTCGAGAGCTGCCCCGATCTGACGCGAATTGGCGTGCAGGTGCTCGAGATGTCCAAGCTGAATCTGAACCTCTCAGAGGAAGATCAGGATCGCATCGACGAGTTTCAGGACCAGATCGTACAAGCCAAGATCGACGCTCGGAAGGCGAAGATCGGCATTTCCAAGGCTGAGGCTGAAGCGGCTGCTCAGAAGTTCCACGACGATCGTCTGTTCCAGAACCGCGCGCAGTACGTTAACAACCTGGACATGAATCGCTACCAGCAGTTCGCTGGTGGTGAGGCCATGATGGGCATGGGCGCGGGCATGGCGAAAGGTGGAGAAGGCGCTGGCGGCGCCATGGCTGGCGCAGGGATGGCTGCGGGCCTCGGCATGGGCATGGGCATGCAGTACGGCGGGGCGTACGGCTACCCGCCTCCCGGCTATCGTCCGCCCCAAGGCTACCCACCTCAGCAAGGGTATCCGCCCCAGGGTTATCCTGGGGCTCAGGGTAATCCTGGGGCTCAGGGTAATCCTGGGGCTCAGGGTTACCCTCCACCTCAGGGGTATCCACCGCCCCAAGGGGGGTACCCGCCCCCGCAGCAGGGATACCCCCCGCAGCAGGGGGCGTACGGCGCACCTCCACAGGGCGCACCTCCACAGGGCGCACCTCCACAGGGCGCACCTCCACAGGATGCTTCGCCGCCGCAGGGCGTATCGCCCGCTACGGCATGCCCGAAATGCTCAGCTCCAGTCGCCGCAAGCGCACTGTTCTGTGCGCAGTGTGGGCACGGACTCAGAGGCAGTTGATTGAACGAATTGTGTGCTCAGCAGCTCGGGCTCAGTAGTGGGAGCGGTGGCTACTGCGCTTGGAACTCGGGCGGGGGGCCGGGTGCCTTCGTGTGCGACGCGACCATGCGGTTGATGAAGACGCCGCCGCTAAGTCGTAACTCCCCGAGTCGAATCGGGTTCGGCGCGCGATTTCGACCGCCGCACCCTGGCATTGAGTTGGGCTGATCAGGCGCGCTCTGCTATTGCATAACACTCCCGATCTTGGCCACTGTTGAGGCTGGCGCGTTGCCAGCTCGGAGCCCATGGCGAAAACTCAGCTTCTTCTCGTAGACGCCGATCCGCGCAGCGCGCGCTTGCTGGAAGTGAGTCTGAAAAACGAGGGGTTCAGCGTCACCACGAGTGCGGACGGCGCCGACGCCTTGGAAAAGCTCGAGTTCGCGGTGCCCGATCTGATCCTGACGGACACGCGTCTCCCGAGGTTGGATGGGTTTCAGCTCGTGGCGCAGCTCAAGTCCAAGCCCGAGTTCAAGGCGATACCCGTGGTTTTTCTGACGTCGGAGACGTCGATCGAAGACAAGGTTCGCGGTCTCGAGTTGGGCGTCGAAGACTACCTGACGAAGCCCATTTTCGTCCGTGAGTTGATCACTCGTGTGAACATCTTGCTGGCGCGGCGCACGCAGCAGACAATCGCTGCCCGTAGCAGCCCCGGGTCTCGCACTCAGTTCAGCGGCACCCTCGACGACATGAGTGTCGTCGACTTGTTGCAAACGTTGGAAGTGAGTCGAAAGGGGGGAGTTGCCCTGATCGCGTGCGGTCAGCGGCAGGTCACGGTCTACTTCCGCGATGGCGTCGTCATCGACGCCGAGCACGGGCGTTTGCGAGGCGAGGAAGCCGTCTATCGAGCACTGCTATGGACTGACGGCACGTTCGAGGTGCAGTTCCGCAAGGTCGACCGTGAGCAGACGATCACCACCTCGACGCAGGGGCTGCTGATGGAGGGCATGCGTCGCGTGGACGAGTGGGGGCGTCTTGCAGAACAACTGCCGTCGAACACTGCCGTCTTCGACATCGAGCCGAACGAGCTGCTCGAACGACTCAAGGAGATCCCGGACGAGATGAACGGGGTGCTCAAGCTGCTCGATGGCACCCGATCACTCATGGCTGTGATCGACGAATCCCCGTTCGAAGACCTGTCGACGTTGGAGTTCATCTCCAAGCTCTACTTCGAAGGCGTGTTGGTACAAGCTCCCGATGTTGAACCGGGTGCGGAGAGCGTGGTGCCCGGCAGCAGTACTGGTTCGATGGTGCCCGTCGTTTCAGAAGTCGCGGAGAAGCGTTCGAGCCCGTCCGTCAGGCCTTCCGCTCCAGAAATGGATATGAGCGCAGAGGGGAGCAAGTTCAGTGTTCGCCCACCGCCAGCTCTCGACGTGGCGCTGAAGACTGACCCGCTGCCCCCCCCTCCAGCGTCGGTGCATGCTTCCGTGTTCGACGTCGGTGAGTTGGACGAGAACCCAGGCGTCAGGAACACCCAGCCTGTCCCCGCACCGAGTCTGGACGAGCAACTCCCGCCCGCGCCGAGCGCGCGCCCTCCTGCAATGCCTTCGCTTGCTGGGACGCTCCCGCCCGCGCCGAGCGCACGACCACCAGCCAGCACGAGCAGTGCTGCGCGTGAGGCGACCGCTGCCAACCCGCGCGGATCTGCCGCGCCCAGCAGCAGACGTGCTTCCGTCACCCCCACCGTTCGACTGGAAGGAACTGCGCGCGCGCAGAGCGCCAGCGGTGACACACGAAAGTCGGTACGCACTGTCATCGGCTTGGGCAGTCCGGACTTCGGAAGTATCGCGCAATCAGTCGGGCCTCAGCCTCCGAGCCACGATAGCGGGAACGTCATTCAGTTTCCTCCGCGCGTCGAGGAGGCTTCGGAGGTCGCGCGCGAGCCGAAGTCGGCCGCCGCGGGGACTGCGCCCAAGCGCAACGCGTCCGTGTCGCCCTCGCCGACGAAGACTGTAGCCGGGGAGAGGCCCGCGGCTGGGGAGAAGGCCGTGGCTGGCAAGACGGCCGAGGCTGGGGAAGAGAGCAGGTCGACAGCGCCCCGATCTGCGGAACCCCAGGCTGAGCCTCCCTCGCGAGAGCGTTCACCAGTGCCCGTCAAGAAAGGCGATCCGGAAGCCAAGCCGCGGCGTGAGGTGTCGGCTTCGGGAGGGACGGCGGGAGCAGACAAGCTGGTCGTCGAAGGCCTGAGACCATCAGCAAAGCGGCTCGAACAGCGTCGCCGCAACATGCGTTGGGTAGCTCGAATAGTGGGAGTCGCGCTGGTCATTGGACTCTATGGCCTGTGGTCGGCGCTCAATCGCAGCTCCACCACCACCGCTCCCGCTGACTCCGTGGTTCCCGAGTCCGCTCCCGCCGCACCCGCGCAGCCAGCTGAGCCCGTGCAAACGAGCGAACCAGCGGAGCCATCCGAGCCACCGCGTACCAGCACCTCAGTCAACCCGGAGCCGCCCCCTGCGTCAGCGGAGCCCGCGGCACCTGCTGAGCCGACGACGGCAAAACCCGTCGTGCCCGAGACATCGGAATCGCCTGCGGCCAAGGCCCCGCCCCAGGCACGAAAGCCAGTGGCACCTGCACCCGCTCCCAAACGCCAGCCCCCAAAGGCGCGCAAGCCCGCCCCACAGCCGTCTCCAAACCCACCTGCCGCGGGGGCCACACCCCCCACCGTGCAGTTTCCTGGCGCCAACTGACATCGACATTGGTGGCCGCGTTGGACGGTGTGAGTCCTCCTGCGCGATCTTAGCTCACTTCGTCGCTCGTCGGGTGCAACGGCACTCTGAGAGTTCCGTACGGGACCATCGTCGCGGGTGGGGTTCGAGCGTGCGGGCTCACGCCTGGCAGAAGCGGATGATTTGCGCGGACAGCTCCTCGGGGACCTCTTCCAGGGGCGTGTGCCCAGCATCGAGGAGCTGAAACCCCGCGCCGCGAATCTCTCGGGCCAGTCGTCGTCCGAACGCGGCGGGGTACACCTCGTCGTGCCTTCCCCATACGACGAGCACTGGCGCGGAGATGCGTCCGAGCCTCACCTCCACGGTCCTAGGATCAGAGGTCGCGCGTAGGGTACACAAGGCGCTGTTGCGCGCGGAAGGCGTGTTGAACACGTCGTAGTAGTGGTCGATCCGCGCATGGCTCAAGGGGCGGTGAGGCGCGCACAAGACCTCCCGGAAGTACCTGGTGAACAACCCGCGACCCCAAAGTTGTTTGAACAGCAGCCCTCCCAGCAACGGGAGCCCAGCGGCACGGCGTACCAAGTCTGGCTTGGTGGAGTAACAGAGCGCGTCCACCACGATCAGACCGCTTACGAGCTCGGGGTTCCGACTGGCCAGTGACAGTCCCACAGCTCCTCCCAAACCGTGACCAACGACGCGCGCCGGGCCCAGGCCGAGCCCAGCGAACAAGTCGGTGACCACGTGCGCAAAGTCATCGACGCCATAGCCGAAGCGAGTTTGGGGTGGCTTCTCGCTTTCACCAAAACCTGGAAGATCCGGCGCGACCACCCTGTAGCTCGGCGCGAGAAACTCGATGCAACGCTCCCACGAACTGCCGTCGAAGAAGATGTCGTGGAGCAACAAGATGGGTGGCCCCGAACCCACTTCCGCTACCCGCAGGCGGATGCCGCTGACTTTCACATCACGGTAGACGGGCTTCACCGTCGGGACAGTATCACCTTCAGCTCGGTGTGTACTCGGCACTCGACCATCTGGGCCAGCAGCGGATGCCGATCTCCATCGACGCTGCATCAACTCCATGGACGCTGCATCAACTCCATGGACAATCGTCCATCAACAGGACGAACAATGTCACACCCAGATCGGGAAACGCAGTGAATGGAGTTTGTTTACGTTTGTCCCAAATATTAGGGGATTATCTGCTTCGGGAGGATCTACTCAATAGAATATACTGAAACCTCACGAGGCGGAGATGGTGAGCGAAGCATCCTTGAAGCAAGTGGAGCGAGGCTACTCAGATGGCCTTACATCTGCCCAGTTATTGGCAGTCTTCGCCGACTGGCAGATGCCCCTCAGCGAAGCCACGCTGCGCAAGTACGTGCAGCTTGGCCTGTTGCCGCGCAGCGTGAGGGTGGGCCGCAAAGGTAAACACTCCGGGTCGCAGGGCATCTACCCCGTCGGCGTCGTGCGCCAGATTCTCCACATCCGTGAGATGATGGCCGACAACTACACCATCGAGCAGATCCAGCGCGAGTTCTACTTCGTGCGCAACGAACTGCAGCAGCTCGAACAGACGTTGGGAGAGATTTTCACCATCCTCAAGTCGGTGGTGGAGGAGCGTCGGCATGCGAGCTACGCGACGGATGTCGCTCGTGACTTGGTGGGGGCGCAGGGGGTCGGCAAGGAATTACTCACGCGGCTGTACGCGATCGAGGGTCGGCTCACGACTCGCGCGCGGCTGCGACGACTTTCGGCATCTTGAGGTCAGGCAGCAGCACGGGAGCAGGCAGAAATGACGATGAACAACGGCACGGCAGAACACCATTCGATAGGCAACGCAAAAGTGATCGCCCAGGACGTGGACGGCGCGGACCGAAGCATCACTCGTGAGCAGCGACGGTCGCGACGCAAGCGTCCGGTCCGCGCACGGACGATTAGCGTCAAGCGCATGACCAAGCGAGAACTGGAGCTCGGGCGGATGTTGTTCCCCGAGACGGACTACTGGAAGCCCCGCACGCGTTCGCAGTGTGTCGAAGGGCCCAGGCCGTGCCCCTACGTCTCGTGTCAGCACCACCTCTACGTCGACGTCTCGCCGCGGACGGGTGCCATCAAGCTGAACTTTCCCGACCTCGAGGTCTGGGAGATGGGCGAATCTTGCGCCCTGGATATCGCCGATCGTTGCGGCACCACCCTGGAAGACGTTGGAGCAATCATGAATCTCACTCGCGAGCGCATTCGGCAGGTAGAGGTCCGCGCCCTCGCCAAACTGCAGGCCACCAAGGGCATGGACATCTTGAGCGAGTTCGTCGACGCGGGGCCCGAGGGGCGTCGGCGCTTGCCTGATCTGAGTGACGAAGAGAAGGAACGTCTCGGGGGCACCAAGGCCAGTCGGGGTGACGAGGACACGAGTGACGACATCTACTCGGATGCGGACGCCGACGAAGAAGACGAACCCGAAGCCGTTCCGCTAGAGGAACTTGCCGAGTCGTACGAAGCATACCTCTACGCCAGCGAGTCCTGAGCTAGTACACCCACCAGAGCCCAACTGCCTGCTCTGGCTCGGAAAGGCGATGCCCCGTGCGTCGCCTTTGCTATTTGGTACGAGTCAGCCCCGTAGGTCACGTAGACTGCGCAGGAAGTTCTCCCCCAGCACGTTGCGGATTCTGGACTCGGTCCAGCCGCGGTTCAGCATCTCCTGAACCAGCCTCGGAAGTTCGAGGCACGTGGGCATGTCCCGTGGCGTGATGATTGCGCCATCCCAATCGCTGCCCAGCGCTGGAGCATGTTCACCACCGACCTGGATCACGTGCTCCAGGTGATCGACGATCGCCGACAGTGGGCCTCGCCTCAAGCCGTTCACCAGAAACGGAGTGTGGAACATCACTCCAATCACGCCACCGCGTGAGGCGATCGCCCGAATTTGCCAGTCTTCCAGGTTTCGCCAATGTTCGTACGCCCCGCAAACTCCCGTGTGGGTGACGATCGGCGGGAGCTTCGAGTCGTGTCGTTCGAGCGCGAGGCGAAACCCTTCGCGACTGATGTGCGCCAAGTCGACGAAGATACGGTGGTGGTTGAGAAACTCCACCGTGCTTGCGCCGAAATCGCTGAGGGCGTGGCGGTGGATGTTCGACGCAGGTGCGCTACTGGTGCCCAGCTTCGACGAATACAGGTGCACTAGCGTCACCCGTAGTACCCGCTGCGGGACCAGTAGCTCGAGCGTTTCGATGTCGAAGTCGACGGCGTTACCCCCCTGAATGCCGATGAACGCGGCGTGTCTTCCACGCATGCGGCACGCACGGTACTCGTCGTACGTGCGCACGATCTCCACATCGCTCGGGTGTGCGGCGAGCAGCGCTTCCAGTCGAGGCAGGTTCTTGGCGAACGCCGAGCGGCGCCCGCGAGCACTGCGCAGCGGATTGGTCGTGATCACCCACGTCGCGCTGCCGATGCCGACGTCACGCAGGCGCGGGATGTCGACTTGACTGTAGAAACGAGCGCCCATCAAACCGGGACCGTGCCGCTGGTCGAGCGCGTAGCCGAACAGGCGCGTCCAGATGAACGAGTCGACATGCAAGTCGATGACTTCGCTGTCGTGAAACAGAGCCGCCGCTTCGGAGGAGATCTCCAAGCGGCGGCTACATCGGGCAGCGGGTTCTCGCGGCCATCGAACGGGCATGTCAGGGGACGTCATCCGGGGCTCCAGCGGCGAAGTCTGCAGGAGGAAACACTTCTGCGCCAGCGCGCTCCGTGGTCGGTTGGGCCATGCTCTCTGCGCGCAGCCGCGTCCGTTTTAGACGCAGCTGTAGCGATCGGGCTCAGAGTCCTTTGGGAACTTGGTCCAAGTCGACGTGACTCAGCGCGTAGCGGATCAGCGCGCTGCGGTTGGCTTTGGTCAGCCCGCGAGCTTTTAGCTGTTCGACCATGCCATCGAGTCGATTGAGATCGTCCATGTACATCGAAATGCAGATCACCTTGTAGTGTGACGGCTTGCTGTCGCTCTTGGGAGCCTCACGTTTGGGTTTGTCATCTGCAACTTTGGGGGCGTAAAAGCTTCCCGACAGCACGCCTTCAACCTCATCGCGGTCGAGCACTCTCGCGGTCGCTTCTCTCAAGTCACCTCGTTCGGTCATCGGTTCCTCCTGTCTCTAGTGCAAAGGCCTGCGATCACGCGCTTGCCAATAGTTCTCGGTCCTGGTTGCGTTCACCCAAGAGCCGGCGCACGGTGTGGGCGTAGTCTTGGGTCACATTTTCGTCGGTGCCGTACTCGAATAGCGTCTTGCCTTGTGCTGGTGCTTCCTTAGCGCGAATTGCAGCGCGAATCGGCGGCAGGCAACGCTCGCCAAAGTGTTCGCGGAGCGTGTCGAGGGCTTCGTTGCAGATACGCGCGCGGCGATCGTAGAGGGTGGGTAACACTCCCCAAAGTGTCACGGGGTGTCCCAACAAGCGGTTGACGTTCTTGATCGTCTTGACCACCTGGCGAACGCCAACCAACGAAAGGTAGTCACAGGCCACTGGGCACAAGACGGCGTCACTGAACACCAGCGCGTTCTGATTGAGCAGCGACAAGCTTGGTGAGCAGTCGACGACGATGGCGTCGTAGTCGTCTCGTGTGGAGGCGAGGCGCGTCTTCAGCATGCGGTCGCGGTTCTGTCGACCCGCGAGGTAGAGCTCCGCCGCAGCGAGGGTTTCATTGGCCGCCAGCACGTCGAGGTTGGGACGCGCCGATAAGATCGCGTCTTTTGCGGGCACGCCCATCACCAGCACGTGATAGAGCGTTCGGCTGGGTTTACTGAGCCCGAGGGAAACTGCAACGTTGCCTTGACCATCCGTGTCGACGAGAAGCGTGCGTAGGCCGCTCTGCGCGAGGCCTGCGGCCAGCGTCACTGCGGTGGTGGTTTTGCCGGTACCGCCCTTCTGATTGAACACTGCGATAACTTGTGGCCCATCCGTCGGGCGAGCTGCACTGCGCTTGACTTGCGCCTGCGCTTCCACGACCGGAACCACCTCCGCCTGAGGTGGGCGCGGGGTTTGGGCGCGACGCTGGAGTTGATCGCGACAGTCTTGACTGCAGCAGTAGCGCCTCTGAGCTTCATGGTAGAACACCTGAGCGGGATGCGTTACCGCGAAAGCTACGCCGCAAGCATCACAGCAAACGCCTTGCTTGCGGGTGTGGCTGCGGCTTAGGCAATGCTGCGAGCAAAAGTACGAGACCTGCTCGTTGCCAGGCTGTAGTCGCTGGCGCTCAATCTGGTAGCTGAATTGCGGCTCGAACGTCGCGCCGCAGATCGAACAGTCGTGGTGAGAATCGGTCATCTCAGAGCCTCGCGTTGCAAGTGCGGTTCGCGCCCGGCTCGGCTGCCGCGCACTCGCGGTGGGTTACTGCGCCGGCTGAGCCGGTCGTTATCCGCACAAGGAACCGTTTATCGAAAGACACCTGACACCGATGGCACCTCAGCAGCGAAACGGCCAAGTTAGTGCGTATCGAACGTGCAGGGTACGCAGCGCGCTGCGCGGCCATCGGGCCAAGCCGCGACTGTGACGAACGGGTGTCCATGCGGCGGCCCGATTGAACTCGCTCGACGTCGAGACCAGCCGTTCATGGGCGCGGCGGTGAGTTTCGGTTATGTTCGGCTCGCCCATGGCCCAGAGAGTTGGAGTGCGTGCCCGGATATTCCTCGCCAGCCTGTGCCTGCTTTGGGTGAGCGTTGCTTTCATGTACGGCAGCCTGGGGAGCACGGTCGAACAGGCGAGCAATGCGGAGCTAGAACGCGAGTTGGTGGCGCGTTTGCGCTTGGTCTCGGAACGCCTGGCAGCGGATGCAAAACCCGTGGCCCGTGGTGCGTACTGGGATTCCGTTGCAAAGGCGTTGGGCGTCGCTTCAGGGGCGCGGGTGGTCTTGTTGGATGCAGATGGTAAACCCGTTGCCGACTCGGAGACGGAAGCCGCCGCACTCGTGCGGGCACCGAGCCAACAGGAACTCACTGAGGTGGTCGACGCTCAGGCGCGCGGTCTGGGCTTACGGTTCACGGGGGAGGGAGCGGCCACCCGTGCCAGTGGCGCGGTGCCGTGGCGGCGTCCGAACGAAACGAGTGGATCGATTCGCGTGGTCCTCGACGCTGCAGACGCGAGCACACTGCGTCGGTTCATGCGGCAATTGCTGCTCGTGCTATTGGTCGGATCCGTCGTCTTGGCGTTTTTGATCACGATCGCTGCGGCAGAATTGAGCTCGCGTGCCGTTCGAGGGCTCACTCGAGTGGCCACCAAAATGGCGAGCGGCGATCTCGGAGCGCGAACGGCAGCAGAGGGCAATGATGAGCTGTCGCTGTTGGGGCGCGCCATAGACCGCCTAGCGGAGAGTCAGTCGGAGATATTGCAGGAGCTGCGCGCCGAGAAGGACCGCTTGGACCGCGTGCTCTCCAGCATGCACGAGGGCGTGCTGCTGGTCGACTCGGACGGAAAGGTGCAGCTGGTGAACAGTGCGCTGGTGGAGATGTTGTCCCTGCCGCCCAACTCGATCGGCAAACGCGCCCGCGAGGTGATCGACCACGATGCGGTAAGGGACATGCTCGATCAGGCGTTTTCGGGCGAGACTCAGACGGGCGAGCTCAATCTGCTGAAGCCGACGATTCGCAAGATCTTGGCGAGCGCTCGGCGGCTGCCACGAAAAGGCGGCGTGCTAGCCGTGTTGGTCGACAACACCGAGCGACACCATTTGGAAAACGTTCGGCAGGAGTTCGTAGCCAACGCGTCTCACGAACTGCGTACGCCGATCGCGGCGATCATCTCCGCGGTAGAGACGATCGAGAGTATCGGTGACACGGGGGGCGACACCGCCAAGGGCTTCGTGGCCATGATCAGCCGCAACGCGCAGCGCTTGAAGGCGCTGGTAGAAGACTTGTTGGCGCTCTCCCATCTGGAGTCGCGTGCGGTGGAGGTAGATCTCGAGCCGATTCCACTGCGCCGCTGCGTGGAGGCGATCATGAACGACTTCGCGCAAGCGGCTCGAACGAAACGCACGGAACTGATTTGTCTGGTGCCAAGCGATCTGGTCGTCGTGGCGGCGCAACGCGGACTTCAGCACGTGCTCGGGAACCTGGTCGACAACGCGATCAAGTACTGTCCCGAGGGGTCGAAGGTAACGGTGTCGGCCAGTCGCAGCGGCGACACTGCGTCGATCATCGTGCGCGATGATGGGCTCGGCATCGGGCCGGAACACCGCCAGCGCATCTTCGAGCGCTTCTACCGCGTCGACACCGGGCGCAGCCGTGCACTGGGGGGAACGGGGCTGGGACTTTCGATTGCCAAACACTGGGTCGAAGCCATGGGCGGCAGTATCGGTGTGGACAGTGACGAGAGCGGCACCGTGTTCGATGTGAAGTTACCACTACACGACGCTGCGGCCGCAGAAGCAGGCGACGGGCCGACAGCTGCGGCATCCGAGCCTACGGCTTGAGACTTCGCGCAGCTGGGGCAGTGCAGCGCGTACACGATACCCAGCGTCCCGGACCTCGAGCAGCGGACGTTCAGCGCAGCGGCCAAGGCTGCACACCCACGTGTTCGGCGTGCAGCACGATGCCTTCGCGCAAGCCTGCGCGCGTGACCACGAAGCGGTCGAGCTCGAACAAGTCAGTGATCACCCCCAGCACGACTGCGGTGGGACCGACACTCGCCAATCGTTTGATCGGCACGCCGCGCTGCAGCAGGTCTTCTGACGACGCCGCGAGTAGCCGGGGGACCAAATCAGCGAGGATCTGCGAAGGCACCATCGTGCCCTTGGTGAGCAAACCGTAGCTGTAAACCAACGACAAGATCACACGAGCGACCCCTGACGCGAACACCAACATGTCCGGCGGTGTGGACGCTCGCTCCAGCACGTGCGGCTCGATGGTGCGGCGCACGTAGGCCGCCATTTGGTCGAGTGCGATCGAGGGGCTGCTGGCCATGAAGGCAGCCAAGCGCTCTGCCAACGCCAACACACCGAGTTTGACGCTCGCGCGATGAACGACTCGATCGGAATTTCCCCAAGCGATGCCCGTCGAGCCGCCACCGAGATCGACCACGGCGAGACTCTTTTTCGGTTTTCCCAGCTCGGAACAAGCGCCCCAATAGGCCAGGCTGGCTTCGTCCTCGCCGCTGAGTACGCGGGTCTTGAGTCCCGTCTGCTCTTCGACCCTACGCACGAATTCCGCGCCGTTTTTGGCGTCGCGAATGGCACAGGTAGCCACCGTGGCCACGGGGCCCGAGCTGCAACTGGGCGGCGAGCGGGACAGCAGCTGCTGGATCGCCTCGATTCCCGCGACCATGCCGGTCTCGTCCAGAATACCTTGCGCGCTCACGAAGTTGGCGAGCTGCACGAACTCCACAGCCGAATACAGCGGCTCGACGCGGTCCGCGTCCGTTCGCCGAGCTTGCAGCAGCTGAAAGCTGTTGGATCCAAGATCGATGATGGTGATGTTCACGCGAGACGATTCGGGGGCTGGGCGATTGACTCGGCTGTTTCTAGGGGGTGAC
The DNA here is from genome assembly GCA_965651905.1 of uncultured bacterium. Classification (GTDB taxonomy): domain Bacteria; phylum Myxococcota_A; class Polyangia; order Polyangiales; family Polyangiaceae; genus SZUA-265. The sequence goes on along the minus strand of CBFGUG010000014.1, from coordinate 78,380 downwards.
GTCAGCGTCGGCCGGCCGCGAGCATAGCACGTCAGCGGCTCTTGGCAGCGGGCTGGGTTGTGGCTATTCGTGTCAGACTGGCCTCTCGAAATGTCCTACTTCAGAAGTAACGTCGACGCGATGCACGGGTACGTCCCTGGGGAACAGCCCAGCGCCACGGCGCGTGTAATCAAGCTCAACACGAATGAGAACCCCTATCCGCCCAGTCCGCGAGTGAACCAAGCGATTGTCGCCGAGCTGGAAGGCGAAGGCGCCTCACTGCGACGCTACAGTGATCCGCATGCCACGGCGCTGCGACGCGCTGCTTCGGACGCTTACGATTTTCCCATCGAGGGCATCGTCGCGGGTAATGGCTCGGACGAGCTCTTGGCGCTGTTGTTTCGAGCGATGGTCGAGCCGGGGCAGTACGTGGCCTACCCGTACCCGACGTACTCGCTGTACGACACGCTCGCGCACGCCCAGGGCGCGCTCATCCGCTCGTGCGACTTCGATGCGGGCTTCAGTCTACCGCCGCAGTTGTGGGGCGAAAGTGCTCGCTTGGTGCTGATCGCGAGTCCGGCCGCACCCTCTGGCAACCGTCACTCGACGGAGCGGCTGCGCAGCTTGGCCGAGAGTTTACAGGGGGGGGTGCTGGTGATCGACGAGGCCTATGCCGACTTCGCGGACGAAAACGCAATGCAGCTGGCGCGTGAGCTGCCGAACGTCGTGGTGCTGCGTACTTTCTCCAAAGGGTTCAGCCTCGCTGGGATGCGACTGGGGTTGCTGTTCTCTTCGCCTGCGATCGCAGATGGTCTGCGCAAGGTGAAGGACAGTTACAACCTGGATCGACTGGCGATCGCAGCGGGGGCCGCCGCGTTGCGAGATCTGCCATGGGTTCACGACAACGCACGGCGCGTGCGCGAACAGCGCGAGGTCCTGACTGACGGCCTGAAGAAGCTCGGCCTCGCGGTGTTACCCAGCGAGGCCAACTTCGTGCTGGCGCGATTCTCGAGTGTGTCTGCAGCGCAGGGCGCGTATCAATTCCTCAAGGATCACGGCGTTCTCGTCCGTTACTTTTCGGCGCGCCTGCTCGACGACGCCCTGCGCATCACGGTGGGCACCCCTGACGAGGTCACGGAGCTGCTCGAGCAGCTCTCCGCGTACACGTCCAATTCGGCCTGACGGCGACTCAGAGCGCGGTCGGGCCGCGTTGCGACCGAGACGACGCTGCGCGTTAGCTCACTGGGCGCACGGCGCTGCGCCCGCCGCGTGGGGACAATGCGTGCCCGGGTTGCGTTCGATGGTCGCCAGACGCAGATGGCTCACGCGGCACTCGAGATTGCCTCCATTGGGCACCTCGTCTGCGAACGGCACGCCACTTCGCGGTACTTCCGCGCACGCGGCCATGCAATCACCCAACTGTTCGAACTGTGGCTCGCACGAGAGCTCCATGTAACTGCAGTAAACTTCACACGCGTCACCACACTGTCCCGTTCCCATCATACCTGCATGTTGGCAGTTGGCCGCCACCTCGCCGGCCTCGGCTGCGTCAGTCACGGCGGCCAGGCGGCACTCGATGGTGTTGTTCGGCGGATCGTCCTCGTCGAGTTCGGCCTCACTGAGCATCATCTGCTCGCAAACTTCCGCACAGTTCACCTTCGACTTGAACTGTGCGTCCGCGTCCACGCAAGTGGTCTCGAGTAACTCGCAGTAGCTGTCGCACAACAGCGCTTTTCGCTCTTCGGGCGTGGGCTCGGGGGCCTCCTGATCGTCGTCCGTCGCGGCGCCGTCATCGGCGTCGTCCGTGTCATCTACTGGCGCCGCGTCATCGTCGTCGGTGTCATCGTCGGTGTCATCGCTGGTGTCTTCGTCGGTGACCGCGAGGTCGTCCGTGTCGTCGTCGGTGACCGCGAGGTCGTCCGTGTCGTCGTCGGTGACGGCGGCGTCGTCCGTGTCGTCGTCGTCGTCCGCCAGGCCCGAGTCCGCGCCAGCTTCCGCCGTGTCTTCGTCGCGGTCATCGTCCTCCGAAGTGTCGTCAGGCTGACCACCTGCGCACTGAGGATCCAGCGTTTCGTCGCAGCGCGCATCTTCGATACCGAGGATCGACGCGCAGCCCACCGAGAGCGCCGCGACGAACGTCAGCGCGCCGAGCAGCCGCCCACGGCGTGGCGCACCCTCGTGTCTTGGTTCCAACATCGAACGAGTCTCAGCTCCAGTTTTGTCAGCGATGTTCATCACCACGTCCCCCGCAGTTGCAGGACGGCGCCCGACAGTGGTTCGTTGCTCTCGTCGTCGGGAGCGGTCAGCACCAACGTGGCGCCGCCGGCGATGGCCGCGACGCCGATGATGTTGGCGACAGTGGCGACACTGGCGTTGGTCTGCGCGTCTTCCCGATCACGCACCCCTTGGGCGGTGCAAGCGTTGCTGTCGTCGCTGCTGCAGTTGTCTTTCGAGTTGTCGTTGGCGCTGTTGGCCATGATCGCGAAGATGCTGCCCACCACTACCGCAACCACGCCAGCGCTACCGATGATCAGCCCCAGTGTCTTCTGCGAGGCGCCCCCTTTGTCCGCCTCGGTTTCGTCCAGGATCGGCGGCTGCGCGGGCTGCTCACTCGGCGCGGGGGAGGGCGTCGTGTCCAGCGTTTGCGTCGATTGCACTAGAGGTGGGATCTCGATCACATGCGGCCCGACGTCGCCGGGGTTCAGCGTCAAGCTGATTTCGAATGGCTGATGGTCGGGGGCGGCGGCGCGGATCAACCACACACCAGGATCGACGGGGACCGGCGCGTTGAACGCCGCAGCGGGGATCTGCGTACCGTTACGTTCGACCGAAAAGCCCTCGGGCCTCGGCGTGGGCGCTTTGATCACGACGCGGATGAGTTGGGGTTCGAGCGCCGTGGCTCGCGTTTGTGCGATCTCCACGCGCTGCGATTCACCTCGCGCGCGAGCGAGGGACGCCGCTTCCTCGAAGGTCGCCCAGGAGCTAGCCAACTTGCCGGCTTTCTCGTAACAGTCTGCTAAATGCAGCAAGGTGCCGAGCCCCGCGTCGAGTTGCTGACTGGCCTCGAACTTGGCGCAAGCCTCGTCGTATCGTCCGGCCTCGGCCAAGCTGCGACCTTGTTCGAACAGCGCTTCGGCGGCGGCCTTGTTGGCGGCTGAGGCTTGTGCCCAGGCCGTTGAACTAGCTAGCAGCAGCAGGGCAGCGAACAACCACGCGACTGGCCAAGCCATGCCCCCGCGCTGGGGAACGCGCCTGCTCTGCGTCTGAAAGATCGAACCAAGAAAGAAAGAACTCATCGCAGCGTCTCCAGTACGGGCGTGTGTCCGTTGAGGATTTCCCGTGTCGGGTTACGTCGGGCCATTTGTAGCGGGATTGCGCGGCGGATCCAACCATCCGTCGAGGCGCGGCGGTGTTGCCGATTCACGCAGGAGCGCCGGGAGTGTCCCGATGCGGGGCGAGCGCGGCCTTCAGTGGCGACCGCCGAAATTGCCCGGATCCCAAGCGTTGCCACCTGGGGCCGGCTCGGAAGGTTTGGGGCGCGGCTTCGGGCTGGGGCGTGGCCGCGGGGTGGCGCGGGGCTGGGGCGTAGAGTCGACGGGGGCCTCTGCGCCCGTGGCCGCTGCGCCCGTGGTCGGTCTCCCCCTGGGCGCAGAGTTTGCGGCACCTGCGTCCGCGGCGGCGGGCGTCTCGCCGTCGGGGGGGCTGGGTTGGTCAGCGTTCGCTGTTTCGTCTGTTGGCTGAGCCGCCGTGCCGGTTGCGTCCGTGGCGGCGGGCGGCGGCGTGGGTTCAGCGGCGGCTACGCTCGGGTCGGGAGCGGCGCTGTCGTCTGCTCGCGCAGCGTCCCGCTCTTGCATCGTCACCCAGAACGCCGCGCCGCCACCGACGACGAGTACCGCGCCGATGGCGACGACGAACGAAAGCGGGCTGCCCTTTTTGGGGCTGGAAGTCTCGGCGATCATCGAGACGGCTTTGACCGTGCTCTTGCCGGCCTCGGTCGGGCCCGTCGCGGCACCCGCTGCGGGATTGACGGCGCTGCCCGCGTCGGCCAGCAAGGTTGGGCCCGTGGTCGCTGTCGTGCCCAAGCTCGACTGCCCGCCGCTCGGCAATACGGAGCTGCCCGTCGCGATCGCGTAAACCCGTCGGAATGAAGCGTGTGCGGCCGCACTGCCAAACGGATGAAGCTCTGCCGCCAGCTCGGCGATGGAGGCGAAGCGCTTGTTCGGATCCTTGCTGAGGCAACGCATGACCAGCGCTTCGAGCCTCGGTGCGATATCGGGCAGGTGTTGGTGCAATGGATCGGGCTGTGCGCCGAGCACTTTCGCGCAAACCGCTGGCAGGGTATCGCCTCCAAACGCGGGCTGACCACCGAGCATCTCGTACAGGATCGCGCCGAGCGCCCAGATGTCCGCGCGCGTGTCGACGGCGCCCGCCTGCATCTGCTCTGGCGACATGTATTGCGGAGAGCCCACGGCGGTGCTCGGATTCGTGAGCGCCCGGCGGTCGGGATCGCCGAGTTGTTTGGCGATGCCGAAGTCGAGGATCTTGAGCAGTCGCCCGCCGTCGGGTGTGGTGACGATGAACAGGTTCTCGGGTTTGAGATCGCGATGCACGATGCTGGCCTGGTGCGCTTCGGCGAGTGCCTCGCAGGCTTGCATCACCAGATCCGTGGTCTCCAGCGCACTCAAGCGGCCGCAGCGGTGCAGCAGCGCACCCAGATCTTCTCCCTCCAGGTACTCCATCACGATGTACGGAGCCCCAGCCTGACCTGAGCTGCTATCCAGACGCCCGACGTCGAGCACCGTACCCACGTGACGACTGCGGATCTTCGCCGCCGCTTTGGCCTCGAGCAGCAGACGCTCGACGATGGACTCGTCCGCCGCCAGCTCAGGCCGGATCAGCTTGACCGCCACTTTGCGATCGAGATCCAAATGTGTGGCCGCGAGCACCACACCCATGCCCCCGGCGCCAATCGTGCCATCGATGCGGTACTTGCCGGCGATCAGCTCTCCGACTCGGAAGGGCAGGGTCACGTTGTCAGCCATCGCGCCCGGGCACTCTAACACGGCGCGCCAGTGACGCGAGCGAGCTTCGAGTACGCCGTCATTTGCGCCAATCCGTCGCGGAACGTCTTGCAAGAGATTGACGAAACACACAGAAAATCTGCGCGGACGCGATTACCCCAGCCGAAACGAGTCAGGTTTCGGCTGGTCGTTGCGATCTAGTCTTGTCTTGAAGTGACGCGCTCAGAGCTTCCGCGGCAGCGCACCGTCTTGAAAGTACGCGATGGGGTGGCCGTCGGGATCTTTGAACTCGAGCGACCAGCCGCCGGGCGCTTCCGAAACGGGCGTCAGCAACTGCACGCCTTTGGCAGCGAGTGATTCGGCAGCAGTGTCGATACCGCCCTCCTCCAATCCGAACACCACTTGCGGTGACGTGCCGCGCACGGCTTCGCCCTCGAAGAACAGTACCTCCGTGCCGCCCGGCAGGGTCGCGATCAGGTACTCGTCCCTGAGCTCCAGTTCGAGGCCCACGGCGTCGGCGTAAAACTGTTTGGTCCGCTCCAGGCTCTGCACCATGAAGACGACGGCGATCGCGTTGATTTTCGGCTTGTGTGTAGGCATGTCAGAACTCCTTTCGCCTACCTATTGCCGAGCGCTGCGGGTTTGTTAGGTCGAACACGCAACAAAATCGTGTGGCCGTCGGGATCGTGAGTGGCCAGCGCTTGGCCCGGCAGTCGCTTGACGTCCGTCAGCACGTGCGCTCGCGCAGCGCCCCACGGCGCTTGCGGCGGCGCAGCAGGCAGCTGAGCGGCGTCGCCCTGGGTCTGCACCGCACGTTTGAGCGCAGCCAGCCGAGCGCGCAACGTGCCCGGTTCGAGCTGGAGCAGCCAGCGGATCTCCGCCGCGCCCAAATCCGCGCTAGCGAGCGTCGCCACGGCACGCAACGACGGCGGCAGCGACGCCAAAAACTCCGGCGACCAACGCCAAGCCAAACGACTCTCACTCGCCGCGTCCGTCACGGCCAGCTCCCGTCGCCGCCTCCGCCCATCACTGCGCGCCACGAACGCCGCGCGCCGCCGCAACACGCCGTGCAACCACGAACGACGCAGCGGCGACGTCCAATCCGAAAACCCCCGAGCCAGCGCAATCTCGATCGCATCCTGCGCCAGATCCCGCGCGTCGTCCTCCGACGCCACGAACCGCCGAGCCACCCGCAGGATCTCCCGGTATGCCGCCCCAGACGATTGACACCCGACGCTCACGACCCAAGCCTAACGCATCACGTCGCCAAAGCGTCGACGAAATGCTGTGGGGGTGCCCCCATCCTGGCCGCCCCAACTGACGAAACCTGGCCGTTACTCTTCCACCGCTGCGGCCAGCTTCCCCCACGTCCCGTCCTCGGCCTGCGGCCTGCGGGCGGTCGGGGGAAGGTCGCGTTTGCCTCGAGGTCCGGACAGTGCTGCGGCGTTGCCCGTGAGGCGCGAACACTGCGGCGTAGCTCCTCGTGAGTCGCGTAGAGTCTGCGGCGTTACCCCCGCAAGGCGCGGAGAGCGCCGCGTCAGTACACGTGAGGTGCGGCGAGTGCTGCGTCGTTCTCCGTTCGTGTCAGTGAACGGGGTTTACATTTCGACGGCTTGCGAACGCGCTGCTCGCGCAAGTCTTCTAGCAACCGGACGCACGGCGGTCGGAGTGCCCGTCGCAAACTCGCTCGCTTCCGATCGTGTTGCCGGTGGTCCTGTTCCAAGGTGAACCCGACGGCCGCAGCTGGCGTCACTCTCGTCGCTTGCGCGATCTGCTCGATGCAGATGACGACACCCTCGCGGCGTTGTCTCCGTTCATCCCCGACTTCGAGTTTGCGCTCGACGATCTCACCCAGCAGTCCATCGACGACTTACATGCGCGAGCGCTCTCGTCTTTGGCGTACGCCACTCTGCGCCTGCTGCGCGACGCCCGCAGCAACCCGAACCTCCTGCAAGATCTCCAGACTCCACGCGAAATGACCATCTGGTTCGACATCTCGCGAGGCCCCGACGGCCTCATGGATCTGGCCCGCATCCTGTTCTATATTCTCAACTCGACCGACTTCCCGCGCACAGACATCCGCGCCTTCGCGCACCACCTGGGCAACGTCGGAAAGGACGCCGAAATGACCGCCGCCGAACGACTCATCGCCTCCGTCGCCCCCCAGATCCGCGCAGAAGCGCAAACCGAAGGAGCGGCCAGGATGTTGCGACGGCAGCTCGAGCTCAAGTTCGGTTCCCTCGACCCGAACACTGAGGTGCTCCTACGCGAGGCCTCGCTCAGCCAGCTCGAAGGCTGGAGCGAACGCATTCTCAGTGCAGAGACGATCACCGACGTGTTCTCGAAGTGAACACCGGGCAGGCTGCACCGAGGACGCCGAAATGACCGCCGCCGAACGACTCATCGCCTCCGTCGCCCCCCAGATCCGCGCAGAAGCACGCGCCGAAGGCGTAGCTGAAGGACGAACGGAAGGCGTTGCGGCGATGTTGCGACGGCAACTCGAGCTCGAGTTTGGGCCCCTGGGTGCGGACACCGATGCGCGCCTGCGCGAGGCCTCGCCAAGCGAACTCGAAGCTTGGACGGAACGCATCCTCAGCGCCGCGTCGATCGGCGATGTGTTTGGAGAGTGAACGTCGTCCGACCCTCTCTCCTCCTGTTAGTCTTCTCCCGTTGCTACTCGCGCACAGATAGCGGCATACCAATCGGATGCGGACGACAAGTTGTGACGGCGCGCGGCTGCGATTGCCTCGCCGGCGGCTTTGGTGTCGGCGTCGTCGTCACACGACGCGAGCTTCGCGACGAGTTCCGAGTATGTCTGGGCCTCCTCCTGCCGTTGTCGACAGGCGTGGGGCTCCCAGCTGATTGCACCGTCCGAGTCGAACGTGAAGAAGTGTTCATCACCAGCAGACAGGTAACGTCCGTCCGCCACGGAGATAGCGCCAATTCCGACGGCGGTTCCCACGCCGTAGATGGGTTCGAAGTCAGTCTTCGTGCCGTACACAAAATCCATCTCTCCTTCTGCAGTGAGCACTACCTGAGGGATTCGCCTCATAGTGATGGTTGGTCCTACGCGCACCTCGACGATCTCTCCGGCTACCGCTGGTCCCTTCAGTGAATCTTGTACCGCGATGGAGATGTTCAGCGCAGGACCGCCGTAATTCGATTCCCGACCCGGCGGACACTCCTCTGCCTCGACCCATTCCTCGGCATCTCGGTAAATGGCGGGTGTGGTCACGAAATCGACGCTCACGATGTGTCCGATCACCACCGTGTCCACGGATGCGGCCCACTCGCACAAAGGATAGGCCGGGTCCCTGTCAGGCGTGCAATGGATGGGATCCTCCGGCAGGTTGCTCGGCAGCAATTCGAAGCTCCCCGGAGGTCCAGCGTCCGCCGACTCACCAACCTCGGCAGGCTCCAGTTCACCCGCGAGCAGCCTGTCCGCTTCCTGATCTCGAGAGCCGGTTTGCGCCGAGCACGCACTAATCGCCAGCAGACTCACGATACCAAGCGCCGTCGCACAAGGAACCGGCGGCAGCCTACCAACCTGCGCTTCCAACCATTTCATCGTGTTCATCGCCCGACGCAACCTACTGCCATGTAGTAGCCTAGCCGAACGTCGGCGCGGGGCCCCCACCTGGGCGATTTCGGGAGTCCCTGGCCGCGTCGGGACGCACTTCGTCTGCCTCGAACAGGCGCGAGATTTGCGCAGCTTTGGGCTTCGCGCCCGGGCACAGCGTGTTTCGCCGCAGGCACCGCGCGCCGTCCTCACGAAAAAGGAGTGAATCTTCCGCAGGAAGACCGTCGCGCGCTGAACGCGAAGCTTCTGCCGCGCGCGCGGGGCCTTGGGACGGGCCTGGAGTGGCGATGCGCGTGCGCGCGAATGTATTTTTCCGTGCGCGAAGGGCTTCGCGCGGGCTCGGTGGAGCTTCGCGCGCGTGCCCCAAGCGTTGTCCGCGCGCGCGAAGCTGCTGCCGGGGCGCGCTGACGGCGCTGATGACGCACGCCAAGTAGTCAGAAGCGTAAACTCGCCGCTCGAGACCCGGGAACGGTGCGCGCCTGGCGCTTGCGAAGACTGCGGCAGTGCGCGCGAAGCTGGTTTAGGTGTCGAGAGCTTGCGTGTCGTCTGGATCGTCGTTGCTGGTATTGGGTGAGCGGCGGGTGGCCAGCCCGAGTTGGATCAGGTGATCGCGGCGTTTGACGACGATGCGCGCGATGCCGCTCCACTCTTCGTACCAGGCGCGCAGCAGCTTGAGATTTTCGAGGTAGCTCGCTTCGGCTGCTTCGGCCGTTGCCGCGTCCGGCGTTTGGGCGACCGGCGCTGCTCGGCGAGCCTGTTCGACGAGGGACTTGAGTCGGCCGCGCTCTTGGCTGTCGAGGCCGCGCTCGGAAAGCAACGCCAGGGCCTTGTCCCCTTCGTCGGTCTTCTCTCGTTCGAGTTGATCTAGCCGTTCGCTCAAGGTGGCGATGACGACCACGGCCCCGGCCTCATCGCGCGTCGGGCTGAGCCCGCCGAGCAGCACTTCGGCTTGCGCGGGATGCCGATGTTTCAACGTCAGTTCGACGAGCGCCAGGGTGTCTTCGTCGAGACTGTTCAGCTCCGCGAGCGCGTGCCTCACCGAGTGATCTTCGATGGGCGCGGGGAGCTGCAGATCTACCCCCGAGACGAGGCCGATCAGACGCCAGCCCTTATCGTGTTCGGCCTGTGTGTAGCCGCGACTCTGAAGCCGCTGGCGGATGTGCGCCTTGCGCGCCACGGCGCGCAGAAAGGTGAGTGACCGCCCGGGAGTTTCCTCTAACGTGCGCCGGGTTACCGTAACCGTCGATGTGTCCAATGCTCCTCCTCATGCTCTTGGATCGTCGAGAGCGCGTGCCGTGTAGCACACCGCGTCTGCTGTTATTAGAGTTAACAGTCACGCTCGGGTGCTTTTGGGGTTGGTGACGGCTCCGAGCCTCACGACGTGGGAGTTTTTTCGGTAATCAGCCCCACGCACGGAATTTATCCGTCAGGTGTGAAGCGTGGGGCGTCATCGTGTGCGCGGTTACCGTGGGTGCCTGCGACGCCAAGAATCGGCGTTGCGCTGGACCGGCCTCCAGTAGTCGGGCGCCATTGCGAAGATCTTCGGAGCGATGCTCAGCGCCGGACTTGCCAGAAGATGTCAACGGGCATTCTCGTGGGAGCTAACTTCGCGGAACGGTGAAATCAGTGTTTCGTGAGGGGTCGTGCGATGTGCCTGATCGTCGCGACGTCGCTTTGGTGACTCGGTGGAACAGGTGCGTGTCTTGACACGTGCATGCAAACCCGACACAGGTCGTGCGTGGAGCAAGCGATCGGACGCGTTTGGGAGCCGTGGCAAACGCGCGTTCGAGATTTCGCGCGGTGGCGGCTGGACGCCAGTTGGACGCGGGTGCTTGCGGTGGGGCTGGCTGCGGCGTTTGCGGCGTTCATTTTCGTGCGCCATGCGTGGCAGGCGAGTCGCGTGGTGGATGGGGTGCGTTACTTTTGGCTCGACGACGACCAGATGATCTCGATGCGTTACGCGCGCAATCTGGCGGAAGGCAACGGGCTGGTTTGGAACCCGGGCGAATACGTCGAAGGCTACTCCAACTTCTTGTGGACGCTCACCATGTCGCTCGTTCACCTGTTGGGCGCTCCCGATGAGACGGCCGCGCTGTTCGTCAAGGGTGGCGCGTGGGCACTGATCGTCGCCAGTTTGTGGTGCTGTACGCGGATCTTGCAGCAGCTCGGCGTGCAGAGTCGGCTGGTGATGGTGGCGACCATGCTCACGATCGTGTGTTGCACTGACGTGATGTATTGGGCGGCTTCGGGCTTTTCGACGCCGCTGGCGACGTTCTTGCACGTGTTCGTGGTGGCGCGCATCGCGACCACGCGGCGCCTCGGTGTGGCTGGGCTGCTGGCGCTCGCGGCGTTACCTTTGGTGCGCGGCGATTCGGTGGTGCTCTGGGGGTGTGACGCGCTGCTTGCGCTGGCGCTCGGGCGCGACAAGAAGCGCTGCGTGCTGCTGCTTGCGGCCAGTTTGCTGCCGTTCATCGCGCACCTGGGGTTTCGTTGGTCGTATTACGGCGAATGGTTGCCCAATACCTATCACTTGAAGGTCACGGGGCGCGGTGACCGCTTTGCGCTCGGCTACAAGTACGCCAAACAGTTCAGTCAGCGATATGCCGTCTTGCTGCTGATGGCGCTGGGCGCCTCGCTGATGTTGCTGCGCGAGCGGCGCTGGCTCGGGTTGGTGCTGCCGGGGGTGGTGCTGCCGATCTACGCTTACGTGTTCATCGCTGGCGGCGACAACTTCCGTCCGTTTCGATTCTTTTCGCCGTCGATGCCGCTCGTCATCGTGTTTGCAGGCGCGGGGGCGGCCTGGCTCGTCAAACCGTCGCGTTTGCCGCGCGCGTTGTGGCTGGGCCTCGTGCTGTTGGCCGTGGTGCCGCTTCAGGATCCGCTCGAGAACATCGCGAAAGTCGGGCGCAACGGAATCCCTCCGAAGCACCTCATCTCTGCGATTTGGCTGCGCAAGAACGCGAGCCCGGACGCTTCGGTTGCGGTCGTGCCGGCGGGAGTCGTGCCATACTTTTCACGGCTGCGAGCCCTCGACGTGCTCGGCAAGAGCGACGAGTACATCGCGCGCTTGCCGCAGGCCAAAGGCGCGGGCATCGGGCACGGCAAGCTCGATCCCGAGTACACCCTGGGTAAGGCGCCAGACTACGTCGTCTCGTGTCGCGCGAGGTCTTTCGCCCAGCGGGCACCTGCGCTGGCAAAAAAACACGCGAAGAAACTGAACCGAGACTACGTGCTCAGATTGCTCTCGTCCAAGCCCTTTCAGCGCGACTACGTCAAGCACAGTGTCGGCATGCGTTATCTCGACAAGTACAACGCGATCTTCGTGCACGCAAACTCGCCGGAACTCGCCAACAAGCAGCAGTGGCGTGGCGTGAGCATCGGGCGCTGAGCGATTCGTTCGCGGGAGGGTGCTCCAGACTCACTCGTCGGCGCCGAGTGCGCCGAGGGCGTATTGGATGAGGTTTATGGGGCGCTGCGAGACCGCCTGGGTGATGATGTAACCCATCGGCGACATCGATATCGTGCCTGAGCCGAGTTGAAACTCGCCGGACTTGGCTTGCCGCCAAGTGACGTCCTTGCGTTCGCGGATGGTTTCGCCGACGTAGGCGCCAACCAACAAGGCGGTGCGTCTGAGCCAGGCTTCGTTGCCTTCGATGGGACGCGCGGAGCGGGTGATCACGTCGACTACGGCGCTGAGCGCGTCGAGACCGTGCACGGTGCGGTCGAGGGGTTGTTCGAACAAGATCTCACTGGCGTAGGCGAGCACGGAGTTTTTCACGGCTGCCGCCAACAAGGGTAGCTCGTCGGGACCGACGTCGCCTTGCCAGAGCGCGTGCGGGGTGATGCGCGTTTTCTGGTGCGCGCTCCAGGCGAGCGTGCCGTGCTTGGCGAGACCCGCGCCCAACTCGTCGACCAGTGACTTGCGCGCGCCGCTCATCAGCCAGTGACGCACGGTTTCGAATGGTCGCCACTCGTGGCTGCCCGCGCGAACGCGGGCCGTGTGCAGGTCTGAGCCGTCGACCCAGCCGCCGCGGTGCGCCAAGCGCAGCGTCGCGCCCACGTAGCCGCCGATCAACATCACCACCGCGGACGCCGGGCGCTCGCTGGGTTGGCCGCCCAGCAACGTGGCCATCGCGAGCTGCAGTCGGGACAGGCTGTGCAACGACAAGTCGAACGGCGCGAAGTGGTGGGTGATCCAGCTCTTGTTCAAAAACTCGCAGGCGCTGTGGGCGAACACCTCGAATTCACTTTCGGCGCTGGCTTGAGGCAGATGGCTGAGCTGCTGGCGCGCGGCCTGCGAGAAGTAGCGAGCCGCGTAGGGGTGGTCGCCCTGGATCAGCCGCTGCTCGACCTCTGGCCACAGTTCGTGTGGCGCGCCGAGTTCGCGCAGCGGGCGCGATGCGGGGGGGACTGTACTCTGTCGGGGGAGCCACGACCCACGACGCACCTCGGCGGGGGGCTTGTACGGATCGACGACTCGGTGTTCACCCTGAGAGGGGGGGTCGGAGGCGGGCCCGAACGTCGGGACCGATGGAGCGCGCGGGATGAGCGGTCCGTTGGGAAACACGCCATCGCGATCCGGGGGTTCCGAGCCTCGTGGCGGGCGTCGTGAACCCGCCGCCGTCGCGGGAGCGGGGGCCATCAGTGAATAGCCACCCGCGCGCCGCGCAGACCGGACGTGGGGTGGCGGGGGCGAGGTGGGGCGCGGAAACGGACTTTGTCGCGTGTCGACCACGATCTTGCGGGGAGCGGTCTGCGGCCCCGCAGTCTCGTCGGGCGCGATCGTGGGACGCTCACTGTCTGCTTCCTCGCCGAGCGCCGCGCTCGCGAGGACGGTACCAGGCGGAGGTTGCGCCGTAGGGCGTGTCGAGCCGCGAGGGGGCGCAGAGGAAAACGTTGGTTGGCGCAGGAGTGGGGGAGGCGGCGCTGAGGCGGGCGGGCGTGGAGGCATCACCGAACCGCCCGGAGGCGGAGGGGCGATGGACCGCGGACCGCGGATCCCTTCTGAGGCCGTACCGAGCAGCGATTCCGCCTCGGGGAAGTGCGGATGAGTTTGGAGCAGCTCCTGCAGCCGCGCCACGACCTCTTCTGGAGCGAGCCGATCACGCAAGTAGAGCAGCCGCGTGGCCAGATAGGTAGCGGCCGCAGCCTGCTCGCCAGTCGCGTCGACGCCTGCGAGCAGCGCTTGCGCGCGCTGCAGCTCACCCCTGCTGAGACAATCGTCGATCGCCCGCAGTGTGCTCGAGTCTAATGGGCTGCTCACTGAGGCCACGAAAGCTTGAATTGTGGCCTGCTTGTACCCAAAAGACCAAGACAACGCGGCGGGTAAATGGCCAGCACACGAGGCGAACGCAATGCGCTCAAGGAAACCGTTCCGAATCGGCCCGCTCGTCAGTGGCCGTGTCGTTGGGCGACAGCGTAAGCTCGAGGTTCAGCCGAGCGCTGGTGACGACGACCTCCTGGCCGTCTCGAACGCGGATGTGTGGCGTCAGCCCATGATCCGCGAGCTGCAGTTCGACCGATTTTCGCCATTCGGCGCTTACCGCCCGGCCCTGCTTGTCGCGGCGAACCCGCCAACTCGGCCGCAGTTCCGAACGAAATCCGTTGAGTGTCAGTTCGAGACGCACGGGATCGGTGTCGTCACTGACGAAGGCGCTCGCGCTCGGGCGCGACCAGCGCATCGCGAGCTGGCCAGCTGACGTCAAGTCGCGCAGCTTGGTCGCCTCGGCCTGTCCGCCGTTGGGGCCCGGGTTGGGCTCGAGCGAGCTCAGGTCGAAGGTCAGGTCGCCCTCGGCCACGCGGTTGTGCAGGTCGGTGCTGAGCCAGCCCCGAACGCCGCCCAAGAGCAACTGCACGCGGTTTCGGCGCTGACCCAGTGAGAGTGTCGCGCTACTGGCCTCGCCGACGTCGAAGCGTCGTAGCGACGTGCCTCGGTCGTGCTGCAGCGCTAGCCGCGGGGGCGGAAGTTCGGTGAGAACGTCTTCGGGCGTCTGCTGACAGCCCAAAGCGAGCATCAGCGCCCAGGCGGAGCACGCGAGCCGTGACATCTTCGCATCAAGCCCCAAGTACTGGACTCGGCCCAGTTTTCGACAGCGAGCCGGCCGCCCGCTGAGCCTCTGCTTTGCGTTCGACGTGGGCGCGCTGCCAGATATAGTCCGCAACGTGGCGTATCTTGCCGAATTCAAGTGTCTGAGCGGGTGCGAGGGCTCATGGCCCATCACCCAACCGATCTACCGCTGCCCCAGTTGCGGCGGGCTGTTGATGGTGAATCACGATGTCGATGCGCTGCGAGACCGCAGTGGCGCCGCGTGGATCAAGCTGTTCGACGAACGTTATGGCGGCACCACCTGGCCGTTCGGCTCCGGGGTGTGGGGAAAGCGTGAATGGGTGATGCCGCAGCTGCCCGACGAGCACATCGTGTCGATGGGCGAGGGGCAGAGCAACCTGTTCTGGGCCGAGCGTTACGGCAGGCAGCTAGGGGTGCCTGACCTTTGGGTCAAGTTGTGCGGCAACAGCCACACAGGCTCGTTCAAAGATCTGGGCATGACCGTGCTGGTGTCGGTCGTCAAACACGCCGTGATGTCGGCGGGGCTGAAAATGACGGCAGTGGCCTGCGCATCCACGGGGGATACCAGCGCGTCGCTGGCCGCCTACGGTGCGGCCGCCGGGCTACCCGTGGTGGTGCTGCTGCCGCGAGGTAAGATCTCGACGGGTCAGTTGTTGCAGCCAATCGCTCACGGGTCGTTGGTGTTGGGACTCGACACAGACTTCGACGGTTGCATGGAGATCATCCAGCGGCTGGCCGCCGAGGGTATCATCTACCTCGCCAACTCCATGAATCCGCTGCGCCTCGAGGGGCAAAAGACGGTGGCGATCGAGATCGTGCAGCAGTTCGATTGGCAGGTGCCGGACTGGGTCGTGATCCCGGGTGGTAACCTGGGTAACGCCTCGGCGCTCTACGCGGGGTTCAAGCTGATGCTCGACTTGGGCGTGATCAATCGCTTCCCGCGGTTGGTCGTCGCCCAGGCTGAAGCGGCCAACCCGCTGTACCGCGCGTGGAGCGCGGGGCAGACGGAAGTGGCTGCCGTCAAGGCGCAGCCCACTCAGGCTAGTGCCATCCAAATCGGCAACCCAGTGAGTGCCCCGCGCGCCGTGTTGGCGCTGAAGGCGATGAACGGTCTCGTCGAACAAGCGAGCGAACAAGAGCTCGCGGACGTGGCGGCCGAGGCTGACGCGACGGGCATGTACACCTGTCCACACACGGCGGTCGCGCTAGCGGCGATGAAGAAGCTCGTCCATAACGGCACGATCAAGTCGGATGAACGCGTGGTTTGCGTGTCCACTGCCCACGGCTTGAAGTTTACGGAGTTCAAGTCGCGTTACCACGAGCGCCAGCTCGATGGGGTGGTCAGCCACAAGGCGAACCCACCCGTCAACATCGCACCCGACTACGGTCTGGTCGTCGACGCGATCCGCAAGCACCACGCCTGAACAGAGTGCGCTCGTTGCGTTGGGGGTGGGACCGAGCGGCGCCACCGCCGATCAGACGGTTCAGGGCGTCTGAGCACGCCGTGTCAACACGGTGTGGCAGCGCCCTGAGTCGCGCCGTCTGGGGCTGGGGATCAGGTGCCTTCGAGCCGATCGAGCTCGATCTTGGCGTTGGGATCTTGGGGCACGGTCTTCACGGTCGAGAAACCCTTGCCCGGGTCGATGATCGTGACGTCTCCAAAATGGCTCAGAGGCGTAGCCAGGCGTTCGGCATCACCAGCCACCACGACGATGCTGCCGGGACTGCCAAACACCGTACCGGCGGTCTGAGTCACTGCCGCGGGATCCGCGGTGCTCACAGCTTGTCGGTACTCGTCGTAGTAGTCGTTGGATAGCGAGTAGATCGCCAGCGCCGACACCATCGACGTCAGCGAGCCGACCGACTCCATGCGTAACAGAAACAAGTCAGACAGATAGCTGGACGCCGCTTGTGACTCGGCCACCGTGGGTCCGGCCTCCGCCATTTTCGTGGCGTGCTCGAGCAGCGCCTGGAGCGTCAGGCCCACTTTCGCGGTTTGGGTTCCCGCCGACAGGATCACGGGTTGCGGGCCCTGACGAACGCGCTCCACCTGCGAGTAGGTCGAGTACGCGAGGGATCGTTCTTCTCGCACGTCGAGGAACAGACGCCCCGCGACGCCGCCGCCGAGCACCTGATTGGCGACCTTGAGCAGCGGGTACTCTGGGCTCGAATGTTCGACTCCGAAGGTTGCGAGGCGCACCTCGGCCTGCGAACTCTTGGGGCGGTCCACGAGGAAGATGGCGCGCTTGGGTTCTAGCTTCGGAGCGTCCACTTTGGGCGGGGTGACCTTGGCGCCTCGCCATTTGCCCAGGGCGCGCCCTGCGGCGCTCTGAACCTGTTCGGCAGTGACGTCACCACCGACCACCAAGGCCGCATTGCGCGGTGAGAAGTACTTCGAGTGCCACTGCTTGATCTCCCAAAGCTTGAGCGATTCGAGCTGGTCGGGCGTGGCATCGTAGTAGGAGTAGGGGTGCGCTGCTCCGTCCTCCTGACGATAGAGCTCGCGGAACAACACCATGCTCGCGGCCCACGCCGCGTTGGTTCTGGCGTGGCTCCGAACACGGTCGATCTCTCGCTGCTTCAGCTTGCGGAACTCCGCATCGAGAAAGCGCGGCTTGGTCACCACCAAACCGATCAAGTCCATGGCCTCGTCGAAGCGGTCACTGGTGACGGCCATGGTCACGGTGGTCGCGTCGCGGGAAGTGATCACGCTCAGACTCGAGCCGAGAGACTCGACGCGATCCAGCAGCTCGCGACTGGCCCACTTGTCGGTGCCTCCCACCTTCAGCATCTCGCCCGCCAGCAGTGCGAGGCCGGGTCGCTTGCCGTCGCTGTCCTGGCCCGAGCGCACCACCAGCGTGATCTCGACGAGGGGCAGGGTGGTCCGAGGTACCAGCTTGACCGCGAGCCCGTTCGGCAGCGTGTGGTCGTCGATCTTGGGAAAGCTCCACGGTGGACTTGGCGAAGCAGGGGGCGGCGCTTCACGTTCTGCCGGTGGCAAAGTGACGTACTCGACGGCTTCCGACGGGGCTTCGTCACTCTGCACGGGAGCGGGCAAGGGACCCGTAGCCGCGGGTGGCGGGTTGCTCTCGGGTGCTTTGGCGGGCTGACAGCCAGCGGACAGCAGCGCGGAGGCCAACAACACGCGCGGCAGAGTACGCAGTGTGCGTGCCCAGAAAGAGCGGAAGGGCGAAGCGGAACTTGAAACGGTCGAGTGGGTCATTCGATGGATCACCTGGAAAACGGTGTGACGGAGCTTTGGTCACTGAGCTTGGTCACCACTGAGCTTGGTCACTGAGCTTGGTCACTGGGCTTGGTCACTGGGCTTGGTCACTGAGGGAGGGCGCGTGATGGACTGCCTAGGTTGGGGTAGCAGTGCGCTGGATTCAATGGAGTGCTGCGGCGGGTGCACTCGGCGCTGGCGCGGGCGCAGCGGGCATCACGATCACCGTGTTTTGACGCTGCGGGGTCAGGTATTTGGCGACGGCGGCGCGCACCTGATCTGGCGTGACGGAAAAATAGCGGTCGAGCTCGCCGTTGAGCAGTGCAGCGTCGCCCCAGAACAGTTCGAAGTTGGAGAGTTGAGTGGCGCGGTCCAGGTTACCCTCCAGCCCGAACAGGAAGAACGACTGTAGCCGTTGCTTGGCCTTGTCTAGCTGGGCTGCCGTGGGGCCGCTGGTGGCTAGCACTGAAAGCTCGGCGTCCAAGCGCGCCTGCACCTGGGCCATGTCGGCACGCTCCGTGAGCAGCGCTTGGATCATGAGCAGGTCCGGACCGCGATGATCGTACGTCCAGACGCCTACACCACGCAGTAGTTCCTCGTCGCGGACCAGCTTCTCGTGCAACACCGAACTGTCGCCGTAGCCGAGCACGACTGTCGCCATTTCGAGCGCATAGTGTTCTTCAGTGCGCATCGGCGGGATCACGTAGCCTCGGTACAGACCCGGCGTCTTGGCGTTGGCGTCGGTGAGCTGAGCTGAGCGCGCCTGGGTCTGAGGCGGTGGCGGTGCGGGCGCGTGTGTCGGCAACTGAGCGGGCTTGGCGTCCCCGAAGAAGCGTTGGATCAGACGCAGGGTGGCCTCGGGCTCGAAGTCACCCGCGACGGTCAAAACTGCGTTGTTCGGCGCGTAATACGTCTGGTGAAACGCGCGGATCCATGGCAGCTGCGCGGCGTCCAGGTCCTGCATCGACCCAATCGGATCGTGGGCGTGTGGCCAGTAACCTTCAAACGCCAACTCGCGGAGCTTGATGCGACCCTCTGCGTATGCGGAGTTCGAAACCCGCATGCGATACTCCTCCTGGACGACCTTGCGCTGGTTTTCGAAGTTTTCTGCAGTCACCGCCAGAGACTTCATGCGATCGGCTTCCAGCCACAACACGGTCGAGAGCCCGCTTGCGGGAACCAGCTCGTAATAGTTCGTGCGATCAGTCGAAGTGGTGCCGTTCAGCGTGCCGCCGCGCTCGGTGATCAACTGGAAGTGTTGCCCCTTGCCTACGTTGCGGCTGCCTTGGAACATCATGTGTTCGAACAGATGCGCAAAGCCGCTACGTCCGGGCTGTTCATTGCGTGACCCGACGTCGTAGGTGACGCAAACCGCGACCGTCGGCGCGCTGTGGTCCTCGTGCAAAACGACGCGGAGACCGTTTTGCAGCTTGTGTCGGGTGACCGCCAAGTCGAGCCGCTTGGTTGGCTCCGGGGTGCCAGCACTGGCGTCGGGCGTGGACGTTGCTCTCGCAGCGGGCGGTGGTGCACTGGGTGGCGGCACTTGGGCGAACGTCGTGACCGCCCAAACCATCACGCTGCTCGCGACCAGGGTGGAGGCGGCGCTGACCGCTCGTAACTTCGGAATGTGCATCGCGCCAACACATAACAACCCGCGCATGCGGGCGCTACCCGAAGCGCACGGTCCGCGTCGGGCTGACGGCCGCCAAGGCCAGCTTCGGGCGCAGAACAGCCTCAGCGCGGCGTGGGCTGCTACGGGTTGGCGGCGACCAGGTCGCGAACGACTTGGACCAGGGCGGCGGAGCCGAGTTCGACGCTCACATCAGCGGGGACGCTGCGGACGAACCAACGCACTCTCCATGGAGTGGACGTTTCCCCGGGTCCGAGTTGCTCGTACGCGCCCTGCTGCTCGAGTTCGACGTAGGCGCGGTCGCCATCGGCGTAGATCTCGATCTCACCCTCGTTGGGCGCCTTCTGGGCTGCGGTGGTGTCGTCGAACAGTTTGACGAACAGCACGCCGTCGTCGACATGTGCCAACCAGCCCTCCGAGCCATCACCGATGTTCTTCAGGCCCGCGCCGTCGATGCCCGCGTTGTCGTAGTCCAGCCAGTAAACGCCGTCTACCTCGCTCATGGGCATCTCTTCTTGGGTCGTTTCGCTGCCAGCCGGGTAGAACGAGTAGCCGCTCGAACGGACGCGGGTGATCTCCCACGGCGCGACGCCGATCGCGGCGCTGCCTTCGTTGGTGATGGTGTACTCGAGCACGATCGCGTTGGCAGCTGAGTCCCCCGAGAAGCGTTTTTCGACGCTGACCGTTCCATCCGTCAGTTCGGTGGCCGCGCTGGTGAAGATGATCGTGTTGCTGGCGGCGTCGATCGAAGCGTCGTATTGCGCGGCGTCCAGGGCTGGGGGCCAGTCCCAGGTTTGTGGTGCAGTCCAGAAACTCGAGCCGAAGTTGGTGTCGTTCACGCTCGACTCCGTGAGCAGATTGGTGCCGCCGAACTCGAGCCTGGTGACGTAACCGCTGCTCCCGTCAGCGCTGAAGATCACGTCGCTGAGCGCGAGCGAGTACTCGGACCCGCTAACCTCTGGCACGACTGGCATCGGCTCGCCCGGCATGTCCCCAGGGTCGTCGGTGGGCATGCCAGTAGGGTCTGTCGTCGGCATGTCCGTCGGATCTGTCGTCGGCATGTCCGTCGGATCCGTGGTCGCCATCGAACCCGTGTCGTCAGTGGCGACGTCATCCGTCGTCATGTCGTCGGTGACGGTGTCGTCCGTCATGTCGTCGAGCGCCGCGTCGTCGGTTGCGCCATCGTCGCCGCCAGGAGGAGTGCCAGTGGTGTTCGTCCCGCTGGTGGTGCCTGTCGTGGTGCCCGCCGTTCCCGCACCCGTCGATGTCGCGCCCGTGGAAGTCGTACCCGTCGTTTGCCCCGTCGACGTCGCGCCGGCGTTGGTTCCCGTCCCACTGGTAGTGCTGGTGGCGTCTGTAGCCGTACCCGTCGCCGTGCCATTGGTCGATGCTTGGCCTGTGTCACCCATGTCTGCGGTGTCGTCACCAGCGCAGGCACTCGACAGTGCCAAGGCTGCGACCACGAGAGAAAGAGAAGGGGCAATGATGCGCATTGTCGTGGTTCTACTCGGCCGTCGGCGGTTGAGCCAGTGCGCCAGCTGACCCCCCTCACGAGGTTGTGTTAAGACTGCACGGTTGCACGTACAGTGACCGCGAGAGCCGCGCGAAGCGCGAGCGGGCGGCGATTGGCCGCGGTTTGATCGCGGGCGTAATGTCAGACGCCCTGCTCTCCGCGCGCTCTCGTGCCTTCGCAACAGTGGTGCGGCGCGTTCGACAGCGCGTGGACGCCTGCAACAGCCCGCGCAGCGCGTATACTCCCAGTCATGGGAGGCGTGGCCGGTCGTGGGAGAGTTCTGTTTCAACCAAGCGCTGAGCAGGTGGCCCGGTGCCGGCTATCCAGCTTTCGTGATTTCCTGCGAGAGCGCGGAGCATCCCTCGGTACCGAAGCCGACTACGTCGCGTTGCACCGTTGGTCCACCGAGAATCTCGAGTCGTTTTGGCAGGCGATTTGGGACTACTTCGAGATCGTGAGTAGTGGCGCAGTCGCGCCCGCGCTGCCCGGTCGTCAGATGCCTGGCGCGGCCTGGTTCCCGCAGGCACGCGTCAACTACGCAGAACACGCGCTGCGTGTCGAAACTGGTGAAGCGCTCATCTGCTGCAATGAGTCGGGGACGCGTTGCACCATCGAACGTTCGGAGCTGCGTCGGCGAGTTGCCGCGTTCGCTCGAGTGTTGCGCGGAAGAGGCGTGGGGCGAGGGGATCGTGTGGTGGCTGTGTTGCCGAACTCCGACGCCGCCGTCATCGCGTTTCTGGCGACCGCCAGTCTGGGAGCGATCTGGTCGAGCTGCCCACCCGAGTTCGGGGCGCAAAGCGTGCTCGACCGCTTCCAACAGATCGAGCCCAAGGTGCTGATCGCGTGTGCTGGGTACCAGTACGGCGGCAAGTGGTTGGATCGTCGGCAGCAGGTCGAGCGGATTCGTAGTGGGCTGCCGACTTTGGAGACGTTCATCTGGAGCCGACCAGATGTCGACGTCTCGAAGGTCGGCGCCGACGGGGACCCGAGCGGACTCGAGACGTTCGAGGTGCTCAGTCGCGCCGAGGGGGAAGCGGCGCCAGTGGAGTTCGACCGAGTGCCGTTCGAGCATCCGCTTTGGATTCTCTACTCGTCAGGCACGACGGGTAAGCCGAAGGCCATCGTGCACGGTCACGGCGGCATTCTGCTCGAACACTACAAGGTGCTGGCTCTGCACAGTGACTTGGGGCCAGGCGATCGCTTCTTCTGGTACTCGACGACGGGCTGGATGATGTGGAACTACCTCATAGGTGGTTTGCTCGTAGGAGCGACCGTCGTGCTCTACGACGGCAGTCCTGCCCACCCGGACTTGGGAGCTTTGTGGCGTATGGCTGAACGAGAACGCGTCAGCTACTTCGGCGTGAGTGCACCCTACATCATGAGTTGTCGGGCGCGTAGAGTGTCTCCATCCAGTATCGCCGACCTGTCTCAGTTGCGAGCGGTCGGTTCAACTGGCGCGCCGCTACCCATCGAAGGGTTCGAGTGGGTGTACGAGCACGTAGGCACGCACGTTCACCTGGCGTCGGTTTCTGGCGGCACGGACTTGTGTACGGCGTTCGTGCTCAGCTGCCCGTGGCTGCCCGTTCGAGCGGGCGAGCTGCAATGTTCGGGCCTCGGGGCTGCCGTAGAAGCGTTCGACGAGACCGGGCAGCGAGTGACGGACTCGGTGGGGGAGCTGGTGATCACGTTGCCCATGCCCTCCATGCCAGTGAGCTTCTGGGGGGATCCGACAGGTGAACGCTACCGAGCCAGCTACTTCGAGTCGTACCCTGGCGTGTGGCGACATGGAGACTGGCTTTGCCAATACGCGGACGGCGGAGCAGTCATCAGCGGGCGCTCGGATGCTACGCTCAATCGTGGCGGCGTTCGCATGGGCACGTCGGAGTTTTACGGAGTCATCGAACGACTCCCCGAGGTCAGGGACTGTCTCGTGGTAGATGCTGCGTCGGGTGAACGAAGCCGTCTGTGGTTGTTCGTCGTCGTCGACCCGAAGCTGCTGGGGGACCAAGCTACACTCGACGCCGTCGCGGATTCGAGCGCCGACAAGCGTTGGGCGGTGTTCGCCGCCGACGTGAAACAGCTGATACGCGAGCAGTTGTCGCCTCGCCACGTGCCTGACGAGATCGTAGCAATCGAAGAGGTTCCCTATACTCTCAGCGGGAAGAAGCTGGAACTACCCGTCAAACGCCTGCTCGAAGGCAAGCCCCTGTCGGAAGTTGCCAACCAGGGAACGTTGAGAAACCCGCAGGCGCTCGAACGCCTGGCTGAGATCGCCGAAGGTTGGCGCCCCAAGTCCTCACGGGGATGATTACTGTTGCATGAGCGATCGCGCGATCACGACACGCTGGATCTGACTCGTCCCCTCGTAGATTTGTAGCAGTTTGGCGTCGCGCATCAGTTTCTCGACGGGGTAGTCCCGCACGTAGCCGTTGCCGCCGAAGATCTGAACCGCGTCGATCGCCGACTGCATGGCAGAGTCTGCGCCAAACGCCTTGGCGTAGGCTGAAGCGATGGGTTCGCGAATGCCCTGGTCAAGGTTCCAGGCAGCCTTACGATACAGCCAACGAGTCGCCTCGGTTCGAATCGCCATGTCCGCGATCATCGCCTGCACCATTTGGTGCTGTCCGATGGGTACACCGAACGCTTTGCGCTCCGTGGCGTAACGCACGGACTCCTCCAAACAGCGTTGCATCAAGCCAGTGGCTAGCGCAGCAATGTCCGGTCGCGTGACGTTGAACGTCTCCATGGCCAGCTTGAAACCCTGGCCTTCGGGGGCAAGCAGGTTGGCAGCAGGGACGACGACGTCTTGCAGTGACACGGTTGCCGTGTCACTCGCGCGCTGACCCAGCTTGTCTTCGTGTTTACCCACGGAGAGCCCATCGGTGTCGCGGTCCACGATGAACGCAGCGATTCCCTCGTGGCGCTTGGAGGTGTCACTGGTCGCGAAAATGATGAAAAAGGACGCGCGAGTTGCGTTGGTGATCCAGCATTTCTCGCCGTTGAGCACATAGTCGTTCCCGCGTTTGACGAAGCGTGTTTTCATCGCGGCGACGTCGCTACCAGCGCTGGGTTCACTCGTCGCGTAGCTCGCCAGGATGCGTTCGCTCGTCAACCGCCCTAGGTAGCGCTTCTTCTGCTCTTCGCTGCCCGCCAACTTGATCGGCGTCAGCGCCAGGATGTTGCCAGATAGACTGGTTTGGATACCGACGCAGCCGAAGGATAGACATTCCGCGAGCAACGCGTGGTCCAAGTGACTGAGGCCTGCGCCGCCATACTCTTCGGG
The DNA here is from genome assembly GCA_965651905.1 of uncultured bacterium. Classification (GTDB taxonomy): domain Bacteria; phylum Myxococcota_A; class Polyangia; order Polyangiales; family Polyangiaceae; genus SZUA-265. The sequence goes on along the minus strand of CBFGUG010000014.1, from coordinate 54,084 downwards.
GACCGTTACGTTCACGAAGCCCAAGTCCCAAGCTTCGTCGAATATGGCTTCGGGAAACTTCGCTTCCCGATCGGCTTCGGCGGCTACGGGGATGATGCGCTCCTCGGCGAAGCGTCGCGCTTCGCTCATCAGCGCTCGTTGTTCGTCACTCAGGCTGAAATCGATCATGACCCTGTGGATCTTGTCACGTTCGAGGGGCGTTCGGCGATGGCCTTGAACACTCGCTCGCGGCTGATGCGACACGCGAGTTCACTCTTGTCACAACCCATGAGACGCCGACCGAGGCGGGCGGCCACGGCCAGTGTCGTCCCCGAGCCGCACATCGGGTCGAGCACCGTCTCGCCCTCGTGGCTCGCAGCTCGCACGATGCGTTCGAGTAGGCTCTCGGGCTTTTGCGTCGGGTACCCCGTGGTCTCGTCGGTCAGCGGCGTGTTGGCGGTCATTGCGGGGCAGTCCGTCCAAACACTACCGATACGGCGTCCCTCGTCTGCGTAATAGCGATAGCTGCGGCCATTGACGACGCGCTCGCGATAGCGCCGCCCGTCACCATCCCGTTGCTGAAAGTGCATCTTCAGGCTCGTCTCGGCGAACGGCTCGCGCAGGCAAGGGTCGTCACCATTCCAGATCATCCGCTTGCCCTTCTTGTAGATCAGGATCGTCTGGTGCGTGACGCTCGGACCACTGCGGCGCTTACCACCGTTGCCAGGCACCCAGATGATCTCGCCCATGAACGCTGCGCGTCCGAACACGTCGTCGAGCGCGACCTTGACGTCGTGGATGGCGCGGTGATCGAGCTGGAGCCACAAGCTGCCGTCTGCGGCCAAGGCATCGCGCAAGACTTCCAGACGTGGGCGGATCATTTCCATGAAGCCGTCCAGACCTCCCCAGAAGTCGACGTAGGCGTCCGTGCCCTCCGCTCGGTGTCCCTTGTCTTGCCTGGCTTTGCGCAGCCCACCCGCGTTGAATGGGGGGTCGACGTAGATCAGTTGCGCAGACCCAAAACGCCGCACCAGTTCAGGGACGCGCTCGAGACAATCACCGTTCGAAATGCGCTGCCTGGGATCGGTCTTCCTGAGCTTGCCGAGCTTGGGGATACTCAGGCTGTGGTCGCTCAGTTCGGGGTCACTCGGTCTCAGGGGTTTCGACGTCACGCAGCGCCACCTCTTCGACCGTTTCTACGACGAGAGGGTCTTGCTGCCCAATTTCCTGCAAGTCCTGCAGGTTGAGCTCGACGCTGGGCAACGCTGGAACCCACTCCCAGTAGGGGCCTCCACCCGCGCAGCCCGTCAGACTGGTTTCGGGCGTGCAGCTGATGCGCATGTGGATGTGGTCATCGTGAGGCAGGCTGTCTTTGGGTTGCAGCATCACGGACTCCGCGCGCCACACCAGTTCGTCTTCTTCACCGCGGGCGCGCGCGTAGTCGATCAGTAGCGCCTCGATCCAACGGCTACAAAACATCCACTGCACGTGGATTTGGTCGGACTCGAGCAGTTTCTTGACGACCGCCCACTGCCTCGGGATGTCGAGCAGGTACAGGCGACCCGTCGCACGCTCGCGCGCCAAACCGTCGCCTTCGACTCGAATGAAGCCAGGGTTCTTTCGTGGCACGCCCTCGGGCGTCATCACGTACCACAGCAGATCCACGTCGCGTCCGCTGCGGTGACTGTTGTGGCGCGGGATCTTGCCACCGTTTCGCGCGGAGAGATCGCCGAGCACCAAGGGTGGGCCGCCGAAGTCGTCGTCCATGTCGGCGGCGACACTCTCGAGTGCGGCGACCAGTTCGGGCTGGCCCCAGTAGGCGCTGCCATGGGGGCGATAGCGCACGAAGCCCTTGCCAGCCTTGGCGAGTTCCACGGAGTCAGTCTGGACCCCATCGTGAGGAAGACCGACTGAACCTCGAAAACCCGGTGCCAGCGGCGTGGGTGTGCCCATACACGCCACACAAAGCACCGCGAGGACCCCAGCCAACAGCAGGCTTCGGACGCCGTTGCACGGCGTGGGACGCGGGCTTCGTGCGCTCACAAGGCAGCCTCTCGTTCCAGGTAGGTGGCCACCTTGGCCTCGATTTCGTCGAGAGCAGCCTCGCTGGCGTGTTCATCACTCAGGCGCACTTGGTCGCGGCTGATGCGTAAGACGCGTTGGTCGGTGAACGATGTGATCGCGTTCTGAAAGGTCGGCTTGCTGACGGCTTCTGGGCGTTCGACCTCGCCAGCTAGGTACATGCGACTGCCCGTAGCCAGGGCGTTCTTCAAGAGCTCTTTCTCGGTCATCGAGCTGCTGAGCAGCGTACGCAGCGAGCGCACGAAGATGCGATAACTCTCGATGAAGTTGCGAATCATCGCGGCGTACACGAGTAGCCACTTGTGCCCACTGTAGCCGTCCCGCCCGGGGCCCGGTCTGAGACTCGACGTGTCCGTGCGTTCGAGTTCACCCTGCTCGATCATCGTACCGAGTATGTCACTGATCGCTTCGTCGAAGCCGTTGGCATCGCCAAATCTGAACTCGTATCTCAACAGAGTGGCCAATTGCTGGATCTCCGAGCGCAGCTCGGTCTCACTGCAGGACCCCGCGGTGGTGCTGAGCACGCTGGTGGCGACCAATGCGCGTGCCACGAAAAAGTGGATGATGATGTTCTTCGAGGTGTCGAGTTCGAGACGCTTGTTGCTGACGAGAGTGTAGATGGCGCCGACCCCGGCGCGCGGCCGTCCGCGTCGTTCGGCGCGAGGTGCCAGCTCCGCCACGGTATGAACCTCGACCATGGCGGCGTCGACGAACATTTGTGCGGCTTCACGGATGGCCTCGCGCCGCAGCACTCCGGCGTCGGTCATCAAAGTGGGAGCCGTGCGCGCGCCCTCGCGGGTGAGGGTCGCGAGTAATCTCGTGCAATGAGCCAGGAGTTTGTCGTGGGTGATGCCGCGTCGATGGTGGCTGAGCAGCGCGAGCGCAGTCAGCGCGCCGGGCGTGACAGCCGTGACGCGGTTGATCTCGTCGAGCACGGTGTTCCCGAGGCGCACCACGAGGGCGCGTGTCTGTTTGGGCGACAGCGAACGAGCGTCAGGGTATCCGAGTTCACTCGCGACACCCGCCAGGGTTTGCTCCTGTCCGAACTGCAAGTTGATGCGACCGTACCGATGTCGCAAAACCTCGGTGGCGCTGAGCAATCCCGCAGCGTCCTCCATTACCTTTTCGCCGCCACTGACCTCGTGACTGAACGACTCGGTCTCGACGATGCGCTCGTAGCCGATGCTGATCGGAATGAAAAACACCGGGCGAGAGTCTTGCCCGACGACGGCGGATACGATCATGCTCAGCAGCCCGAACTTCGGGTTCAGCAATTTGCCCGTACGACTGCGCATGCCCTCCAGGAACAGCTCGATCGCAAAGCCGTCTTTGATTTGCCGCCGAACGTAGGCGTCGACGAGCGCGGCGTACAAGCGGTCACCACGAAATGAGCGACGAATGAAGAACGCGCCGCCGCGACGGAAGATGCCGCCCATCGGGAAGAACGATAGGTTGTCGCCCGCAACGATCAGCGGCAACGGCAGGTTCGCCTTGTAGAAGACATACGAAACCACCAAGTAGTCGATGTGGCTCTTGTGGCTCGGGAGCAGAACGAACGTGCCATGACGCGCTAGCTCACGTAATCGCTCGATGCCCGCTTGGTCGACGTCGAGCCCGTGATAGATGCGCTCGAAGACCTTGCCGAGCACGATGTCGAGCACGCGACGTGTCGTGCCGTCGGGCAGCGCCTGCATCTGGCTGAGCATTTGGTCGGCGTTGGCCAGTGCTTCACGACGCTCTTCAGGCGACGACGTCAGCTTGTCGAGCACGTTTTGGAAGCGCTTGCTGCGCAAGATTTCACGGCGCACGCGATCGGGAGCTTTACCCACAGGGCCCGTCACGCCGCGGCGTTCGCGCTCCAATCGGCGCAACATGGTGAAGACTAGCTTGTTGCGCATCGCCGTGTCGGACAGTGCGCCAAACTCACCGAGGAATTGCTGGAGGTTGATGGGCTGCCCCGCTCGCAAACTGACGTTGCGGTAGTTGCTGAGGAACTGGCCCGCTACTCGCGCGGCGCTAGGCCACTCGCGGGGCCCGAGCAACAAGTCGAGAGGACGCGTGCCCCGGGTGTCTGGTAACTTGGTCCAGACAAACACCTGCGGCACGAGCAGGATCGGGCGCTGGCTGTCGCGTTGCAACTGAATCAACGCGGTCAGCAGTTCGTCACCCTTGCGCAGTGAACGCATTCCTGAAGCGCTCCCCGCTGCCACGTCCCAGACCTTTGGGGGGCGCCGCAAAAACAGTACCGCGGAGCCGTCGCTGGTGGACAGCGCGCCGCGCAGTTGTTCCGCCATGTCGCCATTCGCTTCGCGCGGCGCTGACGAAAACCAGCGGCGACCGAGCATCCCGAGGCCCAGCTCGTTCACGAAGCGCACGCGTGGCAATTGGTAGCGTTTCGTCAGATGGTCCAGCGCCAAGAAATCGACGAAGTTCAGGCTACGCAGGACGTACACCACCGTGCCTTCTGCGGCGTGTGCTCGCACGGCAGAGATCCAGCGTTCGTCCACGATGATGCGGTCGAAGAAGCTACTGGTCAGGGTGTTGAGCACGCTGTTGGGCTGTGCGGGCCAGGTCGGCAACGGGGACATGAGCGGGTCGGGTGCCACTGCTAGCATAGATCCTCGGTGGTGCGGACGATCCGGATCGAGCCGAGCGGCGACCCAGCCGCAGTCGGAAAAGTCTTTCGCAGCGATGCAAACCACACGAGTTCGGGCGCGGGACGGCACACGTTTTTCCCTTTTCGCGCCTTCGCGGATCTGCTCAAAGCGAGGCATGAGGCTCAGCAAGACGACGATGGAGCAGCTGGTGCTCGCAGGTTGCACACTGGTATGCGCGAGCTGCCGCTGTGATGCTGAGCCTGCGGAGCCACCACGGGAGTCGAAACACCCCGTTGCCGCACCCCGTTGCAGCGCCCGTGCGGTCAGCTATCGCCTCGACGGGACGTCGAGCGCTGGTACTGGGCCAGAGTTGGGGGACGCGGTTTTCGGTGTCCAGCTGGGGCGCGCCGCGCAATCAGCTTCGCAGTTCGTGGTTCCCGTTCTCAGTGGCGCGGCCGACCGCGTCTCTGCGTCCCTCGTGCGTTTGGACGCCGCTACACTGGCCGCAGAGGTGCTGGAGCTTGCGCTCGTGCACGCCGACGTCGCGCCCCCGAAGGTCGCCACGGACGACGGCGCGGTTGTCGTCGCGTTGGCCGAACGCGACGCCAGTGGCGGGCAATACCGTTTGGGTCTCGTCTCGGCGAGTGCCGTCGAGTGGTTCTCGGAACTCGACGAATTTGGAGACGAGTCACCCGCCTTCGATGTGTTGCTCAGTGGCCGTGGTGGTCTGCTCGTTTGGGACGACTGGGATCGGCAAAAAGGCGAAGGCATGATCCGCCTGGCTTCGTTTCAGCTGGATGCGCTGAACGAGCCTGCAACGGCCGTTCGCGTCAGTCCAGCGGGACACGACGTGGAGGCGCCGCGGGTGCTCGCGCGCCCGGGAGGGTTTTGGCTCACGTGGCTTGCGTTGGGAGAGACCGAGGCGTCGCCTGCGGACGCGGGAGTAGACGCACCCTTGCTCCCGACGCGGAGCTGGATCGAACTCGTCAAGCTGGATGAACGCGGGCACGTCACTTCATCTCCACTACGAGTGACTTCCGAAACAGGTCACGTCGTTGCCTACGACGCGGTGTCAGCTCACGACGGGAGCGTGTTGTTTGCCGTTCGCGACGACGCGAACGCCGCTGTGTTGGATGACGCTACCGTCAGTATCATCCGCGTCGGCCCGGACGGGTCCCCGGACCCGCAAAACCTCGATACGCCAGACTTGGGCGCCAGCGCGCCGAGTCTGTTGTTCGATACGAGCCCGGGCTCTGGCGCGCCCCACGGCTGGCTGGTGCTGGCCAGCGCCTCGGGTCGCACCACGTTCGCAGGCCTCTCGCCATTCGGGGGTCCGCTCGAAGTGTTGCGGGCCGACTCGGCGGTGGAAAACGCGGCCGTTCTTGGGGCTAAAGGTGGCGCTCTGTTGATCGCTCAGCCGCGTGGTAAGGGCGTCGACTTCGGCCTGCTGGATTGCAGGGTCTCGGACGCGCCGCTTCGTGATGCCGGTTTACCCTAGCTGGTGAGCCCCACACGGGCTGTTGCGGCGGGTTCGATGCGCCCCTGGCGTGGTGCACGAGCACAAAAGACCGAGACCGAGCGTGTGAGCTCGGTCTCGGCGAAAAAAGCACAGGGGCCAGGGGAGGGGGGAGGGGAATGGCCCCTGTGACAGAAGATGCGTTTGAACTGTCTCCTGATAGAGCACCAAGTGTGCCAATGTGCTCTATTATGCTATCAGGTGGTTACATGCGCCTACTAGTGGGTCATGTTACAAACATGAAAATCCGAGTTTCGATTCTGCAGTGGTTTCCGCGCGAGTCCGGTCCCCTACAGCTCAGCGCCCAACGGACGCGGCCTTGGCAACCAAGGAAACAAACTCACTGCGGCGACCCTGAGGATCGGCTCCTAGCGCCCCCAGCGCTTGACGGCGCACTGCGTCGTAGCTGGCGTTGCCTTTGTGCTCCGAGTCCGTGAGCAACATGCCAAATGCTGCAACCGCCGACGAGAAGCGGAAGTCAACCGAGGGTGAGTCGGTGATCGCGTCTCGCCCGAGCGCGTGTTGGATCAGCTGACTGGTGTCGGAGTTCGGGGCTTTGTAGCGCAACTTGACCGTGAGTAGCTCGTCACTGCCGCTGGGCACGCCGGGCTTCTGGTACTTGAGCGCGTCGACCCCCGTCAGGTCTCTTGCGAGGGCCGGGGGGACGATTTCGTACAGCGCCGTTACGCTGTGACCCGCCCCAATTTCACCTGCGTCCTTGGCGTCGTTGTTGAAGTCTTCGTTTGCCAGGGCGCGGTTCTCGTAGCCGATCAAACGATACGCGCCGACCCAGCGGGGATTGAACTCGACTTGGATCTTCACGTCCTTGGCGATCGTGACCAACGTGGCTCCCGCTTGTTCGATCAAGACTTTGCGCGCTTCCGAGAAGCTGTCGATGTAGGCGTAGTTGCCGTCACCTTTGTTGGCCAGCGCTTCCAGCGTCGAGTCCTTGTAGTTGCCCATGCCGAAACCGAGCACGGTCAGGTGGACCCCACTCTTGCGCTTCTGCTCGATCAAGTCGACCAGGTCGCTCTGGCTGCTCGTGCCCACGTTGAAGTCACCGTCCGTCGCGAGGATGACACGGTTGACGCCCCCGTCGCGCTTGTTCATCTCTGCCACGCTGTAGGCGAGCTCGATGCCTGCGCCGCCATTGGTACTGCCGCCCGCTTGTAGCCGCTCGAGCGAGTCGAGGATGTCGCGCTTCTGGTTGCCAGGCGTCGGCGGAAGCACGAGGCCGCTGGCCCCGGCGTAGACTGCAATCGACACGCGATCTTTCGCGTTCAGCGTATCCACCATGGCTGACAGGCTGCGCTTGAGCAGCGGCAGCTTGTTCGGTTGTCCCATCGAGCCTGAAACGTCGAGGAGGAACACCAAGTTGCGCGGCGGCATGGCCTTCTGTGCGATTCGCTTTCCCTGTAAACCAATGCGCACTAGCTGGTGCTTTTCGTTCCAGGGTGCGGCCGCGACCTCGGTGTTCACTGAAAAGGGACGCGCGTCTTTGGGCTCTGGGTAGTCGTAGCTGAAATAGTTGAGCATCTCCTCGATGCGCACGGCACCCTTGGGGATCGCAGAAGAGCTGCTGAGCATTCGGCGCACGTTGCTGTAGGAGGCGGTATCGACGTCGATGCTGAAGGTAGATAGCGGCTGAGTGTTCACGGACTTGAATCCGTTCTCGGTCACGTGATCGTAGCTCTCCGTGTTGGCTACGGGCGGTGGGGCGTGCGGCTGTGCGATGTTCAGCTTGGCGGGTGCTCTGCGCGCCAGCGCGCGCGGCTTGCTCTCTGCCATCGGCGCGCCGCCGGCGACGCCAGGCTCTGCTTCCGCGACGTCCGCCATTTCGGCTTTTTCCTTCGCCGCCTGAGGCGCTGGGACCTGGGGCATTGGGGACTGTTGAGCGGGGGACTGCTGTGCAGGACCGTTTTGATACTCTTCTGCGGGGGCGTGCTGCAGACGCTCGGCGTCATGCTCTCGGGTTTCACTGCTCGACGAGTCATCGGCGGGGGTTTGGGGCTCGGCTTTCTGACAGGCGCTGGCTGCCAAGAGGGCGAAGACGACGGTGATTGGCTTGAGTCGAAATTTCATGGTTCCTCCGGGTGGTGGGGGCGTAACGCCACCGCTAGCGGCGGCTTACACTCGACCGCCGGACCGCTGGCCTGAAGGGGGGGTGGCGTCGCGTTTGGCACGTCGCTGTAAGCAATCCGCACAGCAGGCGTTGCGGTCACATGTCATTCGCGGCGTCCAGCCTGAGCGAGTTCACTTGCCCCGTCGCGCCCTCGGCGGTTACACGGTGGCGGCGCGTGTGGGCGCAGCGCTCGTCTGCTGATGGGCGGTGGAGCAAGGCCAGCGGTGCTGGGGTGAACTCGAATTCCGTTTCGGACACCAACTCGGATCTCAACGACGACGTGCACCTGCGTTGGGAGACCCAGGTGCTCGCGCGAGCGCGGCGAGGCGACCGTCAAGCGTGGGGCGAACTCTACGAAGCTTACGCCAAGCGGCTATTTGCTCGCGTCCTGCTACCTAAGCTGGGAAACCACGCTGCGGCTGAGGACGCGCTCGCCGAGACATTTCGCACCGCCATCGAACGCGTGGCGCAGTTCGAGCCGCGCGGCGCGAGCATCTACTTTTGGCTTTCGCGCATCGCATCGAACAAGGCCGTCGACATGCATCGCGCGCGCGGCGTCACCGGGCGGGCGATCGCGAACCTGGAAACGCAACTGATCCCGCTGCTGGATGCGCCAGTGACGCCAGATGGTGCAGTCGAGATTCGCGACCAATACTTGACGGTGCGGGCGCGCATCACCACTTGCCTGGAGCAGCTGAACCCCCGCTATCGTCTGGCCATCGAGCTTCGATTCTTCCGGGAGCTGTCGCGGGAAGCCTGCGCCGAGGAGCTGCAGGTCCGCCTCGGTACGTTCGACGTGGTGTTGCTACGGGCGCTCAAGGCGCTACGCAAGCAGTGGGACCTGCTCGCAGACGACAATGTTAAGGAAGGTGACCGTGGTTGAGCGAGACGACGAGTGGCAGTGGCCCGACGATGAAGAGCCGAGCCAAGACGAACTCGCTGAAGCAGAAGCTTTGGCGCGCGCGCTCGATCGCGGCGTGGCGTCGTCCGTGTCCGAGGAAGCGCTCGAAGCGGCCGCACTGCTACGTGTCAGTCAACAACCCGAGCTGAAGAAAGAGCGTTCTCAGCAGTTGTGGTCGGAGCTCGAGGCGGGAGCGAAGTTCAGTGACGCCGCCGCGTCGCGTGACTCGAAGCAACCGTGGCTATGGGTGCTGCTGCCCATGTTGGCCGGAGCCGCAGCGCTTCTGGTAGTGCTCGATGTGGGCGAGTCAGGGTCGGATGCTCCGCCTCTCGCGGCGGCGCCCATTCCAGAGCCGCCCACGGCATTGCTCGAGGCTCAAGCCGACTACATGAACTCGGACGAAACCGAAACGCGTGAGGCGTTCGAGCAACACATGGGTGAATATCGTAACGCCGTGCTGGCGTCGTTGGAGGAACACTACCGCTGATGTTCCGCCGTTCGAGCAGTGAGGCGTGGGGCTTTGGCTCCCGCCGTGCAAGCAGGTTGAGTCGTCCGATCATGGTTCTGGCATGCCTGTACGCGTGCATTGCTTGTTCGACGGATCGCAGCTCCTCGCTCGAGGAGTCGAAGCCCGCTTCAGGTGAACTCACGGGTCGAGTCGCTGACAGCTCCGAGCGGGAGGAAGCTGCAGCGAACGAGGGCTGGATCGGAAGACTTCAGGGGGCCCACGCCAAAGCCGACCTTGCGGAATCCAAGGCGCAACAGCTCGCAGCGAGATCCGAACTCGAACGATTACTCGATACGGCGCCAGACGACCAGCGTCCGGGTAGCGTGTGGTTGCGACAAGACTTGCTAGCACGCTTGGCGGCTTTGGACTTGGCGCTCGGCGAGCCTCGGCGAGCTGTGGAGCGAGCGGAGCAAGGACTCGCCGTGTCGACGCAGACCAGCTTACCTGCTTCCAACTTGCTCATGGTACAGGGCAAAGCCTTGGAGCAGTTGGGGGACAAGACCCAAGCGGTCAAGACCTACCATCGAGCGTTGGTGATGAACGAAGAGCTGATGAAGCGAAGTTTGGAGGGCCGATGACGCGGGCGGTGCTGCGCTATTTGTTGGTCGGAGCGTTGCTCTCGGCATGTCAGTCGAAGCCAGAGCCCCAGTCCCCGAGTCGCGCCGAGCCTGAAGCGCCCCCGGTAGATCCAGCCAGCGAAGCGGTTTACGAAAACGAGTCGCTCCGCGATGGTACAGATTCGACGGAAGCAGACTCCAAGCCAGACGCGCCCAAGAAGAAGGCGTCAGAGCCAGGCGGGGGCTTTGCTCCCCCGCCACCCGCCGCACCACCCCCGGCTCGAGCTCCCTCGCCAGCGGAACCGCAGCCATCGCGCGTAGAAGTGCGGGATGACGAGGCTCTGGAGGCGGACGTACTGGCGGAACTGGGCGCTTTGCAACGCGATAGCCTCGTCGCGTTGCAGAACGCCCTCTCGAGCGGTGCGCCAGACTGTGAGCGTGCGGCACTGCATCGTGACCGGATTTGCGACCTGGCCGAACGTATCTGCCGCCTCACCGAGGAACTGCCTGATTCGCTCGAGGGCAAGTGTGCGGATGGCAACGCCCGTTGCGAGCGCGCGAGGCACGACTACTCGCGTTCATGCAAGTAACGTTGGCGTCGCCGCGAGCCCTGAGGTTTCCCGACGCGAGTCCCCACTGCCGATGGGGTGCTGAGCCCGCGTGAGCGGCGGCGTCGGTGGCGCGTCAATTTCGAGACCGCGCTCCTCTGGTGTTCAACTAGACTGCGGTGATGACGAGCTGGTGTGGGTTGGTGAAAGTCAGATGAGGAGTCGTTGGTTCCATAGGCCACACTTTCATAGCACCGCCCTAGGGCTTCAGAAGCGCGCGACCTGGCTCGAGCTCTTCTACGACCTGATTTTCGTCGCTGCCTTCATTCAGCTTGGGAACGGTTTGAGTGAACACGTCTCCGTGTTTGGCGCGCTGGCATTCGCAGGGGCGTTCGTGCCGCTGTGGGTGGCGTGGACGGGGCTGACGTTCTTCATCAACCGCTACACGGTCGATGATTTCGCCCACCGCATCCTCGTCTTCTTTCAGATGTTTGCCGTCGGAGGTATGGCCATCGGCGCGTCCACGGTCGTTGGTGGCGAGGTCGCGGGTTTCTCGCTGTTTACAGGTGTCGCGCAACTGATCGTGTCACTGCTCAACTGGCGCGCCTATTACCAGGTGCCGGAAACTAGGGCGTATGCACGCTACTGGGGGCGCGTCTTCGCGCTCAGCGGGATCGCGTGGGTGATCGCTGCGTGGCTTCCTAGCGGATTGGCGTTTGGATTGTGGGCGATTGCAACGCTAATGGTGCTGATGGCGCCACTGAGTCGTCAGTCGCTCGAGCTCAGTGACCGACAGCCCTACGACTTTCACCACCTCGCTGAGCGTTACGCACTGCTCACATTGATCGTTCTCGGCGAGTCTTTCGTGAAGATACTGTCGGCATTGTCAGCAGAGAAACAAGGACTACCCCTCTACGCACAAACCGCGGTACTGCTTTCGATTACCTGCGGCATGTGGTGGGTCTACTTCGACGACATCGCCGAGTCGCATTTGAAACCCGGACGCGCACGCTGGATCGTCTGGTTGTATGCGCACTTGCCCGTACAGATTGGCTTCACAGGCATGGGCGTCGCGATCAAGAAAGCTCTGCATTTCAATTGGGATGTGGCAGCCCCCGACGGATACCGTTGGCTTCTCGCTGGATTCGTGAGTCTCGCGTTGTTCGGAGTAGCCGCTCTCGATACGGTGACCGAACGAAAGCACGCCCAGATCACGGATCGGGCGCGCACGAACATGCGGCTGTTCTCCGGCTGTGTCGTGCTGGTGTTGGCTCCCGCAGGTGGGGGAATGAGTGGCGGGTTGTTCCTGACCCTGGTCACCGTGCTGGTCGTCTCGCAGGTCGTGTTCGACATGATGCTGGCCCCGCTACAAGAGAGTGCCGAGGCCGAGTTGGGGAAGCAGTCGCTGACTCAGATCGCCAAGCGCTCGGCCGCCGGGGGACAAGCGGTGCGCTTGCGCCGGGACATGTCGCAAACCGTTCGCAAGGGCGCTCCGTCCGAGCTTCGGGGCGACTTGTACTTCTATTTCATGTCGGGGGGATGGACTCGAGTGTTCGTATCGCTCGGCTTCGCTTTCTTGGCGGTAAACGTGTTTTTCGCGGCGCTCTACACCTTCGAGGTTGACGCGATCGGCAATGGCCGTCAGAGGTCGTTCGCCGACGCGTTCTTCCTCAGCGTTCAAACCATGTCGACGATCGGCTACGGCAGCCTCTACCCGAAGAGCGATTACGCCAACGCGGTCGCGTCGATACAGGCCGCGTTCTCGATGATCGGTGTGGCGATCGTCACGGGGTTCATTTTCGCCAAAGCCAGCCGTCCTCGAGCGAGCGTACTATTCAGTAAACCCGTCACGATTACGAAATTGCACGGGAAGCCGACCCTGATGTTACGAGTGGGTAACGCTCGCGGTAACGACCTCGTTGATGCTTCGATGGAGCTCGTCGTGCTCAAGGATGAACTGAGTCCAGAGGGCGAACATCTGCGGCGTCTCCACTCCGTCGAATTGCAGCGCAGCCGAAGCCCCATGTTCGTTCTGTCTTGGACGGCGATGCACGTCATCGACGACGACAGCCCGTTTGCTGGCGTGGACTGGAACGAACCCGAACGTTACCTGATTTCGATTGTCGTCACTTTGCTTGGTCACGATGGAACCTATGGACAGACGACCTACGCCCGTCATACATACCTTCCACAAGACATACGGGTCGGGCATCGTTTCGTCGACGTGCTGGAGGAACTCGAAGACGGTCGCATGATGATCGACTACTCGAAGTTTCACGACACACGTGACGAGCCGCAAATACGGGCAGAGCTGTGTTCTCTCGCAGGACGCACGACACGCGAGCAGCTCGATGATCCGGGACCAGTCATGGATTCGGAAGGGGAGAAGGTGTGAGCTCAACCGAGTTCGTCGACGATTTCGTGAGACTGCTTTCGGAGGGAGACACTCTGACGGCGATCGAGCGCTACTACGCAGACGATGTTTGTGTGTTCGAGAACCGTGCTCTCTCACGTGCAGGGAGGCAGCAGTGCCTCGAGTACGAGAGGGAACGTCTGAGCACTCTGCAAGCGAAGCCGCAGTTCAAGATGCACAAGCGCGCGATGGACGCGGACGAGGGGCACGTGTTTCTCGAGTATACCGTTCGCTACTTCGAGACGGACGGCACGGCTGCCCGACTGGAACTGGTTGCCGTCCAGACTTGGGAGCGTGGCAAGATCGTTCAAGAGCGATTCTACTATGAGGGGGTGGTGATTGAAGGTTGATGTTGCTGGCAAGCTACTCGTTGCCAGAGAGGGCTCTGGAGGCACGTCTGCAGGGTCTCGCCCCCGCCAAGCACGTCTCACCCTGGCACGCGCCAAGCTGCCTGCGCTGTTCATGCTATCGATGAACCATACGCGCGCGTAACTTGCCGCTTGCGACGCGCGAAGTCGCGTTGGATTAGCTGACGTCGGTAGGACGAGAGCTCAAAGCTCAGCTCGGTTGGTTTGCTGTTGGGTAACTGCCGAGTACTTTCACTTGCCGCTCACGCGTGGCCAACTCGGCGAGCGCAGCGCTGACGTTGGGGTCGTCGCGATGACCTTCGAGGTCGGCGTAGAACACGTAGTGCCACAGCTCACCTGGCATGGGACGCGACTCGATGCGTGACAAGTTGATCCCATGACGTTCGAAAACTCCGAGCACCCCATGCAATGCGCCACGTTCATGCGGAGTGTCGAACAAGATGCTCGTCTTGTCGCTGCCCGTCGAAGATGGCAACTGGTGCCCCAAGACGACGAAGCGCGTTGCGTTACGCTTGCCGTCTTGAATCCCTTTGGCCAGCACCTGCAACCCTGCGAGTTTACCTGCAAGTTCGCTAGCCACGGCCGCAAGCTCGGGCCTGCCGCGCACGGCAAACGCCGCCGCCGCCGTGGATGCGGTCGTGACTCGCTCGGCGTCAGGCAAGTTCTTGCGCAACCAGTGTTTACATTGTGCCAAACCATGCGGATGGGACATCACGCCACGTATGTCCGCCATGTTGCCAGTCCCAAGCAAGCATTGCTCGACAGCGACGATGATTTCTCCGACGATCAACGGTGAAGCGTCGTCGGCCAGCGCTTCCAACGTGAGGCTCACGCTTCCCTCGATCGAGTTTTCGATCGGCACGACACCGAGATCTTCAGCGTTCGCGGTCACCGTTTCGAACACATCGAGCACGCTTTGGCCCGGCGTTAGCGTCGCCGTCGAGCCGAAATGCGCCAGCGCGGCGGCATGCGCGAAAGTCCCCTCTGGGCCTAGGAAGTGAACGACGCGTGACATGCCCGAGCGACGTATCAGCCTTGGATTATCTCGGTCAGTCGCTGCAACTTCAATGCGAGCTGCATATCGCCATCAATCTGCAGCTTGCCACCGAAGAACAGCTGTTGACCGTTGACCTTGCCTTCGAACAGATCAACCAGGTCTCCAGCCTCGATACCGATGGTGCAGTCGGCATCGCCATCGCTCTCGGAAACCCCGACGTTGTCTTTTAGGTTAACGACCCAGGTTCCTCCCCCTTCGCCGCTGATGTCGAACTTGTAGACTGCGCCAATGTCCTTGGCGTCCTCCTCGCGGGCTGAAAGTTGCGCGGGAAGGTTCTCCATTATTTCGCGAGCTGTCGCCATGATCACCGAGCCTAGCCGTGTGAATCTCGGAGTAAAAGCTCGTTCGCTCCGAAGCGCACCCGCGGCGGGCCGCTGGCTGACTCTCGAGTGAGCGAGGCGAGCTCGCGGCAGCCGCGAGTCCGAGCATCGACGAGACGGTCGGACTCGGCGGCGAGCTTCGCTGTGCCGTCCTGGGGGAGGGCAGCGGAGCTCAGCGCTCGTCCCGAGGTGGAACGTCGCGACCCATCTCTCCCGTGTAAATCTGGCGCGGGCGGGCGATGCGTTGTTCCTTGTCGAGCAGCATCTCTTCCCACTGCGCGAGCCAACCCGCGGTACGCGGAATGGCGAACAACACCGTGAACATGTCGACGGGAATGTCGAGCACTTCGTAAATGAGGCCCGAGTAGAAGTCTACGTTGGGGTAGAGCTTGCGCTTGACGAAATACTCGTCGTCGAGCGCGATCTTCTCGAGCTCCAGCGCGACGCGCAACAGTGGGTTCTTCGTGCCGACGATGTCGAATACGCGGTCCGCTAGCTTCTTGATGACTTTGGCGCGCGGATCGTAGTTCTTGTAAACGCGGTGCCCGAACCCCATCAAACGACCGCCCGTGCCATCCTTGACGGACTGCATGTAGGCGGGAACGTTCTCGACACTGCCGATCTGGCGCAACATCTTGAGCACAGCCGAATTAGCACCGCCGTGCAGGGGGCCGTAGAGCGCTGCTGCGGCAGCGGCGACTGCCGAGTACGGGTCGGCGTGTGAGCTACCTACGGCACGCATGGTGTTGGTCGAGCAGTTCTGCTCGTGATCGGCGTGCAGAATGAACAGTACGTCGAGTGCGCGAACGATATCGGGATCGGCGACGTACTTGTTGTCACCGACTCGCTTCATCATCGCTAGGAAGTTCTCGGTGTAGCTCAGCTCGTTGTCGGGGTAGACGAACGGCTTGCCCTGCGAGTGACGAAAGCTCCACGCGGCGATCGTCGGCATCTTTGCGAGCAGGCGCACCATCTGCAGGCGGCGATTCTCTTCGTCGTGGATGTTCGCGGCCTCGGGGTAGAACGTCGACAAGGCGGCGACGGTACCGACCAGCATGCCCATCGGGTGGGCGTCGTAACGAAAGCCGTTGATGAACGTGCGGACGTTCTCGTGCACGAACGTGTGCATGGTGACCTCGTCGGCAAAGTCGGACAGTTGAGTGCGACTCGGCAGTTCGCCGTTGAACAGCAGGTACGCCACGTCCAGAAACGACGCCTTCTCCGCAAGCTGCTCGATGGGGTACCCACGGTGCGTCAAGATCCCCTTGTCGCCATCGATGTACGTGATGGCGGAGCGACAGGACGCCGTGTTGGTGAACGCGGGATCGTACGTCATCATGCCGAAGTCACCTTCGTTGACCTTGATCTGGCGCAGATCGATGGCCCGAATCGTGTCGTCGGTGATGTCGAGTTCGTAGTTCTTGCCAGTGCGATTGTCGGTGATCGAAAGAGTGTCTTTTGTCGACATGTTATCCGTTGTTTGGGGACGGGCGACGGCGCTGGTCAAGCCTATTGGGCAGGCGTGGGGCGCAGGTCGCGGGGTTTGAGTACGGCCTCGCGCGCGGCATGATGGTCGGATGCGCCGAGCATCGCAACCCCGTGCGGCGCGGAATTTCGGGAGCGGGTAGCTAGCTGAGTAGGGGTTTCTGTTTGGTTTCTGCGGGACCGGTTTGGCGGTCAGCTGATTATTGGGCCGAAGCCTCGTGCCCCTGGCATGGCGGGGTCATGCCTTGCCGTTCCTGGACTCGATTGGGGGTGAGATGCGCGTGCCTCGTGCTGGCGGTGGGCTGCTCGAGGGCATCGGACGCGCACCAGCCGCAGGGGAATTCTGAACAGATGCTGCACGAGGAGCTCGAGCTCGATCCCCTCGAAGCCTTGCCGACCCCACCAGAGGATGGCCCCAAACTCGCGCCCCTGGCGCTTGCTGTTCCGATTCTGGCGAAGCCAGCGCGAGACGCCGAAAAGATCGGATACTTGCGCGTGGGAGCTCGTGTCCCGAGGTCAGAAGAGCCCGTGTCGAGGGAGGACTGTCCTTCGGGATGGTACAAAGTTCGGCCGCTGGGATACGTGTGCTCCGAAACCGACGCCACTACGGACGAGACGCATCCCGTGGTTCGGGCGATAGACACCGAACCCGATCGCTCGCGGCCGATGCCTTATGCGTACGGCTTTCTGCGTGCCGTGGCGCCCAACTATCTGCGCGTTCCCGACGCCAAGCTGCAACACGAACGGGAAATGCGCCTCGATCGACACTTGCGTAACTGGCGGAAGCTTCAGTCGGAGTGGGACAAGCTCGACGTAGGAGCCAACGACGTGTTGCTGGATGAACGAGGTATCGGACTGGGTGAGATCCCGGCGGAGGCGAAACCTCTGGACATGAGTGAACGCTACGGTGGACGGGGTGTTGGGGAAGATACCATCCCCTGGTGGCTCGAAGACGAGAAGCGGGCCATCCCGAACATCTCAGGCTTCAAGGTTCCGGCTTACGCTGACATGGCCGGGCGCGTCAAACGTCACGCGGGGGTGGCGATGATCGGTAGCTTCGTTGCCAAAGACGGTGACTTCGAACGACGTTTCGCCATCACCACGGACGCCCGTCTGATTCCCGCCGACAAGGTGAAAGCTGACTCGGGATCACCTTTTCATGGGCAACCGATCCACGACGTGGGTTTACCTGTGGCGTTCGCCCAGACGGCAGGGGCAAGCGTTTGGAATCTTCACAAGAGTGGCCTCGAGCGTGGACGAAGACTGGCCGACCGCGAGTTCATTCCGCTCAATGGCAAGGTCAAGAGCGTGGGCGGTGTGCGCATGGTGCAAGCTCGAGACGGCTTTTGGGTGCGCAGCGAGGACGTCCGCAGCGCTGTGAAACCCAGCGACCTGCCTTGGTTCGCCAGCAAGAAGCGGCGCTGGATTCAGGTTTCGCTGCTGAGCCAGACGCTGGTCTTGTGGGAGGGGGCGACTCCCGTGTACGCGACTCTCGTGTCGACGGGGCGTGACGGGATCGGAGATCCTCAGAAGACGCTCAGCACGCCGCAAGGCACATTTCGTGTTTATCAAAAGCACGTAACCACGACGATGGACTCGAACGTGGCAGACGACGAGTTCGAACTCCGCGACGTGCCGTGGGTCATGTACTTCAAGGGCGGATACGCGTTGCATGGCGCGTACTGGCACGACGATTTCGGTCGGGCCCGGTCACACGGATGTGTGAACCTAGCGCCGATCGACGCGCGCTATGTGTTCAACTGGAGTGCCCCGGACGTGCCAGCACATTGGCACGGCGTCGAAGCTGGTGAGACGTTCGATTCGGGAACTATCGTCCACATCGTCCCGTAGCCGAACGCTGCGGATGGTAGGACACTTTCTGCGTCAATTGGCGGACTCGGCAGGGTTACCGATGGCAATCCTGCGCTGAACCCGAACAGGCGCGCCGCTGAAGGGTTCGAATTCGGCGGCTTCGAAATAGTCGCGAACGCATTCGATGCGTACGGAGCTGGCTAGCTTTCCCTGGGCGTTGAACGCCTCGACTTCACCATCGGGAGTGACGAGCAGCTCTACACTTCCCTCCAAGTCAGGGATGCCTTCTTCGAAGCAAGCTAGTGAACGGCCCGTGGCATCGCTCAACACCTGTCGGGCCTTGATCGGATCGAAGGCGGCGAGGTGACTGCGATCCGGCGAACCAGCGAGGCCTGCGCCGAGTAGCAGCCCCAGCAGGGTGAGGCTGGCAATCAGCCCCCATCCCCACTTCTTCACGGGCGGAAGCCTGAACGATAGCGTTACCGTGGGCGGCTCGTTCGGTGTATCGTTTGACTGCGCGTCCAGGAACAACGTCGGTGCTTCGGAAGGTGTCGGCACCATCCGGGGCTGAGCGGCGGGCATGGGCCGCGGTGGCGACGACGTTCGCGGGGAGGCTTCTGGAGCGTCCACGGGGCTGGCGTCCAAGTCCGCGTCGGGGATCGGTGGGTTTACAGGGGGAGCAGCCGCAGCTGTGGGCGCGGGTGTTGTCCCATCACGCGGACCCGTAACTGGTGGGGGCAGGGGAGCGCCGATGCCGCGGCTCGGTCCAAGCCCGAGTTCGGACAGTGGTGGCAGCGGGATCGTCGCGTGAGCGTCAGATGGGTCCAGGCGTGGCTGGGCTCGAGTCTTCGAAGGTCGAGATGGGCGTTCGTTGGCTTCGGACGCGATGCCGCCCGTCCGCTCGGAGGAGTCAGGCGGTCCATCCGCGTCCGCCGCTTTCGCGTCCGTCACGTCGGTCGCTTTCGCGCCCGTCATTTTCGCGTCCGCCCTGCTTCCTTCTGCTGCGCCGACGTCTGAGCCACGTGCGACTTCGGACTGGGCCGGGTTCCGTGCGGTCTGTTCTGCTGTGCGCTCGGCGACGGCAGTGTCACTCGGGCTCAGAGCTGCGGTGGGTGGCACGCTCCTCCGCCCGACTCTGGTCGCGCCTTGGTCGCTGGTGGGTGGAGCGCCACGCACTCCGCCGCTCTCGTCGATCACCAGCAAGGTTCGACATTGTTTACACTTGAGCCGAACTTCACCCTGTTCCAGCTTCTCCTCGCTGACGTTGTACTTGGCGGAGCACTGGGTACACTCGATGCGCATGAGCAGACGGGCTGGGTGAGGGGGACGGGAACTAATCCCTACCACGCCGCTGGGCGACGGTGCACCAGGTTTCAGGGGGACTTTGGCCTGCGCCCGAAGGCTCCTGACTCGCTACACGTTGACGCTGCTTTATTGTGTGAGATCGGTTGGCGCTCGCTTGGCGACGTGGTTGTCTCCGTCCCATGATTTCGCTCGGTGTTCTGGCGCGCGCGGCGGTGGAGACCACACGTATCAGTGTTCCTACGATTGTCGACGCGGTGCTCGGTCGTACCAACTACACGGTGTGTGACCGCCGTCTGGATTCGTGGTCGTGCAACCTGCTGAAGCAGGCGGGAGTCACGCTCGAAGTCCGCGGTCGTGAGAACATCGAGCCCGCAACGACCTACGTGGTGATGAGCAATCATCAGAGCCACTACGATATCCCCGTCGTTTTCCAGTCTCTGGGAATCCGAGTTAGGATGATCGCCAAGACCGAGTTGTTCAAGATCCCAGTGATGGGGCGCGCCATGCTCGACTCGGGGTTCATCGAGTTGGATCGCTCCAACCGAAGGCTCGCGCTGGTCAGCATGCGCAAAGCCAAGACTCGCATCTTGCACGACCAACTCAGCGTTTGGATTGCGCCTGAGGGCACTCGCTCCAAGGACGGCAGTGTCGGCGAGTTCAAGACAGGTGGCTTTTACTTGGCACTCGACGCTCAGGTTCCGATCTTGCCCGTGACCATCATCGGTAGCATCGACGTCTTGCGCTCGGGTGAACGAGTCGTGCACCGAGGTAAGACGGTCAAGGTCGTGATCGGTCGGTCTATCCCGACGACTGACTACGGGCGCCCCCGTTTGCGTCAGCTCATTGCTGACGTGAAGGGCACGATCGTCGCAGGCTTCGACGCCAAGGATGGCTGAGACGACCATAGACGCCCGGCTGGCAGTGAACCAGCTGAGGCGATGCTCGGAGGATGCTCAGCGAATGATGCCAGCTGGACCTGGGCTCGCTAGTTCACTCTGGCCCATCAGATAGCGATCGATACCGCGCGCGGCCTTGCGCCCATCGGCGATCGCCCAGACGACGAGACTCTGGCCGCGTTGCATGTCTCCCGCGGCGAACACGCCCGGGACGCTCGTCATGAAGTCTTCGTCGACCTGCACGTTCCCGCGGTCGGTCAGGGTGACTCCGAGTTGCTCGACGAGCCCCGCCTTTTCGGGGTGTACGAAGCCCATGGCCAACAGCACCAGGTCGGCGTCGATCTCGAACTCCGAGTTCGGCACTTCGCTCAAGCGCCCATCTTTCATCTCGACACGACAACACACGAGGGTTTTGACGCGTCCCTCTTCGCCAACCAGTCGTTTGGTCGACACGCTGAAGTCGCGGTGTCCACCTTCCTCGTGAGAAGTCGAGGTCCGCAGCATGAGTGGCCATAGTGGCCACGGAGTGTGGTGCGCGGGTTCGTCGGGCGGACGCGGCATGATTTCGAAGTTCGTGACACTGGCCGCGCCCTGACGGTGCGAGGTGCCGATGCAGTCACTACCCGTGTCGCCGCCGCCGATCACGACGACGTTCTTGCCCCCAGCGAGGATGGCGACATCGTCGGGAATCGTTTCGCCCGCGACGCGGCGGTTCTGCTGCTCGAGGAAGTCCATGGCAAAGTGAACACCACCGAGCTCACGTCCGGGGACCGGCAAGTCGCGGGGCACGCGCGAGCCGCTTGCCAAGCACACCGCGTCGTACTCGCGGCGCAGTTGCTCGGCGCTGATGTCGACGCCGACGTTGACGCTGGTCTTGAAGGTCACCCCCTCTTCTTGCATCAGCGTGATCCGCCGCTCGACGATGGACTTTTCGAGCTTGAAGTCGGGAATACCGATCGTAAGCAGGCCGCCCAAGCGATCGTCGCGTTCGAGAACGGTAACCTGATGCCCTGCGGAGTTCAGCTGTTGCGCCGCAGCCAGGCCCGCAGGACCCGAACCCACTACGGCAACCTTCTTGCCAGTACGCCGCGCAGGGGGAGTGGCCTTGATGAACCCTTGCTTGAAAGCGCGGTCGGCGATCGATTTCTCGATCAACTTGATGCTCACTGCATCGGCGTTGATGTTCAGAACGCACGCCGCCTCGCAAGGCGCGGGACAAACGCGCCCGGTGAACTCGGGGAAGTTGTTCGTGGCGTGGAGTGAGGCACTGGCGGACTCCCAGTCGCTGCGATAGACGTGCTCGTTCCAATCGGGGATCAGATTTCCGAGAGGGCAACCCGTATTGCAGAACGGGACGCCACAGTCCATGCAGCGGGCGCCCTGGTCCTTGAGTTCCTCCTGCACGACTGGCAGTTCGAACTCTTTGTAGTCCTTGACGCGCTGGTCGACAGGGCGCTTGCGCGCATTCTGCCGCGGGTACTCCATGAAGCCGGTGATCTTTCCCACTGTCTTCTCTCTCTGAATCTCTCGTGTGAATCTTGGGCGCTCAGCTGCCGAGCAGTCGTAGTTTCGGGGGGCGCCTCAGTTGGCGGGGGCTGCGGGCTGGGTGCTTCCTCTGGCTCTCATTTCACGCTCTTGCAACACCCTGCGATACTCCTTGGGGAAAACCTTCACGAAGCGCTCGCGTGTGGTGTCCCAATCGTCCAGCAGTCGCTTGGCGCGCGGACTGGCTGTACGCGAGACGTGCTCTTCCAGTAACTCCTTGACCCGCACCAGGTCGGACGGTGTGGGCGTTACCAGATCAACCATGTCCTGATTGCAAAGCGGTTCGAAGGAGCCATCCTCGTCGAGCACGAAAGCCAATCCTCCGCTCATGCCTGCGGCGAAGTTGCGCCCGGTCTTGCCGATGATGACGGCTTTGCCACCGGTCATGTACTCGCAGCCGTGGTCACCCACGCCCTCGACGACCGCCGTTGCACCGCTGTTGCGCACACAAAACCGCTCGCCAGCCACGCCGTTGAAGAACGCCTTGCCGCCAGTCGCGCCGTAGAGCACGACATTGCCGATCAAGATGTTCTCCTCTGGCGCGTAGGAGCTGCCGTCGTGGGGCCGAACGCTGAGGACTCCGCCAGCCATGCCCTTTGCGACGTAGTCGTTCGCGTCCCCGCGTAGATCGAAGTCCATTCCCGGCATCATGAATGCGCCAAAGCTCTGGCCAGCCGTGCCCTCGAAACGGATCTTGATCGTCCCGGCAGGCAGCCCCTTTGCGCCGTAACGCTCAGCGATTCGCCCGGCGAGCTGAGCGCCCACGGTGCGGTAGATGTTGCGGGTGCTCTGCACGAACTCGACGCGTTTCTTCGCCTCGAGCGCAGGCTTGCACTTCTCGATTAGTTCGACGTCGAGTGAACGATCCACGCCGTGGTCTTGCGCTTGGCAGTTGATGACCTCGACGCCTGGAGCGCGATCCGCGGGCTTCAGCACGTCGCTGAAGTCGAGCTTCGAACACTTCCAGTGCGCCGAGAGATCGCGGGTCTTGAGACGATCGACACGTCCCACCATTTCCGAGACGGTGCGGAACCCCAGCTCAGCCATCACCTGACGAGCTTCTTCGGCCACGTACATCATGAAGCGAATGACGTGCTCGGGCGTACCCGTGAAGCGCTTGCGCAGTTCGGGATCTTGCGTCGCGATGCCTACGGGGCAGGTGTTGAGATGGCACTTGCGCATCAAGATGCAGCCAGAAGCGACCAACGGCGCGGTGGCGAATCCAAACTCTTCGGCGCCCAGCAGGGCAGCGATCACCACGTCGCGGCCCGTGCGCATTTGCCCGTCGGTTTGGACGATGACGCGACTCCGCAGGTCGTTCTTCACCAGCACCTGGTGGGTTTCGGCTAAACCGAGTTCCCAGGGCACTCCCGCGTGTTTGATCGAGGTTTGCGGCGAGGCACCCGTGCCGCCGTCGTAGCCCGAGATCAGGATCACGTCGGCATGGGCTTTCGCGACGCCTGCGGCGACCGTGCCCACCCCGGCCTCGGCCACCAGCTTCACGCTGATACGCGCTTTGGGGTTTGCCATCTTCAGGTCGAAGATCAGCTGAGCAAGGTCTTCGATCGAATAGATGTCGTGGTGGGGCGGGGGTGAGATCAACGACACGCCAGGTGTCGAGTTTCGCGTCTTGGCGATGATCTCGTCGACCTTGTGTCCCGGTAACTGTCCGCCCTCACCAGGCTTCGCTCCCTGAGCAACCTTGATCTGTAACTCATCGGCGTTGACCATGTAGTGAGTGGTGACGCCGAAGCGACCCGAAGCGACCTGCTTGATCGAACTGCGACGATCGTCACGGAAGCGCTCGGGCTTCTCGCCACCTTCGCCCGTGTTGCTGCGCCCGCCGATGGCGTTCATGGCCTTGGCCAGATTCTCGTGAGCCTCTGCGCTGATCGAGCCGAAGCTCATGGCGCCCGTGGCGAAGCGCTTGACGATCTCGGTCGCAGGCTCGACTTCGTCGATGGAAATCGGAGTCTTGGAGTCAAAATCCCACAGGCCGCGCAGGGTGATGAAACCCTTCGTTTGGTCGTTGATCAGGTCCGCGTACTCACGGTAGCTGGTCACGTCGTCGAGGCGAACCGCCCGCTGCAGAGCGCCGATCGCGCGAGGGGACCACAAGTGCCGTTCACCTTGAGCGCGATAGTGATAATTGCCGCCGAGGTCCAGGCGTTGCGTCGTGCTCGTCTTGGGAAACGCACGGCGATGACGCAGCGCGCTTTCTTGGGCGAGTACGCCGAGATCGATTCCAGAGATTCGTGAGGCAGTGCCCGTGAAGTAACGTTCGACCAAGCTGGGGTTGAGCCCGATACACTCGAAGATTTGTGCGCCGCGATAACTCTGCAGCGTACTGATCCCCATCTTGCTCATCACCTTCTTGATGCCCTTGTTGATCGCCTTGACGTAGTGGCGCTTGGCCAACTTCGGGTCGACGACTCCTGGTAGCGCACCTCCCGAGACCATGTCGTCGATGGTGTCGAGGGCGATGTAGGGGTTGACGGCGCCTGCGCCGTACCCGGTCAAACAACAGATGTGCTGGACTTCGCGCGCCTCGCCAGTCTCCACGATGATGCCCAGCTTCATGCGCGTGCCTGCGCGTACCAAGTGATGATGTACGGCGGCTGTCGCCAGCAGAGCGGGCACTGGCGCGAGCTCCTCGCTCACGCCGCGATCGCTGAGGATCACGAACGAGTGTTCGTCTTCGATCGCCACGCTCGCTTGACGGCACAGCTCGTCGAGGGCTGCCTTCAAGCCTGCCTCGCCGTCTTCGACCTTGTACAACATGGGCAGCGTGGGGGGCTGCCGCTGGTGCATGATGCGCGCTTGGCGCAGTTTCGCGAGCTCTTCGTTGGTGAGGATCGGGTGAGGCAGCTCCAGCAACTGAGCTTGGTCAGGAAGTTCGTCCAGCAGGTTCCCTTCCTTGCCGATGTAAGTCTTGAGGCTCATCACGAGCTCTTCACGGATCGGGTCGATCGCTGGGTTCGTGACCTGTGCGAAGTGCTGCTTGAAGTAGTTGTACAGTAGCTGGGGCTCGTCACTCAGTACGGCCAGCGGAGTGTCCGTGCCCATCGAACCCAAGGCTTCTGCGCCTGTGGTCGCCATCGGACCCATCAGTATCCGAAGGTCTTCCAACGTGTAGCCGAACAGTCGCTGTTGCTGGATGAGCGGTAACCCTTCGGACGCGGGTGTGGTGGCCACGTTGGGTAGTTCGTCGAGAGAGATCTTGTTCTCTTCCAACCACTTGCCATAGGGCTTGCGGGACGCCAGCTGTTGCTTCAGCTGCTCATCCTCGACGACGCGACCTTCCTCGAAATCCACGAGGAACATGCGCCCGGGCTCCAGGCGACCGCGACGCACGACCTGTTCGGGAGGGAACTCGAGCACGCCCGTTTCCGAGCCCATGACCACGGTGCCGTCGCTCGTGATCTGCCAGCGAGCTGGGCGCAGACCATTGCGATCGAGCACCGCACCAATGCAGCGCCCATCGGTGAACGCGAGAGCGGCGGGGCCATCCCAAGGCTCCATCAAACACGAGTGGTACTCGTAGAAGTCCTTCTTCTCACGGCTCATCTGCTCGTGATTTTGCCAGGCCTCGGGCACCATCATCATCATCACGTGAGGTAGCGAGCGCCCCGCGTGGCACAGCACTTCGACGGCGTTGTCGAGGGACGCAGAATCGCTGGCGTCGGGCGTGATGACCGGGCGCACGTGCTGGATGTCCTCGCCGAAAACCTGGTCCCCGAACAGTTGTTCGCGCGCCTTCATCCACGCGACGTTGCCGCGCACGGTGTTGATTTCACCGTTGTGGCAGAGCATGTGGAACGGCTGCGCCAGCGACCAAGTGGGAAACGTATTGGTGCTGAACCGTTGGTGGACCATGGCCAGGGCACTGACCATGTCTTCGTCGGCGAAGTCGCTGTAAAACGAGTCGAGCTGCTGAGCGAGTAGCAGGCCCTTGTATACGATGGTGCGGCAGGAGATGCTCGATACGTAGAAAGACGTGCTCGCGCCGAGCTGTTTGCGTGCCGTGGATTCAGCCCACTTGCGGATGACGTAGAGTTTGCGCTCGAACGTGTCGGTGTCCTCGCAGGTCGACCCGATGAACAGCTGCTTGAGCGCGGGCAGCGATTGCCGGGCCTGGGGACCGCAGTGTTCGGGATCGTGAGGGACGTCGCGCCAACCGAGCACCTTCTGCCCGGTTCCCAGCACTTTGTCTTCCAAGATCTGGATCGACTGCTCGAGTTCACCCTTTGCGGTCGGGAGGAACACGAAGGCAACACCGTACTTCCCGGGCTCGGGAAGCTCGAACCCCAGGCGGGCGGCTTCCTTCTTGAAGAAGGGGTGAGGGATCTGCAGCAACAGGCCAGCGCCATCGCCCGTCAATGGGTCACTGCCGACGGCGCCGCGGTGCACCAGGTTGACCAGTATCTGAATGCCCTGGCGAACGATCTGATGAGACTGCTTGCCCTGGATGTTCGCTACGAAACCGAAGCCACAGGCGTCGTGCTCGAACTGGGGATCGTAGAGGCCAGAGCGGGGGGGCAGGGTCATTGGATGGTGGCTTTCTCCAGTTTGGTTCCGGGGCGGGGCGCGGGGTGATACCGAGAGCGCACCACTGAGGTCGAGCCCAAAAGTCGCTTCGCGGGGTTTTTGCCCTCGGCGCGGCGATTGGCTGCCGCCTCCAGTGGACACGGCTCGCCCAGAATGTCGCCGAGGCGGGTGCGTTCGGGACGGCGGCGTGTCGCGTTTTGCGAGGCCGATTCAGAGCCGACCGATTGTGCTCGCTGCGTCCCCTTGGTTCAAGCGAAAGAGCCGCGATGGGTCAGGCGGCCGAGCACTGTTTCCTGGCGATTTCTTGTTCCAGCGTTTTCTGCGGGAGCTTCGTCAGGTCTCATTGCGCGAAGTCAGCTCGTCGCGATCTCCGCTGTAGTCGGCGTCCACCGAACCCATCGAACAGCCACCGGTGAAGTGCACGCCCTTGTCGATGAACACCTCCGGCGCGCGCAAATTTCCACTGACCTCTGCGGGCACGTGCAATTCGATCGAGCGGGTGGCGCGCACGTTGGCGTTCACGCGGCCCCCGCGGATGATCACGGTTGCAGCCAGGATATCGCCGTCCACTACCGCGCCTTCGCCGATGATGAGTGTATCGTCACTGAGAATCTCGCCTGAGAACGAGCCTTCGATGCGCACGCGACCTTCGAAATGCAGCTTGCCGTCGAAGCGAGTTCCACGCCCCAAGAGGGCGGTAATTTCGTTGGAAGGTAGCTCGAGTGACATCGTGACCGTCTCGTTACCTGGGGCTGGGCCCCGACGTTGTAGTGGGTTTGACGCCGCTTGGCAATTTGCTCCTGGCCGTTGTCCTACGGGTCCCGAAAAATGACACGACCGTAGGCAGCGACTGCGGATCCGAACAGTATCGTCTCAACCCCTGAACGGCTGTGCCTGGGTTTTTTCCGTTGTCGGCTGTCGGACAATTCGCCGAGCTGATTTACGCTGTGCGAATGGGACGAGACGCGGCCGGCGACGAAGTGCGGGACACTTCGAGTGACGTTCCCGTCAAGTCCAGTTCTCCCGCGGCGGCTCCCGCGCGCGTGCTCGTCGTCGACGACGAGCCCGGCCTTCGTCGAAGCGTCGTGCGCATGTTGATGGCTGCAGGTATGGAGGTCGTTACGGCAGAAGACGGGATGCGCGCGCTCACGCTGCTGTCGACTGAACCGTTCGATGTCGCGCTGATCGATCTGCGAATGCCTAACATGAGCGGGATGGAGCTGTTGGCGCGCATCAAACGTCGTCATCAGGATGTCGAAGTCGTGATGATGACTGCCTACGGCGACGTGTCCACAGCGGTCAGGGCCGTGCAGGCGGGCGCGTACAATTTCCTGACGAAGCCGTTTCGCTCGAACGACGAAGTCACCCACGTGATTCAGCAGGCGGCCGAGCGTCGCAGTCTCAAAGCTCATGCTGAACGCCTCGAGCGGGAGTTGACGGGAGCCGAGGGCTTCGGCGCGTTGGTGGGGAGTTCTGCGGTAATGAAGAACGTGTATCGGCGCGCTCGCGACGTGGCTGCGACCAACGTTACCGTGCTCATCCTGGGTGAGAGCGGAACGGGCAAAGAGCTGACGGCCAGGGCCATTCACGACCACTCACCCCGCAAGAACCGTCCATTCGTCGCTGTCAACTGCTCGGCGATCCCCGAGGGCGTGATCGAAAGTGAACTCTTCGGCCACACGCGCGGGGCGTTCACTAGCGCCACGGCACCGCGAGAGGGGTTGTTCGAAGCCGCGAACAAGGGAACGATTTTCTTGGACGAGGTCGGAGACCTTCCACAGCAGGCGCAGGTCAAATTGCTGCGCGTGCTTCAAGAGGGGGAGATCAAACCCGTGGGATCGAGCGAGAACAGAGTCGTGGACGTTCGTGTGATCGCAGCAACCAACCTGGACCTGAAGCGGAAGATCGACGCTGGCGGGTTCCGAGAAGACCTGTTCTATCGATTGAACGTCGTTCCCATCGACCTGCCACCGCTACGAGATCGTCGCGAAGACATACCTGCGCTGGCTTATCGCTTCATGAAGAAACACTCGAAGCGTGTCGGGCGCCAAGTGAGCAAGATCTCTGCGGACGCCATGTCGCTGCTGACTTCGATGCCCTGGCCCGGCAACGTACGCGAGCTGGAGAACGCCATCGAGCGGGCGGTGGTTTTCTGTCGAGACACGATCGAGCCGACGCACCTAGGTTTGAGCAGCGCCGGGGAATCGGCTAAAGCACCCAAGCGAGAGCGTGATGCGCTGGAACTCACGGGCGTCGGAACGCTGGGCGATCTTCCGTACCGCGAGGCCAAGGCCCAGGCATTGGCCGTGTTCGAGAGAGAGTACTTCATCGCGCTCCGAGACCGCACCCACGCCAACATCTCCGAGGCCGCACGCCAAGCGGGGCTGGATCGTTCCAACTTCCGCCGCGCGGTGAAACGTGCGGGCATCCGCTGGCGGGACAAGGATGACAATCCTTCGCACAAGCCGCCACGCGTGTGATAGGGGCACGCTGAGATGACCGTCGGCTCCAGACACCGAGCTTGGGTTGCAGCCGTCCGAGCCGTCCCACGCTCTTGCTCGGAACGTGCGGCAGTCATTCTGGGTACACGACCGCGAATCTCGGTCGGGAGAGAACGACGGAAGAGCTCGCTGGCGCGACTGGTGCTCGGCGTTTCCCTGGCGACGCACCCTGGTCTTGCGCAACCCGGGCAGCAGTCGCGTGCTGATGCTGCGTCGGCGACTGGGGACGCCCCTACGTCCGATGAGCGTGCGGCCGGGAAAGAAATCGACCAGCCCGCGGAAGCGGGTACCCCGGCAGCGGACACGCCGCAAGCTCCCCCACAAAGCGGGCCTCCGTCGTCAGCGTCGGCCGTGCAGGGTGACGCTACGAGTGCGGAGCAGACGACGAGCGCAGAGCCCAAGGCGTCGCTGCAGGTACTGACTCTCGAGCAGTGTTTGACGCTCGCACAGCGCTCGAACCCGAGCGTCGCGCAGATCCGCGCGCAGGTAGCACAAGTCAAAGCACAGCTGCGGGAGGTGAAGACGACACCGTTCGGCATGTTTTCCACCAACGCGGGCTTGGCATTGGCTCCGACCGTCGGCGGGACGTCGGTGTTCAGTCAGGACACTGACATTTCGCTAAGCGACAACATGGGACTCGCGTGGCAAGTGAATCTCTCGGGCACGGTACCGCTGTGGACGTTCGGAAAGTTGAGCCACGCGAAAGAGGCTGCGGGCGCGCAGGTCGAGGCCAAAGAACACGAAGTGTTCAAGGCGCGCAACGAGCTGAAGCAGTCCGTGCGCCATGCCTACTATGGGATACTTTTTGCTCGGGACGCGCTGGCACTACTCGAGGAAGCTACGAGTCGTATCGATAAATACATGTCGAAGTTGGAGCAGAAGGTCGAGGACGAAGAAGCAGACGAGACCGCTCTGTTCGAAATGAAAATGTATCGCACGGAGCTTGCCGCTCGTCGAAGCGAGATCGTGCATCAGCAGTCGATCGCGCGCGCTGGACTGCGCACTCTAATCGGCAAGGGCGGAGGTTGGGACGTCGTCGATGCGCCGCTGCCCACACCCGACCGCGAACTCGCGCCCCTGAGCCGATACTTGGACGCCGCACGCCTGAACCGACCAGAACTGAACATGGCTCGGGCTGGGGTGAAGGCTCGGGAGGCTCAGGTGGAAATGGAACGCGCAAGACTCTACCCGGACTTGGGCTTGACCCTGAACGCGGGCTGGTCCCAGGCACCCGAAGTCACTGACCAGTTCAACCCGTTCGTGCGCGACCCCGCCAACTACCTGAGGTACGGCGCGGCCATCGGCTTGAAGTGGGATCTCGACTTCTTGCCTCAGCTGGCGCGCAAGGAACAAGCCGAAGCCAAGCTCGAAGAGATGTTGGCCACCGAAAAATACGCGCTCGGTGGGGTGGGGCTCGAAGTGGAAAAGGCGTATTACGAAGCGCGCGGCGCAGGTGAACGTCTTGCTCTGTACGCCGAGTCGGCCGAATGGGCACGGCGTTGGATGATCACCGTGCAGCAGGGCATCGACATCGGAGTGTATGAAGGGGAGGACCTAGTCAAGCCTGCCAAAGAGTATGCGATGCGTCGCTTCAGCGAGATTAGCGCGACCTTCGATTACAACATGGCGCTCGGACGTCTGGCGCTGGCGACGGGCTCCGACGACCTCGTCACGCATTGAAGGCCGTCGCCACGGGAATTCGTGGGCCATGGACCTTCACGGTCCTGGAAGGCCGCGTGAGCGAAGGCAGAGGCTTTCCCGAACTCAGACCAGCGCGTGGGTCTTGTTCTCGCGAGCGTCTAGCTGTTTTTCCATGCTGAGCAGCGAGTTGTCGATGGCTTCTGTCAGCATGTCCACGAGCGTCGGCTGAGAGCTCTTCAACGCCTCGTAGTACCGCTGTCGCTCCGTCAGGTGAACGATCGCTGGGGGTAGCTCGGAGCGCAGCAATAGCAGGTTCATGAACAGGCGAACGACCTTGCCGCTGTCCTTGTCGAACGGAAAGATGCGCAAGAGATCGAAGTGCACCTTGCCCGCCACGGCCATCGTCGTCTTGAGCTTCTTCGGCTCGGGGCTGTTGAGCCAGTCGAATACTGCCTTGACCTTGGGTGCAATCTTGTCGGGTGGCGCGTACTCGTGGAAATAGAGCCGATGCTGGGGCACGTCTTTGCGGTACTTGACGGCCTTTAGATCGCCACCATCCGGGTGCAGCGTGAGGTATATGCGCCTGAACATTTCGATGGTGACGGGTTGGCGCTTCTTTTCGCCCAGCTCGCGCACTAGTTCGATGGCGGCCTTGTGCCTGCGAATGTTGTCGCACACGGACTGCAAGCTCGAGTCCGGGACTACCACCACGTCCGGGTTGATGCCCGTCTTCAGCTCCTCATAGGTGTAGACGACACCCTCGAGGGCACTGTCGTGGTGGATCCACGACATAACGTAGTTCTGATCGTACGCCGCTCGAAACTCCGCATCGGCCTTAGCCAGCCGAAGCTCGACGGCGCGATAGCGTTCCTCGAAGGTTTGCGGCCGGGCCTCTGGAGGGGGAGGCGGCACCGTCGGAGCTCGGAAGACCCGCTGCGCCTCCTCGGGAGGTGGTGGGGGCAGAGTCCTCAGGTTGGCGAACTTGTTGGTCGACGGCGACGCGCCACCGACCCGCGTGCCCGACTGATCGGGAATCGAGTTTGGGCTGTAAACGCGAGACGTCGTCGCGATACGCGACCCAGACGAACGCAACTTCGCGGATTGCCGCGCGATGCGTCCTTCTAGAGCTTTCTTCGCCGCCTCCTTGTCAGCACGCAGGCGCGACTGCTCAGCCTCTTTCGCTTTGCGGTAGGCTTCACGCGCCGCTTCGCGTTCGAGACGAATGCGCTCACGTTCCGCGTCCCGTTCCTTGCGAATGCGCTCACGTTCCGCCTCTCGCTCACGCTTGAGACGTTCCTTCTCTTCTTGGCGTTCACGCTTGAGGCGCTCTCTGTCCGCGGCACGTTCGGCCTTGAGGCGCTCTTTCTCGGCTTGGCGCTCGGCTTTGAGGCGCTCCTTCTCTGCTTCGCGCTCTCGGCTGACGCGGGCTTTCTCTTCCTCGCGCGCGCGCTTGCCGGCCAGTGCTGCTGCTTCCCGCTCCTTGCGAGCCTTTTCCTTGGCTTGCTCTTTGGCTTTGAGGGCGGCGGCGCGCTCTTTTTCTTTTTCCTTGAGGGCCTTTTGGCGCTCTTTTTCTTTTTCGGCCTTGGCTTGCTCTTTGGCTTTGAGGGCGGCGGCGCGCTCTTTTTCTTTTTCCTTGAGGGCCTTTTGGCGTTCTTTTTCCTTGAGCGCCTGCTGACGCTCCTTTTCCTTGAGGGCCTTTTGGCGCTCTTTTTCTTTTTCGGCCTTGGCTTGCTCTTTGGCTTTGAGGGCGGCGGCGCGCTCTTTTTCTTTTTCCTTGAGGGCCTTTTGGCGTTCTTTTTCCTTGAGCGCCTGCTGACGCTCCTTTTCTTTGAGGGCCTTTTGGCGCTCTTTTTCCTTCTGGGCCTTTTCGCGCGCCTTTTGCTGAGCGGCTTTCGCCCGCTCCTTTTGCAATTTCAAGCGGTCCTTGGCCGTGGACTTCTTGGCGGTGCCCCCGCGCTTCGCCGTGGACTTCTTGGCGGTTGTTTTCTTGGTTGTCTTCTTCGCGGCGGTCTTCCGGGAAGAAGACGCCTTGGTACGACCCGCTGCAGCCTTGCTGCGACTCGACGACGCTTTCTTAGCGGCTGGTTTCTTGGACGCTGCCTGCTTGCCCTTGGTGGCCCGCGACGAGGGACTCTTCTTGGTCTTGGCGGTCGCCTTGCTTTTCTTCGCCGCGCTGCCGCTCTTGGTCTTCGCCGTCTTCTTGCCACCGGACGCACTCTTTGCGGCTGTCTTACTTCGAGCCGTGGCGCGCCCCTTGCCCGGGGCCTTCTTTTTGGTCTTCTTGGATTTGGCAGCCATATTCACATGCGCCGTTCACCGAATGCTCGCGGGTGACATGTGAAACTCAAGCAATTTCATGAGCTTGAGCACTACAGCCCGCAGCTGAGTCTGGCTACTCCAAACTCGCCCGGGAAAGTAGCCGTGCCAGTGGCAGAAGGTCAAGTCTTGCGCGCGTTTGGAGCTGCCGAGTCGAGTCGAAAGTGTCGATCGGTTGCGCCGCGGGGGTTACCTCGCGACTCAGCGAGGCCAGCTACCGACGTGCTCTTCGCTGTTGGCTAATGGCCGCGGACGTTGCGTGAGCACCTCTACCCCCGTGGCCGTGACCAGCACGGTGTGCTCGAACTGTGCGGAAAGCGAGTTGTCCGTGGTTACCGCTGTCCATCCGTCGTCCAGAATGCGCACGTCGTAGTCGCCCAGGTTGATCATCGGCTCGATGGTGAAGGTCATGCCCTCGCGCAGCCGGGCTCCTCTGCCGCGTTGTCCATAGTGCGAGACTTTGGGCTCCTCATGGAACTCGCGCCCGATCCCGTGGCCCACGAAGTCGCGGACGACCCCGCAGTTGAACTGTTCTGCATACTGCTGGATGACCGCACCGATATCACCCAGCCGCGCCCCGGGGCGCACTTCTGCGATACCGAGTTCGAGGCAGCGGCGCGCGATTTCCGTCACCTTCAGCGCGTCCTCCGAGGGGTGCCCAACGTAGAAAGTAGCTGAAGTGTCGCCATGGTAGCCTTGGTAGATGTGGGTCACGTCGATGTTGATGATGTCGCCATCCTGCAGGACGCGCGGCCCGGGAATTCCGTGGCACACCACCTCGTTGATCGACGTGCAGACGCTCTTGGGGAAGCCGCGGTAGTTCAGTGGGGCTGGGATGGCGCCCTTCTCCAGCGTGTCGCGGTGGACGAACTCGTTGATGTCGTCGGTCGAAATGCCAGGGCGAACGATTTCGCTGACGCGACACAGGGTGTCCGCCGCGAGCTGCCCCACCTCGCGCATGAGCTCGATTTCGCGGGGTGACTTGACGTTG
Source organism: uncultured bacterium (assembly GCA_965651905.1). Taxonomy (GTDB): domain Bacteria; phylum Myxococcota_A; class Polyangia; order Polyangiales; family Polyangiaceae; genus SZUA-265. The sequence goes on along the minus strand of CBFGUG010000014.1, from coordinate 20,076 downwards.
ATGGTCGATGCACGCTTGAAGCGCATTGGTCGGGTCCTAGAGGAGGGGTGACGTGAACACAAGGCCCGACTGAGCTTCAGCGCAGCTCGGTGATTGCCGCGCGTCTGCTTGGAGAGTCCGCGAGTCCTCGAAAATGCCAAACAGATTCACCATTTGACCTGTATCGTTTCAGGAAAACGATGAAGTTCTTGCCAACGGCTTCCGTGTCCAGGGAACGCAGCATGGCCAGAGACGAACTCCGAGTTCCGACGCGCACCTCGACGTCGGAGTCCAGCTCGGGCCCTAGCAACGCTTGCCCTTGCGGTTTGAGCTGAAGACGGTAGCGCACCTGGCCCTCGGAGGCTTCCCGAGTGACTGTGGCCAGTCGCACCACGCCAACCTGGTCCGCTTCGGCCACGAGGGACTCCAGCAGTTCCTCCGAGATCAACGCAGCCTGGCTCATACCGAAGATCTCGGGTTCCAGCGAGTCGTCCATGACCGCTGCTTTTTCCGCCGTGTATTCGGGCAGTTCAGCAAGGGGCCGGTCTGCGGGGGAGACGGGGCCGCAAGAACTAGTCAGGGCTAGCAGTACGCCAACCAGCAATCGGCTAGCCGGCTTTCTCTGATTCATCTGGACCTTGTTGAAATTTGTCCCAACGCTCGGCGCCGTCGGGCAGCGTTTCGCCGGACGAGACGATGACGCGGGCCGAGGGTGCCACGCCCCGCACAGCTGGTTCAATAACTTGCTGAATGGCGAGGGCATTTCCGGGGCAGCCTGAGAAACGCCCTCGCAAATGCAGGCGCACCTCGTGCTCATCGAGCTGGCTCACGTAGAGCTCCCCGTCATCGGCCTCTACGAGAGGCCCGAGCAATGACCGGAGCAGGCTGGGTAAGTCGCCGACCACAATCGAAACCGCAGCCTACCACGGAGCTTGACCGCGCGGACAAGCTTCCTCTAAGTTCCCCGCCCCTTGCTGGCCCTGCCGCTGCGCGGTGCTAACGTGGGGCCCAGCTCCGAGCTGCCCGCTCGGGGTAGTAACTCGCCGAGCGCCGACGCGCGTCGCGCATCCCAACCCATCCGACATTCAGAAGAAGCAGATCATGGCAGTTCAAATTCGGCTCGCTCGTTACGGGTCCAGGAAGTCCCCATACTACCGAATCGTCGTTTCCGACATTCGCAGCCCTCGTGATGGCCGCTATATCGAGGCCGTCGGTACTTTCAATCCGTGTGTGGAGCCACCCAAAGTCGAGCTGAACACCGAGCGCGTGAACTACTGGCGGGGGCAGGGCGCCAAGCCTTCAGCTACGCTCGCTCAGATCATCAAGAAGCACGCCGCCGCCGCGCAGAGTTGATTGTCGAGCGTTCGGATTGGCGACGCACGAGGCGGCTGAGCGAAGGTTCAGCTCACTCGCGGCTGGGATGCTCCGTTCGGAGCGCCAAGCGTTTTTCTGGACCGAGCATGTGTTCACGTTTGATGTGCGAACCAACAGGCGGCGTCCGACAGTTCGCAGAAGCTGGAGTTAACCGATGTCACTCAAAGATCTAGTGTCGACGATTGCAGAAGCCTTGGTGGACGAGCCTGACGAGGTGGAGGTCGATGAGATCGACGAGGGTGACAGCACGACCATCGAGCTGCGCGTAGCTCCCGACGACATCGGTAAGGTCATCGGTAAGGATGGACGTACGGCGCAGTCGATTCGCGCGCTGCTTTCTGCAGCGTCTGCCAAGGCCGGCAGGCGCGTTCATCTCGACATCGTCGATTGACTCGCCTCGAGATCGGCTACGTCGCCAAGGCTCACGGCCTGCGAGGCGAGCTCAAGCTCGGGTTGCACTGGGAAGGGAGCGACGCCCTTAGCCACGTTAGCGTCGTCGCGCTAGCGCTGGGCGATCGGACCGAGAGCTTCCCGTTAGTTGCCGTGCGAGGCACGCCGCAGGCGCCCATCGTCGAACTTGGAGGCATCGTCGATCGCACGCAGGCGGAAGGCTGGAAGGGCGCAGCCGTTGCCGTTGACCGGGCAGAGCTGCCGCCACTCGAACCTGGCGAATACTATCTGAACGACTTGGTGGGCGCGCAGGTCAGCGCGCCAGATGGCGTGGTCGGTGTCGTCGAAGGCATCGGCGTTCACCCGAGCGTCGACAGCTTGCTCATTCGCACTCCCGACGGCCGACTGTTACAGCAGCCGTTGGTCGACGAGTGGCTCGCCGAAGTAGATGCCAGGGCTGGGCGAGTAGTGCTCCAAAGCCGCGAAGGTCTCATAGACTGAGCCGCCCCGAGGTATGATGCTGTCAGGAGTGCCCCAACCGTCCCCTCGAACGCAACACGTAGGCGTCGTGACGTTGTTTCCCGAGCTGATCGAGAGCTTCACGGACACCAGTCTCGTAGGACGTGCGTTGCGTAACGGTGTGCTTCAGGTTCACGTCGAACGTCTTCGAGACCATGGGCTCGGGCGCCACGCCAGCGTCGATGATACGCCTTACGGTGGGGGCTCGGGTATGGTGCTGCGCGCCGATTGCGTCGTGGCAGCCATCGAGGCGGCGCGGCGGCAAGCGGTAGCCCCAGCGACGACCATCTTGCTCACGCCTCAGGGTAAACGCTTCGACCAACGGACAGCGCAACGCTGGTCGAGCCACACATCGTTGATTTTCGTGTGCGGGCGCTATGAAGGGTTCGACGAACGCGTTCGGAGTTTCGTCGACGAAGAGGCGTCGCTTGGGGACTTCGTGATGACCGGCGGTGAGGTCGCGGCGATGGCGATGATCGAAACCGTGGTGCGGTTGATCCCGGGGGTGCTGGGCAACGAGCACTCGGCAGTAGAAGAGTCGTTCAGCAGTGCGCGCGATGGTGGACTCGAGTATCCGCAGTACACCAGGCCCCACAGCTTTCGCGGCTTGGACGTCCCCGAGGTGCTCAGCACGGGGGACCACGGGAAGATCGCCGAGTGGCGACGAGAACGCGCAATCGCGCGAACGGCGGCGCGGCGCCCAGACCTCGTGCCCAGTGACCAGCAGCCTCACGCGGCGGCGTCCGATTTCAAGCGCGCGCGTGGTAAACGTACGGAGGACCGCGACGAATGAGACGAGTTGCTCTTGCTCTCATCCACTATCCTGTTCTGGATCGCGCAGGGCAGGTCGTGACCTCCTCCATCACGAACATCGACCTCCACGACATCTCACGTTCTTCGCTGACGTTTGGATTGACGGACTTTTTCGTCGTTCACCCTGTTTTGGCCCAACGGGAGTTGGCCGAGCGCATCCGTGGGCATTGGGTGGATGGGTCGGGCGCGAAGCGCATCCCCGATCGCAAGCCAGCGCTGGGACTCGTGCGCGTCGTCGATGAATACGCTGCGGCGCTGAGCGAACTGGGGGACGGCACGGAGATCTGGACGACCAGTGCGCAACCAGCAGCGGGCAAACTCACGCGGTTTTCTGCGGCGCGGGAGCTCCTGCAAGAGCCGGGGTCCCCCGTCCTGTTGTGTTTTGGAACTGGTTGGGGACTCGCTCCCGAGTTGTATGAGCGCGCTTCTCGCCACCTGGAGCCGATCGCATCGCCGCGGGCGGACGGGTACAACCACCTCAGTGTGCGGGCTGCGGCTGCGATCATTCTCGATCGTCTGTTTGGCGTCTGTGCTGCGCACTCGTGAGCTCTGGGTATCGGTCGGTTCCTCGAATGCAATTGCAATACTCGCGTCGGGGGCCATACTCCGCGCCCCCAGAAGCACTAAGAAAATGAAGCTGTACATCGGCCAAGCTCAACTCAAAGGCTCATTCGACGCCTATTGTCGTAAGTTCAACGTGTTGGAACTGCTGGCGGAGCCGCAGCGCCTGCCCAAGCTGCCCAAGCTGCGACAGTGGCGCGAAACGGCTCCCGACGACTTCGTATTCAGCGTCGTGCTGTCACCCGCGTGTCTCGGCGGCGATGAAGCTGCGGAGCGTTCATTGAGCTATGCCCTACAAGTGGTCGAGGCAGTGAGCGCGCCCTGGGTCGTGATCCGTAGCGGCCCGCAGCTCAGACCGGGCTCGTCTGGGGAGAAAGTGATTGGCGCCGTGGTCAGCAAGATCCGCGACGTCTTGCCGAGCGCGAACTTGGCGTGGGAGCCCCGCGGGTTATGGAGCGGGAAGGCTTTACGACGTGCGGCTGAACAGCTCGGGGTGGTCGCCGTGGTCGATGCCCGTGAAGCCGAACCCAGCGACGTTCTGTATGTTCGGCATCGCCACATCGGGGTTGGTACGCGCACGAATAGCCGGCAAGTCGAGGCGCTGGCGCTGGCCTGTGTCCAGTCGGGGGAGGCGCTAGTCGTCGTGGATGGTGGTTCCGCCGCACCGCTCCGCCAGCAGCTGACCGAACTGTTCGAAGAGTTCGCGGAAGACGACGCCGAACTGGACGACGAGGACGAATCCATCGACGACCTCGATGGCGACGACCCTCATCCAGACGAGGACGAGGAATGAGCAAGCACGTTGCGATTGGCGCAAGTGATGCCGTCGTCAGAGCGGCCGCTGAAGACGCCGCCCTGAGCGGTGCGTCGGCGCTCGGTGCTGTGCTTTCGGGTTACTTCGCCGCGGCTGGGGCGCACGCCTCCGTGCTCCTCGGTCCCATGTCTCTCGTTCTCAGCGGGTTTGGCGCGACACGAGCGCTCGACGGGCGCTGTCGTCAGCCGGGGCTGGGCGCCAAGCGCCCGCGAGGTTTCACATCCGAAGCCGAAGTCCCCGATGCGGCGCGGGTCGGAGTCCCGGCCAGCATCGCTGCAGTCATGGTGGCGACCGGCTACGACAAGGAACGTAAGCTAGCGGCGCTAGTGAAGATGGGGGTTGCTGCCGCGAAAGCCAACGGATCACCCGAGCGTGCCGCGTTCATCGAGCGGATATTGCGAGCCGGGGCGGGGGTGTTTGCCGAGGCGGCGGGACATCGCCCCTTGCTGCACGTCGCTGGCCCAAGTCAGGGAGGGGCGCTCAGCAGCGCAGACTTCACTGCGATCCCCGAGGTGGATACTCTCGCGCAGCGCACGGCGTCCCCGAACGGCGAGCTGTTGCTTCCCAGCTGGGCGGGGACCACAGGGGCCCAGCCCGAGTTCATCGGCGCCGTGGATGCAGCAGGGGGAGCCGCGATGTTGTGTTATGAGCAAGCGATGCGTGGGGTGCGCGTCGAAGAGTGGGACCTCGTTGCGCCGCCAAGCGCCGTGCCCGTGATGCGTGGGGTGCAACGCGTGCCAGCTGGTACGCCGATCCCCGCGCCTGCTCCCATCGCCATCGAGCTGGACGATCGGGGTGTTCCCCTCGCGGTTTGTTCGCTGCCGGGCACCGCCGCCTTTCGAGTGCGCGCTCCGCGCTAGGACACCGAAGCTCCCGGGACGACCCGGCACAGTCTCCGTGCGTCTCGAGGTTTTCCTCGCGTCCAGGCGCGACCACCCCAGGCCTCACGCCCAGAAGCGACCGCACGGCGAGGCCCAATCAGGCAGCGAACGTTGCCTCGGATCGGTGCGCAGAAAGACGGAGCTAGCTCTGAGAGCGCGGACGACCAGCGTGAACCAGCCGCGCGCACAGTTCGGACGCGCAGTTCGGAACTCAGGCGAGCGTGACGCCGTGACGTCGCGCGAAATTCAGGACGCCGACCTTGTCGATCGTGCGGATGTCGCGCGTCGTCAGCTTGAGCGTGACGAACTTCTTCAGCTCGGGCACCCACAGGCGACGCTTCTGCACGTTGACGTTTTGCCAACGGGGCGTCTTGATGTTCGAGTGAGAAACGTGATTGGCGCTGAAGCGGCGCCTGCCTGTGATCTGACTTCTGGCCATGACGGGCCGCGGAAGCTAGCTCAGTGCACGGAATCGTTCAAGGCCGTTCGAGTCAGGACAAAGGTTCAGGGGCGGCCAAGCGGCCTGGCTACGAACGTAGGGCCTTCAGTGTCCTGGCGTGAGTCGCGCCGCAGGGATCGCCCCGAGCGCCTGCACCAGCTCACGGCAATAGGCGCGCGTTTCGTCGAACTTGCCGGGCAGATGGGTCAGCGCCCGCTCGTCCATGTACAGCCGCCGACTCAGCTCCACCTGAACCGCGTGGATCCCCAGGTCTGGGCGGCCGTAGTGCGCCGTGGTGAAACCACCGCGGTATGGCTGGTCGTGGGCGACGCTCCAACCTCGTTTCGTCGCCAGCTCGTCGGGGCAGTCGATGACCAGATCGCTGGCAGTCGTACGTCCGCGACTTCCAGGCACGACGTCGACCCGTGCCACGCCCGTGTCTCGGTGGCCTGCACGCCCCATGCTCGGCATCGAGTGCGCTGCCAGCAGGATCACGTAACCGAAGCGCTCGCGCTTGGCGTCCAACAACTGCTGTAACGTCTGATGGTAAGGGCGATAGATTTCGGTCAGGCGTCGCTCGAACTCGGTCTCTGGGAGCGGGCCAGGAAGCGCTCGGTCGCCGCTCAACGACTGCCGCCAGATCAACCCCTGGGGCGCCAGCTTCGACGCGGCTCCGCCACCACTGACCGAATACGAGTCGATGTCCGCTTCGGAGCGATTCAAGTCACACACGTAGCGACTCACCGTCGAAACCAACGACGTTGCCCCGCACGCTGCCGCATCGACATAGAGCTCGTCGACGAACAAGTCCGCGTCTTGCCCGATGCACTGGGCGGGAGCGGTCATCATTGCCAGACTCGTCGCATCGACGAATAGTGAGGCATGGGGCACTTCCACCACGACGGGTGTCTCGCTCGCGCTGGGTTCGATGACCTTGAAGAACACGTTGCTCGAAGCCTAGTGTGCTGCCCCTCACGTGCCAACCGGAACCTGAGCACAAGTGACGTCGCCCGACACTTCGCTAGTCCCACGATTTCTGCGAAGCCCCCGTCGACGGGCCGCCAGGCCTCTCGACCGCGCGCGCTGGCAGCCGTCCTTGGGCTCGGCAAGAGTGTCAGCCGCGTGGGTGCGTCTGCTGGTGAACTCGTGCGAGGTGTTGTTGAGAGACCAGCGTGTAGACCTCGGTGGTCGAGACATCCGAGTGACCGAGCAATGCTTGGACGGTTCGCAGGTCCGCTCCCCCCGAGAGCAGGTGCGTGGCGAACGAGTGTCGTAGTCGGTGCGGATGCACGTGTTCACCCAATCCAGCCTGTGCTGCAGTCCGCTTGACGAGCTTCCAGAACATCTGACGACTGTAGGGTTTGCCACTACGCGACGGAAAAACCCAGCCGTCACGGGTTGCTGGAGATTCACGTTGAAGCGCTGCGAGATACTCCTCCACGTGGGAAAGAGTCACGTCCGCAAGCGGTACGAGCCGGCGCTTCTTGCCTTTTCCGAAGGCGGACACGACGCCGCGCTCGAAGTCGATGTCCCCGAGCTTCAATCTCAGCAGTTCGGAGACGCGAAGTCCTGCGGCGTAACACAGGCTCAGCAGCGCGCGGTCGCGCAAGTCTCGTAGAGTCGTTCCACGCGGAGCCTGCACTAGCGCCAGCGCTTGTTCGGGAGTGATTGGACGAGGAATGCGTCGCCCCGCCTTGGGTCTCGGCAGCAGACGGCTCTGGTCGTTGTCGAGTGAGCCCTCGCGCATCAAAAAGCGCATCAACCCGCGTACGGCAGAGAGCTTGCGTGCGGCGCTGCGCGCGCTGAGGCCGCCCTGCTCGAGGGCTTGCAGCCAGCTGCCGAGTAGATCGATGTCGATGGCATCGGGCGTCGTCGTACCGCGCGCTTCGGCGAACCCTACGAAATGTGAAAGATCGCGACCGTAAGCCGAGACCGTGTTCGGGGACAGCGCTCGTTCGACCCTCAAATGGTCCAGGTAGGTATCGACGAGGAGCGCAAGTTGCATTTGCGGAAGTCAGTATGCATGCATCGTAGCACTCGGCCAAGATCGCCAACGGCCAGACCCGGACGCCCGCGCCACGACTGGATTAGTTCCGACGCCGCGCGGCGAACCCGCTGCTGCCGCAAGGCTGACGTGGCGAGTCCGGGGCGCGTCAAACGAGAACGGTTATTGCCGCGCAGCGCTGACCAGCTCACGCAGCAACTGGGTCGGGTCGTCTAGGCGCATCACCGCTTCACCGAGTAGCACCGCGTCAGCTCGGGTCCGCGCGAGTCGTTCGATGTCACTCGGTGCCTTCACGCCCGAAAGGTGAATGGCCGTGACGCCCGCAGGCAACTCGTCGACGATCGAGCTGGCGCCGGCCACATCCATTTCGAGCGTGTCGAGATCACGCGCATTGACTCCTATCCAATCCGCGCCCGCGTCGAGCGCCGCTCGACACTCGTCAGCGCCGTGGATCTCGACGAGGGGCTGAAGCCCGCGCTTTCGTGATTCCGCGACCAGCAACGCGAGCATGTCATCATCCAGACAGCGGACGATCAGCAGTACTGCGTCGGCTCCGTGTTCTACCGCGACATCCAGCTGCACGGGGTCGAGGATGAACTCCTTGCACAACAGCGGAAGTGAACACGCCGCCCGGGCCTGCCTCAGGTGCTCGAAGCTACCATCGAAGAACGGACCATCACACAAAACACTGATCATGCTGGCCCCGGCGGCTTCGTAAGCGGCTGCGCGTTCGCCGACGCTGAGGCGTGTCGACAACTGGCCTGCAGAAGGTGAACGACGTTTGATCTCGGCGATCACATGCAGAGGGTCGCCAGCTTTTCGTGCGAGTGAGATGGGACGTGGCGTAGCTCCACGAGATCGTGAACCGCGCTTCAGCATCGCGACTTCGCGCCGTTTGCTTTCCAAAATGGATGTCAGCACTCGTTTCACGGCACACCAGTCCAGTCGAGTCGTTCAGAAAGGTGGGTCACTCCGCGGGTTCCGCTTTCACTTCGCTGATGGTAGCGCGCCACGCTTCGAGCTTGGCGCGTGCGGCACCAGTGTCGAGAGCTTCCATCGCACGCTGCGCTGCGGCCTCGGGGGGTAAGTCCAGGGCGACGAGGAGGGCACCCGCGGCGTTGAGTACGACCGCGTCTCTCGCTGGGTGATCTTCGCCGCTCAGCACCTGGCGCAAGATTCCCGCATTCTCCTCTGGGGTTCCGCCATTGGCCGCACCTTCGGGGCTCGGAATCAACCCGAAGTCATGCGGTGTGACCACGCGCTCCTCGAGCTGCCCGTCGCGCAGCTGGGTCACCGAAGTGGGGCCGTACGGGCTGATTTCGTCCATCCCGTCGTGCCCGCGTACGACCCACGCCCTACGAGTACCCAGAGCACGCAACGTCTGGGCGAGCATGGGACGGAGGTCATCGGCGAACGCCCCGATGAGCTGGTGGTCGGCGCTCGCCGGGTTGGCGAGTGGCCCCAAGCAGTTGAAGATCGTTCGGACCTTGAGCTCCTTACGAACGGGGCCTGCGAACCTCATCGCAGGGTGGTGCGTTGGAGCCATCATGAAAGCGATGCCGACGCGTTTGAACACCTTTGCTGATTGTTGTGCGCTCAGGTCGGTCGCGATGCCGAGCGCCTCCAGCACATCCGCACTCCCCGTCTTGCTGGAGGCGGCGCGATTTCCGTGCTTTGCCACTGCAACGTCGCAGGCCGCGCAAATGATCGCCGCGCCCGTCGAGAGATTGACGCTGCCTGAGCGATCGCCACCAGTGCCGCAGGTATCGAGCACTTTGGTGAAGTCGTGCTCGACCGGCACCATGGCGTCGCGCATCGAACGAGCGGCCGCCTCGATCAGCTCCGCAGATTCACCGCGCACCCGCATTGCAGCCAAGAACGCAGCGATCTGAGTGCTACTCCACGCACCGCTCAAGATCGCGTCGAAGCTAGCGCGAGCGTTCGTCGCGTCCAGTCCACCAGCCACGAGTTGGTTGAATACTTCAGGAAATTCGATGGGGGTTGCAGGCGTCATCTCGGCAAGCTCTCCAGCCAGTTTTGCATCAGCAGTGTCGACGACTGGCTTAGTATCGATTCTGGGTGAAACTGAATACCCTCAATCGGGAGGTTTCTGTGGCGTAGCCCCATCAACTCGCCGTGCTCGCTGAACGCCGTCGGTTCGAGGCACGACGGCAGCGTGTGCCGCGCGACGATCAACGAGTGGTAACGTGCGGCTTGCAACGGATTGGGGACATCTCTGAACAGCCCCTTGCCGTCGTGTCGAATCGGCGTCGCCTTGCCGTGAATGGGGGCTTGGGCTCGGGTCACGCTGGCGCCGAAGTGCTGAGCGATCGCTTGGTGTCCGAGGCAGACCCCCAGTATTGGCAGACGACGTTCAGCTAGCTCAATCACCGCCAGGCACTGACCTGCGTCGCTCGGGGCACCTGGACCAGGCGAGATGACTAGCCCGGCGTAGCCCTGAAGTTGGTCGGCCGTGCGCGGAAGCTCTGACGCGTCGTTGGGCACCACATCGCACTGCGCCCCCATGATCCCGAGCAGCTGCACCAAGTTGAAGGTGAACGAGTCGTAGTTGTCGAGCATCAACACTCTACGCGATCCAGCGCAGAAACCCCGTCCGACATCGACGACGCTGGAAGGGGAGGGAAGAGTCATGGGGCGGGCTCGTGATCGCTCGGGGGCGCAGCGTATCTATCGCAGGGAACTTCGCCCATCCAGGCACGCAGAGATAACATGGCGACATGAGCGAACGACGGACTGCCGACAGGAAGCTCGTGGACGTGTTCTTCAACAAGTTCCTCGAGGGCTACCCCTACTTGTGCCGCACCCTGGACATTTCCGAACATGGGGTGCTGGTGGAGACCTACGCTGAGCCTGAGGTGGACTTGGACCGATTCCCGCTCGAGTTGCGCTTCCCGAAGGCGAAGGAGTCGTTGTGGCTATGGGCTCGACGCGTGCGGCGCACGGGACGTTGCGAAGCGTTCGAATTCCTGGCGATGTCGCGTCCGGCGCAGAAGCGTTTGCAGCATTGGCTCGAAGAGGCAGCAAACAACCCCGCGAGCTAGCAGCAATGCTGCGCAGGATTGCGCATGACGTTCCGTCGAATGGTTTGCGCCATCGGAGTCGTGACCGTTGATCACTTCTCGCGGCATCTCGACGGCTGCTGCCGTCAGAGCGCGCCAGCTCGGCGCGTCACACTGGAACCTTACTGAGAAAGCCCGATTTCGGCCGCCGGGTACACCTGGGGCCAGTTGGGGCCCCCAATTTCGCAGTTGCCGAACGTTGGACTGATCGGTACCGTCACGACCCCCGCCCGAATTCTGCTCTGGCGGTAATGTGTTCCGCCCATCAACCACGAAGTACTCAAAAAGAGCTGAGGAGCTAGATGGCTGCAGCAAAGCCCAGAATTGACTTGAAGGCCCGCTTGGGGCGCAAATCGGCTGCCCCCGGAGCAGCGCCCGCCGCGGCCGTCGCACAGCCGTCGGGTTCGATGCCTGCGCCTGCGGGTTCGATGCCTGCGCCTGCGGGTTCGATGCCTGCACCCGCGGGTTCGATGCCCCCTGCTGGCTCCATGCCGCCCGCGGCTCGACCCCAGGCATCCCAGCCACCGTTCGGCGCTTCGGCGCCGCCAGCGGCGCGCCCTTCAGGCCCGGCGCCTGCGGCGGCTGCCGTGGCGGCTCGTCCTGCGCCTCAGTCGTTTGGCCCGTCGATCCCGCCGCCTCCTGGTTTCGGAAAGAAGCCTGAACCCGCGCAAGCTCGCCCCGCGGCTTCGGCTGCGCCAGTTGCGGCAGCACCGCGTACCGCCGCCGCCCAGGCGATTCGGGTCGAAATGGGCGACGACATGATCCAGGCGCGCAAGGCCGCGCGCTCCAAGTCGATGATATTGGCTGGAGCGACCGCGGTGGTCGGATTGATCATCGGTTTCGGAGTCGGTGGCTTGGTCAAAGGCAACGAAGGTGCGCAGGCCGCCGTTCAGGGGGCTGAGTTGCTGGTCACGGAGATTGACGCGGCGAACCTCAAGCTCAGCGAGATGGACGACGTGCTCAAGGCAGCTGGCGACAAGGTCAAAGCGGGGGACTTCCCCTCGGCCGAAATCGAGAAGCTGGGCGCCCTCGAGATCCCGTTCGACGGCACCAACCTGACCAACAAGGGCATCGGGCGCTTCAACGCGACCGCTGTCACCATGCTGCTCAACTACTCGAACGGCGTGGCTGACGTGAAGGCGCAACGCGACAAGATTCGTCGCTTGTTCGGCGCTGCCAAGAAGCAGTTCGAGTCGGTTGCCGAAGAGAAGAAGACGCCCAAGGTGCACTGGGGCATATCGATAACCGACGGCCCTCACGGCAAGTGGGCCAAGATGCATCACCTCGGCGACAAGGCGTTCAAGGCCGCAGACAAGTCAGAGAAGTGGCCGAGCGAGGTCGAGGTCGGCAAGTCGAAGATGGAGCTGTACTCGAAGGGCGGCCCCGAAGGTACGGAGTTCGTTCCTGTCGATCCCACTACCGAGGCGTCGGTTTGTCCCCAGACGTTCCAGTACCAACTGCTGAGCGCTCTGAGCGATGTGCGTGAGACCATCGCCGGCAACAAGCAACCAGGTATGGAGCGTGATGGCGTGCTGGACACGGGTGAGCGCGTACTGGATCAGCTTCGCAAGATTGGCGGGCCCGGTTGAGGCCTGTCGACTTCTGACGAACCCGATGAAGACGAAAACGCGACGCACCAAGTGCGCCGCGTTTTTCGTTTTGAGGCGCTCGCCTGCACTGGGCGTTGCTGTTGCGGCCGGCTGGGCACAGTCAAACTAGTGCGCCACCCGGGTGGTGACAGCGATCGATTTCCGAGGCCCCATCCGAACGAGCGCTTCGGAAAATCGTGGCTTCCGGCCCCATGGGGCTCTGCACTTTCAACATTCTCTGCGGCCGCGTCGCGGCGGACGTGCCTCTCCCGACGGTTGACGGCGACCGCAAACGCGTGGGCGAAGCTCCAGTGCCGAAGCAGGCGGGTTTCTCGCTCGGATCGCCGAGTTGGCAACAGCCGAGGTTCGACTACGGGCTCACGCCGAAACGCGCAGTTTCGGCAAAGGACCGATTTCCACTTTGGCGACGTGACGTTCGTCTGCGCCACGCACCACGAGGCGATGTCCGTTGCGGTCGAGGAAGGTGCCGACGGCGGGCACTTTGCCCATCACCTCGACGATGTATCCACCCAGGGAATTGTACTCTTCGCCGTCGGGCAGCTCGAGGCCAACTTGCCGATTGAGCTCCGCGATGGGGATGCTGGCATCCACGATGAAACGACCGTCGCCCAGCTGGGAAATCGGGGAGTCGTCATCGTCGTCGTGTTCGTCTTGGATCTCGCCGACGATTTCTTCCAGCAGATCTTCCAAGGTGAGCAGGCCGGCAACGCCTCCGAACTCGTCGAGTACGATCGACATGTGGTGATGCCCGGCTCGCATCTGTTCGAGCACACTCGAGGCACGCTGCGTTTCCGGGACGAAAACGGCCTTACGTAACAGCTTACTGATGTTCAGTTTCTTCAGCGGTTTGCTGGCGGTGAACAAGAACACGTCTTTGACGTGCAGGATGCCGACGATCTCTTCGATGCTGTCACGATACACGGGGTAACGCGTGTGACCCTGCTCGGTGATTTGCGCCATCACCTGTTCGGGGCTCGACGAGATATCGATCGCTTCAATTTGTGGCCGTGGCACCATCAAGTCGCACGCCTCGCGATCACCGAACTCGAGCACCTTGCGCAGCATTTCGGATTGCTCGTGGTCCAACGCACCGCTTTGCTCGCCTTGATTGACGACGAGTTCGACCTCTGTTTCCGTGAGTTCGGTATCGGGAATCGTCGCCTTTATCGATCGTGCGAGCCAATTCGTCGTCATCACGACCGGATCGCACAGCGGGATGACCAGCAGCTCGATGGGCCGCATCATCACGATGAGCCAAGGGGTGGACGCTTCTGCGATCACCTTCAGCCCAGCCGCGCCGAGCTGTGCCAGTACGAAGAAGGTGCCGAACACCACTGCCAGCGTCTGCCAGACGTCCGATGTTGCCTGCAGCACCAGGATTGTTCCTGCCGCCAAACCCAGCGCGCGTAACGCCCGCCAGCGCGCACGGATGAAGGTGCCTTTGTCCAAGTAGCGCTGAAGGGCGCGTCGACGGAACCCAGTGCTCGTTTCCTGTAACGCACCAAGCCGCGCGTGCGAGATGCTGGTGACGGTACTAGCCGCAGTCGCGAAAATGGCGGCTACTGCTACGAGTAGCAGGCCAAGCCAGGGCTGGGGTTGTGGAGGTTCCAACGCGAGATGCCGACTGCGGGAAGGCGACAAGCCCCACCCGACACCCACGCAGATTAGGCCGATCGGCGAAATTGAGCAACCGGGGACGCGCGTGGACGAACCAGGCAGCGTGGTGCAATCCATCAAAGCGCGAACGGAAACAGCGCCGAGCGGTCCTGCCGCGGAGCGTCGAACGGCAACGGGGACTGACAGTTTTGTCGAGTTATTGCGAAGGCCTCCGAAGACTCGAGGCGGCACGACCGCAGCTCTTGGCGCAGATGCGCCTTCGCAGATCGTCCCAAAACCGGATGGTAGGACTAACTGCCAACACGCTGGCGCACTGGGGGCGGGCTGGGAACACGTCGGGTCCGCCTCACGCCTGGCGCCTCGTGATCACAACGCCTTCGACCTGGGCACGGCCACCAACCGACCGCGGTTGGCGAGGGACGACACGCAGGCACTGGGCCTCGAGTCCGAGCAACAGGCGACGGGGGAAGCTCGCGACGAGTTGTTGGACACCGTCGAAGATGGCGGTGTCCCATACGCTTCCGATCCACTCCTCCGTCAGTTGGCGTGCCCCGCGATGCCAGCCGTGGCTTCCGGGCTACATGTGGCGAGTTCACGCATCGACCAGATCGCGTTGCAGTTGGTCAAGCGGGTTGCGGCCGGGGGCAACGGCAAGACGGGGCTCGTGCGCTTGCAACTAGGCGAGGGGGAGAGCAGTTGCATCGAAGTGTCGAGTGACGGCGATGCGGTCGCCGTGAAACTGAGCGGACGCTTCGAACAGGAGGACGCGGAGCTTGCTGCTCGAATTCGCGAACGTCTGCAGCGACGGGGCCTGAATGTGAGCGACGTTTCGTACGAGTGAACAGCGCCCCGCCCATCGGAGGCGTTCTGCAGGACTCAATCACCGTGGCTGGTGAACCCGCGCAGCACACGGTAGATCTCGCCATCGCGGCGTCCGAGCGCGATCAACTCGCCCCCGGGCGAAAACCAGGCAGCGGGGTCATCCACCTTGCTGACGAAGTGTTCGCCACTGAGCTTTTGCCCGAGGCGCGCCTTGTGCGCGCCTTCCGCCGTCAACTCGGCGCAGGTGAGCGCACGGCGAGCGCAGTCTTCGATGCTGAGCAGCGTCGGGGGTTCGGTGGGCGGCCAACTGTGGGCTTCTGCTTCGGTGAAGCAGCCGCTCGCGGTTCGGCGGAGCTCGCTGAGGTGGCCGCAAACGTTCAAACGTTCGCACAGATCGCGCGCGAGCGAGCGCACGTAATAGCCCTTCGAGACGCGGAGCTGAACGATCAGGCGCTCGTCGTCGAAACTGAGCACATCGAGTTCGAGGATGCGTACGTCTCTCGCAGGTAGATCTTGGACCTCGCCCCGTCGTGCGAGGGCGTAGGCGCGACGACCGTCGCGCTTGATTGCGGAGAACTGCGGGGGCACCTGCTCGACCCGGGCACGCTCCGCGTCGAGAATCGGCGCGAGGTCGACGGACGCCGACCAACCCGGTGAGAGCGCACACTGCTCGACGGTCTCACCCAAGGCATCGAGCGTATCCGTCGAGGAGCCGAAGCGGATCGTTGCGCGATAAGACTTGTCGGCGCCTGTGAGCAGCGCGGCCAGTTTCGTTGCCTGTCCGACGACGACGACCAACACACCGCTCGCCATCGGATCGAGGGTGCCGCAGTGGCCGACTCTTTTCGTCCCGAGTAGCTTGCGCACGCCTGCCACGATTCCGAAACTGGTGGGGCCACTGGGCTTGTCGACGACCAGAGCGCCATCGAGTGGAATGCGAGGAGGGCGGGTCACGGGTAATCGGTATCGTGGCGTGACGAGAGTCCCGCGCGGCTAGTCGTGCTCAGCGGCGGTGACATCAGCCGCAAGCGAGCTGACCACGAACGGGGGATTGAGCTTCCCAGGCCGCGGCCAGGCGCACCATGCGCGCTTCTTCGAACTCGGGAGCGAGGATCTGAACGCCGATCGGCAGGGCTCGACGTTGGTCCGTCGTCGGACTGAGCGCCGCTGGCACGGATACGCCGCACACGCCCGCCAGACTCGCCGGCAACGTGTACACGTCGGCCAGGTACATGGTCAGCGGGTCCATCAGCTTTTCCCCCAGACGGAAGGCCACAGTGGGGCTGACAGGCGTGACCAGCGCGTCCACTTTCGCGAACGCCTGGATGAAGTCTCGGCGGATCAGCGTCCTGACTTGTTGCGCCTTCTTGTAGTAGGCGTCGTAATACCCAGTGCTGAGCGCGTAGGTACCGAGCATGATGCGGCGCTTGACCTCGGCGCCGAAGCCGAGGCCGCGCGTCCGCTCGTAGGTCGCGATCAAGTCGTCGGCGTGTGCGGCGCGCAACCCGAAACGCACGCCGTCGAAGCGGGAGAGGTTACTGGACGCTTCTGCGGTGGCGACGAGGTAATACGTCGAGATGCCGTACTTGGTGTGCGGCAAGCTGACCTTCTCTATCGAGCAGCCGCTGGCGCGCAGGGTGTCGATCACGGTGGTGACCGCTTGCTGCACCTCGGGCTCGAGTCCCTCGGCGAAGTATTCGTCCGGGATGCCGATACGAAGTCCCGCGACGTCCTGACCGCACGCGCTTTCGTATTCGCCTGTCGCGTTCGCCGAACACGTGGCGTCGTTTGGGTCGGGGCCCGCGATCACTTCCAACACGCGTGCCGCGCCGCGGACGTCCGACGCCATCGGGCCAATCTGGTCCAGGCTCGAAGCAAAGGCGATCAGTCCGAAGCGGCTGACTCGGCCATAACTCGGCTTGATGCCGACGACGCCGCAATGACTCGCGGGCTGTCGAATCGAGCCTCCCGTGTCGCTGCCGAGCGACGCCGTGACGGAGCCTGCAGCCACACACGCGGCGCTGCCACCACTCGAGCCGCCTGGGATGCGCTCGGGATCCCAGGGGTTGCGGACGGCGCCGAACGCACTGTTTTCGTTCGACGAGCCCATCGCGAACTCGTCCATGTTGGTCTTGCCGATGATGATCGCGTCTGCGGCTCTGAGCCGAGCGATTGCGGTCGCGTCGTACGCGGGGCGCCATCCCGTGTCGTGGCTGCGGCCGTCGCGTGTGAGAATGCGCGACGCCGCTGTGGTGGGAGCGTCCGTGGTGCACAGGGCGTCCTTGACGGCAATTGGTAGGCCCGCGAGCGCGCCGAGCGGGTCGCCTTTTCGCTGTTTGTCCGCGACGCGCTCCGCCGCTCGTCGTGCTGCATCACCAGCCACACACAAATAAGTGTTGAAGCGCTGGGCTTCGCTGGCGGCAGCTTGCAGGGCTCGTTCGGTCAGGTCCGTTGCCTGGACGTTTCCTGCGCGGACGTCGTCCACCAAAGCTGAGACGGTTTGGGCGGCGGTGGTGCTCATCGAATCAGCTTTCGTCGACGAACGCGGGGACTGCGAATCCGTCGTTCAGGGTCTTTGGTGCACCAGCGAGGGCCTGGTCGATGTCCAGCCCCGCACGCGGCTCATCCTGCTGTAACGGGAGACGTGACACGGCGAGGTGTTCGGTTGGTTCGACTTGCGCCGTGTCGAGCTCGGAAAGCTGCTCGAAGTGACCCAAGATGTTGCCGAGGTCGCTTGCGATGGCCTCCGCTTCGGCATCTGTCAGTTGGAGGCGCGCAAGCGTCGCAACGTGCAGGACTTGGTTTTTGTTCAGGGACATGGCGTTTCGTCGGACGTGTGGGGAAGAAAGGCGAGTGAGCGCTCATAATACGGCGCTGTCTCCAAGTTCAAGCAAAGGCCCCGGACGCGAGTGGGAACCTGTCTTCCAGACGGTGGCACCAGGCGTCGCCGACGCGGCGCGCAAGTCGCGGACGCCAACACGAAACCGACGGGACCGAAGGTCGATACGTTGATTATCCAGCTCGACGGCCGTGTCTGAACGGTATAGATTCGCGCTGGGCAGACTGCGCCCCCGGGGCATCACCACAACACTCTCTTGCTGCCCTCAGCCGCTGAAACAACATGAGCGACGAGTTCGAAATAGGCCAGCTCATCGAGGGCACTCCCTACAAGGTCGTCCAGCGGATCGGCAAGGGGGGCATGGGCTCGGTTTACGAGGTCGAGCATCGCGAACTCGGCAAGCGGTTCGTACTGAAAGCACTGCTCAGAGAGTTCATCAGTCGTCCTGATCTGGTGCAGCGCCTGCGCAACGAGTGGCGAGCGCTCGGCAAGCTGGAGCATCCCAATATCGTGAGCGTGACGGACGCTGGCGTCGCCGAGAACCGCGTGCCCTATTACGTGATGGAGCGGCTGGTCGGGGAAACGCTCGCGCACCGCATTCGTGACTGGGGACGCATGCCTCCCGAAGAGGCGCTGGAGATCGCAGCGGGAGTGCTCGACGGCTTGTCTGCAGCGCACGCCATCGGCGTCGTTCATCGCGACGTCAAGCCGCCGAACATTTTCTTGACCAACAGCTGCCCCAAGGTTCTCGATTTCGGCATAGCGAAGCTGCTCGACGGCACTGCGCCGATCACTTCCCGCGGAGTCGCGATCGGAACGCCGCGGTATATTTCGCCCGAGCAAGCGTCTGGGGATTCCGTCGACGCGCGCGCCGATTTGTATGCGGTAGGTTTACTGTTGTACGAGATGCTGTCTGGTGAGAGTCCCTTCGAAGACTGCAAATCCGAAGAGCTGTTGATTTCGCACCTGACCAAGGTGCCAGCAAGGCTGGCGACGTTGGTGCCGGGTATTCCATCGGAACTGGACCACCTGGTGGCACGTTTGCTGGAGAAGAAGCCCGGCGATCGGCCCCCGAGTGCACAAGGTGCTGCGGATACGATCCGCGCCATCGCGCGTGGACTGGCAGGGCCTGCGGTGCTGGAGGACACGCTCGCGTCTCCGTTCAGCGGAGCGCTGACCCCGATGGCGCTTCCCGTTCGGCAATCCGTGGTGCCTCCAACACTACGCGAAGGGGAGTCGCGGGGTTCGCTGATCTCCGAACGTCCCGTCAGTGGTGATGCACCCACGGTTCCCGCCGAAGAACGGCATCGTGGTTCACGTCCGCCCGTACGTGGTGCACACGCGTCGCCCATTTCGGACTTCGCGCCACCCACCACGCCTACCGAGCTGCTCGACGGTGGGCAGGCGGAGGATGTGCCACCGACTCGTACGGCGGTGCCTGGGCTCGGCGGCGCCGAGGAGCGCTCACCGAGCATGCCCCCATGGGGAATTTCGACTCCAGCGGCCGGGCGGCAATCTCGTTCGTTCAGCATTCTGGCCGCAGTGGCGGGTTTTCTGGGCGCTGCTGCGGTACTTGGTGGCGTCTGGTTGGCGGCGCCAGGGTTCACTGGAGAAGCCACGGCGGCAGCGGGGCCCGCATCGCCGCGTGATCTGGCGACTGATGACAAAGCTGGCAGCAAGAGCGCAGAGCGGGCGCAACCGCAGGACCAACGCGCGGAGGAGTCGGCCAGCACTACGCCACCGAGCGATGGGTCGGGTTCGAACAAACCCAAAGGCGACACAGACGCAAATGCCAACCGGCTCAGCGATGAGACGCGGAGCGTACTCGTGGGCGGTGTCGTCGACCGACCCAACGTCGAGACGTCACCTCCAAACGAGTCCGCCGACAGCACGTTGGAGGATCGAGCTCGCGATCGGTCTCGGAGCCGCGCCAATGATGCTCGTGCGGTCATGCCTGGCGGCATCACCGACCCATGGCGAGCGGGACGGGATGGCCTCGGCAGTGACCCGGCGAGGTCGCATGGTGAATCGAACCGTCGTGAATCGAGCCGTCGTGAGTCGAGCGAGCGAGGCGAGGGAGCGCCAGAGCGTGGGGGCGCCTCCAGGCGTTCCGCGCCAGATGCGCGCGACACCACCACACCCGCTAGATCCGCTGAACCCGTTGTCGCAGGTCGGCGATTGCCTGGATCTGGGATTCCAGGCCTTTGAGCCCACGCCAAGGGTCAGCTCCCACGGACGATCGAGTATCGGTGGGTGCGGGAACCCAGTCCGGGGAACTCAGTCCGGGGAACTCAGTCCGGGGAACTCAGTCCGGGGAACTCAGTCCGGGGAAC
>CBFGUG010000013.1:0-136136 GCA_965651905.1 uncultured bacterium | reverse complement strand
GCCGCGCGCTACTCCCTCACCCACGCACGATTACCGCCGCGGAGCGGCTTCGTTCCGTCCGTCGAGCAACGCTCGCCTGGTTACCAGCTGAACGTTTTGTTCGGGAGGCAACGCTCGGAGCGTTCGGGAACGGACGCCAGCACACTCGTGAGCGAGCCCCGAGGGTTCGGCGCGTGGGAGCCAGCACCGTGCTCTCTCCTACATAGCTGGAGCAGCACACGACGCGGACGGTTCACCCGAGGTTGCGACGTCGAACGTGCGTCGAGCCGCCGTTTTCCCGAGCGATTCGGCGCGGTGTCTCGCATTCCGCCGCGCTGCGTAAATGTTGATATCATCTCGCTCACGATGCACCCGCGGCTGTTTGTGATCGCCCTGCTTCTCGCAGGAGGCGTGTGGGGCGGATGTTCGAAGGACCAATCTTCGGATCAGCTGCCGCCGGCCCACTCAGCTGCGACACGCACCGTGCAACCAAGCGCGGATGCTGGAGCTGCGAAGTCGACGTCGGACGAGGCGCAGTCGGCGCTCCCCGAGACCGTGGCCAGCCACCCGCCGTCCGCCGCTGCAACGCCGAATGCGATTAACCTATCACATCCACCACGCGACACTGGTGGGGGCCTCGCCCGAAACACGCCCTACGCGGCGCTGTTCGAGGCAGGACGCAGCTGGCGCTACCGCACGACGTTCGAAGAGACGGCGTACTACTCGCTCCCTGGCAGCGGCGACATCTCGAGCAAACAACACACGCGCCGCGTGGACGTGCTGGAGTGCAGCGTGCCCCGAGTCATTCACTTTCCACAAGCAGTCGTCAGTGAGGTGACATGCACGGAGCTCGAACAG
The DNA here is from genome assembly GCA_965651905.1 of uncultured bacterium. Lineage (GTDB taxonomy): Bacteria > Myxococcota_A > Polyangia > Polyangiales > Polyangiaceae > SZUA-265. The sequence goes on along the minus strand of CBFGUG010000013.1, from coordinate 135,299 downwards.
GGAGAGACCAGTGTCACTCAAAACCCGCCTGCCAAACCTGGGGAGGAGCTGACGGCCCCGCTGATGTTCTCGAGGCCCCCACGGGTAGTAGGGATCTACGTGCTTGCTGACAAAGGACTCTCACACTTCGAGCGCCTCGAGACGTTTCCCACGGATCCCGAGCTGCTGCCCGCCCAGAAGCACGTCGACTTTCCGCTGGCTCCGATTGCATCACGCCCCAGCGAAGCAGATGAACCCAGCGAAGCAGATGAACCCAGCGAAGCAGACGAGGCTGAGGAAACGGGAAGCATGCGCGCGATTCAGAAGGACAGCGGCGCTTGGTGTTTCGAAGAGGGCTCGGAGGGCTGTTTCGACCAGTTCAGCCGCATCTGTTTCGACCCTGTTCGCGGAATCACGGAAGCCCACGATGAAGTCGGGGGCGGTGGTGGTTTGACGACGGTTCGATACGCGCAAGTTCAGAGCGACTGAAGCACGCCGAACTCCTAGTTCTAGAACGCAAAGACCCCGCTCGAGCCATCCCGAGCGAGGTCCTAGATTAACAGAAGTCCCAAGGTAACGGGGTTGGGGGGAGGAGGAGGGCGGTCCCTTCCCCGTTACCTTGGTACGAAGGTTACGCGTTTTTGCGGCGGCGGCTCAGGGCCGCACCGAGGCCGATCAACAGCATCGTCAGTGCGTCGCCACCTGCGCCCGTCGAGCTGACGGAACAGCCACCACCACTGCTCGACTGGCTGTCACCAGACGAATCGAGATCCACGCCGTTGGTTTCGGTCGGGGCATCCTCTTCGTCGAGCTCGGCGATGTCGGCGTCGTCGTCCGCTTGGTCTTCGATGGCTTCGTCGACGTCGTCGTTGTCCCCAGAACCCTGCGGCAGGGCTGTGGGCTCCTCGTCGACGTCGTCGGGATCGCCGGGTTCAGCCAAGTCCTGATCGGAACCGCCGCCGTTGGGATCGACGTCGGGATTGGCGTCGGGAGGTAACTCGCCGCGGCCGTCTTCACCTTCGAGACCCGAACTGGCTCCCGTGTCTGCAGCGCCCGAGGTGGCGATGCCCGCTTCGGCGATACCGAACTCTTGCCCTGGCGGCGTGCACACGCGTGCGGGGTCGGCTTCTTCGCAACCCGTGTTCCCCTCGGTGTCCGCCCAACACACGCCTGCGGGATTGTCGATGCAGCTCCAGTCCTGAGGACAGTCAGTGTCCTCTTCGCAAGCCTGCTCGATGACCACACAGTATTTCTCGTCGGTCTCCTGGCAGCCGCAGCTGTCGTCTGGAGCGGGGCGTCCTTCGGGCTCCGCGGGAGCTAAACGCTGCGGTGCCTCGTCGGTCGTGTCGTCTTCCTCACCGCCACTGTCGCCGTCACCCTCGTCGGGGGGCGGCAACAGGTCGACGGGCTCTGACGGAGCTGAGCCACCGCCCGTAGAACCTGAGGAACCTGGACAACTGCAGAACTCTTGCGTCTCGCAGGCGAAACCCTCACCACAGTCGCTGGCTTCTTCGCAGGGCAGCTCCCAACGTGGTGTGCACTCGTTGTACTCCTCGGGCGTGCACTCGACCTTCTCTGGCTCTTCACACGGCCCGTCGGGATCGCAAGCGAAGTCTGTCTCGGGACAGTTGTAGCGTTCATGTGTGGCGCACACCATGTGGTCGCCGCACTCGCTGTCGTCAGTGCACTCCGCGCGCTGGCAGTAGAACTGCTCGCTGGGCTCACACTCGAAGTCACACTTCTCACCCTCGGGGCACGCGATCACCAGGCAGGAGGACTGGAACGACACACATTCGTAACCTGCGTCGCAGGTAGTGTCGCCACACTCCGCTTGGGCGAAAGCGTTGGGCGCGAAGGCCACCATGAACAGCGCGCCGAGCGCGCCAAGACCACGTTTGGATGGGATTAGGAAGTTAGGCATTGCTTGTGAGTCTCCGGCTTTCTGATTTTTGGTGAGATCAGGCGCTGCGACGGCTGCAGCACCTCCTGCACCATTCAGCCTGAACGGGGCAGAACAGCGCGCCAGTGCCGAACTGCACATTCCATCTCTCGAAACGCCGCATGGCAGTGCAGTTCAGGTATAGGGCGCAGGGTTCGCTATGGATTTCCGAGAGTTGTAGTCCAGTCCTAGACTGAACCATCAACTGCTGCACCTGTTTCGCCGCGTGTTGCGCGCGATTCACGCAGGGGTCACGCGTGGACTGGCGCGCGAAATCGCCCAACCAAGCGACTCGCGCCACGCTCGAGCTCCTCTGGCCGCCACAACGTCACGTAATACGCCAGCGAGATCCACGAAAACGGGCCCACATTCAGCATCAGCAAGATCCCGACGTGGATCCCAACCCCCGTCAGCGCCCAGGGAATACGCAAGTCCACGCGATTGAACAGCGCACGTACTCTACCTGGACGATCGGCGGTCGCTCGATAGTAGAGCACCAGCAGCATCAGTATCGAGAGCTGCTCCCAATGCCACGCGATCGCCGTCGCTACACGCAAGATTGGGTCGAGCGCGGTAACCCAAGTGGGTGAAAACCGTGTCCAGGTCGGATCGTGCAGCACGTAGTGCAGCGCCGTGTAGCCCCCCATGGGCGTCCACGACAGCCCGACTTTCTGAAACCCCGTCGCCGAGTAGGTAACCAAGAGCTGCAACAGCAGCAGATAGCGCGGCCACGCAGAGATGCTCTCGCTGCGCCACCAACGTCGGTGTTTGAGCCAACAATCGAGCGAAAGTGTCGCGGTGCAGCGACTGCACGCGAGCACCAACAGCGCGATGCTGATGAGGGCGTCGTAGCCGCCGCTCACGTGCGGGTTCAAGTGTGTCAGCGCGACGTAACATTGTTGGGTGAACAGCAGCGGCCAGCGGCCCCCCAACCCGACGCAGCACAGCGCAGCTCCAACCAAGGCGAGCCAATACAAGCTCCAGACGTTTGCCGAAGTCGCGCCGCCAGACAATACGCCCCAAATCCAGTGCTGGGTGACACTGGTCATCATTCCACCGCTCTGTCGCGTCACCCACAACACGTCGACCAAGCCCGCGGCGGCGATCGAAATCAGACTGTAGAGCGTCACCGCACCCACCAGGGCACGCAGCACACACAAGCCCGTTGCGCTCTCGCGCTGCGACCAAAAGTTCACCCAACGCTGCCACACCTGTCGCATCAGCGGTCGTCACCTTCGCCAAGTTCGACCACGCGCGCCGATTCGAAGCGGCCCTCGGCGTCGAATGCTGCTGCATCTTCCGCCAGCTCGGCGGGGCTCGGCGTGGGCCAACGAAATAGCCGTACTCTCACGCGAGTCGCGTCGGGAAATTCGTCGCGTGTTTGCGCAGCAATCCAATTCACGAACTCGCGATGTGATCGCGGACGACCTTTGCGCACGATGCGTCCGACCAGTTTACGCATGCGATTGTGGTCGAACTGTTTGCGCCGCCAGTCGAACTCGTCGGAACGCGAGACGTACAGCGGCGCAAACCCTGCCCCCCGATCCAAGTCGACGTGGACGCGCGCAGGATGCGTCTGCGGGTTCGAAAACATTCGCCAGCTCTGGTTCACCCCGAGTTGAGCAGACAACGGACGCAGCGCCCGCGCTGCGGGTCGCTGGAAGCCGAGGTAACTCCGAACGAAGCGCCACAACTCGTCTTCGAACTGCTCGGGGGTGAGCTCGATGCCCAGCGTGCCGAGCGCTTCGGACCACTGCGCGAACTGGGCTTGGTTGTGCTTGGTTTTCCAGACCTCACGATTGCCGAGCCGTGAACCGCCTGGCAACAGTTGCAACGCGCCGCAGATCAACGCGACGGTGATCAATGCCGTGCGCACGTGAGGAACGGCTTTCCGCCACCGTTCTCGCTTGCTGGGCGCAGCGCTCAATCCGGCTACCTTCCTGTTCAGCCGCGTCGAGCGTCGTGTGGGCGTTTCAGCTCACGCTCCATGGCGTGATCAAGTCTGCCGTTTGGGTAAACGGATCACTTTGCCGCCTGGAGGCGGATCGATGGGCGGAAGCGCCATCACCAAACGTTCGATGGTGTCCGCCGCGTGAAGCAGCGCGCCAACCGCAACAGGCTCCGACAGCGCGCCAGTGAACGACAGTGCCATCACGTAAATGCCGCCGAACATCTTGGCCAGGCATTCACGTTCACCAACCGTCAGGCGCACGACGTGACCACGCGCCCCGCGCAACTCCTCGGTGTGACTTTCACGCAGCGCGCCAATCCAACCCTCGAGCTCTTGGTTCGCGTGCTCACTGGCCGCTTCTTCGATCGCAGACGCTCCCCAAACCATGGGCGAGCTGACATCGAAGACGGCCGCACGCTCGGCTCCTGAACGCTTGGCGAGTGCGCTGAGTTCATGGTCGAGCCGCTCCCGGGCGGAGGCGCTCTCGAATGAACGTTCCACGGCCCGGGCGCTGCGCTCTACCGTCTCAGTGAAGCTGCGGGTAAGCGTCGCCAAACGCAGCTCGAGGTCGGTCTCCGAACGCACCGCGGACTCGAGTACCGCCACGACTCGGGCGTTTCCGCCTTGGATTCTCGTCCACACCACCTTGGGATCGGTGGGCGTCGCGCCGCCGATCTCGATGCGCACGTCGACGGCCTTCAACTCCGCTTTGACGAGTTCCAGGAAGCGCTCGAGACCCAGGTCCATGGAGCGACTGTAGCGGGTTTTGCCCCCCAGTGTCTGCCATTCCGAAGCCTTCCCAGATGCCACTTCGACGCATCGCCCCAAGTCGGCCTGGTTCGCGCGGCCAAGGCAGAGCTACCGCGGGTTTGGAAGCGTGAGTCGCGGTTGTTTTTTGTGTCAACTTGCGCGTGCCGAGGTCGCATCTACATGGCACCTTCCGCTGCCCTCAATCCGGGGTTCGCCCCCCAGAGCGACCTCGATTCGACAGTGCAGCGTGGGCTAGGTGTTCGCCATTTCGAACCAGGCCATCACCGAGCCTTGGGCAAGCTCGGAGCGACCCCTCAAAGCATTTGACACGGCCGGGATCCAGCGACTATCCGGCTGACCCACAGAACGACCGCCCAGCTTTGGGCACGTGCAGCCGCGACAGGTGGCGGAAGAACAGAGCGACGATGAAAGACCTCAGCAAGTATCGCAACATTGGCATTTTTGCCCACGTGGACGCGGGCAAGACCACGACCACCGAGCGCATCCTCAAGTTGACCGGCAAGATCCACAAGATCGGCGAGGTTCACGATGGCGCGGCCACCACCGACTTCATGGAGCAGGAGCAAGAGCGCGGCATCACGATTCAGTCCGCTGCCACGACCTGTTTCTGGAAGGACCACCGCTTCAACATCATCGACACCCCCGGCCACGTCGACTTCACGATCGAGGTTTACCGTTCGCTGAAGGTGCTCGACGGCGGCGTGGGTGTGTTCTGCGGCTCTGGCGGCGTGGAGCCGCAGTCTGAGACCAACTGGCGTTACGCCAACGAGAGCAAGGTTGCGCGTATCATCTACGTCAACAAGCTCGATCGCCTGGGCGCGGACTTCTACCGCGTCGTCGACCAGATCAAGACCGTACTCGCCGCCAAGCCCGTGGTGATGGTGCTGCCGATTGGAACGGAGTCGGAGTTCGTCGGCGTGGTCGATCTGCTCGAGCGCAAGGCTTACGTCTGGGACGACAGTGGGCTGCCCGAGAACTACGAAGTCAAAGATGTCCCCGAGGACATGAAAGACGACGTCGAGAAGTACCGCGCGGAGCTGATCGAAACCGCCGTAGAGCAGGACGACGACGTGATGGCGGCTTACCTCGAAGGCGAGGAGCCCGACGTCGACACCATCAAGCGCTGCGTGCGCAAGGGCACCATCAATCTTTCGTTCTTCCCCACGTTCTGTGGTTCTTCGTTCAAGAACAAGGGCGTGCAGAAGGTGCTCGACGCCGTCGTCGAGTACCTTCCCGATCCCACGCAGGTACCGCCGCAACCGGAAATCGATCTGGAAGGCAACGAGACGGGCAAGTTCGCGATCGTCGACCCCAAGGGCCCCTTCCGCGGCTTGGCGTTCAAGATCATGGACGACCGCTTCGGCAGCTTGACGTTCACTCGCATCTACTCGGGCACCATCAACAAGGGCGACTCGGTGGTGAACACCTTCACGGGCAAGACCGAGCGCATCGGCCGCATGGTGGAGATGCACGCCAACGACCGCACCATGGTCGACTCGGCGCAGGCAGGTGACATCATCGCTATCGTCGGGCTCAAGAACGTACGCACGGGTCACACCCTCGCGGACGAAAAGAACCCCGCCACGCTCGAGCCGATGATCTTCCCCGATCCGGTCATCTCGGTTGCGGTAACCCCGAAGGACAAGGCGAACAGCGAACGCCTGAGCACCGCGCTCGGCAAGATGGTCGCAGAAGACCCGTCATTCCACGTCGAGGTCGACCAAGAGTCGGGCGAAACCATCCTCAAGGGCATGGGCGAGCTGCACCTCGACATCAAGGTCGATATCCTCAAGCGCACCCACAACGTGGAAGCCACGGTGAGCGAGCCACGCGTCGCCTACCGCGAGACGATCACCAAGCCCGTCAGCGACAGCTACACCCACAAGAAGCAGACGGGTGGTTCTGGTCAGTACGCAAAGATCGACTACACGGTCGAGCCGAGCGAGCCAGGTGCAGGCTTCGTGTTCGAGTCGAGCATCGTCGGCGGCAACGTGCCCAAGGAGTTCATCCCAGCCGTTGAAAAGGGCTTCCGCGTCATGATGGAGAAGGGGCCGCTGGTCGGCTTCCCCTTGCTCGACGTCAAGGTGACGCTCACCGACGGTGGCTTCCACGCGGTGGACTCTTCGCAAATCGCGTTCGAGACCGCAGCCAAGGCAGGCTACAGGCAGAGCATGCCGAAGGCTGGTCCCGAGCTGCTCGAACCCGTGATGAAGGTCGACGTGTACGTTCCCGACGACAACGTCGGCGACGTGATTGGCGACTTGAACCGACGCCGCGGCATGATCAAGACGCAAGAGCCCACGCCCACCGCCGTGCGCATCAAGGCTGACGTCCCGCTATCGGAGATGTTCGGCTACATCGGCGACTTGCGCTCCAACACGGCAGGTCGCGGCCAGTTCTCGATGGAGTTCTCGCACTACGCACTGGTGCCCAAGAACATCTTGGAGAAGGTCAAAGAAGAGGTCGCCGCACGCGAGGCCGCCAAGAAGTAAACACGTAGCGAAGGGCGATCCGTAGCGGACCTCCCAGCGCTCGCGACAGCGCGACGCCCTGCAACCTCACGAGAGGTTCGCAGGGCGTCTGTCATTTGGGGCGCTTTTCGCAGCGTCTTCGCACGCAGGCGCCACCTTTCGCACTCCACCACCGAGTGCGTCGTAGGTTACTTCGTGTGTCGCCACTCGTGGGGCTGGCTCCTTCAGCGAGCTGAGCATTGGTCTCATTTCAATCTGTCAGGACGCCCGCCGATCTCGGCGCCTGAGGCTGTTTCCCCTGCGCTTCCGTTGCTCGAAGCCAGAAGGCTGCTCCGCTACGGTTCTCGTGAAAACAGCCTCAGCCACCGAGCTTGACGGGCGGGTTTGCTGCCATGCCAGGCAATGCAGCGACGACATGGGGCGACGATCAGACCAATGCACAGTTCAGCGGGCCATGTTGATCAACCGCGGAGGCACCTCGACTTGGCATTCGTTCTCAGGCGACAGCCATTTCAAGATATTCACCCACAACAGTTCGACCTGGTACTCGGGGCGGTCGTTCCACTCGCTGTCGTAGGTGATCCATTCGTCACCCCAAACGAACACGCGCCCCAAACCTGCGTCCGCCGCGCGCGCCATGTCGTGACCGCCTTCAGACGCGAGCAACGCGGCGCCACCCGTGACGGGATAGCCGTTGTCCACGCCGATCATCTCGACGCCCGTCGTGGTCGCGTGAGCATTCCAGTTGGTCACGGGCACGGTAACTCCGCCCTGCTTCTGCAAGATCTGCTCTTCGCCGTACTGCACGTCGAAGGGCGCGAGCAAACGGTTGACGTTCGCACGCTCGGCGGGATCTGCGTAGCCGATCAGCGTCATCGCGCCGCCACCGCTTTCGATCCATTCGCGAAACGCCGTCACCTCGGCGTCTGCATACTCACGCCCGATCACGCTCACGTTCTGAACGACCACCACCTGATACCCCGACAGCAGGTCAGGCGTCAGCGTCGCATCCCCCAGATCTGTCGCGCCCGTGGCGCTACGCGTGTCGAGCCAGGTCTCGAAGATGTCGCCATTGCCCCATTCACCCGCCTCACCCAAGGTGGCGATTCGCAGGCAGTCGCAGATACCATCGTTGCCCACGTCCACGTCGTCGATGATACCGTTGCCGTCGTTGTCCAGGCCGTCACAGGTGTCTTCGTTGCCTGAGCTTGCAGCGCCACTCCCACCGCTACCTGCGCCAGAGCCCCCGCCGTTCGAATCGCCATCAAAACCGCCGATGACCACTTCATCTTCGCCGAGCACGTCCCCTGCCATCACCGAATCAGTGTTGTCGTCGCCCGACAGGTTCGAGCTCGAGCTGGACTCGCTGTCGTCGTCCGAACCACAACCCATGCACAGAACAAACCCGAAAGCCGTGAGGTGCCGAATGCGCATCATCCCGCAGCTTAGCATCCGTTCGACGCGGGTTCGCGAGAGCGGGTTTCGACCGACGCACGTGGCAGCGGCGAAGACAGTACATCGGCGGATGTTGGGCGCAGGCTGCCAAGTGTGTGCTGAAATACGCTCGATATTGACAAGCCTGCAGCTTGGCCCAGCTCAACATCTGTTTATTTTCGAGAATTTAAGAAACATTCAGCCGCTGAGCCGTGTGCTAGATGATCAAGTTTTCTGACTGCGTCTGGTTGCCGTCACCCCGTCCGTCGCCCACGATTCCATCGTGAGCATGGCGCGCAGCGTTTACGAGTACCTCGACTACCGTCGTTTCCTGGCGGACTTCTACGCGCACGCGAAGGAGAAAGAGTACGGCTTTTCGTATCGCGTGATGGCGCGGCGGGCAGGCTGTCGCTCGTCGAACCATCCGCACCTGGTGATCAAGGGCAAACGCAACCTGACACCCACCATGGCGGTGCGTTTCGCGGAGGCGTGTGAGCTGCGCGGTCAAGAAGCAGCGTACTTCAGCGACCTGGTCGCGTTCAACCAGGCCAAAGCCCAGAGCGAGAAAGAGCACTACTACGCGCGGCTTACGCAGTACGCGTCGTTCTCACGCGTGCATCGTCTGACCCAAGCGCAGGCCGCGTACTTCTCGAGTTGGTACATCCCAGCCACGCGAGAGCTCGCCGCGCGCGAAGACTTCTCCGCAGATCCGCGCTGGATCGCGAACATGCTGGAGCCGAAGATCACGATCTCCGAGGCCAAGACCGCACTCAAGACGCTGACCGAGTTGGGGCTACTCGTGATCGCCGACGACGGAAGCGCAAAACGCAGCGACGCCCTCGTGTCATCGGGAGGTCCCCTCGGACATCACCTCGTCGAGTTCCACCGTGCGATGATGACGCGCGCCAGCGAAGCCATCGAACTCATCCCTCGCGACGAACGGGAAGTCTCAGCACTGACCGTTTGTGTGAGCAAGGAGCGCCTCGCGCAGCTCAAACAACAAGTCCGCGACTTCCGAGCCCAGTTACTCCAAAGCGCCGAACGTGACGACACCCCAGAGTGCGTCGTGCAAATCAACTTCCAACTCTTTCCACTTTCAAAGAGAAACCCATGACCTCATCGACGAAGATCAACGAACACCGACCTGCTCGAGCCGACAAAGCTCACGCCAAGCGATCGCCCGTTGGCCTGTGGCTAACGACCCTCACGATGCTGCTGAGTCTCTGCGCCGCACTCACGCTGCCGAGCTGTGCGGGTACTGAAGCGGACAATCCGTTCATGGACGTAGACAACACGCAAAACGACGCTTCGCTGATCGACAAATCGAAGATCACGGTGGAAGAAGCCGACGCAGGCGTGCGTGTCGTGGGTGCTCCAGGCGCGATCGCCTCGGGTGAAGCCGAGGTTTCGGTCACCAACGTCAGCAATGACTCGAAAGGCTCGACGACGAGCGCGAGCGATGGCTCCTTCGAGGTCGAAGTTGGCGGAAACCCCGACGACGAGTTCCGCGTCGAGGTAGACGACGGTGATGCGAGTGATAGCGTCACGTTGGGATCGGCGACGTCTGGTGAAGATCCGGACTCCATCGTCGAGCAGTTGAGAGGCAAGAACTTCTTGCTCGAATCCGCGGAAGGGTTTTCAGCGACTGGCGACTCGACGATTCGTGTCTACTTCGGTGAGGAAAGCGGCTTCGGGTTCAACGCAGGCTGCAATAGCCACTCTGGCGACTATACGCTCTGCGGTGACGACTTTTGCGTCGATACTTTTCAGAGCACGGCGGCTGCCTGCCTCGGCGAAGGGCTACATGAGCAAGACCAGTTCTTGGCAGATTTCTTCACGTCACAACCCGCGTTTACCTTCGAAGACTCACGCCTGACGTTCACGGGCGAAGACACAACCCTCGTCTTCCTCGACCGCGAACTCGCCGACCCCGACCGCTCCCTCGTCGGACAAACTTGGACGATCAACACGTTCATCCAAGGTGAACTCGCCAGCGGCGGTGCGTACGATCCGCCTCCCACCGTCGAGTTCTTCGACGACGGCACCTTCGAATTCTTCACGACGTGTAACGACGGCGAAGGTGAATACGAGGAGAGCGGTGATGAGCTAACGCTGTCCAACGTCGAGGTAACCGAAGCGGGCTGCCCATCCGAACTCGAACAAGACGCGGAAGAGCACATCCTCGACGTGCTGGGCAGTGGCACGGTCACCTGGGAAATCGACGCCGCGCGTCTGACGATCATGAACGGCGACCTCGGCGTGCTCGCCTCAGCTGAACCCGAAGGCAACCCTAGCGAACCCGACCCTGGCGATCTCGCCGAACAACTGACGGGCAGAACCTTCGTGTTCGAGTCCGCTGCCGGGTTCTCTCCGCTTGCCGACTCGATGATCCGCATCGACTTCGACGGAAACAACTTTGGTTTCCACGCGGGATGTAACAGCCACGGCGCTGAGTATTCAATCTGCGACGACGCCTTGTGCACGGAAGGCTTCAGCACCACAGACATCGGCTGCTCCGAAGAGGCGCACGAACAAGACTACTTCTTGGCCGAATTCTTCGGCGCGCAACCAAACATCGAGCTCGACGAACCGCGCCTGATCTTCACGAGCACTGATGTAACGCTCACGTTCTTGGACCGCGAACTCGCCGAGCCCGACGAACCCCTCGTCGGTCAAACCTGGACCATCGACACGTTCATCCGCGACATGGGCGCTACCAGCAGTGCGTTCGATCAGAGCCCTACCATCGAGTTTCTCGATGACGGCACTTTCGAATTCTTCACGACGTGCAACTCTGGATTCGGCGAGTACGTGGAAAGCGGCACGGCACTCGAGCTAAGCAACGTCGGGGTGGACGAAGCGGGTTGCCCTGCAGAACGCGAAGCGGACGCCGAAGCGCATATCCTCGACGTACTTCGCGCCGACACCGTCACCTGGGAAATCGAAGCCACGCGCCTGACGATCATGAACGGCGAGCTCGGCATCAGCGCCACCACTGAACCCACCGAAAACGGCGAACCCGCCCCCTGAGCCGAGGACTTCCGAAAACCAACGAACAGCACGCCCGTCAACCTGGGCTCTGATGATCGATAGCGATTGTTAGAGCCCCCAAGGTAACGGGCGCGCTGAACATCGAGTTTCGGCCCCTCGAGTACATCTCTGTCCAAGGCACACACCATCCCCGCGCACGGGCCAAACCCAAACGCAACGACACAACCGTCCGAGCACACGCGTCAACGACACGCACCCACTCGATGAGTTAGCCAGTTCGGCGCCCGTCACAGGGATCTGCACTGCGCGGTGAGCGTCGCACTTGCAATCCCCAGCGCGGTACGCAACACCCCCCCGAGTGAAGCGTCGTCGATTCTTGAAAACGTGGGTGGTCGCCGCGGGGCCGTTGCTGGGGTGCTCGTCGAATGGCAACGACGACTCAGGCGGCGAACACACGGGGGACGCGGGCCAAGCGAACGAGGGAGATGCGGGCGTCGACCTCGGACCTACGGGTGCGGTCGACGTCGAGCCCGAGTTGTTCCCCCAGTCCGTGGCGTCGGGCGATCCGCGACCGCAAAGTGTCGTGTTGTGGACGCGCTCCCCCTCTGACGACGACTTGGTGTCGCTGCGCCTTCAGCTCGCCAAGGATGATAGCTTCGAGGAACTCGTTGCGCTTCAGCCCGAAGCCGCTGAAGTCCGCGCGGACGTCGAGTGGGATCACTGCGTTCGGGTTCGCGTCGTCGACCTCGAGCCAGACACGACCTACTACTATCGCTTCCTTCGAGACACGGACGATGGGCAGCGGGCAAGTCGCACTGGTCGCACCAAGACCGCGCCCGACGCCGACTCGGACCGCGCGGTCAGCTTCGCGGTGATGTCGTGCCAGGATTACAGCGGTCGCTACTTTCACACCCACGCCCACGCTGCCGAACAAGACATCGATTTCGTGGTGCACGTCGGCGACTACGTCTACGAAACGGGCAGCGACCCACGGTTCCAAGTGGAAAATGCCGAGCGGGCCATCGTCTTCTCGGATCCCGACGGCGCCATCGAGCGAAGTGTTGGGGAAGAAGATGGAAACACAGGCTTCCTTGCGGCTCGCAGCCTGAGCAACTACCGAGACCTATACCGCACGGTGCGCACCGACCCGCACTTGCAGCAGCTCCACGAACGGCACCCGATGATCGTCACCTGGGACGATCACGAGTTCGCCAACGACGCGTACGCCCAGACCACCACTGACGGCGAAGACGGCCTGGATGAACGCGACGTCGAGCGGCGCGCCAACGCCGACCAGGCGTGGTTCGAGTACATGCCCGTCGACTATCGCGATGGTGCGGACTTCGAATACGATCGCGACGCCGAGTTTCCAGAAAACCTGCGCATCTACCGCGACTTTCGCTTCGGGCGTCACGTGCACCTGGTGATGACGGATCTGCGGCGCTTCCGAGCAGACCACGTCATCCCCGAAGACGCAGTGCCCGGCAACATCGCCGTAAACCAGGACCGACTGGAAGAGTTGCTCGACGAAGTGCCCGAAAGCGCGGAGCCGTACGCGGACGCCGACCACCCAGAAGTAGTACGGGTGATCGAGGGGCTGCTCGACGCAGCGGAAGCTGGAGCCGATCTCGGCGTCGATCTTGGGCGGCTCAGCGGCGATGTGAGTCTCAGCTACCTCAACGGGCTGATCGCCGCGCTCGAAGAAGCAGGAGCGTCGGACCTGCCCGATCCAATCGAGATTACCAGCGACTTTGCGCGTGGCATCAGCTTCGCGCAGGTGGGTAAAACCGCCGACTACGGCAGCTTCGGGTCGCGTTACTTCGTCGAACCCGAAGCGTTTCGAATCGTTGCCCTAGATCGTTACGACGCCAGCGGGGGCGCGAGCGAAGAGGTGATGGGCGCCGAGCAGGAAGCGTGGTTCATCGATGCGCTTCGGGAATCGGACGCGACGTGGAAGCTGTGGGGGAATGCCTACACGCTCTCCACTCGACGCATCGATCTGAGCTCGATCATTTTGCCCGGAGGCCTCGGGCGTCAGCACCAGCTCTCGGCTGACGATTGGGACGGCATGCCCAACACACGCGCGCGGCTGCTCGCCGAGCTGGCCGACGTCGACAATCTCGTGGCGCTCACGGGGGACAGTCACTCGTTCTTCGCGAGCGACACGGGAGTCGAGGGCGGACAGCGGGTGCTCGAGTTCGTCTGCGGCGCGATGTCCTCCGCAACCTACCAGGCAGTACTTGGCTCTGGAGCCAACGGCGTGCCTGGCGTCGAGTTGCTGGCGCCGCTGGCGGGTCCGCTGATCAGCTCGGCAAACCCACACATCGCCTATCGCAACATCGAGGACAACGGTTTTGCCGTCGTCACCGCAAACGAAGACGAGCTACGCGTCGTCTTTCATCAGATCGCCTACGACGCGCTGTCGAGTGAGCGAATCGAAGGCGAGCTGGACGCGCAATTCGAGCGGCAGATGTTTCGCGTCGGAACAGGCAGTGCCGTCATCGAACAGTCGATAGACGGCGAGTACAAGCGCTGGGACCGCGACCAGCAGCGGTTCGTCTGAACTGATTGACGCTGGCGCAACTCACCGCTCACTGGCAGCGGCGTTCACCCGACGAGGCCCGTGTGGAACCTTGTAGGATGTGTACGCGAACGGGTGTAGGGTATCAGAGCACTGTACACTCGTCGCGGCCAGCGATCGACACTCAGCGGCACCCAACCCGATAGCGGTGGCGAAAATTGTCACCCCAATGGGTGGTCGCGAGTAGTACACCGATGGGCTGCTTCATCGTAAACCCGTGAGATGCAACGCGTTACCCAGCGTGCAGGGCGCTTGGCACACGCTTCGCAATAGTGCTGGGCGAAACCGCAGCTCGGAGCACAACCATGGCGACCCATGGGGAGCAAGCGAGGTGCACGACCTACACGGGGCACAAGCCCCATTCCCCATCAGAAGGAATCCGCGGACGGGCCTGGGTGAGCCTCCGCGAACACCCCCTCACCCGCCCTCAAGGAGAAACTCAGAAATGCGTAAGTTGAACAAGCGTGGCTTTACTCTCGTAGAACTCATGATCGTGGTTGCCATCATCGGCGTCCTCGCGGCACTGGCCATCTACGGCGTCCGCAAGTATGTGCTCAACGCCAAGACGGCAGAGGTTCGCTCGGTGGTTGCTCGCATCGCCAAGGATGCAACGACCGCTTACGCCAAGCCCAAGATGGCGGGCACGGTGCTCACGTTGGGGAGCGCTTCGGAAGCTTCTGTTGCGATGTGCCTGAGCGCTGCGGCGGTTCCCTCCACCGAAGGTGACGTTTCTGGTGCGAAGTACCAGTCAGCGCCGAGCGACTGGGGCGGCAACCAGACCACTGGTTGGCAGTGCCTGAACTTCAGCATGGAAGATCCCCAGTACTTCCAATACAACTACCAGGCCACGGGCACCAACGCTGTGAACAACACCTTCCAAGCTATCGGCCGCGGTGACTTGGATGCGGATGACGTCTTCTCGACCTTCACGTTGGCCGGCAAGATTCAGCAAGAAGGCAACGACCTGGTGCTGATCGTCGCCCCCAACATCGCGGAGAGCAACCCGCAGGAGTAATCGCTCTCTCGAGCTAGCTCCAACGCGACGAGGCGGTCCCACCCGGGACCGCCTTTTCGCGTTGTGGGTTTCCACTTCGACGCGTCGATGGACGCGAAAACGCCCGCCGAGATTCGGCGGGCGTTTTTGCGTGGAGTCCGAAGGGCCCCATCGTGGGGCGCCACTCCGTGCTCAGAGTGCGATGAGCGGAGCGATCACCAGCGCGACCACACTCATCAGCTTGACCAGGATGTTCAGCGACGGACCCGCGGTGTCCTTGAAAGGGTCACCAACCGTGTCGCCGACGACCGCTGCGTTGTGCGCTTCCGAACCCTTGGGGAGAATCTCGCCCGTGCTGGTCTTGAAGCCACCACCCTCGAACGACTTCTTCGCGTTGTCCCACGCGCCGCCCGCGTTGCTCATGAAGATGGCCATGCAAACGCCCGTCACCGTCACGCCAGCCAGCAAGCCACCGAGCGCCTCAGCACCGAGGCCAAAGCCGAAGATGACGGGAGTGACGACGGCAAGCAGACCAGGAGCCACCATGCGCTTGATGGCAGCGGAGGTCGAGATGTCCACGCAACGCGCCGTGTCTGGCTTGGCGTTGCCTTCCTTCAGCCCTGGGATCTCGCGGAACTGGCGTCGGACCTCTTCGATCATGTCCATGGCTGCGTCACCGACTGCTTTCATCGCCATCGACGAGAACAGGAACGGCAACATGCCACCGACGAACACGCCAGCCATCACCACTGGATCCGAGATGTCGATACCGTCGATGTTGGCCTGCTGCGCAAACGCTGCGAACAGTGCCAGCGCGGTCATTGCTGCCGATCCGATGGCGAAACCCTTGCCGATGGCCGCTGTGGTGTTGCCCACTGCGTCGAGCTTGTCGGTGCGCTCGCGAACCGCGGGCTCTTGGTGACTCATCTCGGCGATACCACCCGCGTTGTCTGCGATGGGGCCGTACGCGTCGACGGCGAGCTGAATGCCCGTGGTCGACAACATGCCGAGGGCCGCGATGGCCACGCCGTAGAGGCCCGCGAAGTGAGCCGCACCAACCACGCCAACCGCGATCACCAGGATGGGCGCTGCGGTCGACTGCATGCCGATACCGAGACCAGCAATGATGTTCGTCGCGTGACCGGTCTTGGACTGCTCAGCGATGGTATTCACGGGACCCTTGCCCATCGAGCAGTAGTAGCTCGTGATTAATCCGACCGCGACGCCCGTAGCCAGACCGATCACCGTGGCGATACCCACGTCTTGCGCCTGCACGAGCTTGCCTGCCATCTGCGTGCCGCCCTCGGGCCACAACATGTTGGCGAGCATGAACGTTGCTGCGGCCATCACACCAGCAGCGCCAAAAGCACCCGTGTCGAGCGCGACCTGAGGATTGCCACCCTCCTTGGTCTTGACGACGAAGGTTCCGAGAATCGAGCAGATGGTGCCAGCCGCAGCGATTGCCAGCGGCAGAATCACTGGACCGAGGTCACCCTTTTCGACGACGGCTGCGCCGAGCCCGAGCACCATCGCGCCAATCACAGCACCGACGAAGGACTCGAAGAGGTCAGCACCCATGCCCGCCACGTCACCAACGTTGTCACCGACGTTGTCCGCGATCACGGCGGGGTTACGCGGGTCGTCTTCGGGCAAGCCCTGCTCGACCTTACCAACCAGGTCGGCGCCGACGTCTGCGGCTTTGGTGTAGATACCACCACCGACGCGTGCGAAGAGCGCGATGGAGGAAGCGCCCATCGAGAAGCCCGTGAGCGCGTTGATTGCGGTGAGCAGCTCGTCGGCGAACAGCTGAGTCGTGTACACCAGGTAGAGTCCACCGAGGCCGATCAGCGCCAAGCCGACCACACACATGCCCATCACGGAACCGCCCGAGAAGGCGACGTCGAGTGCCTTGGAGAGCCCGCTGCGTGCAGCCGCCGTGGTGCGAACGTTGGCAGCCGTGGCCACTCGCATGCCGAAGTAACCCGCGAGGCCTGAGGCGAACGCGCCGAGCACGAAAGAGACCGCAATCAGCGGAGTGCGGTTTTCACCCGCCATGTTGGAGAACGCGAGCAGGCCCGCGACCAGCAACACGAACAAAGCCAAGACCTTGTATTCGCGTGCCAAGAACGCCATCGCGCCTGTGCGTATTTCGCCAGCGATCTCCTGCATTCGAGCATCGCCAGCGTCTTGCTTGTTGACCCAAGTGGCCTTCCAGAAAGCGAAAATGAGCGCTATCACCCCGGCTGCCGGGGCCGCATAGATCAATTGGTCCATTGTGTGGGACTTCCTTCGAAATTCTTCTCGATACAGAGTTCGTCTCGACTACGGGTTGGTCTCGACTACAGGTTGGTCTCGACTCGCAGAACTGGTGGGGTAGCTGGAAGGCCTCGCGCTGCGCTGTTTGGCGCTTCTGCAAGGGTTCGAACCCCTAGGAATCGAGCCGGCCCCTCTTAGTCCAAGAACGGGCACTGGAAAAGCTTTCCCGCGGGAAATCCTGCGGGATTGGCTGCAGCTAGACGGCGTTCGAGGATTAGCGCTGCTTTCTGGCGTCCGGTCGTTCGGTCACGCGCTTGCGCGGCGCGGCGTAACCCGAGTTTCAACGGGGTTTCCAGCGCAACAGTTCGGAAGCATCCCGCTGAGGCGGCCACGACAGGGTGTCGCAGAGTTCCATCGCGTAACTCGGCGTCCGCATGCCCGTCAGCACCGAGCTGACCCCGCTCACGCAGCCGAGCCCAAATACCACCCGCTGTGCGAGGCTGGCGTCACCCGGGCCCAGAGCTTGCAGGGCGGTCGCCAAGGGGCGATTTGCGCGATTGCTGGCGACTGACGCCGTCTGTCGCGCCGCGAGAACCGTCAGCTCGAGCTGCTGAACGTAACGTCGTCGGAACCCCCGCCAGACGTCGCCGAGCCGCTGCCCCGCCAGCGCAGCATCGAGCGCGCGCAACGTCCGCATCAGCTCGACGGAGAGTACGCCGCGTTCGAACTCGTTCCAAAGCGCACGACTCGACACCTCGCGCTCGCCAATGCGTTCACTCCAAGCCAACAGCGAAGTGGAGTCGATCTGCGCATCGGGAACGGCTTGCAACACAGCGCCCAGTCGCTGACGGAACTCCTGCTCGAGAGCACCGAGCCCTGCTAACGACTGCTCGAAGTCTGGCGCGCTAGCGTCTTCGGGGGCGTCAGCCAGACGCCGTAGTTCGTCGTCGACCACGGCGTTGAGCGGTCGATGGGCGAGCACCGCGTACTCCCGCGCTTTCGCGGCGGCAATCAGCCCCGAGTGGTACGCCTCGAGCTCTACGGGATTGAGCGGCAATTCCAGAATCGAGAAGCCCTTTGCGCCGTGTTTTTCCGCCAGCTCGTGCAGTTCGTCAAACGACAGCTGACGTTCTGTTGGAGAAGCGCCGGGTGCGGAAGCGCCGAGGGTCAAGCTGTTGCTGGACACGCCGTACGCGCCCACGAGCCCTTCCTCGACCTTGGTCTCCAACCAACGGAGCGCGTCTCCGATCTGAGCTAACGCTGCTCGGTGCGGCAAACGCTGCGTCAGGATTTCAGGGCTGTGCAGCAAGCAAAGGTCGAGCGACTCCACGTTGAGGCGTTCCAAACTGCCGCGGAGCTGGCGTTCGAGCCACCTAGGATCTAGCGAGTACGACAGACCATCGGCGAGTTCGAGCTCTTCCCAGTCGGTTGGCCCACGCGACCCCGTTTGCTCATGCGATTCCATACGGTGATCGATGATGCCGAGCTTGCTGCAAAGCACGATCTCTCGACGGTCGAGCTGGCCAACACGACACAGCTCTCCAAGTGCGTCTCCAATCACGAGTTCGCTCTCACCTGCGCCATAGCTGGGCGCCGTGTCGAGCAGGTTGCAGCCATGCTCCAGCGCTGTCGTGATCGACTGCTGATGGTCGGCGAACTCAGCGGACACGCGGTAACCTCCAAAGCCGATACGGCTGACGGCAAGCCCCGTTCTCGGCAAGATGTTGGCACCCGTCTCGCAGTGCTTCGAGACGTAACCCGCGGTGTGCTCTGGCGTCGCGCGACCTGCCAAGCGAGGACCGCGCAACACATTCTTTCGTTCGTGATCCAACCGCGTCAGCTGCTCGCTCAGCGCCGACTTCACCGCTGATGCATCCGTGACAGGCGCCTGACAGGTTGCGTCGAAACACACGTACAACGCGGCCTGCCCGTTCACCAACGACTTGCCCTCGGCCAAGGGTGGCGTCTGTGGTCGAACACCATCATCCGCTGCAGCCGCCTCTTCGGAAGGACCGCCCGCAGCGTGACAAATCGTGCGACAGGGCACGTAAACCTGCGCCGCTGCCGCGCGCAACTCCGCCGTTTGCTCGAACGGCCCCACGAACACGAGCTGCGTCGAACCCCGGAGCATGTCGTCCAGGGTGTTGAGACTCGTCAAGAAGCCGCGCGGCGAGCGCGCGATGTGCCTGCCGTACGCGCGAAGCGCAGCGCACGCGTGCTCGGCGAGCTGCGGCTCGTCGAAGTGATCCGCGAGCCGCACGAGTGCTCGAACGGCCACCGCGTTGGCGTTGGGTAATGCGCCATCGTTACCGTCACGGGTTCTCACGATCAGGGATTCGTGGTCGTGGGGCGTCTGAAAGAACGAGCCCCGCTCGTCGCCGAACGTCGTGAGCATGACGTCCGCGAGATCGCGCGCTTGGCAGAGCGCCCGACTTTCGGCTGACGCCTCGTACAAGTCGATCAGCGCGTCGATCAGATAGGCGTAGTCTTCCAGCAGACCGCCCAAGTGTGCTTTACCATTGCGCGAAGTGCGAAGCAGCTTGCCGTCCGCTTGCACGAGCTGAGAGCGCAACAGCTCAGTCGCGCGATTTGCGCTCTCGAGATAACGCTGCTCCCCGAGCACGCGGTGAGCTTCAGCCATGGCGCCGATCATCAGCGCGTTCCAACTGACGAGTACCTTGTCGTCGATCAGCGGCGCTACGCGTGTTTGACGCAACGACAGCACCTTCGCACGTGCCCGCTCGAGCAATGGCTGCAGCTCTGCTTCGGAAAGTCCAAGCTTCTTAGCCACCTGTCCGGACTCTTCGGGCACGTGAAGAATGTTCGAGCCCTCCCAATTACCAGCGCTCTTAACGTCGTAATACGCGCAGAACGCGCGCAGTTCTTCGGCTTCGAGCACCGCGCGCAGCTCTGCGGCGCCAAACGTGTAGTACTTGCCTTCTTCGCCCTCGCTGTCGGCGTCAATCGAGCAACAGTAGCCGCCACTTTCCGTCTGCATCTCAGCGATCACGAAGTCGAGAGTCTGACGCACGACTCGCTCGTACTCTCGACGGCCCGTCACTTGGAAGGCTTCCAGGTAAACGCGCACTAGCAGCGCGTTGTCGTAGAGCATCTTCTCGAAGTGCGGGGCGTGCCAACGTTCATCCGTCGAGTAGCGAGCGAATCCGCCGCGGAGCTGGTCGTAGATGCCGCCGCGCGACATGCAGTCCAAGGTGTGGGTCACCATCTTCAGTGACGTTTCGTCGCCCGTCCGTTGATGATGCCGCAGGAGCAGCTGCAGAGCCTGGGCAGGCGGAAACTTGGGAGCACTACCAAACCCACCAAAACGTTCGTCGTAGCCCCTTCTCAAGTCCAGAACCGCTCGTTCGATCATCGCAGCGTCAGGGCTACGGGGAGGCTCCAACGCCGACTGCGCGCGGATGTGGTCGGTGAGTTCGCCTGCTTGTCGATGCAGCTGATCGGGATCCGACTGCCACAACTCTGCAATGCGCTGTAACAACGACCCGAACCCGGGGCGCCCATCGCGGTCTTCAGGTGGAAAGTAGGTCCCGGCGAAGAACGGCGTTTGCTCGGGCGTGAGAAACACGGTCATCGGCCATCCGCCGCTGCCGCTGATGGCGATGGTCGCGGACATGTACAGGTCATCGAGATCGGGCCGTTCCTCGCGATCGACCTTGATGCACACGAACGACTCGTTCATCTGTGCCGCGAGCGCCTCGTTCTCGAAGCACTCGCGCTCCATCACGTGGCACCAATGACAAGCCGCGTACCCGATACTGAGCAGAATCGGCTTGTTCTCGTCTTGGGCGCGGGCGAGTGCCTCGGGCCCCCACGGATACCAGTCGACGGGGTTTTCCGCGTGCTGCAGCAGGTAGGGGCTGGTCTCGTTGCTCAAGCGATTGCGCGACACGCGCCCTACTTAGACACAATGGCAGGACCCGCCAACCCGTAGCAGCGCTCTGGGGCGGCCCCGCGAGCGGCGCTCTACATAGAACAACGGTCGCACCGTTGCCGCCGTCTCAACGACGGCGGATTCGCAACCCGTCGGAACACGGCACGCGCATAACCAATTGAATTTATTGAATACCTAGGAATTCGGGGGGCACCCGGCGGGGAAACCGCATCCCTAGAACAACGGTCGGACCGTTCTGCGCGACAACGGTCGGACCGTTCCGCAGCGCTTCGAAACAACGGTCGGACCGTTCCGCGCGACAACGGTCGGACCGTTTGCGCAGTGGCGGACTTCGCCGTGTGGGCCGGGCTGGGTTGCGACGGCAGTCAGCGACCGCCTGCGGACGGGAACAGCGCGTTAGGCAGGCTTGGGGCGAGTCGCAAATGGGCTAGCCGTTCGAGGTTAATGCTGGCCGTCGCCCTGGAGTCGCTTTTTGGCGGCGATCATTTCCGACTGAACGGTCGCGCGCAGCGGCGAGTCGGGGTACTTGGCCAGCAACTCGCGAAACCGAGTGAGCGCGGCTTCGTCGTCACCTCGGTCACGAGCTCGCAGCCCCAAGCTGAAGAGGCGGTTCTGTTTCGCCAAGCTGCTCGTCTTGGTGCCACTGCTCGGACGCCGGGGTTTTGTCGCCTGCGTCGATGGCTCGACTTCTGATTCGGCTCCCGACGCTTCGGCCCGAGGTTCCGGGGTCGTCACATCACGTCGTTCGGCGTCGAGAGAACTCCAACGTTGGCCAGCGCGCAACATGACGCTGCGCCCTGCGTTCTGAACCTGAACCAGACCTCGCGTCACCCCAACCCGCGTGACCGGCCCGTCGTCGCTGGCGCCCACCTCGACACTGAACACGGTACCGTGAACCGTGACCACTGAATCCGTGGTGGTAACTTTCACCAACCGCTCGTTACCTGGAACCTTGGCCACGGAAACGTCGACGCGCCCGGCTTGCAGGTGAAAGGTTTGCGCGTCGTCGGCGATTTCTTTGAGTTGTACGGTGGTGGCGCTGGACAGATCGAGGCGCGCCTTGCCCGATTCCAAGCTTGCAAACGCTTCCGCGGTCGTGCTGATTTCGTCGCCCCCGCCAACCCGAGTGGACTCGGAAACGACCTCCGTCTTGCCGTCTGGTCTCGTCGTCAGGACCTTGCCGAACACTTGTCGTAAACTTGCGTCAGTGACGACCGCAACTTGATCGTCACCCGACGCCGTCCACGACGAAAAGCCAGCAAATGAACCCGCCAGCGCCACGGACGCCGCCGCGGCAAATGCGAAGATGCGATTACGACGCTCTGCCCGACGACGAGCTGGCGCCTCTCGAATCAAGCTGGACAGGTTGCGGAGCTGTGCGCCGCGCGCGAGTTGCTGCTGCGGCGCGTGGATTCGCTGCAGTTCGTCGACATCGACGTCGCGCACTTGGTCGAGCCACTGCTCGAGCTCCTCACGGTCGGTCGGGTGCATCAGTCAGTGCCCCCTTCTTCGCGAGGGATGCGCGGCAAAGACGAGAACCCAGACGTTGGGCCGTTCGCGGGCTGCCGTGGTCGGCGATCGTGAGCTCCCAAGCGCTTCAACAGTTCCTTCCGACCACGTACGAGTCGTGACTGAGCCGCAGTGACTGACACCTCGGTCATCGCGGCCACCTCACCGAGGTCGTAACCTTGAATGTCGTGAAGCAGCACAGCCTGCGCACGCCGCGGGTTCATGTCCGCGAGTTCCGACATCACCACGCGCAACACGCCGCGAGCGTCGCTGTGACGCTCCACGTCGACGTCCGCGGGGCTGTCGGTGGGAAATTCCGTGTTGTGATCTAAAACCTTACGCTCTCGACGACGGGAACGCAGCGCGTTGAGCCCGACGTTGACACTGATCCGCGCAGCCCACGTTTTGAGGCTGCAGTTGCCTGCGTAGCTGCCGCGGGTGAGCGTCAAAACTACCTGTTCGAACGCCGTTTGGACCAGATCGTCGTGGTCCGACTCCCGACGCCCGAAGACACGGTAAAGTGAGCGGTCGATCACGCCGATTAACTTGTCGTAAAGCTGCGCCGCAACCCGATCATCTCCCTTGACAACCGCTTCGATGAGCTCTTCGTCTGTCGGAGCGCCCACTGAACGGCTGCTCACTGGCCGTAGCCAGGGACGAGCGCTCGGGGAAGACATGGCCAGCATGATGTACCGACTCAACTGTAACCGCCACCCTGTAGGGCAGGCAGCATGGCGCTGGTACGGTTCGATATACCGCGCCAGCGCATTTCTCCGGACCCTTGTGTTCCCCTCGCGCAGGTGTCAGTTTTTTCGCGCATGCGACGAGGCTGGTTGCTTCTACTTCTACTGACCGTGGGGTGCGGTCGGGGCAAGCTCGATTTGAGTTCGAGCTCCGAGGATGGAGTGAGCGTCGACACTGACGACGACAAACAGCCGATCGTCGACGCAGGACCACCCCCTTCCGAACCCAGCGCAAGCGTGGACGTGATCGACGCGTCGATCGATGTCGCGAATCCGCCGATCGAGCTTGGAAACGATGCCGGACGGCCTCCAACGATGGACGCGGGAACACCGCCATGTTGGGAACAAGGGCAGCAGTGCCCGCTCGGCCGTCCCTACTGCGATTTTTGGGGACGTTGCGTCGAGTGTTGGTCGAGTGTTCACTGCCGAGGTGGCGAGGTATGCGACGAGCCGCGCGGCAAGTGTGTGCCCGGCTGCTACTCAGACCGGGACTGCTCGGAAATCGGGCAGGAGTGCGACTTCGACACGAACCTTTGCGTGCAGTGCACGTCATCGTTCCATTGCAGCGAGATCTTCGGACCTTCTCGCAGCGTGTGTTTCGACAATTGGTGCCAACCTTGTAGCGAGTTTCTTCGTTGCCCCGGCAACCTGGTCTGTGATCGCGGTAGCTGTGTGAGCTTCACTGGTCCTCCGCCTTCTGGTGGGGGCATGAGCTCGATGGACGACCCTGACGACATGATGACCCCCGCGAGCGGGCCAACGTCGGGTGATGGGAGCCCCTCCGAGGGCGACGACCCAGATTCGACATCCAGCACCGACGACGCGGGCGTCGACGCCGGGTCTGCGAACGACGCCTCAGCACGTCGCGGTCCATCCGGCCCCTGAACCGTGTGCAAGAGAGTGACGACCGCTGGCTCAGTCGCCGCCAGGGGTGAACGAGATGCCGATGATTCCCTGAAGCTGTAGCGGACCGATCACGCGCGCCTCGTCGTCACTGAGCGGAACGTCCGTGGGCTCGAACAAGCCCGCCCGAAACTCCAAGAAAGGTGCAACTGGGGTGCTCGCGTAGCGGCAGTTGACGGCGAGTTCACCCCCTACCACAACCTCGGACGCCTCTGCGCCAATCGACGACCGCTCGGCACTTTGCCACTGCGACGCGAACCCGATCGTCGAGTCGATCTTCAGCGGACCTGGCGACACCTCGACGCCGATTCCCACACTGCCGTTGACGAACGCCCCCTCGATGCCGTCAGCATTGCTGCGTTGTGTGGCGTAACTGCCGTGCGCGTCGATCACCCAGCGCGAGTGCCAGACGACGCGAGCGCCGAGTGCCACCCCCATGCGGGCAGCGTCGATGCCCGAGCCAAGCTGCAAACCCAGCCGATAGTCGTCCTGCAATCGCGGTACGGCTTCGCGGGCGATCACCCGCGGGCGCTCGAGGGGCGCAATTTCGGGGGGTGGTTTCGGCGGGACGTGAGCCTCCTCTTGGCGGGCCTCACGTTCGCGGGCCTCACGTTCGCGTCGTTCCTGTTCCCGCACTTCGGACTGAATGCGTTCGAGCTCGGCGAGCGTGCCAGCCAAACTGCCCGCAGCAAAGCCCAAGCTTCGATAACGATCTTCACTCCTGTCGCCAGGCTGAAACTTCAGCTCGCGGCGGGCGGACTGCGTCGGCTGTCCCTCGACGAACCTGACGACCACCTCGGCCTGCGTTTCACTCAGCCAGCGCACCTCGGCTTGAAACTTGGTTGGAGACGGAGGCTCGACCTGTTGTTCACAAGAACCATCGAGGTAGGATTGCGTGCACGCGGCCAGGACGATCTGGGCGTCGGGCCCGGACGTATCTTCCGGCAGTGCAACGGCTACGATCTCGGGAAACACTCAGGACCCGGGTGTTCTTGTACTCAAGGCCAAGCCATGGAGCAAACCACAAGCCCGCCGTTTGCGAGGTCGCCGAGCAATGCCTCCATACGGTGGTTCGGACGTGTTTCCCCGCGGCCGCGCGGGCAGGGAACACTCCTCTGCGCATCGACGTTGTCCGAGCCCCAGGTGTCGCGCTACGTTCTGAGCTCGAGCGTCCGAGGCTGGGCAGACGAGCCCGACGAGGTTGGGCCTTCGGTTTACTATCGCGGGCAACGATGATCGATCTCTACAGTGATACCGTCACCAAACCAACCCGCGCCATGTTCGACGCGATGGCGGCGGCAGCACTCGGGGACGACCAGCGTGGAGACGACACCACGACGCAAGCCCTCGAACGGCGGGTCGCCGCGCTACTCTCGCAGCCTCGAGCCTTGGTCGTCCCGAGCGCGACGATGGCCAATCAGTTGGCGGTCATGCTGCAGGCCGCCCCCGGCACCCGCCTCATCTGTCATGCAGGCGCTCACATCCGCAATTTCGAAGCCGCTGGGGTTGCCGCCAACGCGGGGGTGCAGATCTCGAGCGTGGAGGGACCCGATGGGACGTTCACGGGAGCAGACGTAGAGCGCCTGCTAACCCCTGACGATCCCCATCTAGCGCCTGCATCCATCGTGGTCGTCGAAAACACGAGCAACGTGGGTGGTGGCAGTGTTTGGTCGGACGAAGCGTTCACCTCGGTGGTAGATACATGCCAACGGCAGGGCCTGGCGTTACATCTCGACGGCGCGCGGCTGTTCAACGCAGCAGTAGCCAAGGGGTGTCAGGTGGACCACTGGGCACGTTCGGCAAGCAGCGTGCAGCTGTGCTTCTCGAAAGGTTTGGGCTGTCCGTTCGGAGCGGTGCTGGCCGGGTCCGACGATCTGATCGCGCGGGCTCGGCGCATGCGGCAACGGCTGGGCGGCGCCCTGCGGCAGACGGGAGTAATCGCCGCCGCCATGTTGCACGCGCTAGATCATCACGTCGAACGTCTGGCTGTCGATCACGCGCACCTACGACGCATGGTACGCGAGTTGAGCCAGGTAGAGTCGCTCGAGCTCTACCCCGCGCAAACGAACATCCTGTACTTCAATCACCGACGGCTGGCGGCAGGTGAGTTTGCGGCCAAGCTGAAGACCGCTGGCGTTTGGGTTTCCCAAGTTGGCGACCGACTGCGCCTTTGCACCCACCTCGACGTCGGCGAAGCCGAAGTCTCCACAGCGATCCGTCTCATCGCACTGACTGCGAGCAGCCGATGAGTCGTGCGAACGATGAGGCGCAGCTTCGGGCGACGTCGCTCTGCCGAGAGGCTGCCGCCAGCGGTGGTCTCGTGGTGGTGCTCACGGGTGCGGGCATCTCAGCCGACAGCGGGATTCCAACCTTCCGAGGCAAAGAGGGCTATTGGCGAGTTGGTTCCGTCAACTACCACCCGCAGGAGCTCGCAACCTCTTCCGCATTCGCCCGCGTCCCGCACGACGTGTGGCGCTGGTACTTACATCGGCACGAGATCTGTGCAGCGGCGGCCCCCAACGTCGCGCATGAGTCGCTGGTCGAAGTCGAAAGAGCGCTCGGCGATCGATTCTTGCTGATCACCCAAAACGTCGATGGCCTGCACACTCGCGCGGGAACGAGTCCGCGACGCTGCCACGAGATCCATGGCAACATTCACCACATGCGCTGCGCGGACGGTTGTCGGCCAGACGTGCTCGCGCTGCCCGTCGACGTGACCAGTAGCGACCAAAACGCCGCAGTCCGCGCCGCGCTTTCATGCGAGGGATGCGGTGGCTGGATGCGTCCGCACATCTTGTGGTTCGATGAGATGTACGATGAGCGATACTACCGTTTCGATAGTTCGCTCCGCGCGGCTGGAGAAGCTGCCCTGCTGCTCATCGTAGGCACCACGGGCGCGACCAACCTACCCAACCACGTCACGAGAATCGCTAGCGCGCGGGGAGCTGCGCTAGTCGTGATCAACCCCGAACCAACACCGTTCACGGAACTAGCGAGCAGGTACGACAAGGGCGCTCATCTCGCGGGAACAGCGTCGCGATGGTTGCCACTGATGATCAACGCGCTGGCGACCGAGGAACCGCGCGCGTGAACCACCGAGCGGCGCGCGGGATACACACACGTGTCGGCTCACGAAACCATGACGACGTGTGTGCATCTTGGTAGCATGCTGCCGTGACGTCCGCGCGTTATCACCTCGAGACAGAGCGCTTGAGCTTGCGGCCCCTGGCCGACGCTGACGTCGCGGCGTTGGTGCGCCACTGGGGTGATGCACAGGTCCGCCGCTACCTATGGGATGACAAGCCCGTGAGTGACGACATGGTCAGCCACATCGTCACCACCAGCGACCGCGATTTTCGCCGATCGGGTTACGGAATCTGGGCAGTACAACTGATCGGCGAAGAAGCCTTGATTGGCATGTGCGGACTCAGACAGGTCGAGGGACGCGACTGGATCGAAATCCTGTTCAGTTTGCGGCCGCGCTACTGGCGACGAGGCCTCGCCACGGAAGCCAGTTGGGCCGTGCTTTCATACGGTTTCGAGAAGCTCGGCCTGCAGTGGGTAGTTGCGGCGTACGACCACGAAAACGTTGCGTCGGCGGGGGTGTTGGGTCGTCTCGGTATGTCCGCGTTCGACGATGGCAACAGCGGAACGAACGGGCTGCATTATCGACAGCTCACTCGGGAACGTTTCCGCAGCTTGAGCACTCCGCCGCCGAGTCAGCCATCCAGTCGCTAGAAATTGCGCACGGCGATTTCGAGCACATCTCATTTTCTCAATGAGAATTCCCGTGTTTCACCCGTAGGCGCGTGGCGAGGCAACGTTCTGTTTCGCACATCTCCGCCCCCCAGTGTGAGATCGTTGCCCCAGTTAGCTTTCGCAGGCAGCAAAAAACGTCGAATTCTTTCCGACCGTGCCGCAGCGAGTGAGTGCCTTAAGTAACCACTTCGCGCGACAGCGCATCCATGTATCATCGGAGGCATGGGTCAAAAACAGGATTATGCGTTGAGCAGGAGTGCTGTGCGTGCACTCGCTTGGCCCAAAGCCGTATTGAGTCGCGATACGGCTTTGGACGTCGAGGACTGCTATTACGTAGGAAAGTTAATCGTCGAGGAGCTGGCGTGGACGGAAACCCGCGCCCGGCAAGAATGGAGCTTGCGACGGCTGCGTTCGGAAATTCTGGTCAACGCCAGCGTTTCGACACTGAGCCGTTGCGTGCGGGTCTATCGCATCGCGGAATCACTGGGTCTCAGCCCCCCGTGGAAGAATCTGGACATGCGCCATTTCGTCGCTACCGGTCCGCTGCCCGTACCCAAACAGAAGAAGCTACTGCTCAAGGTCGAGAAGGAGGGCTGGAGCGTTCTGCGCTTGGAGCAACTGGTCAAAGACACCTACGGCACCCCGGGTCGCGGCGGCAAGACGTCCGTCGAGTGCGTGCGCGTGCTCGACCAGTTGGAAAAGCGTGACCTGTTCGGCGACCTGAATCGACTCAACATCTTGAGCCGACAAGACTTGAAACGCCTGGCGCGGCGGGTTCAGAACGCCGAAGCCAGCTTCAAGCGCCTGCGTCGCGAGCTACGATCGTTTGGCGTTTGAGCGCTGGATGTTCGAGCGCTCCGCAGCTGAAGGCAACTGAAACACGATCAAGTGTTCCTTGCGCTTTCGACTGCCGAACGCCTTGAGCGTCTTTTGGTGAAAGTACGGGCGGCGCTGCGAGCAAATCGCTCGCACGCGCAGCCCGAGTTCCCGTGCGACTTCTTCGCCGAGGTCATCGGCGAAAACCGCGCGTTCACCAACGACCGAGTCAGCGATCACCATTGCCACGCTGGATTGGGGCTTACCCACACGGATTAGTGTCTCGAGAACGCGCGTGAAGTCCGCACGCCAGCGATCGTAGGCGCCTTCGCCGAGTTTGATCATCTGCCTGCGCGCACCAATTTCTGCGCGCTCGAAGTCTCCCGCGTCGAGCCCCAACCAACTGAAGCGAAGTGCGTGATGATCCAAGTAGTCGAACACACCTGGGTACGGCGGCGAACACACCACTAGATCGACGCTCCCGGCCGAAACACCCTGCAGCTTTCGCGCATCGGCCAGCAGCACGCGCGCCTGGTAGTATTTCTTGGGGAGCTTCTTTTCGTACTGCGCCTGCTGCTTGCACAGCTCGACGATGCGGCGCTCGAACATCTTGATCGTGTAGCCAGAGGCGAGCCGCTTTCGTACTTCACCGCGCGCACTGTCGCCGGGCTTTCTACTGACTTTGGTCATGATCGAGGACAGGGCGAGCAGCAACGTGTCTCGTTGCCGGCCCCGCGCGTGTTCTTCGATGCCCGCTTTCAATCCGTCTAGTTCGAGTAGCACGTGAATGTCGAACCACTGCCGCTCGACGGGCGAGTACTTCCTTGTCGGACCTGCACGTTCGCTGCGTCGGTCGTTTGCGAAGTCGACGACCTTCGCCGCCAGCGATCGCAACTGCTCGCGCAAGCTATCGGTCGTAGGATCACACTTGGTCTCACACAACATGACGCTCAGCGGGTTGACGTCACTGCCGAGGGGCTTGCGCCCGCTAGCTTGGGCTTCGAGCAAGACCGTTCCACTACCGCAAAACGGATCGAGCACCACGTCGCCTGGCTTGCTCAGTGCTTCGATGATACCGCGAGCGGTGAGCGGGTGAAGCCGCGCGGGGTAACTGTGAAAGCCGTGCAGGTGCGCGCGAGTCTGTTCCTCATCGCTGTTGACCTGAAGTGCTCCTTCGAGCGCAGACTGCAGCTCGGGGTCATCGCCCCGAAACGAAACCGCACCGCCGATGTGACTCAGCGCACGTCGCTGATTGCGACGCCTCGGCGCGTCTGGCTGGTGGTTGGTCGCCTGCTTGGTAGGGCGCTTGCCCGGCGACTTGTTCCCAGTTTGCCGGGCACTGCTCATCCGGGCCTCATAGCACGCACATCGTTGCCAGCGTACGTGAGAGCACGCCAAGTTGCTGCCTACCCGCCGCGGGGCAGCGAGCGTCTTTCATGTGGCTGCAGTGACGCTGCCGGGCTCCCGGCCGAGCATCGAGGCAGTCGCGCCGTTC
This sequence comes from uncultured bacterium, assembly GCA_965651905.1. Lineage (GTDB taxonomy): Bacteria > Myxococcota_A > Polyangia > Polyangiales > Polyangiaceae > SZUA-265. The sequence goes on along the minus strand of CBFGUG010000013.1, from coordinate 104,794 downwards.
GCTCCCGAAGCACAGAACGATGGATCACGAGCCGCATCGGTGCTTGAGTGGCAGATTCCTCGAACATGATCAGCAACGCCACTCGCCGCCTCATCCAGCAAAGGTTGAATGATGAGATCGGACGTATCGACAAAGATGCGCCGCTTCGGGTCGCGCTGACGTACCCATCGCCCTACTCGGTTGCGATGAGCTCTCTGGGTTACCAGCAGATCTACCGCTGCATCCAGTCGATGCCTGGAGTTTGCGCCGAACGTGCGTTCTTGCCAGATGCGGACGCAGACGACCAAACGGTCGTCAGCTACGAGGGCCTGCGTCCGTTGAACGAGTTTCCCGTGATCGCGCTGAGCGTTGCGTACGAGTTGGAGTTGGCGGGCGTCGTTCAGCTACTCGCAGGAGCAAACATTCCTCCAGTTGCCGCCGAGCGCAACGAGACGCACCCGTTCGTGCTCGCGGGAGGACCGCTGACGTTCTCGAATCCTCTTCCACTGGGTCCCTTCGTCGACGCGATCGTGATCGGAGAAGCCGAAGAGATCGCCGAGCAAGCGCTGAACGTCGTGCTCGGCGCCGCGAGTCGCAAGTCGGCGTTGGAGCGGTTGGCGGCAATACCACACGTCTACGTGCCGTCGATTCACGGCGACGAGTTACCCACGGTGGGCAAGTGCAACGACGCGTTGCTGCCTGCGCATAGCGCCATTCGAACGCCACACACCGAGCTCTCGAACATGTTTCTGATCGAGACCGAGCGTGGTTGTAGCAGAAGTTGTCAATACTGCGTGATGCGACGCTCGACGAACGGCGGTATGCGTCTCGTGCAGAAGGAAACATTGTTCGAGCTCATCCCAGAAGACGCGAAGAAGGTCGGCCTCGTCGGCGCCGCCGTGAGCGATCACCCCCGCATCACGCAGATCGTGGAGGAGCTCGCCGAATCGGGGCGTAGCGTTGGATTGTCGAGCCTGCGGCCCGATCGCCTGAAAGAGCCGTTCGTGTTCGCACTCAAGAAGGCAGGCCACAAGTCACTCACGACTGCGCTCGACGGCATCAGCGAACGCATGCGTCAGATGATCGAACGCCGTGGCCGCGAAGACCACTTCCGCGCAGCGGTGGCGCGCGCGCGAGCCGCAGGCATGGAACGAGTGAAGCTCTACTTGATGCTCGGGCTGCCCAGCGAAACTGACGACGACATCGACGAGGGCGTCGAGTTCGTCAGCGAACTCTCCAAACAACTGCCGATCGCGCTGGGCATCGCACCATTTTGCGCCAAGCGAAAAACGCCACTCGACGCCCACCCATTTGCAGGGGTCGACGTCGTGTCCAAGCGCCTCGAGCGACTGCGAAAAGGACTCAGAGGCCGCGCCGACGTGCGTTCGACCAGCGCCAAGTGGGCGTGGGTGGAGTACGTGCTGGCTCAGGGTAACGGCGAAGAAGGATTGGCGCTGCTCCAAGCTGTCCAACGTGGGGGGAAGTTCGCCGACTATCGAAAGGCGTTCGCTCCGCTGGGTTACACGGTGAAGGGTCCTCAACACCCGCGCCTGGGGTCGGGACACTTGGAGACGTCCAACTTGGTGACACTCAAGCGCAGCTCCGCCCCTGGCAGCCCGTGGTAAAAGTCTCCCGTCGCCAACTCGGCGGGGGCAAGCGCATCTGCGTTGTCGGCTCAGCCCTCAAATAGCTGCAGTATTCTCGGACTTCGCTCCTAGCATCTGCACTTGCCGCGCTGTCGCTGGCTCGGTCCGACTTTCACCACGGGCTGCTGGGGCTGCGTAGTGCTAGTGCCAGAAATTCTGCTGGATCGACGTGCGCAGGTCCCTGTTTTTGCGCGCGAGCGTTCTGAAGTCTCTGACAGTAGCGGTAAGACGGCCTGTTTTCGCTGCGGCGGCCGCCGCTTGCGACTGCTCCAGGACGTTACGCTCGCCGTTTCAGCTGGCTGATTGGGATCACGTTCGGCGAGCCGTTTGCGGATTCTACGCTCGAAGGCGATTCGCATGCGTCGAACCCCGAGTCCAACGAGGCGCCACCGTCTTCGGTTGACGTGTCGCCGAGCGTAGGCAACAGGCGCGTATCCAACAAATGCGAGGTGCGTACGTTGCGAAGCGCCGCGAGCAGATTGCCGCGCAGCTTCGGGTTGTCGCGCTCGAGTTCGGCGAGCAGCGCCTTCATCTGTTGGCGTTTCAGATTCTCCTGTGACCCGCACAGATCGCACGGAATGATCGGAAACTGCATCAGCTCGGCGAACTCGGCAATGTCCGCCTCCGCGCAGGTGAGCAGTGGCCGGATTACGACGTTGCGACCGTCGTCGGAGTGTAAGCGCGCAGGCATCGCTTTGGTTTGACCCGAATAGAACAGATTGAGCAGTAGCGTTTCGATCGCGTCGTCGCGATGATGCCCTAGCGCGATCTTCGTCGCGCCCAGCTCTTGCGCGACGTTGTACAGGATCCCTCTGCGCAGGCGCGAACAGAGTGAACAGTAGGTGCGCCCCTCGGGGACCTTCTGTTTGACGATCGAGTAAGTGTCTTCTTCGATGACGCGAAAGTCGACGCCAGTGCACTCGAAGTAGTTCGGCAAGACGTGCGCGGGAAAGTTCGGCTGCTTCTGGTCGAGGTTGACAGCCACCAGCGAGAACGGAAACGGCGCCTTGCGTTGCAACTGGCGCAGCAAGTGGAGCAGACTCATCGAGTCCTTGCCGCCACTGACCGCCACCATCACGTGATCGTTCGGCTCGAGCAATTTGAACTCGGCGCTGGCTCGCGCAATTTGCCCGAGCAGCTTCTTCTCGAGCTGCGCGGCTCTGGTTGACTCGACGGGGTGCGGCGCGGTGCTCGCTTGGTTTGATATCTGGCGTTCCACGAGGCCCCGCTTTAGCGCAAATTCACGACCGCGGCGTGATAGCAACGCGTTCTCGCCGACAACTGTGCGCCCGTGCAGCTCTCGCGGGGTCGAATCGCCTCGCGCGACGCTCTGCGGGCGTGTACAAACCAAGCGTTCCTCCAATGAATAGCGCCACTTCCCTGTTCCTTCAGCTTCTGTTCATCGTGCTCGCGGCGCTGGGCGTCTATTCGTTCGTACTGACCGCCAAAGACGGTGAACAACGCCGCGTTTGCTCCGCGGTATGCTTGCTCGGCCCGGACTACGCCGCCAACAACCGCTTGGCGCCCGACTTCACGCTGAGCGACCTATCGGGGCGCGAGGTGAGCTTGTCCGACTTTCGCGGCAAGGTCGTCATCTTGAACCTGTGGACCAAGACCTGCCGTCCGTGCCTGGAAGAGATGCCAGATCTCAACACGCTAGGCGAGATTCTGCGACAACACCCCAACATCGAACTGGTCACGATCACCACCGACGAGTCCGCACGAGACGCAGTGGACACGTTGACCGCCGTGCTGGGCGGCCAGGCAAAGTTCACGACGCTGGTCGATTCGAACAATCAGGTGGTCCAGAAGATGTTCGGTACGCGTCTCTTCCCGGAGACATGGTTCATCGATCCCCAGGGAGTGATTCGAGCGCGCATCGACGGACCGCGGGACTGGCACAAGCTCGCGCCGCTATCCATCGAGTTTGCCAAGTCCATTTCGGGCCCGGTGAGCTGTGATGTGGAGTTCGACAAGAGAAAGCCGAATGGTTCTCAGTGTGAGGGGTTCCCGGTATCGGGATGAGCATGTGAACTCGATCCCATCAAAGTGGCACAGCGCCAGCCGTGCATTGGGTGTGCTGTCCGCCGCGTTGATGGTTGCGTGCGGCGCGAAGACGGATCTCGAGTCCAAGCGTCACGAAGCGCTAGATCTGCTGCCTGACTGCACAGAGGAGGGTGCTCGGCGCCCTTGCGAGTCGATCTGCGGCAGCGGAACCGAAGAGTGCGTCGACGGCGAGTGGATGTTCTGCGACGCACCAAGGCCGCGCCCACCCGAACTGCAAGCCATCGTTCGAGACTTCACTGACGATCATCCAGACTTCGAACGTCCGCGAGGATCGAGCGGACTCGACTTGGGCATCGTCGCGTTCGAGTTAGGCTTGGACGACAAGCCCGTCTACGCGGGATCGCCATCGACGAGGACAACCACTGGGCGAACGTACTTCGACATGTGGTTCCGCGACGTGCCCGAAAACCAACGTCTCTCGATGGTGATTGAGCTGACGCCGTCGCGGGACGACCCAGAGATTTTCGTCTACAACGACTCGACGTTCTTTCCGATCGACGGTCAGGGATTCGGCAATCAGGGTCGGGGCCACAACTTCCACTTCACTTTGGAAGTGCAGACAGGCTTTCGCTACGTCGGAGGTGAAACGTTCACCTTCAGTGGTGATGACGACCTGTGGGTGTTCATCAATCGTCGCCTAGCGATCGACATCGGTGGCCTGCACACACAGCTCACGCGCTCGGTCGATCTCGACGAGATGTCGGACACGCTCGAGATCGAGATCGGCGAGGTATATCCGTTGCACCTGTTCTTCGCCGAGCGACGGACGGTAGCGTCCAACTTCAACATCGCCACGACGATTGCCGAGTTCGAGTTCTGCGACTGATCGCACGCCTGGCGCCCGCAGCTACGCTGCGCACGTATTCGTCCGCCTGTATCGTCCCTACCCGTTGACGTGTAGCCCGCGTCGGGCGCACTGCCTGTCGTCTGTGGTTCCGCACACGCGTCGCACGCAGAACCACGAACGCTAAACGAGCGAAGGGCCCACCGCGGGACCCTTCTCCTCGTCGCTCTCTCGAGCTCGCCGTTACATGACTGCGGCCGCCCGCGCGCTAGGTCTTACTGCGCGCAGGTCTGAAGGCGCGTCAGATACCACGGCGCGGGGTTTCCGCAACGCGAGCACACCAGCGCAAGCACCCACGTACCATCAGCTGTAACGCCAGTGAACGGAGCGCCCGTGGTTTCTTCGACGAGGCCGCTGAGCACGAATTCGTCGCCCGCTTCGACTTCACCTCGGTACATCTCGTCAGCGATCAACTCGAGATCGAGGAAGTCGCCTTCGAGCTCCTCGGGTGACTGGGTGTACTTGGCGACCATCACCTCTTGAATCGACCTGATCTTCCAGTCCAGCCCAAGTGCAGTGGTTTCCATATCGGACCAATCCACCAAGATGTTCGTCGTGGCGCTGGGCACGCTGACGGGCATCAAGTCCGTCAGGCTCACCGAGTAGGTGAGGGCCGTCGATTCTGGCGTGATGTTCACCTCGGTATTCGTCGACTCGGGATCCATGTGGAACGCCTGCACCATTTTGACGCCCTGGCCAAGCACACCACCCGTCTGCGCCATCAGAGCGTAGGTGTGCGTGGCTGGGTCGTACTGCTCGGGGTCGAGGCGCGGCATCAGCTCTTCACGAGGAAGTTCACCTCCACCAGCCACCTGGAAGTCGAACACGCTGCCAGAAACCACCTGGTTTTCGGTGTATAGCGCGATCGCTGCAGCCGCATCCTGAGCCGACAGGTCATCCGTGTTCAGCTTTTCGGTCATCTCCTCGTGGGTGAGCTCCCACAGAATCAGAGAAACCGTGTCGATGTCGGCGTAAGGATCGACTGCGTGCCCCAAAAAGTCGGACGTCAGCGTGGACCAGTCGAAGAACAGCTCAGTGTTGGGCATCGTCGCCACGGAGTTGACCATCACGCTGCTGCTGAACTGGTAGTTGTTGTCGGGATGGGCGACCAGATTCATCAGCCCATCCTCGTCAAGCCCGCCATCCGAGATGCAAGCGCCTGACGCAGCGATCGTCGCGTAGTCGACCTCAAGGTCCGTGCTGGGAGTAGTTGCGGTCGTCGACGGCATGCCCGTAGTCGTACCGTCGGTTGCGGTCGTGCCCGTGGTCGGAGTTGTGCCCGTGGTCGTACCACCAGTGGCGGTGCCGCTCGTCTCCATTCCAGTCTGGCCCGTGCTGGGGACGGTGCCCGTGCCGCTTGTCATATCGGTGGACGATGTTCCAGCGGTTTGGGAGGTGTCGCCAGTGCCGTCTGCTTCTTCACCGCACGCACTGATGAGGATGGTCGCCGCAACGGCAACCACACCCTGCAGACGCCTCGTGTGAGACCGTGTCGCTAGCGAACTTTCGGAGATGGTGCGGTTTTTCATAGAGGGCCTTCACTTGGGAAGAGGTCGAACTTTGTTGGGTGACTAAGACTGAAACGTCCGACGTGAGTTGCAAGCCCGCGGAGTGTCGCGGTTCTGCTGTCGGCTCATTTTTCGATACAAGCACACGATCGAACGCTGGGTGTGGACCCGAGAGGACTCGCGAAAGGAGTCCCCTGTCAAGTGAAGACGCGTCCGATCGCGGCGCTTCGCCAGCTTACTTCGGAGGCGGACCGTAGAGCGTCGAGCGAAACATCGAGTAGCCGAGGGAATCGGTCGAGTACTCGCGGACGACACTGTCGTTCGCGACCTCGACGATGCGACCGCGGTTCGAGTACGTGATCACCGTGTTACCGTTTTCGAGACGTTGCACGTCGCCGAGGACCGTACTGCCGTCCGTTGCATAACTCCACACCTCGGTGGCGCTCGACCCGCTGAGCGCGAGCTCGATGACGGGCGATGATTGCCCCTGGCCGTTGTTGAAAATCAACAGGTTGCCGTTGTCGAGCAGCTGATGACCGTGGTTGACGCTCCAACTGCCCGCATAGTGGGTGCCCCTCGGGTTATTGCCACCCGCTTGCCACAGCAGGGTGCCACTCCGATCGAAGTTGACGTACAAGTTCGGGTTGCGATCAGACAGCACGTAGGTGTCGCTATCTGGGTGATAGGTGATGGAGTTACCGTGGCACTCCTGGACACATTGATAGAGCGTCGAGCCCACCGACTCCACGATCGTGTTTATACTTCCGTCAGGTGAACGCTCGACGATGCTGTTGTCGGAATTGCCACCCGACCATAGAATCGCGGTTACGATTCCTCCGGGTGCCACCGTGAAGTCGTGGTGGTTGTCGGCGAGCCCCTGGACGTTGTTTTCTCCCTCGAGGCCGTCCATCGACACGTAGCGCATCTCGCCAGTGCCAGTACCGTTGGAAGGGTAGTTGAGCGCCGTCATCCACAGGTTTTTGCCCTCGTAGTCCATGCGCGCGCGGCTACAGCTCCCGGGGGCGTCAGTCCACCACACGATGTCGCCATCCGTGTCGAAGATGTACACGCTCGAGCTGCCGCCACCGCCGCCGCCAGCGAAGCCGCCACCAAAGCCGCCACCAGCGTTGCCGAGGCCCGCGCTGGTGACGATAAAGCCGAACTCGCCAGCGTCCCCGTTCGTCGCGTTCACGATCGGCACGGAGTTCGGTGCAGGGTCGGTCTCGATCGGGTAGTCGTCGCTGACGCACGCACCGCTGTTGATCTTGATGCGGTAGACGTACTCACGACCAGCCTTCATTCCGAGCAGCAGCGTGCGGTAGTCGGGCTCCTCGAGGTCCACAGGTGCAGTGAGTGTCACCCCGGATCCGTCTGCGAGATCGAACTCTATCACCGCGTCGTTGACGGCTTCACTGGCTGACCACTTGACGATGCCCACGCTGCCGATCGCCGTGCTGACGCCGTCTTCGATGATCGTGAACGAGCACGAACCGCCAGCGCCGCCCATGTCGCCGCCGCCCATGTCACCGCCAGCCATCGTGCCGCCAGCCATCGTGCCGCCGGCCATCGTGCCGCCGCCCATGTCACCGCCAGCCATATCGCCGCCGCCCATGTCGCCGCCAGCCATCGTGCCGCCAGCCATGTCACCGCCAGCCATATCGCCGCCGGCCATCGTACCGCCAGCCATCGTACCGCCGCCCATGTCACCGCCAGCCATGTCACCACCAGCCATCGTGCCGCCAGCCATCGTGCCGCCAGCCATCGTGCCCCCTGTCGCGTCACCCGTGGTCGTGCCGCTGGGCGACGTCGAGACACCTGTTCCTGTCCCGCCAGTGTTCGTTCCACCAGTATCGCCGCCGGACGCGGTGCCAGACGTACTCGTTCCAGGACCCGAGGTGCCCGTCGTCGTGCCGCCAGGGCCCGTGCTCGTCCCACCAGCGGACCCGTTAGTGCTGCTCACCCCGGCGGTGCCATCGCCTGGTGAATTATCCTCTGGCGCGCCGCACGCGGTCACTGCACCCGTTAGCAGTAGCGGAAGAACGATGGATGAAAACGAAAGTTGGTTGCGGGTCATGAAAATCTCTTCCTCGGCCATACCGCCTGTGAGTGCGGGTGCGCGATAGGGGTAAGAATTGTCCCCTAGTCAGTAGCTGCGGAGGACGAAACCCGGCCCCATCAGCCACAATTTGGGAAGAACCAAGAATCTTTTCCGGGCAACTGTGGAATTTTCTTTGGCGCAACGCGAAAGCCGAAAACGGTGGCACAGCGCTCGGGAAAATGTTCGGCACTTCTCCGCGTTTGACACCCGGCCGCAAGACGGACGAACCGCGATCGACCGCTTCGCGAAGCGTCAACCTCAAAGGTCAACTCGCCCGCCCGCTCGAGTGAACGCGTCTTGGCTTCGGTCCCAGCCCCTACCACTGAAAGTTTGTGCTGGCAGAGAATGAACGGGCGGCAAGTCTCAGCTTCAACGCATCACCGAGTGTCAGCTCGCCGTGGACTCGGGGCTTCGGGTCTGCGGTTCGAAGTACTTCGGACGGAACGCGATCACGATCGCTGGAAGCACCACTAGTGCGCCAAACAGCGAAGCAAAAATCGACACGGCGACGAGCAAGCCGAAGAAGCGAACTGGAAAAAACGCCGAGACCACGAGCACGACGAACCCGATCACGACGCTGAGTCCGTTGAACACGATGCCGCGCCCAGTCGTGGTCAGGGTCCGTTCCACCGCCTCGTAAGGCTCGAGTCCGGCGCGCCGCTCGTCGCGATACCGCCAAAGGAAGTGAATGCTGTAGTCGACCCCCACACCAATCATGATCGACGACAGCAACGCCGTGATCAGGTTCAGCTCGATCCCAGCAAATCCCATCACCCCGAAAATCATAGCCAACGCCAACACCAGCGGAAAGACCGCGAACGCACCCGCCGTGAGTGAACGTAGCAGCAAGCTGGCCAGCAAGAGCACGAGCACAGCCGCTATCGCCATACTCAATATCTGCCCCCAGACGATGTGATGAACCATGTCGGACATCACGTCGAGCAGCCCGCCCACCATGCTGAACGGGCTATCCTGCTGCTGGGCGAGGAACGCGCGCGTGTAGTCCAGCACTTCGGTCGCCGCGGCCGTGCCGCTATCGGTAACCTTCGCCATCACCTGCGCGTGTTCGTACGGAAAGTCGACTAGTTTCTCGAAGTCCGAATCATCGCCGCTCATCGAGTACAAGAGCAGGTACTGGGCGACTAGCTCGCGAGTTTCCGGCACTCGGTCGAATTTGGGATCGCCATCGTGCATCACCAGGTTCATTTTGCGCATGACTCCAGCGATGGAGTTCGTGGTCCCGACGAGGGGATGCTTCTTGAGGTGCTGCTCCAAGTCGTCGATCTGCTGCAGAACCTTCGGGTCTTTGATGTCACCCTCGGCAACCGCCGACACGCCTGCCCAACCTCCCAGGTGTTGGTTGAGCAAGTGCGTGGAGCGCCAAATGGGCTCGTCCTGTTGGTAGAAGCTCATCGGGTTCGTATCCACGACGACCTTGAACGCGCCCAGCCCGACACCTAGAGACACGACCACAGACCCGATCAAAATGCCCTTCGGCGAGCGAGCCACCCAGCGCGCGAACCCGATCAACATGCCGTCGATGGCCGATACCTTGTCCTTCTTCTTCGCTGTCGCGTCGTAGACGGGTTTGGCGCGCGGCAGCACCGCGAGCACGGCCGGGATGAACACGATGCTTCCCACCATCGCGAACGTGACGCCAACTGCCGCTAGAATCCCCAACTGCTTGGCAGGCACGATTAAGTGCGAAAGCAGCGAAAGCATGCCGACCGCCGTCGTGACGCCCGTTGCCAAAATGGGCTTCGTCAGCTCCCCTACACCGCTCCTGACCAGGTCGGCAGACGACAGGTCTTTGCCTGGAGCGTTATCCTCTTGGTAGCGCGCCATCATGTGGATGCCGTAGTCGTTGGCAACCGCCAGCAAGATCACAGGTAGCAAGATGGTGACGGTGTGGATTTTCCACCCGAGCAGCGGGATGAGCCCCATGGTGACCACGATTGCCATCACGGTCATGACGAACGGCAACACCACACCACGCGCTTGACGAAACGCGACCAACAGAAAGACCACCATCAGCGCCAGGCCGAAGGGCAAGAACTTGCGCATGTCACTGCGCATGTCTTTCGTGAGGCTGACACGCGTGACAGGCATGCCGCCGACGAACGTCTCTTCATCCCCGGGGATCTCTTTGGTCAGTTCTTCGAGCTTGTTCACCACCTCCGCGTCTTTGGCTTCAGGGTCCAAGAATCCAATCAGCACGGCGTGCTTGAAGTCCTTGGAGACGAGGTTGCCGTGCACGAGCGGATTGTTCGTAAGCCGCTCCCGCAACTGGACGCGCTGCTCGTCCGTCTTGGGCATGCGCTTGACCGCGGCTTCGACGATCATCTCGCCTTCCTCGCCGCGCAGGTCTTTCGCAGTGAACAGGCTGATGACCTTTTCGAGGTGTTCGACCCGTTCCATCTTCTCGGTCAGCGCCTCGAGGCGTTCGAGCGTGGAGACCTTCAGAATGTCGTCACTCGACAACACGATCATGGCCATGTCCGTGCCGCCGAAGAGCTCCTCGATTTTGTCCAAGTTGACGCGAGTCGGCAGATCGGGCGGCAGCTGGTTCTTCATCTCCGTGTCGAGCTGTGCGTTCTTCAGCTGCAACGCGAACACCGCCGTGATCGCGGTGAACACGACGATGTGAAGCCAGCGAAAGCGGATCACGAACTCGGCCAGTTTGGATGGGCTCATCTACATGGTCTCCTGCAGCGCGAACGCGTACCACGACACCCCAGAGCGTCGCTGAAAAAAACCGCGTGGCTACGCTGCGCAGCCGAGTGTCAGCGTCAGGAAAACGGTCGCGAGAGCAACGAAGAGCGGGCCACGTTCGGCAGCTGCTGGCGCTGGTTGGGTAACCGCGCGCGATGCGCCGAGGTCTGCAAGCGTAGCCGCGACGTCAGAAGCGGCGAAGCGTCACAAGCCGCGCAGTATCAGAAGCTGAACCTCAGCTCAGCATATCCCGCGCTCAGCTCATCCTCGATCAGATCGAGCAGGGTGCCCTCGGGACCGAAGTAGATCTCGCCGCCGATTGCACCGCTCATGCTGTCGCTGAACTTGTAGCTGATCTTCGGATAGGCCAGCCACTCTTGCGTCGTGACGTTCATCAGCCCAAGCGCAGAGAGCGAAAGTGTGTCGTGCATCGCCATGTACTCGAGGCGCAACGAAACCATGTGCTGCAACTCGGCGGATTGCTGAAACAGCGTTTGATTGCGGGACGCGAGTTCGAGCGCTGCACCTTCCCGCACGCGCGCATCGAGCGCCGGGGTCACTGGCGGCTGAAAGTTGTCTAACGCATCGGAGCCCAGGGTACCAGGCTCGTCCTTCTGCCAATCCAGAACGTAGCGGCCGGCGTACTGCGCAATCACGCTCAAGTTTCCGAACTGTCGATCCACCCCGCCGACGAACTGCACGTCGGGTCGCGGTGCGTATACGCGCTCCTGGTAATGTAGCGGTTTTCGATACGCTGCCTCAGCGCGCAGCCCGAACGAGCCCACAGTCGTGGAAAAGTCCATACCGATGACGTCGTGGTTGTACGCCGTGCGTGCGATGCGAGCCTCGGCTTCGTTGCCTACGACGTAACTTTGAAGCGCCGTGATGGCCTCGCCCATGTCGGCGGGGGTCTCCAACGCGCCGTTGCCGACCACGTAACTTTGCAACGCCAAGCCGGGCATCGGCGCGTATCCGTGCAGATACGAAACCGAAGCCTCGAACGCAGAGAACAGAAAGTGCACTCGACCAGCGAAAATTCCGTCCGCCATGTCCGCTGCGGGGTAGTTCGGATCCGTGAAGCGAACGTACTGCGGGAGCGCGACGTCCGGGATCTCGACGGGTACGTACAGCGGCATCCAAACGCCTTCGAGACGCACGGGGAGCAAGTTGTAGTAGGCGCGCAACCCGACGTTACCCACGCGACGGTCGTCCTCTACGGGTGAACGGATTGTGAGATCGACAGGCGTGATGTTGTTGGTTGGGTTGAACGCATCCGCCCGCCCCCACACCACGATCTGCTTTCCCAGTCTCACCTCGAGATCGCCGAAGTATCCGTTGACGTAAGCCTCACGCAAGTCGACGATGAGATCTCGTTCACCAGACTCGAGCCCGGAACGCAGCCTCAGCTCCGCAAAACCACTACCGTAGTCCTGCTGGTGAATGTCCAACTTGAGCGCCAACTCACCGTACGCCGCTTGGATCTCGCTGCGGTCGTAGCCTGGAACCTTGCCGACGTACACGTCACTTCGGGCGTAACCGTTGAGGGAATACGCCTGCGAGATAGATCCGCCGTCGGATTCGGCGTAGTCGCCTTCACCCGCAACTGCCGACTCGAAAAGGCTCTCACCGCTATCCATGGTCACTTCGACGCCACTGCCGCCGTCTTCGCCGTCACTGTCTGAAGTATCACTGTCTGAAGTGTCACCCTCTGCGGCGTCACTGCCTGACGTGTCGCCGTCCGAAGTTGCTTCGTCTGACTGCGCGTCATCCGACGTCTCCGCGGCAGAGTCTGTGACGTCTTCCGCCGAGTCAGGGCTCGTTGCCGTTTCGCCTGAGTCGTCGTCGGGCTGAGCGAGCGCAATGGGAGTGAAAGTGAGGCTGAGTGCGGCAGTTACCCAGCACGCGCAGCTACGCGTTCGGCTGCGACGAGCGAGGGTGGCGCTGGCGCCGTCTGAGATGATCACGGGGGCTGCTCATTCGGTTCTTGGGGCCGTCATTGGCCGCGGGTCCACTCTCCGAAAGCAGCCACGACGGAGAAGCCAGCAGCCGCACTGCCCAGGATGAACTTGTCACCTGGCTTCACGTCGCGCTCTTTGAAGAGCTGGGCGTACGTTACACCAACGCTGGCGCTAGCGGTATTGCCGTAAATCGGGTGAGTGAAGATCCCGTTGTCGGGGTTGCCCCCCGTGTCTTCGATAATCTTCCGCACCATCATCACACTCGGCTGATGAAAGATGTAGTGAGCGATCTCGTCAGCCCCCCACTCCAGAGCGGCAAGGTTCTCGCGAAGCCATGGCGGAATCAGTTTGCCCAAGCGCATGAGCTCGACTGAAGACGACTCGAAGGTTCCGTCGATGGGCGCCTGGCACAAGTGCCAGTGGTCGGGCGCTGTGTACGTCCTGATCCTGCGTATGCGAATCCCCCCTTGCTGCCAAGGGGTTTTCCTGAGCAGAAAACATGCGGCACCATTGCCAACCGTGAGCCCGGCCGACTTGGTGTACAGGTCCTTCACGCTCTGGATGTCGTAACTCAGAAACTGCCGCGACAACTCTGCGGTGCACACGAGTGCCGTTCGGTAGTGATCGTGAAACGTCAGATAGGCAGCTGCGGTCTGCAGGGCTTCGAGATGCCCGACGCACGCTGCGGTCACGTCGAACGCGTGGGTCTTCTTCAGACCCAGCTTGGCCGCCACCTCCATGGCGGTAGCAGGCTCGAAGTACTCGCGCGCGATGCTGCCAGAAATGACGAGGTCCACCTCGTCGAGGGAAGCACCATTGACTTCGAGACACTCACGCGCCGCCGCAACCGAGTAGTCGGCAAGCCTCACGTTCGAGTCGGCTTCGAGGTAGCGGTCTTGCGTCTGGCACATCCCGAAGACGCGTTCGATCGCAGCCTGAAGCGTCGGCCAGTCTTCCTCGCGCCCCTTGTACAGCTCGCGCACCCGACGGATCGTTTCGGTGTTGTCGACACGATCGGACGGGAAGCTCACGCCGGGCTTGGACAGGTGGAACTCGGGTTGGCTCAAAGTTTACTTCCAGACTTGAGACTCGTCGCGTTGGCGTGTCGGACGAGCTGTTTCACAGAAAGGCGGATGTGCTGCGAGCCTTTTTTGCGCCATTTTCTTCGACTCGTCGTGCGGTTTCAGGCGGCCATCCAGTCCTGGCCCGCATTTCGTTGGGCTTTTTCGGCGGGGCAATCCAGCACGGATTCGAGCTGGTACGCAACACTGGGTACAGGAGCTTCGTCAGTATCTTCCTAGGTTAGCGGAGAGTAGCAGGTTGGGCACCTACGACCGTGGTCGCTCGCTCCTGCACTGACGTACGCCACGCGGGGACGTTCCGAAGGGACACGCCATGTAGGCGCTATGCAGTTCACCCCCCACATGGAGTGAGCGTCGAAATGTACCAGGGCGCAGGATTTCTGCACGCACCACAGATCAGCGCAACAATCCACGTCCCAGTGCCGTCGATGCCAGCGAAAGCCTGGCCTGCGTCGTTCACCAGCGCCGACATCTCGAAGGAAGTGCCCGCGGGTACTTCGGCGCGGTACATGTCGGTCGCGATCAGCTCGAGGTCTAGAAACTTGCCCTCCAACTCCGCCGGCGATTCCTCGAAGCGCGCCACCTGAACTTCCGCGATCTTCGTGGGACTGAAGGTGTGGCCCATCGCGTTGAGCTCGATGTCCGACCAGTCGATGGTCAGCCCCGCAACACCGACGGGAACCTGCGTAGGCGTCAGCGACTGCAGGTCGGCAGTGTACGTCAGCTCAGTCGACTGATCGTTCATGACGATCTCGGTCGTCGTGGACGAGGGGTCGAGCTTGAACGCCTGAATCATGCGCGTGCCCTCGCCTGCAACCGTACCCGTCGACGCGATCAACGTGAAGGTGTGGCCTTCTGGCGGGTGGGTGGCATCGTCGAAGAAGGGCATGAACTCATCTTCCGCCAGCGGGTTTCTGAACAGCGTGAGATCTGAAACGTTGATAGGATTCCCGTCAGCGTCGGTGCTCGGGCGCAGTAGCTCCGCTCTGGTGCCCCCCTCCTCGGGGTGCGCAAGCAGCAGATCATCGGGATAAAACATGGCTAGATTGACCATGTCCGCTTGCGCCAGCTCGTCGTTGTTGAGCTTCACCTCCAAGTCCGCCTGGTTGAGTCGCCACAACATCACGCTGACCATGTTCACGTCAGTCGTGACATCGAGCGGATGCCCCAAGAAATCGTGGGTGAGCGCACTCCAGTCGAAGGTGAGGTTGACGTTGGGAGCCACTGGCGTCGGCACGAACGTCAAGGTGCTGGCAAAGCTGTAGTTGTTCGCCGCGCTCGCACTGAGCTGGATACTGCCAGTCTCGTCCGCGAGTTGTCCGGGGCAGCCATTTGTAGCGGGTACCAGGCCGCCAGCCGCGGCGCTGTCATCGGCGCTGTCAGCGGGATTGCTCCCCGGGTTGCTTCCATCTGGCGCTGGCGTGGCTCCGACGCTCGCTCCATCTCCAGTAGGCGTGCCGCCGTTTCCCATAGCAGGAGACGCGGAGGAGCTCATCGCCGAGGTTCCAGTAGCGTCAGCAGTGCCGCTGGGCATGGCCGAGTTCATCGCCGCAGTGCCCACACCATCTGCATCGGCGCCGTTGCCGTCCTCCGCAGTTGTGCCACACCCAGCGGCGGGCAAGAGCAAGAGTGACGCGGCTTGGAGTAGGTAGAATCTCATGATTTGTGCCTGGTAGAGAGAATGGCGCATCTGGCCGCGATACTGAGGAAGGTAGCGCCAAGCGGTTCCCAAGCTCGATGCCTATAAGGTCGAACCTAGCGCCGAGTTACATCCCTGCAACTTTTACTTCGGCGGCGGGCCGTACAGCGACTCACGCTTCATGGCGTAGCCAACTGCGCCACCGAGTCCCCAGTTGAGCTCCTGAACGACCTCGAGATCCGCGTTCACTTCGTGAGCGATACCCTGCGTCGAGTACGTGACCAGCGTGTTGCCGTTGTTCAAACGCTGCGCATCACCCATCACTTGATTCGAAATTCCAGCGGCGTACTCCCACTCACGGGTTGCCGTCATGCTGTCGAAGTCCAGAGCGATTTCAATGGCGAGTGAGCCGCCGCCCCCAGCTCCGCCGCCGAACCCGCCGCCTCCACCGCCGTTGTTGTTGAAGATCAGGATGCGATCCAGCCCGAGTAGGTGAAAGCCGTGCTGGGCGTTCCAAGAAGCCCCATCGCCAGTGAATTGCGACGTTGGCCCGCCCAAGATCCAGATGACCTCCCCCGAGTCGCGCTTCACCTTGACGTACACGTCGTGGTCGAGGTCCGAGAACGTGACGCTGTCGTCCTCGGCGTAGTGGTGAATCGAGTTCAAATGACATGGCGTTCCCGCGCCGTGTGCGTCCGCGGAATTTACGATCGTGCGGACTTGACCAGGTCCCGTCCACTCCTTGACGTCATCGCAGCCGTTCTGGCCGTAGGCAATGAACACCACGGTGTCGTCCGATGTGATGGCGAAATCGTGATTCAGGCCGGCGAAGTCGCTACTGAAGTCTTCGAAACCCTCGCCATCCATCCCGACGCGCGTCATGCGGGCGTTGCCTTGCGGCACGTTGCCTTTGCACATCCACATCTTGCTGCCGTCGTAGCTCATGCGAGCACGTGTGGTCTCGCCCTCGCCGTACCACCAAACGAACTCGCCTTCGCGGTCGATGATGTACGCAGGTCCCGTTTGATAGGTACCCGTGACCGTGTAGCCTGGAGCTACTGCGTTGATGTCAGGCGTGGTTACGGTGATGTCTGGCAGGGTATTGTTCGGCTCGGGCCCGGTCGAAACGACGTTGTCGTCGCTGGTGCACGTTTGCCCGCCGCCGCTGAGCACGACGCGGAAATGATACTCCGAGGATGCGCGCATACCGAGCAACAGCGAACGGCTACCATCTGCGTTGGCTGGAGCGGTCAATCCGTAGGTCGTATCGAGGCCGAACTCGATCTCCGCGCTCTCGGCGGCAAAGTCAGTGGCCCAGGTGATCGCCGCGACGGTTGGAATGCTCGTGGGCTCGGCGGGGTCGACTGTAATCGAGCAGTCGGCGCCTGGGTTGCTGCCGTTTGCTGGGTCGCTGCCGTTTGCCGGATCGCTACCGTTTGCCGGGTCGCTGCCGTTCCCGGGATCGTTGCCGTTTGCCGGGTCGTTGCCGTTTGCCGGGTCGCTGCCGTTTGCCGGGTCGCTACTGTTTGATGGATTGCTTCCACCAGTCGGGTCGCTGCCATTCGCGGGATCGCTACCGTTTGCAGGATTGCTTCCGCCCCCGCCATTCGCTGGATCGTTGCCGCCAGCTGGGTCGCTACCGTTCGCCGGGTCGCTTCCGCCAGCTGGGTTGCTCCCGCCTCCCGAGGAAGACGAAGTGGTGTTCGATCCACCCGCGTTCGCACCACCAGCAGCCACGTCGCTACCGCCGCTGGCCTGACCCGAAGCTGACCCGCTCGACGAGCCACTGGCTGCTCCCGACGCCATCCCCGAGTCGTCCGCGGTCTCCGCGTCGCTGCAGGCGAGCGAGGCACAGCAGACTGCAACCAGCCCGGCAATTCTTGAACGTATCCTTTTCATCGTCGAACTCCTGGTTGGGCTGTTTGCAGAGTGCTTTTTAGTGCGTTCAATCCGTGAGGATCAGTCGCTTGCTCCGACGCAAGTGGGCGCCGCAACGGGAGTGATCGCGCTGGTGGTTTCCGTAGCACCAAGCAAGATCGCCGTGATCGTCAGACAGTATAGTTGCCCGTCTGTACAAGGTTCACACGGCGCCTCGAAAGACTCCAGCGCATTACAAACGCTATCGGGATCAGGGTTGGTGAGCAAGGTGAACATCGGGTAAATCTCGCGCATGTCCATCGTCGCCATTAGCTCGCCCTCTTCGGCGGGCGCCGCCCCCGGCAACACGTTGGTGATCGTCAACCCACGGATCGTGGCGTTCACCTGCACGGGGTCGTTCTGATTCTTCAAGTGAACGGGAAAATCGACAGGTCCGATCTGCACGCCCGGGTACGGACCACCCGTGGTGGCGGCAACCGTCGTGGTCGGAGTACACATCTCCTGAGCTCCAGTCGCGTCAGCCGACGTGAGCGTCAGGCTGACTGAATCACTCGTCCCCGCGTCGACCCTCATCAAGAAGCTCGGCACGTGAGGTCCGATCTCGGGACCAATCCCCTGCGGATCGATCCAATTGTCTTCAGGAACCGACAGCAAGTAGCTCTTACCTACCCACGGGGACATCGCGCCGCCAGCGGTACCCGTGCCAGCGGGGCTGGAAGTGTCAGCGGTCGTGGCGGTTCCACCCGCGCCAGTTCCGACGCCGCTCCCGACGTCGTCGGTATCGTCAGCAGGTTCGCCACAAGCTGCAGCCAGGGTCAGAAAGGGGGCAAGAAGGAGGGAGTGAATGATCGTAAGTCGCATATGGGGTTAGCCTAGCGTCGCTCGTTTGCGGCGGGTGGGGAGACGGCTAGTTTCCGTCCTGGATTGAGGTCAGCGCCGTGCTCGCGAAAGTCCGCTCGTTGCTCACAGTTGCGATCGTGAAGTGCACGCAGGCACGGCATTCAGTGCAGTAGAGTGCGGTTCGAGC
This sequence comes from uncultured bacterium, assembly GCA_965651905.1. Taxonomy (GTDB): domain Bacteria; phylum Myxococcota_A; class Polyangia; order Polyangiales; family Polyangiaceae; genus SZUA-265. The sequence continues at coordinate 86,356 of CBFGUG010000013.1, read as the reverse complement.
ACATACACGTCATCGGGGTTCGCAGTTTCTGTACCTCGGGCCGCGCTGTGCAACTCGGGCAGAACTTTGTGATGTTGCAGGCGTAGCCTTGCGTTCCCGCGATCGCGATATCCCGACGACCGTCTATCAGTATCTATCAGTCGAGGCTGTAGTCGTGGATCACGCGGCCCTCGACGTTCACGAAGCGGACGTTCAGCGAGGCGGCACTGACGTCGACTTCCGCAAATCCCGAGTCTTCCCATTGCTCGGCGTACCCGGTCTCCTCTCGCGGAAACTTCCACGGTGCGCCAGCACTTCCGGGCAAGGTGTAGTGGATACCATCGACGACCATGTCCGTGAACACGTGGTCGTGACCGTAGAAGAACACCTGTACATCAAACTCTTGCATCAGGTCGTGAACTAACGCCTGCTCGCCCACGCCCGCGGCCTGACCGCCACCACGGCCGTACGCAGCGTTGTCTGCATCCCCTGCTGCGCCGCCGACCGTGTGATGAATGAGCACGAAACGCCAGCGCGTGCTCAGCTGCTCGAGGGTGCGCTGAAACCACGCGAGCTGCTCCCCTCCCAACGTCCAATCGTCGGCCTGCCCGTCGATTGTGTCGAGCGCGTGACTGGTCGGCGTGTACGTCATCACGTTGAGCACCACGAACGACGCATCGCCCCAAGTGAACGCGTAATAGTCCTCGTGCGGGCTTCCCTCGAATCCATAAGTAGACGGTTCGGGACCTGGCAAGTAGCGCAAGCGTTGCTCTCGCGAGTAGGCGATCTGCTCAGCGCTGAAGTTGCCGTTTTCGCCGTCCCAATTGCCGATCACGGCGAAGTGAGGCAGGTGGCCCAGGCTGTCGAGCAACAACCGTCTGTAGTTCAAGTAGCCCCAACGCGTCCACTGTCCGTCAGGTGGCGGCGCGTTGAAACCAAACTGATGGAAGTCGAGCATGTCACCCAGGTTGATCAGAAAGTCGGGCGAGTTCTCCAAGAGCAACTCCCCGACTTGCATCAGCGTCGTTTCGGCACTGTCGACCACGCTCAGATCCCCGCTGTGCACCCGGCGCGGCGCGATGTGCGTGTCGCTGATCATTGCGAAGCTGAATGACTCGCCAGGCGGGCGTTGCGTGACGACACTGCCGCGAAACAGGTCGTGGGTTTCCGCTACCGCCTCGGGGCGTGCATCTTTGTCATCAGGGTGGTGCTCCGAAGCGTCCGACGCTACGAGCGCCAGCGCAGCATCCGCGGCTCCTTCCGCCGAACGCGGTTCGGAGGTTCCAGCTTCGCAAGCCGCACATGCCGCGTCTGGAATAGTCGCATCAGAGCCGCCATCAGCGGCGTCACGCACGTCGCCAACCACTGGCGCCGCCACTCGGTAGTCGTAGTGGGTGCCTGGTTCGAGCCCCTCGACCGACCATTGCACGGCATCTTCCGCGGGGTACGCAGGCTGCGTGAGCTCGCCCCAATTCGCATCCCCCTCGAGCCTGACGAAGGCACGCAGCTTGGAAACATCACCCGACTCGAGCACGACGTGCAGCGAAAACCCATCGTACGTCGGGTTGAACACCAATGGCGCCCCGATCATGCGATAGACGTCGGGATCGCTCACGGAACTTGCGGGGGCCATCTGCGCATTCGGAGGCCGCGGCGGAGCTGGGTCTGGGACGGTCCCGTCGTCCCCCGCTGAAGCAAGACCAGCCTCCGAAACGTCGTCGGCTGATGCGCCTGCGCGGTCCGTGGCACTCTCCGTGCACCCAACGCACAGACCCAGCAAGAGAACTACGTACGCCGTAAACGCAGCCTTCAAAACAAGCACTCGCCGGGCTGGGGCGACTGCGACTCGACGTCGGTCGCAAACTCGCGCGCGAATTCGGGGTTTACGAAGAAACCCGCGGCCACACTCCCACTCATCACCTGCCCGACGTACCCGGCGTTGTTCATGTGAGCACGAACCACGACGCGTTCCTCGGCAGTGACGTTTACCGTTCCACCGCTTCGGGTGAACGAGTTACCAGGACCGTCTGGATCTGTCGTGCCGTTCTCGTCGGTGTGGCTGTGAGCCAGAATCCTGCGGTACAGCAGCGTGCCGTGCTCGCTGAGCACCTCCCACCAGTCCGCAAATTGGCTGCAGTCCACGTCCGAACTTTCGACGGTCACGGCGAAGGTATACGCCCCCTGTTCGCCACTCGCGGTCACGGCGGTCACGTTCGCAAAGACCGACTCTGCGCCTGGAGTCGAGTTACTCGCGTCGGCTGCAGGTTCGCCGCCACTCGCCCTTTCTGCGCCCTCCATCGCTGCGTCACTGGATGACGTCATGTCGGCGGGAGAGGCGGGGACATTCGCGTTCCGCGCCGTGTCGCTCTGATCACTCGCGCTCGTGCACGCAACGCATGACAGCAGCATCATCGCCCAACACGCCTGTCCGCCGTCCTGACGGCCGAGCCCGCATGGCTGCCTCGTGTAACGCCCTGACACTCACGAAACCTACTGCGCGTGCAGCGCGACGTCTAGCGCGGCCGAGTGTCACGGAGGAGGGCGCGACGCGAGCTACCGCGCGGCTTCGAAACATGGCTCGCGCGCTCGCGCTCAGCGGTCCAATAATTTGTCACTCTCCGCCGAACCACATGCGCATGACGACACACCACGGTATCCAGATTCGTGACGAAGTTGTCGACCGCTGCCGCTCCTGCCGAGGATGACGCGGCTGGACAACACGTAGACCTGCGTCTACTTTCCCCCCATGAAATTCGGCACTCGACCCTCGACTTCTACGTTCAGCCGCAACCGAAAGATCCGCGGCTCGCTCGCGACGATCGTGCTGGCGTCAGCTTCATGGATGTCGGGCTGTGCCGATGACGCTGACGGCAGCGACGATGGCGGCTCGACTGTCGTGCCAGGGGGTGAGGTCGCAATCACCGACATGAACAACTACTCTTCGACCAGCGTGCTCACACTGCCTTCGGTCACGACGGCGCCAGGGGCGGACCTGGAGATATGTTGGGATGGGGTAACCCAAGACATGCAGTGTCATGGCATCGACCCGCTCGCTGGAATCGACTCCGTGACGTTGCTTCGCTTCGACAATTGGGAGCAGGCTGAAATCATCCGTCGTCTCGGAATCGGCAACATCAAGTCATCCGAGCTGGGGTTTATCGCGGATACGCCTACCGATCACGTCACGACGTGTACTCAGCTGTCCACGTTCACGACTTTCGGACAACCGCTAGCCTACGAGACCGAGTACAGCGACACCCCCGAATACACCTACGTGATGGTGTTCTCTCAGGGCACTGTGCCGGGGGTTGGGGCGCAAACCATGATGTTCGTCGACCCCGTTGCGGGTGATACCAATACCCGCGTAAACGGTCCTGCGGGCTGCCCCGGCATTCTCGACTTCGTAGCTGACATCAAGGAAGCGAACCCCGTGGTCATCCCCGCGGGTGGGCCGTGGGTGGTGAACTGGAGCGGAGTCACGACGGAAAGTAACGGCGTGCCACTCCCGTTCAGTCAGATCAGTAGCGTCCTCATCGGCTTTTATGCCGGCATGACCGCGGCAGATCTCGAAGCCGGGTTTCTCGACATCGAGCAGTCCGCCACCCTGCTCTACGAAATGCCTCACGATGGTGCCTCTCTGAAAGCCGATCTCGCGGTTGCAGTCGAACGCACGACAGGCGCACAGTTCGCAGGCTTCGATCGCACGGATGGCGTGTGGATGCTCGCCATGATGTGTGAGAAGTGCCAGAACCCCGCCCCGCTGATCATGACGCTGGTACAACCTGGTTGAGGTTGTTCGCTCACACTCGTTCGGCTCATGATTCTTCGATACACTGCCGCGTCACGATGGACACTCGGATGCGTGACGTCGCTACTGCTTGCCTGTGGCCCCACCGAGTTGGGTGAGGCCCCAGCACCACAAGCGGTCGCAGCTGTCCCCAACCCTCAGGTGCCGAGCGTGGTGAACGTCAGCTGGACGTCGGTCGAACCAACCCAGGGTTACGTCGCATATGGACTCACTCCCGAGCTCGGCAGCACGACGCGACTCGAAGCGTCCCCCGGGCTCACCCATTCCGTCGGCCTACTGGGACTCACCCCCGACACGCCTTATTTCTACCAAGTGATCACCTGGGATGGTGATGACGCCGCCGCCAGCGACGTCGCCAGCGTTCGCAGCGGCGTGTTGCAGGCTGGCGTGCAAGCGACGACTACAGGCACGAGCCCGGGCGACTATACGTTGTCTGCGGTTAACGGTGCGACGACACGCGCCGTGATCCATGCACCCGACGGCGCGCTAGTGTGGAGTTACGCCGACCCGCAAGCGCGCCTGATTAAACGCGCACGCTTCGCGAAGGATGGCACGAGCATTCTCTACAGCGCGAGCTTCGACCCGCCCGCGGCAGAGTCCGAGATCGTGCGCGTTGCGCTCGACGGTTCACTCGTCACGCCTACTGCGGTGCCGCTACTCACTGGCGACTTCGTCGAAACTGCGGACGGCACTCTCGCAGCCCTGGTTTCGGAATCGCGCGATTCCGTGACGGGTGACGCGATCGTCGAAGTAACTGCGGGCGTGGCTACGTCCGTGTGGAGCGCTTGGGACTGTTTTGATCCCGCCGTCGACGTCGGAGACGGCGGGCAAGCGGCTTGGACTGCGGCCAGTGGCATCGACTACGACCCGGTCCAAGACGCGTATTACGTCGGTCTCCGCAACCTCAGCGTGGTCGCAAAAGTGACCCGCACAGGAACCTGCGAGTGGGTGGTGGGGCAGAACAGCGCAACTGTGAGCTTTGCTGTGGGCACGGAACCGTTCACTCATCCCAGTCAGTTTCAAGTGTTCGGCGATCGCCTGCTGGTGTTCGATGAGGCAGGTTCCGCGAGTGGACCGCGCATCATCGAATACCAACTCGACCTCATGGCGAACACGGCAACGCAAGTGTGGACGTACCCGGCACCCGCTGGCGCCACGGGTGGCGAGCCAACCCGATTGCTCGGTAACGCTACCCGCATCAGCTGGGGAAGCGCGGGGCTCAACGAACTCGTGTCGCCAGCGGGCGAGTCGACATGGACGCTGAGTCTCGGCGAGCCGCTCGGTTTCGGTGACTTCGCCGAAGATCTTTATGCACCAGGCAAGTAGCCCAATCGCGCACGAGAAGACTCCACGTTACAAATGAACAGCTCACCGACAGTCACGGTCCTCGGCGATCAATCCCACACTCGAGGAAACGACGCGCGCGCCTCGACTCCGTCGAGCCTGCACTGGTCGAAACCCGCGTGTACCCGGCTACCGAGTGTCGTCGCGTTGTCCGTGCTGGCGATCAGCACCTGGAGCTCGAACGCCGACGCAGGTGGCTTCTACTCGGGTGTCAAAGGTGCGCGTGCGGCCGGGCGCGGCGGCGCGTTCGTAGCGAAGGCGGATGACCTGTCTGCAGTGGGACTCAACCCAGCAGGCTTGGCTAAGACCGACACGACGTACATTCACATCGGCAATCGCTTTTCGCTGAACCAAAACACATTCACCCGTGCCCCCACCCTCGACTGGGGCAACACCACGAACGGTGTTCCCCCGTACGTCGAGTTCGACTCGGTGAGCACGGACGTGCCGTTCCAACCACTCGATCCAATCATCGGTGTGGCCACGAACTTCGGCTTGCCCGATTGGGGGTTTGCGGTGGCAGCGTACTCGCCACCAGGTGTCTCGCGACAGGAGTACCCCGTCGACGGCGGCCAGCGTTACATGATGGTCAGCCGTAACGCGATGTTGATCAACTACGCAGCCAGCGTCGCGTGGAAGCCGAGCGAGAACTTCGGCATCGGCGTCACTTTCCAGAACCTCGCAGTCCCCCTGCTCGAGTACTCACTCGTGATCGACGCCAACCCGGAGCAAGGCAGCGCCAATCCCGTCAGCAGTCAGTACGACATGTTGGCGACCATTTCGGGGTCTGACTATTTCACACCCCAGGCGATCGTGGGTGCCTGGTTCAAACCCGCGCGCTACCTCGAGGTCGGCGTTTCAGGGCAAGTGATCCCCGCGCAGATCGAAACGGATAGCACGATCAGCATCGATCCGCTCGACCAGAACATCATCGACCGCATCGAGCAAACCGATGACCGCATCGTGCTGCTCAGAGGGTTACAAGAGGCCGACGACGTCAAGCTGACGCTACCCCTACCGCTGACGGCGCGCGCAGGGGTGCGATACATCGGGTTCGAGGGCGACCGTGAGCTGTACGACATCGAGCTCGACGTCACCTACGAAACCTGGTCGCGAGTCGAGAGCTTCGAGGTGGACAGCAACGGCATCGTCGCGGAGTTGTTCAACGAACCGATTCCGATCGGTGTCGTCAACGTCGAGAAGCAGTGGCAAGACACGATTGGTGTTCACCTCGGGGGCGACTATGCGATCGCCCCCGAGCTACTCACGTTGCGCGCGGGCGTGTATTACGAAACTCCCACTGCCAAGCCCGCTTACGCGCACGTCGACTTTCCGACGGGAGAGCAGTTGGGCGCATCCATCGGTACCTCGATCAACGCTGGCCCGCTGGAGATTGCACTCGTATACGAGTACCGTCACCAGCCTGAGATCAAGGTCACGGAAGGCGAGGCTCGGTTCACCCAAGAGGCGTCGGGCTCACAATGCGAACCGCCGTATCAGGACACCAGCGTGTGCGCGGAGCCGTACCTCGGCCAGCGCGCCCCGTACGTGAACGCGGGGTCCTACCAGGCCCACACCCACGCGGCGTCGCTCGACTTGTTGTACCGATTCTGAGTGTCTGCACGCGCCGCTCACCCGCGGACCCGCTCCGACTGCACCCAAGGCTGCTAGCTTTCGGGTAACCCCACGGCGGACCAGCCTTCAGAGGTCCCTTTCGAGCACACCAAACACAGCGAGGTCACCCGCGACAGCTACCCGCTCGACGTGGCATTGTTGTTCGCGAGCGGAAAGCGGCGGGGATACGTATGGTCAGCGTTTTTTGCGCTGTTGGAGATTTCCAAGACACGCTGGGGGTTTCCGGCCTAATGGCCATACCGTGGCCCCTTTGTCGCATGTTTTCCGGCACCCTCGGCGCCCCCTGGACCTCACCACTAGGCGGAACCCGGCACCATTGAACGAAAGCCACTTCCTCCCGCGATCGCGGGAAGGTCAGCAGGGCGACAGTCGTAAAACTGGCTCGCCCAACCTGGAGAATCCAAATGAGTCACACCCGAACTTCACGAAAAGCTTTTTCCCTCGTTCTGTCTGCGGCCCTCGGTTTGGGCCTGCTCGCGCCGACGCAGGAGGCTGCAGCGGGGCCCGACGGCAAGCAGATCATGAGCAAGGTGGCTGATGCGCGAAAGCTCAACGGCTCAGAGGCTGTGGTGAAGATGAAGATCCTCAACAAGAAGGGTCAGGCCCGTGAGCGAACACTGTCCATGGCGACCAAGATGTTCGGCGACACGGAAAAGCGCGTCTACAAGTTCCTGGCGCCTGCAGACGTCAAGGGCACGGGCGTTCTAGTGTTCGACCACTCTGGCAAGGATGACGATGTTTGGGTGTTCATGCCCGCTCTGCGCAAGGTGCGTCGCATCGTCAGCTCGCAGAAGTCGAAAGACTTCATGGGAAGCGAGTTCTCGTACGCGGACTTGAACATCCCGTCGATCAGCGACTACGTGTACAAGGTGCTCGGCGATGAGACCGCGGGTGGTGAGTCGTGTTTCGTGGTGGAAGTCACACCGAAGAACGACAGCGTCGCCGAGTCTGAAGGCTATTCCAAGAAGAAGTACTGGATCAGCAAGAAGACCTATACCGTGCGCAAGGGCCTCTATTACAACCTGGACGGCAAAGAGTTCAAAGAGCTCAGCACCAAAGACGTGAAGAACCTGGGCGGCAAGTACCGCGCCATGCACATGGAGATGGTGAACAAGACGAACGGCCGCAAGTCGGTGTTCATCACGGAAAAGGTGAACGTCACTAGCCCCAAAGACGAGTTCTTCGAGCAAAGCTACATCGAGCGACAGTAAGCTCGCGTTCAGGCGCGACCCCACGCGCTGAACGGACACCATGAAAAAAACCCCGGTCGACGGTCGACTGGGGTTTTTTCGTTGGGTGGATAGGCCTGCGTTCGCGATTGTGTATACGCCGCGCTAGCAGAGTAGCGCTGCGCTAGCAGCGCCGCGACGGTGGGACGCGCTCAGATCCCGCCAGTGCCGCCCGCGCCAGCCGTAGTGGCCGCTCCAGCAGCGCCAGTCGTGGCTGACGCGCTGCTGCTACCCGCAGTGCTCGTCGCGTCGTCGGTAGCGCTCGCTCCTGCGCTTGGGTCCGCCGTCGTCGTCGTGGCCGTGTTGGTGGACGCCGTATCGGTCGCCTCTGGCTCCACGAGTGGGCTGCCCTCCTCGCCTTCGGGCTCGGGTGGACGCTCACCGCACGCAAGCGCGACGAATAGAAGCGTGACGACGGATGCACCAAGCTGGATGGCCAAGCGTTTCATTGCGATGGCTGGCCTTAGCACCGAATCTGCCCCGACCGCCAGTGGTGAACCGCTTCAAGCCCTAGCATTGGTCTTCATTCTGCGGCGAGAGACTCAGTTGGCGATGGCAACCCGGCTCACACAGCCGAACTCGACCGCCAGCTCACCCTGGTTTTGGTAGTCCGCCTTGATGTCCGTACAGACGTTCTCACACATGTGGATCACGCTCGGACTGTCGGGATCGTCGTAGTACCAAGCGAAGTCTGCTGCACAGGTCGGGTCGTTCACGAACTCCGTAGTACCCATGGTGTTGTTGTACTGCACGTTGACCTTGGTGGGGTCGAAGCGCTGCCCGTCAGGCGGCGCTGGGATTTCGAGTGCGCAACTGAAGCTGTTCTCGCGAATTTCGTCGATCACTGCGCGGAAGTTCGCAGCCGTACTCGCGGGATCATTGGTGTCGATGATGTGCGCTTGATCCGTCCCGCCAGCGGCTGCAACGACATGCAGGTTGTCGAGCCCGTCGTCTGGCGGATTCGGCTCTGCGTCGGTAACGGGGTTGCCCAAGCCAATCACGTAGGTGGGAATTTCGTCCGCGACCGCTGCCACGACGTCCGCCACCAGGTTGATGTCGTCGCCCCCATTGTTGGGACAAAACGATGGCTCGCCGTCGGTAACCAGAACGATGACGTACTTCGCGTTGGGATCCGCCTCTTGCATGGCGCGAATGGCTTCGATGCTGCCTTCCAAAGCGGGTCCCGTGGGCGTACCCAGACGCCAGTCGCTGTTTTCTACAGGCGTCACGGCGTCGATCGCCGCGCTGAACGCATCTGACGGCAAGGCCGTCAACGGCACGTCGGGCGTTTCGTAACTCGCGCCCTGGCACATCTCCGCGTTACCCCATTGGCCGCCACCGACGCCAGCCACTCCGACCTCGCCGAAATCCATGCCGCCTGCCATTGCCCCACCAGCAAAGCCGCCACCTCCCATGGCGCCACCTGCCATGCCCCCGCCACCTGCCGCACCGCCCTGCAGCGTTCCGACCAGATCTGCAGAATCATCCGGGAAGAACGTCAGCGTTGCGGAGATCCCGGCGGAACTGGGGTCCGTGAAGAAGGCTTTGGTTGCGTCGACAACGGGTTGCCACTTGAGTTCACGAGAGTAGTACGCCGTAAACTCCGAACCCATGCTGGCTGAAACGTCGTAAGTAAACGCCAACACGACGTTCACCAGTGATGTCCCGACATTTGCAGCTGCACACTCTTCGTTGCGCTGCTCCTCAAGCGCCGCCAGATCACTTTCTGACTCGGCGATCACGGGTTCGTTGAAGTCCCCGACGCCGTCAGGGGCGACGACGCCACTGCTGCCTGCCCCCGCACCATCGTCTGCAACCGTGGCGTCGTCTGCTGTCGCACCATCGTCAGATGCGTCGTCCGCTTGACTGGCGTCGTCGGCAGCTGCACCTGTCTGACTGCTGTTCTGCGTGGCTCGTGACTCAGATGTGTCGCCGTTGTCGGGAGAAGAACACCCGAACCCCATGGGGATGGCGATACTCGCGATGACCGCGGCGTGCTTGTTGAAGATCATGACGCAAACCTCCGACTGAAGGTGTGAAGCTGAGGGGAGAACTGGCTCGGGGGACCACACTCGGGTCTCGGAAGCCAGTGCCTCGTAGTGTGAGCGCGACCGCCGAAAAGTGAATCTCGTTTACACTCAATCCCCGCGCGAACGCGGAATCCGAGCAGACAAGGTGTAATTCTGCTGACTACCTATACTCACGCGTTTCGCTCGCTGTGCGGCAATGACTCAGAAAGCAGAAAACGCGAAGTTCCCTCCGTCGGCCGATACATACGCAACCCCCCACGCGCGGGAGTCGTCATCACCAACCTACGACGCGCGCGCTAGGCGCGAATGAATGTTCAGGCGCTGGAGCGCTGCGGCTCCGCCTCGGCGGCAGGGCGACGCTCACTCTTTGCGAAGTCCGTCGGCGGCAGGAACGTGTCGTAGAAGAACGCGCAGTCCTTGCGAATGCGCTCCTCGGTCAAGCCGAACTTCTCGAGGTTGTACTTGTGGTCTGACTTGTACGCGCGCTGCTTGTCGGCAATCTTTTTGATCTTGGCGCTGAGCTCGGGCGTCATCTCGTGACCTAGGAACTCGCACATCTCGTCCATCATACCGTCGAAGTCCGCCATCATGCGATCGTAGCGCACGACGTAAACGCGGCTCTTGTCGATGGCGCCGCTCGTCCAATCGTCGTGGAAGCGCTGCAGCAGCATGATCCAAGCCTTGTACATGCGCTCGAGCCACTGCTTGCGCACCTCTTCCGGCTTGTTCCAAAAGCCGAAAGCGCGGTCGAGCACGCCGATCACCAAGCTGTTCGCGCTGGGGATCACGGACAGTGGATCGCGCGCCATGTAGAGGATCTGCGCCTCGGGGTACTGCTTCATGAACTGGGGTAAACGCGGGCCCAAGGAGAACAGCTTGGCGATGTTACGATCGGCCTTGTGCAGCACCAGGCTGCGCCGCCACAGCTTGCCGAGCCAAGCGAAGTCACGCTCGGAAGTGTCGCGCACCTTCGGGTCCACCGCGGGCACCAGATCTTCTTCGGCAAACGACAGGAAAAACCCGTACAGAAAGAAGCCGTCGAGGTAACGGAAGAGCACGCCCACGTCATCGGTCTCAACCGAGGTCAGGCTGGTTTCGTGTGCTTCGGTGGAGTGGAACTTGGCGGGGCTCAGCTTCTCCAAAATCGGCAAGAACGGCTTGCACACGTACTGCAGAAACAGCGACGGGTAGAGCATCAAAAACAGCTCCATGCCCGAGCCGAAGCCGTTGTCCGCCAAGAAGCGCTGCAAGAACGTCGTTCCCGTGCGTGGGTTTCCGACCAGAATGATCGGGCGGTTGGCTTTCGCTTTGCGCAAGCTGGGGAACAAGATGTTATCCAGCAGCATGAAGAACCAAACGACGGTGCGCAACGTCGCCCAGAAACACGCGACGAACAACGGGATCACGTAGACTCCGTGCGCCTTGCGCAGAATCTCGTAAACCTTGCCCATTCTCGAAAGAGTGCTGTTCATATTCCTACTCAGGCTGTGACGTTGTTTGGTGGGGAACGGATGTCGCGCGTTCAGCTCGGGTTCGGCACGATCCCGCGGGAGCGCAGCTGACCCAAGACCACTTCCGCCATTTTGCTGGCTTCGGCGGCGGCGGTTTCCAGATGAATATCCGGATTGAGAGGCGCCTCATAGGGCGAGTCGATGCCAGTGAAGTTCTTGATCTCGCCGCGCTCGGCCCGCGCGTAGAGGCCCTTGGGGTCCCGCGTCTTGCAGATCTCGATGGGCGTGTCGACGAAGATCTCCAGGAACTCCCCGTCTGGCAGCAACTCTCGCGCAGTTTGACGTTCGGCACGGAACGGCGAGATGAACGCGACGATGACGATCAAGCCAGCGTCGGCGAACAGCTTGGCAACCTCTGCGACGCGGCGAATGTTCTCCACACGGTCCGCGTTGGTGAAGCCCAGGTCGCGATTGAGACCGTGTCTGACGTTGTCGCCATCGAGCAGGTAGGTATGTGCACCTTCAGCGTGCAGCAAACGTTCGACCAAGTTGGCGATGGTGGACTTACCCGAGCCTGAAAGGCCCGTGAACCACAGCACGGCAGGTTTGTGACCGTTGGCTTTGGCTCGCGCGGCTTTGTTGAGGTCGAGGGCCTGCCAGTGAACGTTGGTTGCACGACGCAACCCGAACTGCACGACACCGAGCCCCACCACGACCTTGTCTTCCCGATCGGAAAGCACGAAATCGCTCAGCTCTGCATTGGGCCCGTAGTGATCGAAGGTTATCGCCTCAGACAAAGCCAAGTTACAAAACGCGAACTGCGCGTTCTGCAGCGTTTTCGCTGCCAGCCGCTTGAGTGAATCAGGATCGATCACGTACTTGAGCTCGGTCACCACGGCGTTGACGGTGCGTTCACCCAGCTTCAACGTGTAGGCTCGACCGGGCAACATCGGGTTGTCGGATGTCCAGCCCACGTAGACCGCCAGCTGATCCGACAGCTCACGTCCCGTGTCAGTCGAAGACGCGTTTTGATGCTGGCCGTCCGCGTCTGCCACGCGCTCGAGCGCGCTGCGGATGCGGCCTTCGGTTTCGGGGGGAACGGACGGCGCGGTCATGCCTTGGTCCCCGCGCCGTGCCAGTCGTAACCCGCGGCGATGAAGTATGGGTTGGCGAAGTCGCTGTCGTCGGCTTGGTTGCGTTTGCCGTAACGCAGCGACTTGCCGTCGAGCGTGTCGACACGGCCGCCCGCGGCGCGAAGCACCGCATCGGCAGCTGCGGTATCCCACTCCATGGTGCGTCCGAGCCGCGGGTACAAATCTGCCTCGCCGCGCGCGAGCAGGCAGAACTTAATCGACGAACCCGCCTGCGCGAAACTCTCCACGCCGCGCTCTTGGATGAACGTTCGCGTCTCCTCCGACATGTGGGAACGGCTCGCCACGGCTACCAGGTTCGTGGGGTTGGCTTTGCGGACGCCGATGGGTTGCCAGTCGCTGCCCTCTCCCTTGGCCTGCCAAGCGCCGACCCCAACACGTCCAGCAAACGCCTCTTTTCGCGCGGGAGCAACCACCACACCAGCAACGGGCGCGCCGTTTTCGATCAAACCCAAGTTGACCGTGAAGTCACCACGGCGCTGGATGAACTCTTTCGTACCGTCGAGCGGGTCCACGAGCAAAAAGCGCTCACCCAGCTCTGGAACTTCGCCGCGATTGGCCGCCTCTTCGGCGACGATGGGCAGCGCCGCGTCGATCTCCTTCATTCGCTCGAAAATCAGCGCTTCAGCCGCGATGTCCGCCTCGGTAACTGGAGAGTCGTCCGCCTTCGTATCTACCTCGAAGCCGCGGTCGTAGATCTTCATGATGGCGTCGCCAGCAGCACGGGCAACACTCACCAGCTCGAGTAGGAGGGGGTCTTTCATGGGAGGGGGGCTCATCAATACATCGCTGGTTGGGGCACGGCAAGGCGCGATACCTTAGCGTTCGTGCTGGTTTTTTCGCGTCCGCGAAGACACTTCGGAGCACCACTGCGGAGTCGAGTCCTGCGCAGAGTCCGTCATTCAATCGCCCACAGCGAATCGAAATCACGGGTTCTTGGTCGGTCACAGAGCCCAAACGAGGAAGCTCACCGCTGGTAGTGCACACTTGCGTTGGCATTGTGCTCGGCGCTTCGCTCGACGAGATAGCGCCGCACGCCGCCAGCCGCTGGGACGCAGGCGGTTAACTGCACGCACGTGTCGTATTTGCCTGCAGGTCATTCCTGCACGAAGCAATAACGGTTTCAGTCGAACGACGATTTCCACCGAACAACGGCTTCAACCGAACAGCAGGGGCCCGTAACGCATGACGAAGATCGCCTCGCCCGAACCGATCGAAAGCAGCCAGGCCACGACCAACGCCCAGCTCGCAGTCGGGTGGCGACGAAACCACGTCTCACGCCCGTCTTTCACGTCAATCACGCTGAGCACGTAGGTTGCAGAGAGCGCCAAGATCATGACCAGCGACATGGTGCCGTGCACGGCGAAAAAGATCTTCATGCCCGTGCTCAAGTCGGAGCTCTTGTCCGCTTGGCTAGCGCGGATCAGCATGTAGACGACGTTGACGCAGATTTCGAACGCCAAGGTCAGACCCATCAGCTTCACGGGCAGCGCTCGCCCACGCAGGTTACCTATCAGGCAGTAGAGCAGGCTCGCCGTGACGAACACTTCACTGATGGCGCTGAAGATCGAAAAGCCGGGAACGGATTCCAAGGTTGAACTCAACTTTCGCGGGGGCCCGCTCTCACTACACGGAGCTGGTTTCGCCGAGGTCGCGACGCGGCCGATACGCCCACAACCCGTGGAAGCAAGCGCCTAGGATGATCACCACCGACGAAACGAAGTGCAACCACCACAAGAGCGATCCTTGCTCCAAGCTGACGAATTGACCGTAAAGTCCCGTGAGCGCACTGACCACGGCCAAGGCGACCAACGCAATGCCCGTCCAGCGTGAGACGAGCGCTTTTTTCATGCGCCAAGTTCGTGCGAGATGATTCACGAGATATAGAACCGTGAGCGCGACAGCCACGTCGCCGGATAGTTCGTGAATGAGCACCATCGGCGCTCGGATGGCCGCAAGCGTTTCGGGGTACGCGTAGGTGCCTGCAGCCGTGCACGTAGCGATGAACGCCGCGATCGACAGCCCGATCAAATACTGCCGTGCGCGTTTGCGCTGAAGAGCCCGCGCGCTTTCGACCCGTCCCACGTCAGCGGCCAATCAGAACGGGGCAACGTCAGAACGGCCAGTGCAGCAGCGGACGCCCTGCGGGATAAAACGGCCAGGGGATGCTCGCCACGATCACCAAGAGCGCGATGCCGAAGTACACGAGCGCTCGCTTGTGCTTGACCGCGTCGTCCTTGGCGCGTCGCACCTTGCCCGCTCCAATCGACGCGATCGCGATGCCGATCAACATACCGAGCGGATGCTCGACGAAAAAGAAACGCAACGCGCTGCTGGCCATCGCGCCCGCGACGTTCTGAAACGCGATTTTCGTCAGCGGCGAGAACACTGCATACAGCAGGATGCCGATCACGAAGTTGAGGTGCAGCGCGCCGACGAACGCGGAACCCAACGCCTTGTGTCCCTTGCCGTAAGCCTCGCCGCGACGACTGCTGACGAACGCTCGCACTACGGCAGCCACCCCAGCGATCAGCGCCAGCCAGCGAACGATCGAATGCAACAACAGAAAAGCGCCGAAGATCATCAGGCAGCCGCTGTAAAACATGTGACCCGCCGCGGGAAGCACCGTGTGTCCGATTGCCGCTGCCCCTGCGTCTAGAACCACTGAACACGGGCGTGGGTTCTGAGGCGTGCATGTTTCCGCCATAGCTTCACCTGCCCGCTGGCTGCGGTTCGGGCGATGGTGACCCGCCGGGTCTTGGCGTCGTGAGCCTCGTGTTACAGTCGCCGCGATGAAGGCGCTGTGTTCGGTCGTCGTGCTGTGTTTCGCGTGTAGCAGCGAGCAAGCACTACCCGACGAAACCTCCGACGCGAACGACTCCTCGAGCCAGCGCGACGGCGGACGGGCGGACGACGACGAAGCGGGCGCAAACGACAGCGATGACTCACAGGGCACCGACGCAGGCGGCGACGGTAGCGGCAGCGTCGCACCACCCCCGGGCGGCGAGTGTGCACTCTCTGACGCCGAACGCGAAGCGCGCTGCGCCGACTTCGACGACGCGCGCCCCGATCGGCTGAGCGAGCACACGGCAGTCTACGATCCCACCCGGTCCCAGCTGGTCGTCACGGGCGGCACGGAAGACATTCCCGTCAACTGCGCGACCGACGGCACCTCGGAGTTCGCGGCAAGCACCTGGATCTTCGACGACCCCTGCGAAAAGTGGCGAAGGGGCGCCGACATTCCGAGTCCCCGCGGGCGGCACTCCGCGGCGTGGGCGGACGGCGCGATGTGGGTATTCGGCGGCCGCTACCGCGCGGGCGACAGCGGCAACTACACACTCTTCAACGACCTGCTCCGCTACGACATCGCCGTGGATGAATGGGAAGCAGTGGACGCCGACGGCACACCGCCGCTTCCTCGTGCCACCTCGGCGTTAGCCTGGGACTCCAAGCGTAACATGCTGTGGATGTTTGCGGGCAACCTGGCTGAAAGTGGTCTCGTGTACATGCCCACCGACGACCTGTGGAGCTTCGACATCGACAGCAGCACCTGGGAGCCACGCGTGACCGAGGTCGTGCCCCCGCGGCGGCTGTTCCACTCCATGATTTACGATGAGCAGCGTGATTGGCTGGTGGTGTTCGGCGGCGGCAATGAGACGGCGTTCGACTCGTTCCCCGTCTACTTCGGCGATCTGTGGGCGTACGACATCGCCGCAGGTGAATGGCTCGAACTCGCCGGGCAAGACGCAGGCCCCATCGGACGCTTCTGGTCGACCCTGATTCACGAGACCGTCGGCGACACCTACGTCGCCTTCGGTGGCCACGACCCAGGCACCCTGGTCACCCGCGACGAAACTCTCGGGAACCTGAACGACCAGTGGCGCTTCGATCCCGACGTCGGCACGTGGGAAGTGATCGCGCAGGGCGACGTGTTCAACGAGCCGAACGTCGGCTTCTGCAACTTCCCGCCAGACTTTGCGGCGATAGACCCCGAATTGCCCGAACGCCGCATGTCTCACAGCTTCGTGTGGTCGGAAAGTTGTGGCCATGGGCTGCTGTTCGCGGGCAAGACCGACTGCGGATCCACCGACGACGTGTGGCGCTTCTCGGCTAACACCTGGGCGGAAGTGCTGCCCGCGCGCGAAGGTGAAGTTTGCCACCGCTGGCGCGACGACATCGAGCGCTGCACGGACATCTGCTTCTGAACTTCAGCGCTCGCCCAAGCTATTTTCGGCCGCGCCGCGAAGCCACCCTGACGGCGCGCAGCACACTTGCTACGACTCGCGCATGGAGTCGACAGCGCACAGCATCGCGTTTGCCCGAAACGAGAGCGGTTCGCACGCGCTGCACCGAATCTTCACTCGGCTGACCCAGGAATTCGACGGACTCGGCAAGACCCCGAGCAGCGCACGCTTCCGCAAAGTGTACGCCGACTGGCTCCCCGAGTTCGAAAGCCTGCGACTCGAACACAAAGCTCGCGGGGCGATCGCCGAACGCGGCGCGCAGCTGTTCGTCGATGCGCTGCAGCTCGGAGGTGAATCGCTCGCCGAAGCCTACGCGCGTGACGCGTCGCCAGCTGCGGAGCTGCGCTGCATCGAAGGCAACGCCAGTGCAGCCCTGCCGCTTTCGTATGGCGAACACTCTGCAATGGCCATCGCGGAGCGCTTGTTTGCCGAGGGC
The DNA here is from genome assembly GCA_965651905.1 of uncultured bacterium. Taxonomy (GTDB): domain Bacteria; phylum Myxococcota_A; class Polyangia; order Polyangiales; family Polyangiaceae; genus SZUA-265. The sequence goes on along the minus strand of CBFGUG010000013.1, from coordinate 69,049 downwards.
AACTGCTCGGCTGAAGTGGTCGACGCCGTGCGCTGGGTCAGCGAGAACGCGGCTAGCTTATCGCTGAAAGGTAAACGCTTCGTGCTGCTCGGTGCGGGCGCGGAGCTCGCCCCCACCAAACACCTGCTCGCGGCAGGAGCCGACGTGCTGTGGGTAGACGTCAAGGCGCCGCAACTCGAACGTTTGGGGCCGTTCAGTGGGCGCTTGTTCTTCTGCGAAACGGGTCTCGATCTGCTGAGCGAACCCAAACGCGTGCGAGCCGCCGTCGAAGCGTTTGCTGGCGATGGTGCGCACGTCGGTTGTTTCGCCTACGCGCCAGGTGGCGCTCGCGAGTGGCGCTTGTGCGCGAGCATGAACGCGCTGGTCGATGCACTCGACGCCGAGCGCGTGGCAAGCGTCAGTCTGTTGCTATCGCCTGCGTCACCCGCTGCTATCGCGGGCGTCGAGGCTCAGCCGCCAACCTCCATCGTCAAACTGCTGCCCAAGTTCGGTGGCGGCAGCGTCGGCGGCGTGTCTCGCAACATCGTTCCCGCGCAGGGGCTCAGCTACCAATCCGCGCAGTATCTCGGCAAGCGCTTGGCTGCCGAAAGGTGGCGCGTCCGTTTACCCAGCAGCTGCCGCGTCAGCGCCAACATGGCCGGCATCAGCCGCACGTCGAGCATCGCTCACCCACTGTTCGAAGCCGCCTTCGCAGGCGCGCATCACCTCGGGGTGACGATCTTCGACGCCAGCTTCACGTCGGGCCTGTGCACCTGGCTCATGTTGCGCGACCTGTTCGGCCCCGAAAAGCCACCCGAAACGCTACTTTCGCAACAGGTTCACGGCGGAGTGCTCGGCTTACAACTGCCACTCGAACGGGCGATCAGCGTGGCGGCGCTGCTCGGCCTGAGTAAACACCCGCGCTTGATCGGGCGGCTGTTGACCAGACGGTGACCGCCTGCTGGGCTCGTCGAGCGACCGCTTTCAGCCGAAGCACTCAGCCGACGCCCCACTCGGCCAACGCCCTACCTCAACCAACACCCCACTGACGCATGCGGGCGAGTTGGGCGCGGCGTTGGACGCGGTTGAGAGCGGCTTCGATCGAGAGTTGAACGACGGCGGCCACGAAGCACAACGCCTGCACCCAAGGTGCGGCAGGCCAGGCTGCGTAGAGCGCGCCGCCGAAGATCCAATACGGCCTGATCAACGTGCACGGCCCCAAGATCATCACGACAGAGAGTTCGCGCAGTTGACGTTTGGGGTACGTCCACAACAGCATCACCGACAACATCAGCGTGGCGAAGATCGCGTAGGCGAAGACCAACCTGGCGGCGGCCGCTTCGAGCTCGCCGCGCAAGTGTTCGAACGCCGCGCCCGAGCGTAGTTGCCACCAGAGCAATGCAAAGGTAACTGCCGCGACCACCAGCGCCCCGAGCACGCCGCCCGCCAATCCCATCCAAAAGGCCTTCAGATAATAGTCGGCCTTGTGCAAGCGCGCGTCGCGGCCAGCTGCCGCGCGATACCCCGCGAACGTCGCGTCGGTCAGTGCCAGGACCAAGAGCCACGCGAAGACGTTCATTCGCCGAGGTCCATTCCTCGCTGGGCGAGCTGGGCGTAGAACGCTTGCTCTAGCTCGGGCCGCACGCCCACCACCGATTGAAAGACGTTCAGCAGCGGAATCGTGGCGCGGTCGTACAGATGTACGTGCAGGCTCGGACAAGCAGCGCTCGCCTCGGCAGTGAGCAGCGAACCCGCGTGAGCCCGCCGCGCTGACAAGTAGCCGTCGTGACGCGCCAGCGGCTGGCGCATGCGCGCTTGGTGATAGATCCATGCGCCAAGCGGCGAAAGTGGCGACGGCAAGATGTCCGTGTGCAAGAAGCCCGCAGTGGTGGGGGCTTCCTGGGCACCAAAGAACTCCCGCAGCTGGGCGCCGCGAAAGTGATGTAACACGCCGCTGGAGATGAACAGCGTAGCAGGCTGCTCGAGTTTGAACGCGTTGGCCACCTCGAAGCGACAGCGTAGTCCCTCTAGCTCCGCCAGCCGCGACGCCGCCACGATGAAACTGCGATTGTAGTCCACCCCCACGAGCTCGACGTCCGAGCCCAGTCCGCCGAACGAGGTGAGCCAGCGCACCACGTAACCCAGCCCGCACCCCACGTCGACGATACGCCAGGGACGCGGCACGTCCCCCGCTTCACACGCGGCGATCATCGCGCGCACCAAGTCGAGGATGCGATGCCCGTGCAGAAACTCTTCCTCGATGCGCTGCAGCTCCATGTGCGACATCACGAGCACACGATCGATCCCCGCCTCGTCGAAGTATTCGCCCCGTTTCGGAAGTGAACGCACCACTGCCGCCGCCCGACGATTGCCGCCACTCACGAAGTGTTCGAGCACAGGTCGCCAAAGTACGGGCCGCCGCTCCAGCGTCTCAGCGTCGTAGTCGAGCACGAGATCCGAAATCTCGAGCTGTTCGGTCGTCGGCAGGTTCGCCATGTGACTGACGTCAGCTCCGCGTCTGGTTCGAGCGCTCGTCGCCCGCGCTAGCGGGGCCAGAATAATGGCGATAGATCTCGTCGGCCAGACGCCGAATCGCGGGTCCGCGCTGGGGGTTCACCAGCAGCGTCAAGCCGTCGATCAGTTGCACGACCTCCCACGTGGCGAAGGGGTAACTGGGATCGTGCGGCTCTGACCTGGCGCTATCAGCACTGCTGACCAGTCTGGTGCTTTTGAGCCTGGCGCTTTCGAGGCTGGCGCCTTCGGGGCTAGCGCTTGCGGACCTCGTGCTATCAGGAGCGCCCTCGGACTCGGCTCGTTCGGGTTTGGCGCCTACGCTGGTAGTCAAAGGCGCCTGAGCGAGCGCACGTAGCTCGTCGACATCCATTCCCATCAGCTGACGCCGAATGTCGCGCAGCGAAAGCCGCTCGCGACGCAGCTCTCGCGCAGCTCTAGCGCACCAAACGTGGTCATCGAGGTACCGCGACCCACGTCCCTTGCCCACGGGACGTGGCAACACGCGGGCAGCTACCCAGCTGCGCAAGGTGCGTACGGGAACCCCCGTCAGCTTCTGCAATTGCCCGATCGAATACCCCTCGCCTTGCCGTTTCGCAGCCATGCCTGGGCTTAACTCGCCAGACGAATTGCGGCAAGTGTGTCGTATTCTGAGCTGGAAAAGGTGTCACCTATGGCGCGTAGCTGGGTCGAGCACTGGCTTTTCGCGCAATGACGTCGTGAAAAGTGGAGGCAAAACTCCAAGGAACAGGCATGTATGACGCGTTTCCGAGGTTCTATTCAGTCGAATCTCGACATGTGGCGCGTTCTTCGAATTGCAATTCAAGCCCCACGCCAGACCTGTCTCGTTTCGTCGAATTGCAGTTCGGAAACAGACCATCTATGTCTCAATTCTCGAATTGGAATTCGATTTGCGTGACAGGAACGGGGTCTTCTTGGATTTGGAATACGCGCCGTTGCCCGCTCGCCGCCTCTTGGCGAATTGCAATTCGATCGAACGTCTCGAGATGCCCTCGCTCGCCCAGCCCCTCACCATGCCTTGCACGCTTTGCCGCCGCAGCTGTTCCAGCGGCTGGGGTGGAACTTGGGGATGTCAGGCAGGCCGTCGTTCCATGGCTCGAGGCGTGGCACGCCGTCGTCGCCATCGTGTTCGATGAGTACGGACAGGCAGTTGGTGGTTTGTGTCGCGGCTTGGGCCAAGAGCTGCCTGGTGACTGAGCTTTGGTAGAAGAAGCGGTATTGCTCTGCCCAGTTTTCGGTGCTGGCCGTGAACTTGAAGGGGCGACAGTAGGGGCTGATGCAGGGCAGCTCGCGCTCACGCTCGCTGATGTTGACGCAGCTGCCATCGTCCGAACAGGTGAGCGCGCAGGTGGGAGGCGATAACTTGTCGGACGCCGGATTTATCACGTGATACATCACGAGGTGTCCGATCTCGTGGAGTAGCACTGGGCTGAACAGGTCGTGATCGCCGGGTTGATCGTCGAATACCTGTCCGTCGACGCTCGTGTGGTACGCGAAGTAGTCGCCGCGCACTCCGCGTTCCCAGTGGTTTGGATCGCGAAACAGGTGCTCGGTCAGCCAGATTGTGTGACCGTCGCGTCCGTCGAGGGGGTCTTCACGATCGAACGCGGCAATGCCGTGCTGAGTCGGGTGATTGTCGATGACGATGCGTTCGACTAGCCGCGCCTGGTGAAAGGGGATGCGCCTCAGCGTGTTTTCGATGGCGCGAAACCAACCGTCGTCGATGTGCTCGGCCACTCGCGAACGTTTGCCGGCGTTGCTCTCGCGCCCCGCGGGCCAAGTCACGACCACACACTGCGTCTGCCGGGCTGAACGGAACAATCGCAACACGCGCACCCGGTAACCATCGACGGAGAACTTCTCCTGCGCGGACTTGGGCATCGTCGTCAAGCGGATGCACTCGACGGGGCGCAGTGGCGGATTGCCTGGGCCTTCGTCGGTCGTGCCTTCTTGGGCTGAGCGAGCCTGCGACGCTGAGGCTGAGCCAGAGGGACCTGACACTGCGGGGCCTGACACTGCCGGGCCTGACACCGTCGTTCCGGCGTCTGCGAAACCAGCGTGAGGTGTCGACGCCGTTGGCGTCTGGTCTTGCTCCTGGTGTTCGTGTCCCTCCAGACTTGATGCCGCCGGAGCCGAACCGCTCGGCGTGCGCGGTACGGGCGCTTCACTGCACGCGAACACGACACCGAACAACCCCAAACTAGCAAGCGTACGCGGGTGCTTGTTGCGACTCGAGCGCCACCAGCGCTGGCGCAGCAACGAACTCCCGCTCACAGAGCAACCGTGTAGGTATGGCGCTCGCTGAGCCTGAAAGCGTCGTCCAGCTCGAACGCCCACGCCGACTCGACGATACACTCGCGCAGCTCGTCGCTCAGCGTCGCTTGATCCGTCGACGTGAGGCCGAAGACGTCGACAATTTCGGCTCGTGTGGTTTCGATCGAAATCGACGCCGTGCCCGTTGTCCCGCCGCAGTTGACCCACGCGGTCACCAGTTCTGCGAACTTGCTCACGGGAGGCGCCGCCGTGCGCACGCGAGGCGCTCGCGTGCGGTGGGCGCCGAGCCGTCCGATTCCTATTCCGCTATCGAGGTCACTTCGCCCTTGCGTGGGAAGTGGAGGACGAATTCCTGGCTCGCTGATCAAGTAGCTCGTCGAGGGCGACACCACGCGGCCAAACTCGGCGAGTTCGACACGTTGCTCCGCACTCAGTTCGTCAGTGTGGGACGTGCCGAACACGAGCGCCGACCACAAGCGATTCTGGTCGCGGTCGGCGCGCAGCCTCTTCTCGACTTGCCTGCTCCAGAGTTTACCTCGCACCACTATCACAGCGTCGAGTGGCTCCGCCAGCGAGAGGTAACTCATGCCCTCCCCCTCTGGTAGATCGTCAGCGACTTGGCTCGCAAACACGCTTTCGGAAATGGACTTGCCGCCCACGGACAGTTCGTGAATGCGCGTCGGACGCACGAGTTCCAGAAACGTGGCCGCGTGCGCCGCGACGTCCTGCTCATCGGTCGGCAACTCGACAGGGGCGGCCGCACGCCAGAACACACCCCCGGTCTTTTCCAACATCGCGTCCCATGACTCGCTGCTACGTCGATCCATGTACGTACGCCCGCCAGTCATGGCCTGGATCTCGACGCCGTGCACCAACGCTCCAGTGCTGCGAAAGCGCAGCGCCAGTTGCGCTTCGGACAAGCTGCTGCGCGTCAGCGTGTCGGAGAACACCACCACGCGCTTTTCGGCGCCCGCACTCGCACCCACCAACATCCGCTTCGCCACCTCTAGTGCGTCATCGAGCTGACTGCCGTTGCGCAGCGTGATCTGGTGCTTCTTCAATGCGTCAATCGCAAGCTGACGTGGCGCGAAACGCCCGTGATGCGCGTGGACGCTGCGATCGAAGCTCAACACTTCGACCCAGGCGTCTTGGGGTAGCGCTTCCAGGTATGCCAGGGCCGCCGTTCGCGCAGCCTGGGCCGCGCTCACCCCAACGGAACGCGAGGCATCCAGCAGCAAAACGACGTGCGCTTGCTCGGGCAGCGGTGAGAGTTGGGGCGCAGCTCCGAACCAAACGTGCGTCAGGGTCTTGCCAGGTTCGATGAACTTGCTCGCGTACCGACCGTCCAACGTCGCAGCTCTGGACGGCTCGTGGCCAGAGGGCACCAAACCAACCACGACCGTGGCGTCGGTCTGGCTCGCAAACGTGAACCCGGGACCCACGGGCTTGCCATCGAGCAGTAACGCATCACGAGGCCATTTGGGGGACAGCCTGACGACGGCCGGCAATGCTTTTTGCCCGAGCGTAGGCAGCTCGAACTCGTGAGCGCCGCCACGGTACTGGGTCGGCAGCTGCAACGTGTATTCGACCGTGAAGGATCGTTCAGGCATCACGGGGAACACGCTGAGTCCGAGACGCTCGCGTCCCATCCAATACAAGAGGGCTTGTGCCTTGGGCTCGGACGCGGTGCCGTCCAGCTTCGCGAAGCGTTTTCTGGCGAGTGCTGCTTCGAACAGCTCCGCCTCGTGCCAAACAGGATCACCATCGACGCGCCTCAACGTGCGTAAACCCGTGGCCACCGCACCCGAGGGCACGAAAACGTTCCACGACCCCTGCTCATGCAGGTTGGTCGGATTGTAGACCTCTCGGCGTACCACCAGCGTGGCGTGACCACGATCGAGGGTGACGTCGATGTGATGCTGCGTCTCGGAGAGCCAGCGGCTGTGAGCCCCGTCGAAGACGTCGCGGCCAGGTCCGCTGGTGCGCAACGCGGCTGCGTCGCTCTTGTCGTCTTCGTGTGGCTGTGTGGGTTCAGTTGCCGGGGGTTCGAGCGCAGCCTCGCGCCCTTGGGGCGCCCGCGCGACGCTGCTCTGCGGCGCGGTTCGACTGCGTTGCTGCAGGGCCTGCTGGCTGGCGCTGCGCTGGCTCGGGCACTGCGCTGGCGGCGCCCCGCCCCCGCTCGGGCCGCACCCTGCCACCGCCAACACACAGGCGAACTCCAACGCCCAACCAACGACGATTGCTCGTCGCCATGGCTTGCCGGCGCAGGACAACGCCGCAGGTTTCGCGCGACCGCTTCGACACTCTACCATGCTGTACGGCTTCCTTTCCGGCAGTCAGCGTTCGACCACAGGGGCGAGGTTACCGCAAAGCCGAGGGTCGCTTCAATGCCAGGCTTGGGCGACCTGAGGGGGCTTACCCGTGCGATCGTGTTCGTCGATACGCGCTTGTGCGTCCGTGACGCACCCCGTGCAGGAGGCGAACTGCGAGCCATGATCGCATGTGAGCACGGTGGCCGACGAGGGACTCCTGGCGAACTCCTCGGGGTCGATGTGGCGGCCGCACGAGATGCAGTGGATGTGTTGGTGCTGGCCTGCTTGGCTCGGCTTGGCACCACTGGGACCCTTGCCAAACTCTGCTTTACGTTCGCGTTTGGTCAGGCGCTTCTTTTTCTTGGGCATGAGCGGCGCGCAGTATGGCAAAAAGGCGGGACGCTGCGAACAGCCAACGCCAAGTCGCGCGATTGACGGACGAGCCTACCGCACAGCGTTTCGAACGAGCCTGTCAGACCCGCCGTCAACGCTCTTCCGTTTGAACCACAAACATATGTAATCATTGCGATTTATAGCTTTCTTAGCGCTCGTCGCAATTGCTCTATACTGACGCGTCACGATGCAACGGGGCCTAGCGACTTTGACAGATGTCCGCCCCGGCGAGGGGCCCATGGTCATCAAGACCGCGGCCATTCTGTTTTGCGTGATCGCAGGTCACACGCTGATGGAGACCGCGCGAGACACCTTGTTCTTGGGCGAACTTCCCGCGAGTCGCTTGGCGATCGTCTACGGCGTGCTCGCAGGGTTCGCGGTACTCGCTTCCCGAGCGAGCACCAGGTTGGTGCTTCGTTTCGGGCGGCGCAGTGGTCTGTTGGTGACACTGCTGCTAGCCGCGTACGGAGGCTGCGTCTTCTACTTGCTGCCGAAGACGCACACCGCGATCTACGGCCTGTACGTGTTTTCGGGCTTGGTCAGCAGTATCGGCGTCGTGCAGTTTTGGATGCTGGCAAGCCATTGGTTCACGGTGGCCCAGGGTCGACGCTTGTTCGGGTTGATCTCCGCGGGCGGTGTCGTGGGAGCGGTCGCTGGCGCCTCGATGGCGATCGCAGCCCTGCGTTTTACAGACGTGAGCAGCCTGCTACTGCTGGCCACTGCGTCGTACGTGGTTGCGGGATTGCTGGTTTCGACCGTCGTGATGGACGACGAACCAACGCAGGCACCTGGCCCGTACCAGCGTGGGATCGACTCTCTGGAAGACGCTGCCGCGCTACTACGCCAGTACCCCTACGTGGCGCGCTTGGCCGCGCTGCTGGCCGTATCCACCTCGGCCCTGCTGGTGACGGATTACCTGTTCAAGTCGGTGGCGGCTCGCACCTTTCATCCAGATGAGCTCGGCGGGTTCTTCGCGACGTATTACGCGGCGCTCAATGGCCTCGCGCTGCTCGTACAGTTGCTGGTTTCGGGCTACCTGGTTCAGCGCCTGGGCGTGCTCAGCGCATTCCTGGTGTTGCCCGTACTGCTGCTCGGAGGCTCGGTGGCCACGATCGTCGTCGGCGGCATCCTGACGGTCGTGTTATTGACGAAAGCGGCAGATGGTGGACTCAGGCATTCCCTTCATCGCGTCACCAGTGAGCTCTTGTGGATGCCGCTACCCGACGAGGTGCGCACCTGGTCGAAAACCTTCATCGACACGGTGGTCGTGCGCATCGCACAAGCGCTCACGGCGAGCGCTTTGCTATTTTGCGCGAGTCAGGACTGGGACGATCCCACGTCTTTGGGGTTCGGGTTGGCGGGGTTGGCCTTGGTGTGGGCCGTACTGGGCATCGGCATGCGCCGTCCCTACCTTCAAGTGTTTCGGAGCGCCCTCGACAACCGACGCCGCAACGTTCCAATCGAGCTCGATCTCGACGCAGTGGAGTTGGTAGTCGAAGCTTTATCGAGCCGCGAGCCGCCGAAGGTGATCGCGGCGATGAACCTGCTCGCCAGCAACAAGCGCACGCGTCTGATCCCCGCACTGATCCTCTATCACGAGTCCACGGACGTGTTGGTCACGGCACTCGACACCATCAGTCGCGACGGGCGCCGCGATTGGATCCCGCTCGGAACACGACTGCTCGATCACGAAAATGGTGACGTGCGAGTTGCGGCCATGCGTGCACTGGGCCGCATCGGCGTCGTAGATGCCGCAGACGAACGCCTATACGACGTGCGCCCCGAGGTACGTGGTCACGCTGCGTTCTTGGTCGAGAGTCGGGATGCTGAGGGAGATCCGAGCGACCACCAGGCCATTCGCGAAGTGCTCTCGCTGGATGGCACGGCGGGAAGGATGGCGAAGCTCGGGTTGCTGGCGTCGATCAGCGACGCGCCCGAACAGCGTTACGCAGATCTGCTGATCCGACTCGTTCGCGACGCAGATGACCAAGTGGCTACGGCCGCGGCCGAAGGCATGGCGAAAATTCGTGACCGCCGCTTCATTCCGCTGCTCATCGGGCGTCTGGATCGGCGAACTGGGCGACCCATCGTGCGCGACGCTCTGACCAACCAGGGCGGTCGCGCGCTCAAGCGCCTCGGCCAAGCTCTCGAAGATCCGAACACCAAAGAGCGAGTTCGGCGGCACATTCCCCGCGCCATCGCCAACTTCGATTCACAACGCGCCATCGACCTCTTGGTGCAACAACTTCTCGGCGAGCAACTGGGGGTAGTACGCTATCGGCTGATTCGGTCTCTGGGGCGACTGGTGACGCGTGGGGCTGGGCGCGTTCGAGGTAAACCTCTCGAACCGCTGCTGGAACGAGCGTTGATCGAACACCTGCGCATGTCTGCCCTGGCCGCGCAACTGAATGATCACGGCTCAGACTGCGCGTCCCGTTCGCTACCGCTGCTCATTCAGCTGCTGCAGGACAAAGCTGGGCAAGCCCTAGACCGCGCCTTTCGCATCCTGCAGATCATGAACCCCCACGAGGACGTGCGAAGCCTCGAAGGTGCCGCTACCTCGGGCGATCGACGTCTGAGGGCGCGCGCGCTGGAGTACGTCGACACGCTGACCCTCGACAGCTCGCCACTCGTACGACGCCTGTTCAACGTGATCGTCGACGAGTTGTCGCTCGCGGAATCGCTGGGTCGCGTCAGTTCGGACATAGGTCCCCTGCCGCGAGACGTCCCGGGTGCCATCGAGCTGTTACGTGATGATGGCGACGCAGCCGTAGCGGCATTGGGTCTGGTCGAAAGCTTGGAGCCCGCCCATGTCATCTGACACCAGAGCACGCGTCGAACACGAGCTATTCCTGCGCTCGATGTCGGTGGTGCAACCCACCGCGCAAGTCACGAGCCAACTCAGCTCGCTGATGCAGGACGAGTATTACGAAAGGGGCGCAACGATCTTCACCCGTGGTGAACCAGCCACTCGCATCTACTTCGTAGTGGCTGGGCGCGTGGAGATGTTGCGCGATGGCGCGCCGCCCTGGGTGCTGGAAGACGAGTCGATGGTGGGGATTTTGGATGCCAGCCGAGGCCGTCCCTATTCACGAACCGCCATCGCAGGGCGCCCCACCCACGCACTTTCGCTGCCGTTCGCCGACTACTTGGAGGTGATGGAAGACAACTTCGACTTCAGCCTCAGAATGATGAAAGCCGCCACCATTCGCAACAACGAGATCGCCGTCGGGCTCGGTAACTCGGCGTTCGAACACCTCAGCCAAGACACCGACGCACACCACGAAGACCACGAAGAGCTGGACATGACCTCGCGGCTGTTGGCGCTACACCACACGACGATGTTCGCTCGTGCACCCGTGCAAGCACTGGTCACCATCGCACAGCGCGCAGAACAGCAAAAGTACTCTCGAGGCAGTCAGATCTGCCGCATCGGTAAACCTAGCGACAAGTTGTTGCTGCTCGTGCGAGGTCGCGCGCGCATGCAGCGCGCGGACATGCAGATTGACGTGCACGTGGCGCCGACCAGGGCGCTAGGCGGAGGGGCAGCGTTCGGCCACGACGAGTGGTATTTCGACATCAGCGCGGAAACGGACGTGACGACCCTGGCCCTCGACAAGGAAGATCTGCTCGATACGATGGAGGACCACTTCGGACTGTTGCGGTCGTTCTTCGGATTGGTCGCAAGTGAACGAGAGCGCCTGATGCAACTTTCTCACGGCGCCGCCAGTATTCCCCCCGGCGCGGAGAGCCTCCGCAGTTGAGATCCTGCGTCGGGCGGATCGCCTTGCGACGCAGCTCAGGGCTCGGCGGCGGTCAGCCGATGCTGTTGGGGGACTCGTCGTCGACGTAGTCCAGCTTGTGCAGGGGCATGAACACGCTGGACAGGATGTTCAGCTGATGCCCTCCGAGCCGCTTGTAATAGCGCGTCGCCATCGTGATGTTGACGGCAAGTGCCGTCGCGAAGTTACTCTGGGCGAGGGTCGACAACAGCTCGTCACAACGCGCCATGATCGCGCGACCCTCTTTCGCCAACACCTGAGCGCGAGCGTGATCGCCGCTGGCGTACACATCCGCCGCTTGGGACGACACACGCTCCACGAAATCGGCGATGGCGCGTAGTTCATCTCGGATCTCACCAGGTGGCAAATCGCCCGCACCCAGATCCGTGATGATGTGCACTTCGGAAAGGTTCTTGGCGTAGTCACCCAAGCGTTCGGCGTCTTTGACGAGGCTCATGATCAGCAACCCGTACGGCACATCGGCATTTGCCGGTCCCGTCAGATGAATGACGAGCCCTTTGCGGATGTCGCGCTGCAGTTGATTGACCTGAACGTCGGTTTCGTAGAGCTCCCGCCGCTCCTGCGGGCTCAACAGGCGCCCCCAATACACGGCGCTAGCCATCGCGATCATGTCGCGGACCAGGTTCTGCATGCGCCCGAACTGTTCGCCGATGGCCTGCATGGGATGGCTTTCGGAGAAGATCTGCACCAGCTTGTCGAACATGGACGCTCACCTGTGACGCACGGCGCCACGCCGCGAGCACACCGAGACAAAACCACGAACCAGCGACGCACGCCGACAGAAACGACGTCGTCAAGTGGATCGATCGTCGTCCAAGCGGCCCTCAGCGGAACGACGGCCGTCACCACTGCAGCGCCGCCGAGGATTCGGTTTTTGCAGGGCGTGGACAGTCTCGGGGGGCAGCTCGTCACCCAATCGTCACAAACGAACAGACTCCGCCAGGTGGTCCGGGCGGAGTGTGCCGCGCTGTAGTGCGCCGTGGGGTTCAGAGCCTCAAGGACTGCGGCGCGTGAAGTGCGGCTCGCCCGCCAGTGCTGCAAACGCGTCCACGATGCCAATCTCGCCGCTTTGTAGCTGCGGCACCTGGCTCGAGCCGAGGCAGGCTTCGTGAGAACCGAAGGCGAAGATCGCCATGTAGGCCGCGAAACATTCCTGCACGGTGGCGTCCGCAGCGAGGCCGTTGGCGAGATCTTCCAGATTCGCAAAGTCAATCGACGTGCCCGACGGCAAACGCACGCTGCCCGTCGAGTCGATGTCGAGACCGCTCTCCTTGTCGCGGTAACGTCCCGCCTCGTCGTAGTGCTCGAAGGCGAAGCCCATCGGGTCGAACAACGCGTGACAGCCCGCGCACGCGGGGTCGGCAGCGTGCAGCTCTTCGTAACGCTGACGTGTGGTGCGCACGCCCGGCTGCGGTTCGCTCAAGTTCGGCACGATGTCGGGCAGTGGCGGCTCGGGCTGACACAACATGCGCTCGAACACGAACAAGCCGCGTTGGGTCGGCGACGAACCGTCGGGGTTGGCGTGGGTCGCCAAGAACGAACCCTGTGCGAGCAAGCCGATGCCCTTACCCGCCGGGCGCTCCACGGAAGCAAAGTCGCCCGAGGGCGCGTCGATGCCGTAGAAGTTTGCCAGGTCTTGGGTGGGGTTGGTCGTGGGATGCGTCAGCAAGTCCGACCAATTGCCGCCTTCGGTGAACACCACCTGCTCGATGAACGCACGCGTCTCTTCGGTCATCGCCGCGCTCACATCCTCGTAGCTGATGTTGCCCGTGGTGGCGTTCGGCTTGGTCTTGGCGGTGGTGCGCGCGTACCCCGTGTACAGCTCGAAGAAGCGGTGCAGCATCTGCTTGCCACGCTCGGTGTCGAGCATGGCGCGCGCCACCGTGACTGGGTCGCCGAGGTTGCCGCTTTCGGCCTGGCTCAAGAGCTCTTCCGAGGGCGTGCTACCCGTGAAGGTGTAGGCCAGCTGCGTGGCGAGCTCGAAGTTGTCGAGCGCGCGATCTGCCCCGTTCGGCGTGCCGATCTCGCTGCGGTAAATCGCGTGGGGCGACTGGATCAGACCCGCCGTCACGTATTTGATCGCCGTGGGAAAGTCGGTGGTCGAGTTGGCACTGTCGAACAGCGCGAGATAACGACTCGCTTCGCCGTCCGCCACGGGGCGACGGAACAAGCGCCGCCCGTACTGCTGCACGAAACTCTCCGCGCAGGCGCGGTCGGGACTATCCGACGCACATGGAAGCAACCCAGAAAGCGTGCCAGCCACAGCGTCACCGACGGACAGTGCGGTCTCGAGCAACGTCTCGGCGGTCTGATTACCGACGATGTTGCCCGTCGCGTTGTCGAAGCCATACCCCGAAAGGGTTACGGGCAGTGACGTCGTCCATTGCCCGGCGATCCCGGGGAAGATGTCGTTGACGGTGTTTTCGAACTCCAGCCGCGTCAGCAGACGCAGTGCGGGGGAGCCGAGCTCGGGCTGTGCACACGCAAGCTCTGGTGGCTCCACGTCTTGAGACTGCATCGGGTCGTCGTTGCCCGGATCGCCATCGTTGCCACCCGGCGCGCCATTGCTGCCGTTCGAACCGTCGTTGCTGCCGTTCGAGCCAGACGAACCTGGGCTGCCATCGTTGCCGCCATCGTCAGTGGAGCTGCCCGACGCGCTATCGTCACTGGACGAACTACCATCGTCCGAAGCGCCGTCGTCAGCACCATCGTCGCGGCTCGTCGAGGAACCGTCGTCTGCAGCGGGGGATCCGCCAACGTCACCACCGCACGCCAGGGGCAAACCAGCTACCAGCAACAGCGCGAGCGACGTACTAGCCAAGCGCTTCATAGCAGCACCCCCTCGACCAGGCCGGTCGTATTTGGGAAGGAGGCTGACGTCGCCCCCATCGCGTGCGCCAACGTGAGGTAGAGGTCCGACGCGGGGCGTCCGCCGCGCTCGGCCGCGTCCACCAGCGGTTCCGAGCCAGTCACCACTTGACCGGTCTTGATGGTACCGCCAGCCCCACCGATCGTCACGAGCGGCAGATGGGACGGAACCTGAGGGTACTCGATGCCGCTGACACGCAGGTGGTTCGCGCCGTCTCCAATCTCGCTCATCCAATAGATGAGAGTGTTGTCGAGCACCGTGGTGCCGGGGGCCGTGGGGTCGTCGGTCGTGGCGAGCACACCAACCAGCTGCGCCAACTGTTCTGCAAACCAAATTTGCGCCTTGGCGAACGGCTCACGGGGTTCGGGCGCGTAGTTGTCGACACTGACGGGCGAATCCCATTGAGCACCATTGGCTTGTTGCGCCGTGATGTGTGACAGCCCGTTGTGGTGTGAACCTGGAGCCCCCGCAAAGCCGAAGTCGAACTCGCAGGTGGTGTACATCCCCTGCACGCCAATGATGGGCGCCGCGTTACAAATCAACGCCTGGGTCGCCAACTCCAGCTGCGCGCGGTAGATGAGTGAGAAGTTGCTCTCTTGGTAGAAGTAGTCGTTGCCGCCACTCGAATCGATCACTTGCCCAGCACTCGCGGCGCGCACCTGCTCGGTCAGCGGCAGGTCGGGGCGCGCCGAACACGAGATCGGCCGTGCGCCGCTCTGTTGTTGAGCCGCTTGGAGGTTCTGCACTGACGCGAGGTGCGTCTGCAGTTTGCTCTCTTCCTTCGTCAGCCCTGAAACCTCACGCTGTAGATCGCCGATCTCGGCGGCCGTGAGCTGCAAGAGCTCCTGACGCAGCGCCAACTCGGGGTTGGGTCCTTCCGTGTCTTGTGCGGGAGCCGCCGCGCCGCTGCCGCCGAACAGCTCGTCCGCCACCTTGGAGGGGTCCTTTTCGGGATCGATTGCGGTGCCGTCCCAAAACAGCTTGCCGTTTGCATCCAAGCCGTACGGCTGGTGCGCGCAAGCGCCGAGGATGAGCGGTTTGATGCCGAGCTCCTTGCCGATCACGTGCTCCATCGTCGTGCGCGGAGTGGTGTCGTCGGTGACCGTCGTTCCCGACAGGAAGTTCACGATACCGCTGTGTGTCTCAGCCTCGCCCGGATACGAAAACCCTTGGTAGACGTTGACGTACTGCTTGTAGGGTTCGAGCGGGCCGAGAATGCTGGCGTTGGTGTCGTCCAACCTGAAGTCGGTGGGGTCACTCGCGTTGACGCGCGGGTTGTAATGTTCGGGCGCGATGCCGTGCGGCAAGAACATCACGAGCAGCCGTTGCTGAGCGCCGTTGGTTTGGGCGGTCGCCATACGCCCGAGCTGTGCGGCAACGGGCACGGATAGGCCCAAGCCCAACGCTTTGAGAAAAGTGCGGCGCTGCACACCGCTTTCTGCCCTGAGGAGTCGTATGTTCTTCATGCTGCTGACTGACGATTTCGCGCGCAATGGCTCGACGATACTAGCTTGAGTCATGGCGGCAGGAACAGGTCAACGCAACCCGTTCGGCCCTCGAACGGCCCGCCGTGGGACGAGTGGTGTCGAGAAGTTACCGATCGCGCGTCACAGCGATTCGCACTCGCGATGATGTGACTACAGCCCACCCAATCACTTGCAGTTCGAACGGAAGGATCCTGAACCACCGCAACGAATTGGCGGTGAGGCATGTACGCGCCGCGTCGACAGCCGCGCACGCTCCCGCACCAGGCTCGTCCGTTCAGGACGCGCCTTCGCGCGCGAAGCAGCACGCTGGCCGGCACTCGTGAACGAGATTGGAAGACGTAGGAGCAACGCCAGAATCCCCTAAATCTCGCCCCGCGCGGCCTAACTGAGTATGAACGTGCAATGGGTACCAGCGGACTCGCATGGGGCAGTCGGAGTTCGGGTTCGACCCAGTCCAGCAAAGGCTAGGCGACCATGTTCGACCCGAACGCTCTGTGGGTGCTCGCGGCGGTTTTTTTCGGTGGCAGCGTGGGGCTTGGCCTGTCTGGCGTGGCCGTTCACCACGGCTTGGTGAGCGCCATTGGGATGTTCCTGGCAGCGGTGCTTGGAGGCTGGCTGCGTGACGTCGTGTTCAGCCGATTGCGCCGTGACCCCAAGTCGAAGCGCGGGTTCTGGGCGGCGGTGGCGTCTGGCTTCTTCATCGCGGGGCGCAGTGTGCTGCGCGCCATCGCCATTCCGATGGCGGGTTACGCCTGGGCACATGCGCTACGCAGTTTTCCGACCCCCGTGGTGCTCGCGTTCCCGTTCGTGATCTTTGCGGGCCTGGTGTGGGCGATGCGGCGTCAGGGATTTCGGAACCTCGGCGAGTGGCGGCTGCCCTCGAGCTTGGCGCAGTGGCTGCGACTGCAGCGACAATTCGAAACGCCCAGCGTGGGGCACTTGATCTGGCTTTCCGCCGCAGCGTGGTGGCCCCCGCCACAAGACTCGTGGAAAACGATTGCCGCTGACACCTCCGCTTTGGGGCGCGCGAGAGTTCAACTCCAAACGCTGCGGTGGATCGATACCCCAGCGCGTGGTCTGCGCAATGCCGTCTTGCCCACCCGCGCCGTGGCGCTGGTTTCCGAACAGGGCGCGCCCAGTGACGTTTATCTATTGCACGTATCTTTCAGTCACTTCGGGCACCCCACGCGCATCACGTCCGCATACAACTTGAGCCAAACCGCGTCCGTGGAAGAGGCTGACTTGCAGGTGTGGCAACGTTGGGCAAGCTGGTCCATCAGGCACGGCGAGCAAACGCAGAGCATCGAGGTTGCCGACTTTCGCTCGGCGCCCGCAGGCCGCGGCGAAGGCTGGGACAGGCTCAAGCGCTGGCAACAGGCGATCACCAATCGACAGCAGACGGGGCAATGGCGCGGCATCGCGCGCAGCACCATCAAACTCAGCAAACCGTCCAGCAGCCTGAGCGTGAAACTCGACGAACAGGGACTGACGGCGACCGTCGACTCGGGCGAGATCCACATGGACCTCGGGCGGGTGCCTACCGAAGAACAGTTTGGTGACCTTGCCGTGTTCGGCACCTCGCCAACGCCGCTGCCTGGCTCACTCGTGCCGTGGGCGGTCGATCGAGTACGTGCCCTGCCGTGGATCGGCAGCGAAGGCATGCAGAAGGTGAAAGGCTGGGCTTTCCGCGCCAGCGAACAACTCGAAGAGTTGGAAAACGAAGTCGTCGGGATCAACCCCGACGAAGTGATCGCCGAAGAGTTGGGCGACATTCTCGAAACGCTGCCGCTGGCAACCCCCGGCGAGATCCCGGGTTGGCCACCGCAAGCCATCGAGCCCGTGTTGAAACCCGCGATGGCAGGCGAAGGGCGTTGGGTGAGCCTGGCCGCCGACGTGGTCGCGGCGGGCACACCAGGCACGCCGTCACCCTTCGTGTTCACCTTCATCCGCGTGGACGAAAAGCGCGCCTACATCCAGACCTCGATCACCCTGTGGGATCCACGGCAGGTGGCGCTACATGTCGTGGCTGGCACGGAAGAGCCCAAGAGCATGACGGGTGAACAGGGCAGCGGCATGATCCCGCGCGACCCCAAGGTCCTGGGCAAACTAGTGGGCGCGTTCAACGGCGCGTTCCAAGCCATGCACGGCGAGTTCGGCATGATGGAGAGCGGGCGCGTGCAGCTGCCGCCCAAACCCTATGGCGCTACCGTCGCCACCTTCACCGACGGCACGGCTGGTTTCGGCACTTGGCCCGAAAGCGCTCCGATCCCCGACGAAATGGTGGGACTTCGTCAGAACATGACGCCGCTGGTGGTGGACGGGCAATTCAACCCGTATCGCCGTTCCTGGTGGGGCGGCGTGCCCGAGGGCTGGACCCAAGAGACGCGCACCGTGCGCAGCGGCTTGTGCCTGACGTTCGAAGGTTACCTGGCGTACTTCTACTCGCCGGGCATCGACCCCGAAGGGCTCGGCAAGGCGATGATCCAAGCTCGCTGCGACTACGGCTTTCACTTGGACATGAACGCCGGGCACACGGGCTTCGAGTTTTATCGCGTCGAGCCCGCGGGCAAGCTGCCGTCCCTCGATCGCCCGCTGGATGCAACTTGGGAGTCTCGCGGGGAAGTGAGCTCAGTCGAGGGGCTGGAGTTTCTCAGCCGCTTGATGGTGCGCAAGATGCCGCTGATGAACTTCCCGCGCTACATTCACGTCTCCGCGCGCGACTTCTTCTACCTGACGCGTCGAGCGTTACTCCCGGGGCCACCACTGAAACCCCTGATCGAAGGTGTACCCGACGACGGCATGTGGCGCGTCGCCGGCGCGGACGACAACGGCTGGCCCCACGTGATCGCACGCACGGGTCTGCACGGACCAGGTTTCGGCGACGAACCGTCACTGTTCCTGATCACGCGCATCGACCCCAAACAGCTGCGCCGCGTGGAGAGCAAGGACGAAGCCAGCCTCGGGCTACAATGGCCGGATCCTGGTGAAGGCGCGCAAGTGCTCAGTCTGAACGGCAACCAGCTCCAGCTCGGTGTAGCACGAACTCCCGGGCATACCCTGGGCTGGGGCCACCCAGAGCCGACGCCAGAAGGTGCGGCGGCTTGCATAGATGGAGACGGGTTACTGGTGTTACTCCAACGCGACAAGATCGGTACGACCGACGTGCGTGCGCTGACGCTTGCGGTGCAGGCGGCGGGCTGCCGACAGACCATTTATCTCGACAAACCCGTCGTGATCGCGGCGACCGCAGAGAGCCGAGAGACACTCAGCGAAGAAGCCGCAAGCTCCGCGACGACGAAAACCGTCAACTCGAGCACAGCGGCAGACGGCGGAGTAGCGGGAGCGGCAGTGCTCAGCTGGTTCGCTCGCTCCACGATGGCGGGCGCACACCGCATCTTCAAACAAACGCCCATCGTCGGCCCCAACGACTGGGCGCTCTTGCAAAAGCGACGGGTGCCATACACGGGTAGGACGACAGCGCCCTGAGCGCTCGCGCGCTACAGATAGCGGGGCGCGATGCTCGTGGGGTGGTAACGTCACTCGACGTCGCGGCAGCAGCGGAAGCCGAGGTGGTAGTTGCGGTGGCTGTGCGGATCTTCGATGCGCGTGGTGTGCCAGCTCTTGGCGCGCCAGCGGCAGTCGTCGGGGTGGCTCTGTTGACGGGCAAAGATGAACCAGCTGCCCTTCATTTCCGTCCAGCCCATGCCGCCACGACTGCTGAGCTCCGAAGGGTCGAGCGGCAAGTTCATGTGCTCGGCAGCGTTGCCGTGTTGATCGTAAGCCCCAACTGGGCTGACACACTCTGGGAACGAACCCGCTGGGTAACTCAGCGTGGCGCAGGTTCCCCAATCGACGACGTTGCAGCGTGAGTCCTTGACCGCACCAGTCGCACACAGTGAATGGTCTTGTTTGGCGCCGTACGCCCAAGTGATTTCGCGGGTGCGATTGTGTTCGTGCTCGAGCCACAGTCGCTTACCGCGCATCTTCGAACTCTTGATGCCTTTGGGCATTCGCTCGAAGTTGTACTCCGCCTCCACGGGCAGCAAGCTGCCAGCGCACGCGCCCTCCCACTCGTGGGCGTCACACAATCGTTTACCTATCGCCGAACACAGCTCGGCCGCTTCCGACGAACGCACCCAGGTGATCGGGTACTCGCACGGAATGTTCGGAAACTCGTACTGATCGATACAAACGCGCGGCTGCCGTTCGGACGCACGCGACCCCACCTCGTCGATGGCAACCATGTGTGGAGCGCCGCAGATCGCATCACCAGCAACGATCGACGCGGCAGCACGTCGCTGTCGACACTCTGCGCTGGTCATTTGCGCGCCCGGCAAGTCTGGATTGCCGAAGCTCAGCCACTTGGAGCGAGCGACGATGGCGCGCACTCGTTCGACTTGTACCGAAGACAGCTCGAGGGTGTCCGCGAGGAGGTCGACCAAAATCGCTTGCTGTCGTTCGACGGGCAGGCTGCGCACGTCGTCTGGGCTGCGCGCTGCGGGTTTACTTGTCTCGGGCGGTGAAGTAGCCGCCTGTGTGGCACTAGGCGACACTGAAGGTTCCGCGCGGCTTTCTCCGGGTGTAGAGGTACCGCCAGATTGAACTGACGGGAGTCCGCTCGCAGTGTTTTCCGTCTTGTCGCCAAGTGTCGAAACCGCCCCAGTTTGAGCAGTATCGGCGTCAGATTGACGCTCGGAATCGCGACATGAAGACAGTGCGATCGCCAAAGTGACCACCGCCCACGTGCTAACGGAGTTTCCGCGTAAATTGCGCACGGGGCATATTATTACGTCAGCGGGCGAGCCGATTGTCATGAATGTGCATCTTGCAGATTTCCGCGCTTTCGCCAAACTGGGCTCCGCATGATTCGCGTCTTCGCTGGCAGCGCGGCCATCGTCGGGATCGCCGCTTGGACACTTACCCCGGCCGAGTTCAAATCCATGCCCAAGATTGCGCCCGCCGCCGCGATGGCTGCAATCGGCGTGGAAGTGCCGCAGTTCGACGCCGTGGAGCGGCCCTCAGCCAAAGCAGCCGCCCCCGACTGGGTGCTCGGTTCTCCCCCGTCGAGCACCCAAAACCAAACCAGCCCAGCGGAACGTGGCGTAAACCCGTGCCTCACACCCGACCCAGGCTTCGGCAAGTACGGCGCGTGGGACCGCAGCCCGTCGATCGGACAGATGCTCGTCCCCAACGACCTCGAACTGGTGGGCGGCGAGTTCCCACTGATGATCCACTTCCACGGGCACGAGCCAGCGCGCAAAGAGTGGGTGCAAGCGATCGAAGACGCCGTGTTCGTCGGCATCGACCTCGGCATCAACTCAGGGCCCTACCTGCGCAAGTTCGGCGACTCGTCGCAGTTCAAAATACTCGTCGAAAGCGTCGAGGCCGCAGTGGCCGATCGTTTGGGCCTCGACGAAGCCCACGTCGGGCAACTCGGCGTCTCGTCGTGGAGCGCTGGGTACGGCGCGATTGAGCGCGTGTTGCGCAGTGATTGGGCAGACCGCGTCGACACGGTCATCTTGCTCGACGGCCTGCACAGCGGCGCCGCCAGCACCGATCGCGCAAGGCGAACACTCGAACCCTTCGTCGATTTCGCCGAAGCAGCGGCCACAGGCGACAAGATGATGTTCGTCAGCCATTCGTCGATAGTGCCGCCGGGTTACGCCTCGACGACGGAAACTGCAGCCTACCTGGTCTGGCAAATGGGCGGCGAGCCCGCCACGGTCGAACCAAGAGACGACGACCCGATGGGCCTGCAACGCATTCGCGAGTACGACCGCGGCAACTTCCACGTCCGCGGCTACGCAGGCAACGGCCCCCTCGACCATTGCGCCCACGTCGGCCTCTACCGCAAAGTCCTCACCGACTGGCTCGCCCCCCGCTGGGACCTCACCACCCCCGACTGAGCGCCCCCACGCCCTCGCCCACTGACGCTGACGCTGACGCACGGGGGCGCATCACATGTCTCGAACGCTTGCCGATCTCCCGCTGGGACCGCGCCTTGCATGCGAGCGCCTGTGCGACGAGCTGGTGGCGCTTCTTGGTACCGAGCTAGTATCGCTCTGGGTTTATGGTGCGGTGACACAGCCCGATAGGCCCAAGCGCCTTGGCGATGTCGACACCCATGGGATTGTCAGGCACGTACCACCTTCGGACGTGCGTGTGGCTATCGACGAGCTTCATACCAGCACTGCGCGTGAGTTCGATATCGAGTGGGACAGCTGGTACATTCTCGAATCGGACGCCCGCAGTGCGACGCCTCCAGGTCACGCTCTTCAGCCGCAGCTCGTCGACGAGTCGTGGGCGTTACATCGCGCCCACTGGCTGAAGGGAGCCTATGTTTCGTTGCATGGGGTCGAAGCGGAAAACCTGGTCCCGATGCCAGCCTGGGCGGAGCTGGTCGCTGCGTTGCGCAGTGAACTGCAGTTCATCGACCGATTGCTTCAGAACAGTTCCGTCAGCGCCGCGGAGATGGCCTATTGCGTGTGCAACTCGTGTCGGATCCTCCACTCGCTCAGCTCCCGAGACGTCGTCGTTTCCAAGCGCGAAGCCGCTCAGTGGGCCATGTTGAATGGGCCATCCATGTGGCAACCAGCGATAGAGGCCGCCCTTCGAGTGTACGACGGTGAGCAAACGACCAGTGACTCGGCACCACTGAACTCGAACGGGCTGCTCGTCGTGGAAGCCGCGCGGAGCTCCTTCTCGCGAGCGTGACAGGACGCACGCTCGCTTCGCCCCGTCACCCGCAACCCTGGCGTCAGAACGCAAGCTGCCCGGCGCGGTGACGCCGGGCAGTCGTGTGTCGCAGAGTCGCACCCTCACGCGACATGCAACTTGCGTTATCCGCGGCGGCGACGACGCAACAGCGCGAGGCCAATTAACCCGAGAGCCGCCCAGCTGCCGCCGAGGGGAGCTGCATGGCCGACGGTGCGACAGCCGCAGCCGCCGTCATCGGCGGAGGCGTCAGCCATTTCGTCTTCGGAAGCGACTTCTTGGGGCTCGTCGCCGTCCTCGACGGGCTCCGCGCCGTCTTCTTCGTCGAGGGCATCGTCGACCTCGTCTTCGTCGCCGGGCTCTTCGACTTCTTCGTCGCTGGGCTCTTCCATCGGGTCGTCGCCCTCTTCGTCGTCTTGCTGATTGCTGGGGCCCGTCGAGGGATCGTCCGTGACGGGATCTTCTTCGAGCGGATCCTCTTCACTCGGATCTTCCATCGTGGGATCCTCTTCGGGATCCATCGGGTCGACCATGTCTTCGGGCTGCATCTCGACGGGATCGGGACCCGGGGGATCCATCAGCTCGGGGCCCGCTTCGCCCACGCCCAAACTCGTGAGCAGCTCGGCGACCTCTGCGGCGTTGTCTTCGACGGACGTGCCGCCACCCACGGTCGACATCTGGATGATGCGCAGGTTCGCAGGCATGTCGCCGCCAATTTCGAGCGGCCAAGTAACGCCCGTGCCCTTGATCTTCATGCCTTGTGGGAGAGAGATCGTCCAATCGGCAGTGTCGCAGGTGAGCAGTTGCTCGGCGATGTGCCGGTTGTCGACGTCACCGAGCTCGGGGTTGAAGTCGAACGCTGGATCTTCGAGCATCTCGTCGGGCGAGATGGTCGTGTACATGCGCGAGACGGTGGTCGCGTCGTCGAAGAGCTCGCGGGTTTCCGCGAGGGGGTTCAGTACCTCCGTATCCAGCGCATCCAAGAAGGCGAACGCGTCGAAGTCGAGAATCGGATCGCTTTCGGGGTCGAACGGCGTCGGCGGATACGTCGTACCCGCCCCCGATTGCTCGGAGAAGTAACACGACACGCACGCGATGAACTGATCCACGCGCGCGCCCTCTCGTAGCGGCACCACCGCGGGGTCACCGATCACCTCACGGAAGCCATCGTAGTTCGCAAAGTAGGACACGGCTGTCTCGAAAAACGCCTCGTACGACTGAGCCCCGACACCAAAATCCGTGGTCGCGAGTTGATCGCGCCGCCAAGCATCACCCCCACCCAAATCGGGATCTGCCGTGTAGATGGCGTCGGAGAACTCACCCGCTGGACCAGCTTGTTCGGTGATGAACCCCATGCCGCCCGCTTCGTTGGCAGCAGCGATGATCACGTCGTTGTAGTTCGAGTTGGGATCGAACCAGTTGATCAGCGCTTGATTGATCTCGAGGTGCAGGTACGTCGTCGGGATCGCGCGTGAGCTGCCCAGCACCCAAACTTTTACGCCCATGTCTTCCAGCGCGGCCATGGCCGTGGGGCGCAACGGAATGAAGGGCACTTCGCTCTCGTACGTTATCTTGACGGGGCGAATCGAACCCGCGTCGGAGTCTTTGTCGAGCTTGAACGCGACCATGTTCAAGCCGCTGTCGATGTACGGCGCCAAAAGGTCCGTCATCGAGTCGTCGACGTCGTACTCGCGTTCTTGCAGCCAAGCGACTAGCTCCGCGGCGGCGTCATCCGAGTCTTCATCGACGCCAATCACGTCGTAGATGTACGGGCCAACCGCGCCAGACTCGAGCACGACGACCGAGCCACCATCATCGGACTCCGAAGCCGTGTCGCCACCCAGCCCACCGCCGCCCGCGGAGGGCGAGGCGACTGCCTGACACTCGTCGGGGAAGACGCGATTGAGCTGGTACGTCGGGTTACTCTGTTGGTCCAAACGGTCGAGGGCCAGTTTCGACGAGACCCCGATGTCCAGCTCGCCTTCGGGCACGGGCAGTACCCAAGCGAAACTCTCGGACGGTCCTTGGTATTGGATCTCGATGACGGCGGTGACCGTGCCGTCGCCGTTGTCGGAAAAGATGATGCGCTCTGCAGCTTGGTTGACGGGCAGCGCGGCGTTGCAGAACAAGCCGCCGCACGCTTCCGCAGTGTCCACTTGGGTGGCGCTGGTACCCACGACCGCTGCGGCGATCGCGAGGCCTTTGAAGTGTCGTCTAAGAATCATGGTGCTCTCCTCGGGTGGTGCCGTAACCCTTACTGAGGTCGGCTCCGCCCGCAAAACAAAGCACGACGCTGCCGGGAGTCTCCGTATACATCTGGAATACGGATCTCGTGGTGAGACAGGGCCGAGCCCCGCCTTGGTGAGCCACAGCGGATTCCATGCGAGAAGCTGGAAAAGCACCCCGAATCGTCGGGTGGGAATGGAAAACGGGGCAGTCCAAGATCACCTCAATCCCCCTAGTCCCGAGGAGGAAACGGGGCCAAGCGCGTACCTTTCCCACCATTTGCCCACACCCTGTTTGCTTCTCTCTGAGCGCTCCCCAGTATACACACGGCGCGCCTCAGCTCACTGCAGCACGTGACCGTCCACCCGCATCTGGAACAGAAAGTAAGGGGGAATGCAGCCCCCTGAGCCGTTCGGCATACGCGCGCAAATGTAGTCTTCGCGGCACGGCTGTTCTTCGGAGCACGCACGCAGTGCACCCGGACGAGTGTTGTCGAGGATGCACGACTCGAACGCTTGCTGACGCGCCAAGCAGCTGTTGAACGCCACCAACTGAGCGATCGCACCGCAGCTTTCTCGTTCACCCAACACAGAACAGTCCGCCGAACACATACCGCCGGGAAACCCGACTCCGTTGTGTTCACACACGCGACCCACTCCACAATCGAGTTCGGGTCTGAGCGCGACGTAGTCCTTGTGGGACTCTTCGCTGGCGCGCATCCTACCGAGTTCACACGCATCTCCTGCGGCGCGCTCGACTGGTTGGCAAATGCCGACGTCGGGATCATCGAGCTGCACGCAAGTGAGTCCGTCATCACACGTCCAAGTGGCGAACGCGCCGCTCGGGTCGATACCGCAATGAGCGCCATAGTCTCCGCTCGTCATACGCTCCGTGGGCAGACGTAACTCGTCGGGCGCTTGCCCCGAAAGTAGTGCTTCGAGATAACGCTCGCGCCGTTTGGCGTCTTCGCCGAAGTGCCGTGAGTGTGCGACGGCGACGATGTCCGCGCGACGCTGCACGTCGTCCAGCCCCAAGAAGTGGAAGCCCGCGACGCCGTGGGTTTGATGACAACCCTGGCAGCTCAAACCGTCGAGTCGTCGCCGCAACATCTCGGCACTCTGGATCGTTTGGTATGTGCTCAAATCGAGTCCGTCGAGATCGCGCTCGGACACGACTTGAGACGCTGGACGATTGGCGTGCCGCGCCAAACCGTGGGGCGCGACGCTCACCGCCCGCTTAGCCAGGAATCGCTCGGGCATCAGCAATGTCCCTCGATCGAGCTCTCGCAGGGTCGACGGTGAGCGCAGCCACGCGAGGAAATCGCTGCGTAGTGGTCCTGCAGCACGCAGCGCGTTGTCAGGCGTGTTTTCCAAACCGCTCGGCTGGTAGCGCAGGGACTCTTGCGCGGTGGGCTCGCGGGGCGCGAACACACGCAGCACGTACTCGGCGTGCCCTGCCATGTTCGGACGCACGGTGGACGGCCAGCGCACGCTCTGCATGTTCACTTCCAACGATTTCATCTTCGTGTCTGCCGTCAGCGCGTGTAGTGGCCCGGACTCGCTGGTGAGTGCGTCCGCGAGCTCAGCTCCCGAGCCGTCAGGAGTGCGCCAGCGTGCGGCGAGCGAACGACAGCCCTGCCCGTCACTGGGCAACCAGCGTACGGCGTTCAACGTCATAGGCACGCGCGATTCGATGTCCTGCTCGTGCACGCGCGCCGCGTACGTCAGTCGATAGATGAAGCGTATTTCTCCGCACGTGTCCTTCGCGAAGGCCTTGCGGTCGATGCGGTTGACGATGCCCGCGAGCTCGAAGCGAAACTGTGGTGAAGTCAACCACGTCGGGTCGAACGAGCGGTGAGCGTGGCGCATGCCGACGCCCAAGCGCTTGTCGCGACGCATGAACTCGGTGAGATCGGAAACGATGACGTCTGCGAGATCCGTGTAGGCTTGGTGTCTTGCGTAGTCTGCCGCACTCAGTCGGGACGCGCGACGCTCGGGGGCGCCCAGCGCGACAGAAGCAAAGTCGAAACCGCGATGCTCCAACTCACGCAGCGCGGCCACGTCCATCACGAACAATTTGGGTGGGGTGTTTGCTGGGCTCGGGCCGAGCGTGGTCTCGTCGTGACTAGCCACCAGCTCCCCTGAGGCTGCGGCACTGGACGGCGCCGTGTCTACATGCCCCGACGTCCCAGCGCCGGGTCGCGAAGTCACTTCCGCGGGTGAACTTTGTGCCATCGGCTCTTTTGCGGGCACGCCACCAGGCTGGGGCGAGTCACACGCCCAAACCAAGAGCGCTACAGTCGCAAACAGAACACCAAGTGCAGCTCGGGTGGGCGGCATGCGGCAAGTATACGCAAGAATGGCCAGCGCTGGGGCCCCTCCTCGTGCGGGTCAGCGAAGCGCGAATGCGGCGACACACAGCGCCGCCCAACCGCCCAGCAACGACAGCCCCCCTATTGGCGTCACCGCGCCCAACGCCCGCACCCCAGTCAGCGTCATCACGTACAGGCTACCCGAGAACACGACGATGCCCAGCATCATGCAATAGCCAGAAACGCGGGCCGCCGTGGAATCACGCGTCAAGATCAGCAACCCGATGAGTCCGAGCACCACCGAGTGCAGCAAGTGGTAGTGAGCGGCGGTCGTCCACCACTCGAGACGTTTGGCGACGTCTTCCAGGTCCGCAAAACGGGCGCGCAAGCCGTGAGCTCCAAATGCGCCCAGCGCTACCGCAAGAAAACCGCTGACGGCAGCGGCAACCAGAAACATCCGAGGAGGCATGCCGCGACGATAGTGCCAGACTGACGGCAAACAAGTCGGACTTGTGGTCGCACGCTCGTCGCTTCGGAGGTCCTCGTGCATCACGATCCCCCGAGCGGGCGCGCGCTGAATCTGCTCTAATCGCCGCGTGCCGAACCCCAAGCTTGCCGTCGCACTGATCGTCGTGGCTGAGCTGTTCGGCACGTCGTTGTGGTTCAGCGCGAATGCTGCGGCCCCGGGCTTGGCGCGCCAGTGGGGCCTGGACGCCGCCGACGTCGGGGCGCTGACGAACGCCGTGCAGTTCGGCTTCATCACGGGCACGCTCACGTTCTCGCTGACGGGCTGGGCCGATCGGTTTGCGGCGAGCCGTTGGTTCTGCGCGTCTGCATTGCTCGGTGCTGCGACCAACGCTGCGTTTGGCTTACTGGCAAGCGACCTGCACAGCGCGTTGATCTACCGCTTCCTCACGGGTCTCACACTCGCGGGCATCTACCCCCTCGGGATGAAACTGGTGTTCAGCTGGGCCCCGAAACAAGCCGGGCAAACGCTGGCCTGGCTCGTCGGCATGCTGACGTTGGGAACCGCGCTGCCCCAAGGTGTGCGTGCGCTCGGCAGCGACATGACGTGGACGCTACCCGTCATGACTGCCTCGGGCGCGGCGCTGCTCGCGGCGGGGCTCGTGTTCATGGTGGGCGACGGTCCTCACCTTCCGAAGGGCAAAGCCGCGCCGAAGCAAGTGGGTGAAGCGCTCGCCGTGTTTCGATTGCCCAAGTTTCGTGCGGCCGCCCTCGGCTACTTCGGACACATGTGGGAACTCTACGCGTTCTGGACGTTGGTTCCGTTCTTACTGACGACGGCGCTGCGCGAACAGCGGGCAGTTGACGCGGCGACCGTTCCTACGTGGAGCTTCGCGGTCATCGCCATCGGTAGCGTCGGGTGCGTGCTCGGAGGTCTGTGCGCGCGCAAAGTCGGGAGCGCGAAGGTGGCTGCGCTCGCTCTGGCAGGTTCGGCTGCAGCTTGTCTGCTCTTTCCGTTCATCCAACACGGCACGGCTGCGCTGGTATTGCTGTTGTTTTGGGGTTTGATGGTGGTCGCCGACTCTCCTCAGTTCTCTGCACTTTCCGCCCGCCATTGCCCACCCGATCGCGTCGGTAGTGCATTCGCCGTTCAAAACGGCATCGGCTTCTCCATCAGCGTCGTCGCGATAGCGTTGACCACGAGCACCATCGACACTACCCAACTTTATGTCGCGTGGTTGTTGCTTCCCGGACCTCTGTTGGGTCTCGTGGGGCTGTTGCCATTGTTGCGGGAGAACGAGAACTCCGCGACGACCACCTAGATCTTGAATCGAAGTTGTTGGCGCACGCAGCTCAGCCACCCGCGAGCCCTTCGTCGAATGGGAACGCGTCCCTCGTCACTCGATGGGAGGGAGCCGGATCTCGAGGGGAGTGGCTGGGCCCAACCCCAAACTGTCCTACAGACGTTACACTCGCTGCGCTACTTACCAGCCTTGCTTGGACGCTTCTTCACTGGCTCCTTCGGCGGCGCCTTTGGGCGGCCCTGCTTGGGAGCGCTTGGCAGCTTTGGAGTGCGCCTGGGATTTCGATCTTCGAACTTATCGTCGCGGATTACCTCGATGGGGATCTTCCCGACGACACCTCGAATGGGTCCTTTCGCGGTGGAGACGACGTTTCGCCCGCCGCACAACAATTGTCCCCGCACGTGGCAGTCGCCGCCGTTTCTATCGTGCTCTTTGCATGACGCGGTCAGCGGGTGACGTGTGGCTCGAACGATCGAGCTGTGCTGCCGAACGCTGGTGTCTCCAACCTGACAGGTCCCATCATTGACGTTCGTCGAGGTGCGAGTGACGTCGATCTTGCCGGGGTCGAGCGATGCGACCGTCGAGGCGGAGACGGAACCGTGTTCCAAGTTGCACGCTGCTTTGGCGGCTAATGCTTCGGTGTTTGCCGGGCAACTGGGAACTCGGGTGGAGCAGCCCGCATTGTCGCCAGTTTTCTGACAACCGAAGTCTCGAGCGCTCAGCTCGCAGGTCCCCGTCGTTTCCAACACTCCATCTGAGCAGCGCTGAACGACGCAGCGATCCACCGAGCCATCGCGAATCGCAACCTTCTTCGACTCGCCATCCAAAAGGAAGTCATCGTCGAGTCGGGACGCCAAAAAGCAGCCCGACTTGCGCTGCGCGAAGTTCGTCACGAGCTCGTTGTGGGCGACGTAGTTGGGACTATCCACGTCTGGATTGCCCGTTCGAATCATGTCCTGGGGTGAACGCGCCGTGAACTGGTTCTGCATCACGACGTTGTAGCGCGCGTGGTCCCGACCATCTTTGCCGCTGCCGATGTCGTGGTGATCGTCTTCGTGGCACTTGGGTCGACTGCCGTTGCGTGATCCGAAGTAGACGGCTGGGTTGCCGCCCCGATAACCCACGTAGTAGAAGTGATTGTTGATGATGTGATTGCGCTGCGGCATGTTGTGGCGAGTGGTTCCTCGCTCGCCGCAGTTTCGGTAGAGGTAGATCCCACCAGCCGCGAGATGATTGAAGCGGTTGCCGATGATCAGATTGTCGCTCGATCCATCGACAGCGATCAGCTCGATTGACGACTTGCTCGTCGCAGGTGGGCCAGTCTTCAGAGAGAATGTGTTGTTCTCGAGCACGTGAAATCCCGATTCGTGGTCGAGGTAGATCGCGTGCGTCGCAGCTGCGCCCCGAAGGGTCGAGTTGCTCAGAGTGACGCCAGTTACTCCCATGGCTACGTACAGGGCCATGTCGCCGTCCGCGACGAGGGTGAGTCTGTCCAGGAGGATGTTTCTGGGCGCCAGGTTGCGAGCGAGCTCCGTAAAACCCGGATTGCCAGAGGCGGGCCGTGCAGCTTCGTCGTTGCCCGAGTTCGTCCAGCCCCAGATGCGCACGTTGCCTTTGATGGTACAGCCGCGGATCGTCACGCGGTTGGGCACCGAAAACCCATCCGAAACGATGCGCACCGTCGGGTTGCTGGCGCTGTGTGAACTTTCGATCGTTGCGTTGTTGCACTCGAGCGTCACGCCTGACGCCGCCGCTCCCTTGAACACCAAGCGTTTGCGAACCGTAGTATTCTCGAGCTCGAGGTCACAAGTGACGTTCACCGTGGCGTCGTTCGGACCCGCGAGTTCGCGATCGAGCTGCCTTCGTTGTTCCGCCGTGCAAGGCGCCGCACTCGCCGACGCGGCTAGAAGTGTTGCTCCCAGCAGCACGAACACAGCCAGCAGACTGGAGTGGACGCTCACATTCGCCTTAGTTCGATTCACGCTTCGTTCCGTCATCTAGTCGCGTCTCATCTAGTCGCGTCTCATCTAGTCGCAGCTCATCTAGTCGCAGCTCATCGGGGTACGATGCTCGTGATACTGTAGTTTCCAGCGCGCGAACAAGTCGCGCCGGGATCGCTGACGCTCGCCATGCGACACGTCGTGTCGAGCCGCGTGAGACTCTCTATGTCCCGCTCGGCAAAGCCGCACATCAGCGCCGCCCCAGTTACGACCGCGTCGGCACCGCCCGAGTTGTCGATGCACGCATTCAACGTCGCGCTGGCGGTCCCTGTGGCGTCGACGCACGTGCAAACGACGGTGTGAGACCGTGGGTCAGACGTGGGCGGCGGCGGCGCGGGCTCTGCGCACTGCGAATGGAACCCCGACCAGCGCGTCCAGTCGTAGTCGTAGGAGCTGCTGCCGAGGATGGTCGAACTAGTACTGCTCGAGCGATCTCGGCATTCGAGATCGCGCGCCGACAGCGTCACCGTTGCGGACTGCGTGCGGCGCGCCTCGATGATACTGCGAACACTGCTCGGGCCGCCCGCGTTCAGTCGGCACCGCCCGGACACCCTGCCCGAGGACGAGGGCGCGTTCTCCGTGCAACTCAAACTGCGGTTGGTCGATCCAACTCGATACTGGCCCGAGGTTACGTTCCAGCTTCCGTCGTGAAGAAAACTGAAGTCGAGAGCAGTGCAAGTCTCGTTGGGGTTCATTCCGCTGATGCGGATGGTGTTATCGCGGGGGTTATCCTCGTAGTCTGTAGTGTAAATCTTGCTCTGGTTGGCGCTGCAATTCAAGGCCCACTCACTGTTCGTTCGATAGCGAGTCGTACACCCTTCGGCATTCTTGTCCATGTCCCAGCTGTACATCCCGTAGCGATTGCCGCTCACGGTCGTTTCGCCCTTGAGCGTAGCGGTGTAGCCGGCACAGCGACCCGCCTTCCAGTATTCGTTGCCGAGCGTGCGGTAACCCGCGTCCCACTCGTAGAGCGTATCGTCCCACCACTGGTCGGATACGGGCGTCGTGCGCGAAGTAGTAGACGCAACTTCTTCGTAGCGGTTCTGAACGAAGTCGAACGCCAGCACTCGCACGGGTGCTGACGGGTTCGTGTGAAACCCGAATAGCGATAGTCGCGTCCCGCGGTCCGTAACCGTTTGCCCGTTCGAAGGCGAGGCCATACACCCCTGGCTCAGCAGCATCAGCAAACAAAGCGTTGGCCACAGGCGCCCCGACCACAGCCTGTGTTGATATGACTGACTCGACTCGTGTTCTCTCCTACCCATCTCACAACTCCTGGTTAGTGCGCGCGGCGTCGACCGCATCGCGCAGTCGTCATTGCCTCACCCGTCCGAACCAGGATGCGCGAGCGCCGACCCTGTGAGAAGTGCAAGAAAACTTGCGTGACTAGTGCACACTCTCCCAATGCCGTCAGACGCGCAGCGACGGCGCTCGTACACTCATGATCGCTACTAGGCGCAGCAATCGCGGAGGTTCGTTCGGATTTACTCCTAGCGCCGCACGGACCATCACCGTTGTCGCCGACTGCGCAAAGCGAGCGCCGCTCGACTACCGAGCGTTGCACACACGCCAGCGAGTGCGATGGCAGCCAACATGCTCCAGCTCCACAGTTGGCTCAGCGCAATTCCGCGAGACGTCTCTTTGACGATCCACGAAAGACATAAGAGCGCACCCGCCAAGGCTCCAGCCAACGTCGCGTCGAGCTGCGACTGCTTAGAAGATCCCAGTAATCCGAAACCCACGGAAGCGCTGACGAGTGCAAGCGCCATGTGCAGGCACACGCTGCCGTGGCTAGCCGTTTCGATTCGGGCGCCCGTGTTGGGATCGGTGATCATGAACAGGGGCGCTGTGACGACAAAGCAACCGATCCCGACGATGAGCGTAGCCGTTGCGATCAGTACGCTGGATCCAGCGATGAGCCACTTGGACATGTCGACTCCTTTACGACGGATTGTGAACCGAACCCGTGGAGGCAACCAGTGAACGAGGGGTGAAGCGGGTCGCACTTCACGTTGTGCGTGGGGCGGAAGGCGTGTGTCTCAATCTCTCGGCGGCTGGCTTGTACGGGATTGCTCTGGTCCTGGGATCGGGTTGCCGCTTTGGGAGAAACTGCGAACGGTGAACGCTCGCAGTGAGCTGGGAACGGACGATGGCGTCGCGCGAAGCATTGAAAGTTCGTTGAATGACGTCCCCCTTTCGACGACAGTGCCGTACATGCGACACAGGGCTCTTCTATCACTGCGCGACGTCGGGTTTGTCTTTCTTCTCTCCGGACTGGTCGCGTGCTCGAGCAAGCAACCGAGCTTCGCCGAGGAAGACGAAGCACAGAGCTCGAGCGAGCTTGATGCGGGCAGTGTCGGCGTAGGGGCGGCTGCTTCTGTCGGTGCATCAGTGTCGGGTTCCACCTCGACGAGCAGTGTCGGAGGTTCGACGGGAACGGCGTCGGGACAGCCACTGGGTGGAGGTGGCGTCGATGGAAGCGGCGGTTCGGGCGGAAGCATCGCGGGCGGCGGTGCAAGCGCGGATGACTCGCCCAGCAACGATGACGCGACCAATGTCGCGGACGACAGCTCGGCTGGGGACGATGACGCAACGCAAGGGAGCGTTGACGACACATCCAACGACGACGACGCACTACCCGACGACGCACTACCCGACGACGCACTGTCCGACGACGCACTGTCCGACGATGGACCGAGCAGCGACACCGACGTCGTCACACGACTCGAACGCGGACAGCCCTGCCAGGCTGGCAATCAATGCCTCGACGGATACTGCGTCGATGGCGTCTGCTGCGACTCGGGTTGTAATGGCGTGTGCGGCGACTGCGCGCTCGCGGGGAGCACTGGCACGTGCACACCTCCTCCGAATGACGAGGGATGCATGCCGCTTTCGTGCCCCGAAGAGTCGGAGTGCATGGGGTATGCGCTGGTCGAACAAGACAGCTGCCTGTCAGTAGGTGCTTGCCGTGTCGTCCCCACTTGCAACGAAGAGCCTGCCGCTTCGGGCACGCCGTGTGCCAACGGCGAAGGCACTTGCGATGGCGAGGGGACCTGCGACGTGCCAGACCGGTTGAGCCTCGGGGAAACCTGCGTCACCAACGACGACTGCGCAGAGGGGCACTGCGTTTCCGTGCCCGGGAGTTCGTCGAAGGTGTGTTGTGATTCTGCGTGTGACGCCGCTTGCGAGTCGTGCGCTTCCGGACGCTGTGACGAAGTGCCGGAAGAGGATGAACGATGTCCGGCGATCAGCTGTGTGGATACCGCGTGCGTGAGTTACTCCGTCGGCAACACCTGCTCAGCGCTTGGCTCCTGTACGGCTGAGGAGATGTACTGTATCGCCGACTTCGAGCCCGCTGGGACGAGTTGCGGCACGGGTCTGGTGTGTGATGGCGCGGGTGCTTGCGAGGACGCTTGCACGCAAGGACAAGTACTCTGTGCCGAAAGCTGCATCAACCCACAGACGGACGCCGCGTTCTGCGGAGCGAACGCGGCGTGTGAAGGGTTCACGGCCTGCTCGGACGGCGAGTCGTGCAATGGGGGCGAATGCGAATGTGACTCGCCCACCATTCGCTGTGACGACGCTTGCATCGACCCGCTGACGGACGCCGACTATTGTGGCGCCAACAGTACCTGTTCGGACCCAGGTTTCGAGTGCGAGTCGGGCCAAATTTGCGCGGCAGCCTTGTGCAGCAGCTCGGCATGGGATGCGGAAGACGGACCATCGAGTGCGGGCACCGAACAAACGCCTCAAGTGTTCGCGCTAGCGAGTGGCGGAGCGATCGCCGCATGGACGCAGGTAAACAGCTCGTCCAACCGCCAAGTGTACGTGGCGTCGTTCTCTCCTGGCAGTGGTTGGTCACAGCCCTCGGGGCTGGGCAGCGCCTCCTCGGATGCCAGCGCACTCGTACTCGAAGGGAGTTCGAATGGAACTGCGATCGCCGCGTGGCAACAGGCTGGCAGAGTGTACGCTGCCCGTTACAGCGGGTCAGGCTGGGGGTCGGCTCAAGCCGTAGACTCCGACACGACGACCGATCGAAGTTTGAGCGCCGCGATGGACGACTCGGGGGTCGCTCACGTCGCGTGGCACCAAACGGACCAGATATGGGTGGCCACCATGACGTCGAACGGAACTTGGACAGATCCCGAAGAGCTCATCTCGCAGATGGTCGGATCCGTAGAAACGACTGCCGATCCTCATGTTGCCGCTGGCGCGACAGAGGCGCGACTCATCTGGTCTCAGCGCTTCTCCTCCACCGCTTCGTACCACGTGGTCGTCGGAGCTTACCTGAGCGGTAGTTGGAGCTCCTCGTTCTACCCCGCCATCGGTTCGGGCGAGGCAACCAGTCCGCGCGCCGCACAGATCAGTGGTGATACCTTCTTGTATACCTGGTTCGAGTCGGGGCCTGGCGCGTTGGTGTCGAAACCCGAAAACGCCAGCTCCAGCCTGGGAGCGACACAAACCGTCGATAGTTCGATGGACGCTTCGCTGTTGCGCCTGTCTAGCTCGGGACTCGGTACCGTCTTCGCGACTTGGCAAAGAGACGACGCCGTTTACGTCAACCGCTTCGCCTCAGCCAGTTGGGGTACCGCACAAGCGCTGAGCTCCGAGTCGAGCGCCCAGGCACCCGACGTCGCGACGCTCACGAACGCGAACGCGCTCGTCGTCTGGAGCGAGAGCTTCCAAGGCGAACAACGCATTCGGAGCAGAACGTTCAACGGCGCCTGGCTGCCTGCTGAAGTACTCCCAACAAACCTGGGCTCCAACGCGGACCCGCGCGCGGACGTCAACGGGGACGGCAACGCGGCCGTCATCTGGCTCCAGCAGTCCGGCCTGGGCTTCAGCCATCGGGACGAACTTTTCTGAGCCGATCCTTACGTTAGGTGTGCTTCAGGATAACGGCACGCGCGGTCTACCACGCATGCTCGCTGTCGCACCGTGCCCATGGCTCGATTCGGATCGAACCCGCAAGTTCGGCGTCAGTCTTCTTTCGCGCTTGGTTTTCGGTGACGCACACCGCTCACTGGCGGTTCAGTTGCGGGCCGCTGCGCTGCGGACGGCTGCGTCGTGGCGTCCTCTCGAACGCTCACGTCCCCGCCGCCTACTACCCGCACACGCGCCTGGCGTGCCCGTTGTCTCAGCGACCACAATGCCGCTTGTCGATCAGCCAATGTCGTAACCCTTGCGGACATAGCACCTCCTAGACACCACGCAGGCGAACCGCTCACCCGCAACCCGTCACCGAATGGTACCCGCAGATGCGCGCTTCCCCAACGCCATCCCGCACGCGTCTGCCAAGCAAACGGGGAGAAGCGAAATTTCAACCGTCAGCCCCAAACACATCATCACGCTACGATGTGAACACACTCGTGGAGCACCATCGGATCACGACGCACGATGACCACTCGCGTCACGGCACGCCTGGCGCGGATAGTGCGTAACTTGGGCTCGGCTGCGTTCACATGCCACCTACATGAACATGCGGTGCGCCAACTATGGTCGCCTCGAGTTTACGACGGCGACCCAACGCCCAAGACATTCGAGAGATTAGACGGGGGTCAGCCCCCGATCTTCGTCGGTGTGTGGACCCACACCACTGCTCATCTCAACAGGGTCCAATGCCCACTACAGACGCCGCGACGCACCGCGTTTCACACGCCGCGTCGGTCGCCCCAGCGTTCTACGTGCAGCCGGGGCGACAGCCTGAGCCCGCGCTGCGTACATAGCTCTTGGACGACGGGCAAACGCACCGCGAGTTCGGCTTGGGTGCTGGCAAGAGGCATCAGCATCACTCTCTCACGAGGCCACCTCAGTTTCGCAACCCAACCGAGCGCTTCGTCTGTATCCACAGCGCTGGCCACGACGAACTTCAACCAAGCACGGCCCGAGTCTCGAAGGCAGGCGAGCGTATTCACTAAAAACGCGCGCTCGGACGTTTCACCCGAGTTCGCGAGCTTGGGCGACACGTTCCACTGATCAACGCGTGCGAGCAGTTCAGCGGAAGGCTCCACCGTACCGTTCGTCTCGATCTCGATGGGCAGTTCGGGATTCAGTCGCAAGAGCACGCCGTGGAGCTTGCGCTGCTGCAACAACGGTTCTCCGCCCGTGATCACTAGCCGCGATGCATGGCGAAGGCGCTCCACCACCTGATCGACATCTACGCGACGCACCTCCACGGAACGATCGAACCGCGCCCAGTCCCACGTGTAGGCAGTATCGCACCAACTGCACCGCAAGTTGCACCCCGCCAAACGCAGGAAGGTGCACGGCATCCCCGCCGACGGCCCCTCACCTTGGACGCTGTCGAAAATCTCCGAGATGCTCAGCGTGCGCCCATCTGAAATGGGGCCCTGGGCAACCGACTTAGGATCTGGATGTGGTGACGGGTGAGCCATTGGTGCCTAGCTGCGGCAAGTCGCGCTGCCTTAGACCAGAGTGATTGGGTTGTCGAGGCGAACGCTAGATCTGTTGCAGTCCGGCTGCTGGGGAATGTTATCGTGCGGGCCATGGTCGAGCCGACAGTCTGGGTCGACGCGGAGCTGTTGGAAGCCGCCCAGAGCGAGCTTCCAGACGAACCGCGATTGCTGGTACTCGCCGAAAACGCGAGCCTTCGCGATGGCGACGTGGCGATTGTGAGGCGTGCCGCGCGTGCTCGCGAGCTGGCCAACGCACAGATTGGGACGTCGGTGCTCGCCGCGATTTCCGTGGATGAAATCAAAGATCTACGCAGCGCCGTAGCCGACTTCATTTGTCAGCCCTGGGCCCCTGGTGAACTCGCCGCGCGCGTCCGCAAACTCAAACGACGCGGAGCGGGCCTACACACCCAGTTGCTCTCGCGTGCAGTCGAGTACGCAGGCGACGTGATTGAGGTCTCGACCCCCCAAGCGAGACTGCTGTACGTCAACCCTGCGTACACGCGCACGCTGGGCTTGACCCGCGAGGACGTGCTCGGAAAAACTCCCGCGGAGCTCGTGCGCAGCGACGCGCACACGCCCGAGTTCTTCCGAGAGATCGACCGAACCCTCGACGCAGGACAGGTATGGTCTGGGCAGTTGATCTCTCGCAAGCTCGATGGCGAGTTGGTGCTGCTGGAGTCGACAATCTCTCCGATCTCCGACGAGAACGGCGAGATCACGCACCACGTTGCGGTCAAACGCGACGTGACCGAGCGCGTACAGCGCGAAGCCGCCATGGAAGAGGCGAATCGCGCACTCCTCAAAGCCAGAGATGCAGCGCTGGCCGCGAGTCGAACCAAGAGTGAGTTCCTGGCGAACATGAGCCACGAACTGCGAACCCCCCTCAACGCGATCATCGGGTACAGCGAACTCTTGAGCGAAGACGCCGAAGACGCGGGCAACGAGGCGTTGAAGTCGGACCTCGGCAAGATTCACTCCGCAGGAAATCACTTGCTTACGCTGATCAACGACGTGCTCGACATGTCGAAGATCGAGTCAGGCAAGATGGAACTCGACCTCAGGCCCGTTCAGTTGTCTCCACTAGTGGATTCGATCGTCTCGACAATCAAACCCATGGCGCTGCGCGAAGGCAACCAGTTGAGCGTCGACCTGGACGCGGCTCCCGAACAATTGACGGCTGACTCGCAAAAACTGCAGCAGATACTCATCAACTTGCTCAGTAACGCCTGCAAGTTTACGAAGCAGGGTTCCGTTCGCTTGAGCGTTTTCGAGAGTGACGAGGGGTGGACGTGTTTTAGGGTCGAAGACACGGGCATCGGCATGAGCGATGAGCAACGCACCAAAATTTTCAAACCTTTCGTGCAAGCCGACGCGTCCACGACGCGACGTTACGGCGGCACGGGCCTAGGGCTCGCGATCAGCTTGCGTTTCTGCGAAATGATGGGCGGACGCGTCGAGGTGCGTAGCACACCTGGCGAGGGCTCGACATTCGAAGCCTGGCTACCCACCGAAGGCCGCCCCCAGAGCGTGCGCCCCCCACACATCGACGATGCACGCGGAGCTTGCGTGCTCGTGATAGATGACGACCAAGTGACGTACGAAGTGCTGAGCCGTTCGCTGGGTGAACGCGGCTTTCGAGTCGAGTGGGTGGCGTCGGGTGAAGGCGGTATCGCGCGGGCCAAAGAACTGCGCCCAGACGTGATCGTGCTGGATGTGATCATGCCTGGACTCGATGGCTGGGGCGTGCTGACGAGCCTCAAACAAGACCCCACCACGCAAAGCATCCCCGTGGTGATGGTCACGTTGCTCGACCAAGCGGAAGTAGGCATGTCGATGGGCGCGGTGGACTATCTGATCAAGCCTGTGCGGGCCGACAGCTTGGTGCTCGCCATCGAACGCTGGATCACCAGACCCGCGTCGGAGGTCACGGTGTTGGTCGTCGAGGACGACGCAGCCCTGCGCGAGATCACCGAACGCACGCTGTCGGCGACAGGCTACCAGGTCATCACCGCCGCGAACGGTGAGCTCGCGCTGCAGGCGATGAAACAACGGCCAGATCTCGTGATCTTGGACTTGATGATGCCCGAAGTCGACGGGTTCGAGTTCTTACACCGCATGCGGCGCAACTCGCAGTTTCGCGACACCCCCGTGATCGTGGCAACCGCCAAAGAGCTGACAGACGATGAACGTCGATTGCTCAACAGTGCAGCCCAGCGCGTGATTCAGAAGTCCGCCCACTCGCGCACGGAGCTCTTGCATCTGGTTGAAAAGCAAGTCAGCGAACTGGCCCGCGCCCGTCCCTCGCGCATACCCGCTCCGAACAGCGTTCGCCCCCCAACTTGATCACTACCCGAACAAGGTCGCTGGGCTCAAAGCTTCCATTGGTAGTTGCTCTCGATCAGCTCGAGGCTCGCGGCGACGGCTTCAGCCCACTCGGCGGTGGTTTGCGGTCGTTGGTTTGGGTCTTTGGCGAGCGCCGCGCCGAACGTCGCATCCAGATCCGGACTACAGCGGAGAAACTCGGAGAGGGCTGGTGGTGAATCACCTGTGACGGCGAGTACAACGTCTGCAAACGAGTTCGACATGATGGTGCGACGACCCGTCAACGCTTCGTACGCGACCGTTGCTAGCGAGTACGTGTCACTGCGTGCGTCGACCTGTTTGTTCGTCACCTGTTCGGGAGACATGTAGAGCGGAGTACCTATCAGACTACCCGTGCGAGTCAGCTTGTGATCTTCGTTGAGTTCTTTTGCGACGCCGAAGTCGAGCACTTTGACGTCGATGCGCCCGTCACGAACCAACACGAAAATGTTCTCGGGTTTGACGTCGCGGTGTACCAACTTCGCTTCATGAGCCGCCGACAGCGCAGCGCCCGCTTGACGTAACAATGTCGCCACTTGTCGCGGTGCGCCTGGACCGTGTTCTTCCAACACACAGGCGAGGTCTTTGCCGTCGAGCCATTCCATCACCATGAACAGCGATCCGCCCTCGACTTCTCCCGAGTCGAACACGCCGATCACGCTCGGGTGGTCGAGCTTGGCAACGAGACGTGCTTCGGCTTCGAATCGAACCCGAGCGCTCTCGTTGTGGAAGTGTTCCTGTTTCATCACCTTTACAGCCACTTCGCGACCCAAGCGTTCGTCGATCGCGCGAAAGACGGTCCCCATGCCACCTTCGCCAACCAAGCGCTGCAGCCTGTAACGTTGTGCTACGCGGTAGGGTAACGGCCAAGCGGGTGGACTGAGGAGCGTATTGTCGTCCGCGCAGCGTTGAATGAACTGCGTGTAACAGCGACTGCACACGGGGCACAACTGCAGTAGATCGACCCCCGACTGCAACAAGTCTTGCTCGGTCGCGCGCCGCTGAGCTGCACTTCGCGCCAGTTGCATACGCATCTCACCGAGTTCCAAACTCCCTCCCAAGTGACGGGCGAAGTTCGTCACCAGGTGCTCCTCGGTCTCGCCGAACTGGCCGCTACCAGTGGCAACGCCCATCACCCCGAACAACTTGCCCGACTGGCCGCGAACGGGAATGAGCACTGCCGTACTTCGGTAGAGCACGCCGTCTTTCTCCAGCTTCGTCAGCTCCGTCATGTCAGGTGGTGCCAGCTCGCTATCACTGACTTCGACCAAGTGACTGCCCTCGAACAACCACACGACGACGTCGACTCGTCCGAGCGCCGAACTGACTTCCGAGGCGATTGAGCGCCCCCAGGCCGCGGCATCCGAGCTGGACTTGGGAGAGGACTCTACCAAGCTGGCAATGCGGTTCTGAGCCGCATCAAGTCGTTCGTTGAGCTCCCGCACCTTGTCACGCGCTTGCTTGAGACCGATCTGTGTTCCCACACGAGCCAACACGACCTGGATGTCGAGGGGTTTGGTGACGTAATCGTTCGCGCCACGACGTAACGCTTCGACCACGTCTTCACTGGCGTCCAGTGCGGTTGCCATGATCACGGGCACGTCGGCAGCGTCGTACTGTCGGCGAACCCTGCCCAACACTTCGAGCCCGCTCATCCCAGGCATCAGCACGTCGAGCACGACCAGGGTGAACCGCCGACGCTCGAGTTGCGCCAAAGCTTCTTGCCCGTTCGCAGCCGAGACCACCGAGTACCCTGCCTGCTTCAGCCTCCTGCCCAACAAGTCGCGGTTCGCCTCATCGTCGTCGACCACCAAGATCCAGTTTTGGGAACCCGCTTCAGGGGTGGCGTGGCCTGGCGCGGTCTCCATCACCTGCGGACTATGAGACACCGCGATCTCTCGATCGCCGCTCAGTGGACGCCGCGAGCGATTCTTCGCCCCCAGATCCGCCATGTGCTCGTCAATCAGCTCGAGCAGCTTCCTACCCGCTCCTTCGATTCGCGCCAGATCCTGAGCGAGCTCTTCCCGCCCTTCTTCGCGGGCGTCTTCGAGTAACATCTCGCTGTAGCCGATGATCTGATTGAGTGGCGTGCGTAACTCGTGGCGCAGCTCGCGCTGGGAGAGCGTGACCAGTTCGTGCGTTCGTGGCTCAGCGCCCGATTGTCGCTCCGCATCTCGGTGGCCCACCTGCGTGTCGTCAACCGTGACTCGAGAAGGCATTTCGCCCGCGGGCGTGGCACTTGCCTGCCGCCCAGTCACGTCTGTCGCAGCGTTGGGTCGACGCTCAGTCATCGGTGTCCTTGACCACCCGAAACGTCGAGCTGATGGAACGTGCGCCTATCAGCTCGCGAACGAACGCCTCGAGATCTCTCCCAGAAGCGGACTTGGGTAAGTAGGCACTCACGCCGTGACGTTCAGCGGCCGCACGCAACTCGCTCGTACCGAGACTACTGTAGAGCAGCACCTGGGTGTCGCGATTCGACGTACGCAACATGTCGACCAACTGCAGCCCCGAGATCCCTGGCATGTTCACGTCGACGATCACCAAGTCGAACTGTCCCTCGAGGATGCGCGCCATCGCGCCTTCACCACGCGGGTAAAAGTCGACGTTCAGGCTCATTCGTTCGAGTCTGCGACGCGTCAATTCACCAAACGACACATCGTCGTCAATCACGAGTACGGACGGCGCTGTCATGTCTCACCCTCGCCCAGCAGGTTCTCGATCTTTTTCTTGAGCCGCGCCCACTCCACGGGCTTGGTTTCGTACTCGTCGCAGCCCGCTTCCAAGGCTTTCTCTCGTTCGCCCACCACGGCGTGGGCCGTCAACGCCATCACGGGGATGTGCGCGACGGTTTCGTCTCCCTTGAGCGCCTTCGTTGCCGTCCAGCCGTCCATCACGGGCAAGCTCATGTCCATCAGTACCAGGTCGGGGCGGTGTTCTCGCACCATCTCTACGCCCGTTTTGCCGTCGCCTCCCAACAAGACTTCGTAACCCGCACGGCGCAACCGTCGCGAAAGCATGTCTGCGTTCATTTCGTTGTCTTCGACGAGTAGGATACGAGCCACGGGAAATCTCGGGGTGCTATCAAGCTGAGGAACTGCGCTCGCAGGCTCAGGACTTCGGAGTATGCCACGCTAGCGTGTTGCTAAGCCACCGACTTGGGCACACTCCTCGGCCGTCTGACGCCGTGTGGCGCGCCTTCAAGAAGCCGAAAACACGTCGGACTTCACGATCGTGTTGAACCGCGGCCGCGCACCGCCACCACCCCGAGGCCGAGCAGAACTGCGAGCATACCCAAAGCTTGCAGTGGACCCACCCGTTGACCCAACACCAGGTATCCCAGAATGGTCGCGGCGAGGGGCTGCCACAACAGCGCCACCGCAACTACACTGGCGCTGGTCAGACGCATGCTGGCCACGATCAGGCCCTGCCCCAGGCACTGACCGAGCACTGCCATTCCGATCAACGGCAGCCACCCGCGGGCTTCCTTCGGAAACCACGCCTCAGTGGTGGGCAGGGCGATCGCCGCGAGCCCGAGAGAACATACGAGCGTCGCCCACACCAACGTGCGCAAGGTCGAGAGGCTCACGCGAGCCGCGCGGCTACTGAGCTGATAACCCGCGTAACACACTGCCGTCAGCAACCCGAGTAGGTTCCCCCAAGCCCACGATGCACCTTTCAACGGCAGCGTTGCGATCACACTCGCATCGGGCTGTATCAGCAACAGAGCACTGCCAGTCAGCGCCACGGCCGCCCCGACGAAGAACGCACGCGGCGGTCGTTCGGAGAGCCACCACCAGGCAACGGCGGGGACGATCACCGCCGCAAGATTCGCTAGAAACGTCGCACTGCCAGCAGCGATGATCGTCATCGAGCTGTGCCACGCTGCGAGGTCGGCCGCGAAGAACAGACCAGGCAACAGCAGCCAACGAAGGTCGAGCACGCCCGCGGACGCAGGCGCACGCCATCCCTCGCTGAGAACCAATGCTGGGATGAGCAAAGGCAGCGAGAGCAGCGTCCGCCACATTGCGGTAACCAGCGGAGACAACCCCGACCAGTCGTGCGCCAAGACGGCA
The DNA here is from genome assembly GCA_965651905.1 of uncultured bacterium. Classification (GTDB taxonomy): domain Bacteria; phylum Myxococcota_A; class Polyangia; order Polyangiales; family Polyangiaceae; genus SZUA-265. The sequence goes on along the minus strand of CBFGUG010000013.1, from coordinate 25,527 downwards.
AACACGGGCGCAGTGGCGATGCACGTCGCGCCCAGCAGCACGCCGACCACTCCACGCACCCCGCCGCCCACGACTGGCAGGGAAGAAGAGCTCATCGTGCGACCATGATTTCTGCTCCGCCGCCAGCTCGCATCATCCGAAGCTCGACTCAGGGCGTGCAGCCACTGAGTGCGTCGAACACGCCCCACCACGCAGGTTTACGTTCGAACTCGTCCGTGAACAGCAGCGGCCAGGGTTGCAACCTCGGATTGTCACAGGGTTGCTGCTGGTTGAGCCAAGATCCGCCGTCACTCATTCCCCACACCGAAATTGAGTGACACGCTTCAAACTCGAGGCAGACGTCGATCAAACTGCGGTAGCGTTCGCGCTGGACGCTGATGGCTTCGCTGCGGCTCTCGAACCCAGAGCATAGATTGACGTCCATCTCACTGATACTCACCAGCAACCCCAAGTCGACGAAGCGCTGAAGGTTCTGCCTGAATTCGGAGACGCTGGGGCCGAAGTCCAGGCCCCTCGTGTGCATCTGGAATCCTACCCCGTCGATGGGTACACCCGCGTCGACCAGCGCCTCTACCATTTCGTAGGTCGCGTTGGACTTCGCACCCAGGGCCTCGATACCATAGTCGTTGTAGAACAACAGAGCGTTCGGATCCATCGCGTGAGCAATCGTGAACGCTTCGCCGATGAACCCTTCGCCGAGCTCGGTGTAGAACACGCTATCGCGGAAGAACGCCTGCGGGCCACGACTGTCGATCGCTTCGTTCACGACATCCCAAACGACCACGCTGCCGGGAAACTCGCTGAGGTAGTGACCCATCACCTGTTCGATATGATCGGTCATTGCCTCGCGCACGGCATCTTCACCCTGGAGCTGGCTCACCCACCCAGGCAGCTGACTATGCCAAACCAAGGTGTGACCTTTGACGAGCATGTCGTTTTCGGCCGCAAACTGCACGATGGCATCGCCACGAGTAAACGTAAACCGATCGTCGGTGGGCTCGGTGGCGTCCCACTTCATTTCGTTCTCGGGTGTCACCAAATTGAAGTTGCGCGCCGCAGCTGCTTCGTACTCGGCGTTACCCAGACGATGTGTCGCGAGTGCGGTTCCAATCAGGTAACCCAGGTCGCGCAGACCGATTTCGTTTGGATCGAGCTGCCTCGGTGGGCTCGGCTCTTCGCTCCCATCATCGCTCGCGGCCGTCCCTTCTCGCCCTGCATCAAATGACCCTGCATCAAACGACTCTGCATCAAGGTGCACTGTACCTGCGTCGTTCGAAAGCGGGGTCTCACTCGCTGGGGCATCGCGATCTAGGGCACTCTCCTCTAGCGCCTGCACGACGGAGCTCACGTGTTCGGCCCCACAAGCGCTCGTCAAGTCACCCCAGTCCGGGTACGGCTCCAGCTCAGCAGGGGCACCCTCTGACGCCCGCGAGCCCGCGTCATTCGTCACCTGACCCGCCCCTTCGACGAAACGCGCACGCGCCGACGGGTCTGGACCCTCACACGCAAAACACGACGTTGCGACGAGCAACCCCAACGTGGTCAGTAACGACGAGCTGCCGTTGGCGCAAAGAACGGGGACGAGAGAATGACTGGGGCTCGAAATCACGACGCTTGAAGCTAACGAATCTCGTCGGAAAAGCGAAGCACCCTGCCGATCGCGCGCGCCCCTCGCGTGAGGCACTAGCAACCGAGGACGAGCGTGGCCGTCGCCAACTGGGCCGGACCAAGCGCGCCTGCTCGTCAGTTCCATCCAAGAATCGCTAGCGAACACGCGGAACGCGGGACGGCGGTGGAATCGGAAACGTGTCCCAGGCGGGCGTGACGTTGAGCGTGTCTGGGTTCTGCGCCCAGATGTAGACAGCGGGGAACGTCCTGGTGATCTGCCCGCCAACGACTTCGACACCCGCGAGGTAGAGTTGCGAGTTGGCGCCACTCGCCGTAAAGTTGTCACTTTGGAATTGAAACGTACTGTTCGGATCCCGCGCGGACTGGAAGATCAGCCAGTAGTACGTCTTGCCGCTGGCCGAGGTAACCGCGCGAGGTGACCACTTCGCCCAGCTGTTGTACACGCCTGGGCTGCTTCCACCGCGTGGGTCACACGAAGTCGGGTCGTTTGCAGCGAGTCGTACGGCTTGCCCTCCTGCGCTGGGCACGACCCAAACTTCCGCGTTCGGATTGTAATACATGCGTGCGTGCGGGCCCTGATTGCCCGGGTCGGGCACAGAGGTGTAGTTCTCCACTCGGTTGAACGCGATGAAGCGATCGTCGGGCGAGAACTCGGGGTAATACTCCCACACACCGCTCTCGGACGCGCCTGATACGGGTGTGGCCGCGCCGCCAGCCTTGTCATTGTAGGGAACCGTGTAGAGGTCGGCATCGCTGTCCGCTGGGATGGGCTCGTTCTGTCCACAACCCAGGCGTCCATCTTTGCCGCAATTAGTGGACACGTACACGATCTTGGTCCCATCGTTGGACCAGTCGGGGGCCATCGCTCCCCGCGAATCTCCGCTACGCTCGATGTAGCCGAACGTCGTACCGAACGAAGCGAGCAACGCGTTGGCCGCATCTTCCGAGTTTTCGGCGAGTGGGCCACCAAATTCGTCCGTTTCCAGATCGAACCACGCGAGCGCAGCGTTCTCTTGATTGCTGGCCTCTACACGCCAGGGCTTTCTGCTCGTGTTGCTGGGATCGTAATCTCCGACGCCCAGGCTACTGATCATCACGCGGTTACCCGCCGACCACACCGATTCGGAGAACGTCGACATACCCATCCAAGGCTGGCTGATGGTGGCGATCGCCGACTCCGTCAAGTAGTCTGGTGTTTGGCCTGCGCTGGCTTCGTCGATGGACGTGATCACCCCGAACCAGGGATACGTGTCCGTGAACGCTACTTCGCTGCCCCCAGGCGTAGACGTGTGGCATCCGAAACACGTGACTTCGGGGTTGCGGTCTCGTTGCACGTTTCCCCCTTGGTCACGCGGAGCCGCAGTGTTGACGTCTTCCGTACGCAGCGCTTCGCTGGTGTTCACATCACCAACGTTCAATCCCTCGAGCCACGAGGCGTTGGGGTTCATCGAACTGAGATCGTTGAGCGCAGCGTAAACCATGCTGCCCGTCGCCAGCACGGGAGCGATCAGGAACGTGGTGGTGCTGCTCGCGCCGCTTTGGCCGCGCACGGTCACTGTCACGGGCGCTTCGTTGTTGTTGGCTGCAAAGGGAAACCAAATCTCGGGGGGAAAGAGCCAAGACCTGGTGTTGGTGTAGGCCTTGAGCTGGTTGGTCTGCTGTGCGCTTTCCACGGTAATTTCCCACAGTGAGTCCGACCCCGACCACTCGAAGTAGGGTGGGCTCCAGTTGGCGGGCATCATCGCGCCGTCAGGAGGCTCGAGCAGGCACACGCCTGAACCCGAAGCTGCGGCGAACCCAGCCGCGGGGTCACCCGCTTCAACCGCCGTTCCCTCGACGATGATGGGCTGCGCGGGCAGGTCCGTGCAATTGCCGCTACATTCTGGCGGCGCGATCGTCTCGCTGCTGGTCGGCGAAGGCCCGGGCTCGAGTGGCGTGTCGACGAACTCGTCAGATGGATCGACGACCCCCCCACCCGCACTACCCCCCTGCGAACCTCCAGGCTGTCCGCCCGATCCCTCCACGGCAGGAGGTTCGTCCACAGCCGAACAGCCAAGGAGCAGCGCAGCTACCCACGTTACGCCAAGAAACGATTTCATCACGCGCTAGTATAACCGAGTCAAACTCTCACGCCCCCTGCGCTAGTGTTGCAACACGAGTGGAAGCAGAGCGGTCGAGTTGATCGCACTGCGCGCTCTGTCCCGGCTATTTCAGGGTTTTTGCAGCCCGGGTTCACGAGCGAGTTCGTCTAGCAGATGAACGTTGGCACACACAGCTTTCTCGAACACGCCCAGGTGTAGCGACTCATTCGGACCATGAGCGCCGCTCAACGGGTCCAACACGCCGTTCAAGATCAGGGGCAACTCGTCATACTTGCGCCCAAACAGCGCCACGAATGGAATCGAACCGCCAATGCCTATCGGCAAGAGTGGACGGCCCCAAGCTTTGACGTACGCGCGGTCGGCTGCTTCGAACGCGGGACCCCGCGGTTCGTAGAGCCAACTCTGGCCGGACCCCGCTCGCTCGACGAGCGTCACTTTGACGCCCCCGGGTGGCGCCTGCAACAAGACTTCACACAACGCTGCGTGAATGTCCTCGTTGGTCTGCCCAGGCGCGATTCGGATCGAGAGCACCGCGGAGGCTTTGCCCCGGATCGCGTTCTTGTGTTCGTTTGCCTTCGGAAAGCTCGTCGAGAGTACCGTGACTGCTGGCTGCCGCCATGCCCACTCCGCAGCGCTGCGGCCGCCTGCGGGTAGTGGATTTACCTCTTCGAGCATGTGTGAACCCTCGCGGATCACCGCCTCGCTGAGCGGGACATCGTACAGTTCTTTGGCCGTGGGCTCGGGCAGCGTTTGTCGTGCCAACTTGAAGCGGCCGTTGTCGTCCATCAAGCGAGCCAGAAGCAGGATCAACGAGTTGCCCGCGTCGGGCACCATGTTGCCCCACAGCCCAGAATGCACGTCCGACTCCAGCGCCTCGCAAATCACTTCCACTTCGTAGATGCCGCGCAAGCTCCGCGTCAGGCCAGGAATGTCGGGCGAAGGGTTTTCGCAATCCGTGAGCACCATCACGTCCGATTCGAACAACTCTGGAAACTCGTCCATGTAACGTTCGAGATTCGGCGAGCCAATCTCCTCTTCGCCTTCGATTACGAGCTTTACGTTCAGGGGAAGTTCACCCACTACGCTGAGCCAAGCTTCGAGCGCTGCGATGTGAGAAACCCAACCGCCCATGTCGTCAGCCGCGCCACGAGCATACAATCGGCCGTCCTTGACGATCGGTTCGTGGGGCGGATGGTCCCACGCCTCTCCGCGCACGGGTTGCAAGTCGAGGTGCCCGTAGATCAACAAGGTGGGCTTGTTCGGGCCAGCGTTCATGCGTTCGGCAGCGACGAGCGGCAAGGCGCCGTCTACTTTGACGACGCGTGCGCGTTCGAACCCCAACGCCTCCAAGTCGTCACGAATCTGCCGGGCTAGCTTCTCGACGTCAGCGTGATGCTCGGGTTCACACGAGATGGCAGGGATACGTAGGTAGCCCTGGAGACGCGAAAGTGTGGCTGGCAAACAACTGAGCGCGTGACTCTTGACGAACTCGACGGCATCCGACTGCGACATGGCAGCCTTATAGCGTGTTTGCCTCGGCGATGGATCGCGGGCTCGGTGCGGACGGCATCGAGATGTTTGGGAGGGCCAGCGAACGCCGCCAGGTCAGATCTCGACGCAGGGCGGCTTTTGGAAACCTCGATCGAGGCACGCGACGTCGACCCCGGGGTGGTTCTGCGCTGCGTCCAGGTCGAGTCGGCTCAGGCGGATCTCGGCTTCACCTTGCCGTAACCGCGTACGTCGTCTTCGGCGACCGTGTCCACGGCGCGGAGCAGTGCTTCCGTGCCGAACGGTTTGGGTAGGACGTGAAGTTTCTCGCGCGTGAGGAAGTCGTCGAAGCGATCACGATCGCCGGCCGCTGTCGCTACTACGACGCGCTTGGCAAGGTGTGGTTGGTTAGCCTGCAGCCAGCGATACAGCTCGACGCCATCACACTCGGGAATGTCGAGCTCCATCACGATCACGTCCGCCTCGGAACCCGACGACAACAGATCGATCGCCTCTTGCCCGTCGTGTGCGATCATGACGCGATGTTTGCTTTGCAACACCCGCGCACCTGCACGCAGCACACGTTCGTCGTCGTCGATTAACAAGACGCTCAGCGGCCCGGTTGCCACGGAAGCGCGCACCAACGGCACGGACCATGAAGATGCATTTCGCAGCACCTCTTCGGTCGGCAGCGGGATCAAACAGATGAACGTCGCGCCTTCACCGTAAACTGACGAGACCACCAAGTCGCCACCGAGTTGTCGCAACGTTGCGCGCGAAAGCGATAACCCAAGACCAGTCCCCAAACCTTCGCGTTTGGTCGTGTAGAACGGATCGAAGATGCGTTCTATCGATTCTTCTGGAACGCCGGGCCCCGTGTCCGTCACGGACAGTGCGATGAAGTGATCATCGCGGCGAATCGCAACACGAACTCGATGCAGGTCACGTTCGGTCTCGCTGATGGCGTGGGCGGCGTTGACGAGCAGGTTCGTGAGCACCTGCGTCAGGCGGTTGCGCGGTCCCACGATTGGCCGCATGTCGTGGCCGAAATCGCGCTCGATGATGCCCCGAGCCGTGATCTCGCGGCGCACCAGTCGCAACGCTTGCTCAATCAAGCTGGTTGGTTCGATCAGCGTGGGCGTTTCCGGGCCACTGCTGCGCGAGAACACGCGCAAGTCTCGCACCAACTGTGCGACGAGATCCGTCGCGGAAGAGATCTCGTCGAACAACTGCCCGTCAGGATCGCGCAGCGACGTCAAGCGACCCAGAGCCGCGGCTTGTTCGGGTCCCACTATCGCGCCTTCGGGTAACTCGCGGGCGAGCTGGGTCACCAAACGGCGATCCTTCATCACCTGCTCCCGCACCAAGTCGAGGGACATGGTGATGGCGGCAAGTGGATTGTTCAGCTCGTGACCGACGCCCGCGACCAGCGTGCCCAGGGCCGTCAGTTTCTCGGCATGGGCAACGTCTTGGGACAAGCGCTCGTGTTCGCGCCGCAAGCTCGCGCGCAGACGCACACGCTCCACGAACTGCACGAAGCTCGGCTCGTCAATCACCTTCATCACGATCGCGTCGTCGGCCCCGAGCGATATCGCTTCCAGTGCGTCGCCTTCGGACTTCACGACCATCCCGATGGGCTGGCGTCCAACGGTCTGCAGCGGACGATCGAGTATCGTCGTGATCTCCCCCTCGGCGGCGAGAACGTCCACGTGGTCATCGCCACGCTCTTCACGAGCACGCGCGATCGCCTGCAGCTTCTCCACCTGGTCAGGCGTGAAGACGTGAATGGCGGTGGCGATCGGCGGCAACATGACGCGAGCGCGGAGGCTGTCCCCACGCGCTCACGTGTTGTAACCCCGTTGAGCTAGCGAATCAAAGATTCGCCGCGTCAGGGCTCCGATTCACGCCGCGGAGTCCATCGAGATCAGGGCCGCGCCCCGAGTGAAACCTGCACCCTGTGCGTACAGCGCAACTAACTGTGCGGGATGACCGGTAGTCACGGCGTGATGCCAGTTGGCGATGGGTCCACACGCTCCGACATGGGCGTACTGCTCATAGGTGTGTACCGCCGCGTTCGGACGCAGCCCGACATGTTCGGCGATAGCACCAGGAATCCAAGCGCGCGGCTGAACACTGGCAAGCAGGTCGATGCGTTCGGGATCGACCCGAGCTTGGGTGCACACTTCTCGCACGGTTTGACTACCGATGCTGACGGTGTCGCGCATGAGCGCTCGCGCGCCCTTCAGGGCGCGGCTCCCGAGTCTGTAGTCGCCTCCCTCTTTCCACCACGGATGATCTGTTTCCGGCGTGTATCCCCGGACCCAAGTCACGGCACGGTGAAATTCTCCGCTGGTCCTGCTGTAGGTCGCGAGCACGGGCCAGCGGCGTTCACGGCTCACCACAAATGCCGTGGCAGCGTCCCCCAACCCGGGAGTGGCTGGGTGCAGCATCTCCATCACCCGCAGCAGCAGATGTGACTGCGTGAGCAGCACGTGTTTGGCAGCGCCCGACTCTACCAGCGCGACGGCAGTCGCCATTTGAGCGATCACCGTTGCACATGCGGCGTCCATCGCCCAAGTCATGGCGCTCGTCGCGCCGAGCGCGTGCGCGACCGCGCCCGCACTTCCGGGGCAGATCTGCTCAGGAACCAACGAATAGGAGATGACAGCGTCGAGTTGATCGGGCTTCACGCCTGCATCGTCGAGGGCCACTCGTGCGGCAGCTACCTCCGCCTGAATGGCGGTAGTCTTCTCATCCGCAACGCGACGCTCCACCGATCCCAAGAACGGGTCGAGTTTTTCTGCCGCGAGGTGGTGGGCGGTGACCGCGGCCGCGTCGTCCGAAGGAGGGATGTCGTTGAAGGTGCGGTCGCCCTTCGCCTCGAGCTTGCCGCCGAACTCGGCGGGCCAGGCATCGTTTCGTCGAATCTCTTCGGGGTACCAGACGCCGAGCCCCGTGACGCTTGCTTTGATGTTCATCGTTCCTCCCCAGCCGCGCTGGCCAGCATGGACATGTGTTGAAGTGCTTCGACCCGACCGCCGCCGCGAATGCGGACGTCCTTGTCGATACGAATATCCAAGATCGTGGGTCCCCCCTCCATCTGCAGATCGTCGAGCAGGCCGCGGGTGATCTGCCCTGATTGGGTGATGATGGCCGACGGGATGTTCATCGAACGCGCCCATGCGGCAAAGTCGACGGGCAACGTGTCGTAGGGGTCAGCGTCGCCGAAGATTTGTTTCATGCCGTGATGCACCATGTTGTAGCGAGAATCGTTGAACACGGCGTAAACGACGGGCAAACGTTCCTTGAGCGACGTCAGCACTTCCATGCCAGCCATCTGCATGCCCCCGTCGCCGCAGATGCAGACGACGCGTCGACTGGGATCGGCAAGCGCCAGGCCAGTGGCACCCGCGATACCCGAACCCATGCTGCCCAGGTTGAGCTGAATCTGAAACTCGTCCGGACCTTCTGCCGTGAGGTAGTGCAGCGCGAACAACATGTGTTCACCGATGTCCGTGATGAAACGCGCGGACTTGCCCGCCGCGAGCTCCAAGTCGGCAATCGCGCGGTGCGGTGTGATGGGGTCACAGTCTTCCTGGCGGAAACCCGCGACGTCGAACGGCGACTCCGCTCGCACTTCCTGGATCAATTGCCGCGCATGACCGTTACGCCCACCCGCGCGAACCACGACCTCGTAGAGATCTTTCGCGAAGTGTCCGACGTCGGCATTGATGCCCAATGCCGTGGGCACGTTGCGGTTGAATACCGCCGAGTTGATGTCGACGTGGATCAGACGACCACCAACACCGACGTAGGGTGTCGGTCCCATCGATGTGTCGTCGAGGTCCGTGCCGAGTACGAGCGCGACATCGACGGGCTCTGACGTGTATCGACGTGCCCAGAGGGAAGCGGCCATGCCACCATTGCGCAGTGAGCGCGGGTGTAGTTCGGAAACGAGTCCCTTCGCGCGGGGTGTGGTCACGAAGGGCACGTCGAGCACGTCGACCAAGTGTCTCAACCACACTGCGTGTTCGCGGCAACCCGCGCCGATGACCAAGAGCGGTCGCCGCGCCTCGGCGATCCACTCGACGGTTTTCTCGAGCAACGCCTTGGGTGCGCGCAACGTGTACGCTTGTTGCGGCTCGTAGATCTCGACGGCGGGGGCAGGAGCGGTCGCGCGATCGAGTGGCACGATCAGCAACGCCGGGCCCGGATTGAGCGCGTCCGTCGCAGCGTCCCACGCCGCAACGGTTTGGGATACGGTCGCGCGGGGGTGAATGACGCGGATCTGGGCGCGAGTGATTGGCGCAAGGAGTTGCTCGACGCGCAGTCCCTCGGGCCCTGAGTCCTGCGCGAGGCGACCGCCGTGCGTTGCCCAAGCCACGTCACCACCGATGACCACCATCGGGATGCGCTCCGTGAACGCCGAAGCCACCCCGGATACCGCGTTCGTGATCCCGGGACCAGCAGTGACCACGACGGCCGGCACCTTGCCCGTAGCGCGGTAGTAACTCGCCGCAGAAAACGCCGCATGGCTTTCGTGGCGCGACTGGATCAGACGCGCGTCTTTGCAAGAACGCAACGCCTCGAAGATGGGGCAAACCGGTCCCCCCGGAATGCCGAAGAAGGTCGTGACACCGCGAGCAACCAGCGCGTCGACGATGCGCCTCGCCGCGGCGTTGGGTGCAAGAGCGGTGGTGCTCGCCGATTGAGTATCTTCAACCTGGCGTCGCTGACGAGTACCGCTGGGCGGTGGGAGTGTGCTCCGCCGCGCCCCGCGTTCGTCTTCTATCGGAGCTGGTACAGCTCGAAGGTCGTTCGATATCATCTGTTTTCGTTTCCTCGGAGATCGGCACTGGACGTTCGCGTGGGAAACCCAGGACAACCAATGCGAGTGCTCTCTTGTGGACCAAGGTAAGCCTAAGTCTGGGCTAGTCGCACCAACGTTTCCGGCGCTATACTCGCGCAAGTTAAGGAGCGCACGCGTCGACCGTGCGGCAAGGTCGCGCACCGTTTCACAACGGAGCGGTAGCGCACGGCACTTACGGCGGCGCTAGGTTCACATGTGAAATGTGACGTTTCGATGCGTCCGCGCAGCGTTGGATCGCATCGCTGTGTTTCGCGAGCTTATGGGACGACAAGCCCAATGACGCAAAGCGTCACACGCGTACCAGGTGAACAGCTCGCTGTCTCCAAAAATTCGTAACCCGAGCTGAGAAAAATCATCGAACGCATGGGTCAGCTACCAACGCAGCCGATGCTTACCCTCGAAAGGGCCATCGAGTTCATATTCGGCAGACACCTGCAAACCGATCGATTCGAACGTGCCCTGCGCCGCCCCCAGCAGGTTCGATTCGATCCAAATGTACTCTTGGTGCATCGTGACGACAGCTTCAGCATCGCCCGTGAACTCCACTTCCCAGCGGCCGTGCTGCACGCTTTGGCGACGGCTAGCGCAAGCCTGCTTGAGGAGATTGCTAGGGTTGCGTGACAACAGTCGCAACATCGTTCGCCCGAGCAAGCTGCTGGCGAAAGCAACGGCATACCGTCGCCCGATGTCCCGCATGCCTTGATGAACGTTTTCGGGGCCGGCGATCAAAGCGCCAGCCACCGCCAAACGAGTCAGATAGTCCGTGGTCGGGTACCAACGCATCGCCGAATAGTCGTCGTCGAACAACTCTTGGTATTCGGACAGCTTGCCCGCGTCCGCCACTGCGGACACCGTATTTCGGAAGTACAAGCCGCGCACCCTCGCCGAAGGCGGCACCGCAGGCAGACGCTCCTTCAAGTCGCTGTGCGAAGTCAGGGCGTCTATGATCTGTTGTTTTGATCTAGTCCCCATCTCCCAGCGGTGCAGCTTAGGATACGCTCAGAGAAACTACCAGCGCGGTCCGCATGTTCAGTGCAGACAGGCTTGGGGCCCCAGCCCGAGCCGATAGCCGACGCCGCCAGTGGCGGATCGCTGACGAACCCACGCGCGATGGCTGACAGCAGTGACGCCAGCGCTGCCAAGCGGGGCGATTCAGTGGTGCGCGTGACCGGCGGGGCCGTGAACGTGGCCGTGCGCGATCTCTTCCGCGGTGGCCTTGCGCACGTCGCACACCGTTACCGCGAAGTGCAGTGTCACACCCGCGAGTTCGTGGTTGGCGTCCAACTTGACGGAATCTTCCGCCAACTCGACGATGCGCACAGGCACCTGAACACCATCTTCGACTTCCATCGCCAGCTGCACGCCGAGCTGTGGATCGAGGTCCGAGGGCAGTTGGTCGCGCGGCACATCCAGCATCAGGCCATCCTCTCGCTCTCCATACCCCTTCTCGGGAGGCACGGTGACTTTCACGGAGTCCCCAGCCGCGCGGCCCGTCAACGCAGCTTCCAGACCTTCCACGATGTTGCTGTGACCATGCAGGTAATACAGAGGGCCTTGCCCTTCCGAACTGTCGATCACCTCGCCCGCGTCGTTGGTGAGCGTGTAGTCGATGCTGACGACGGCGTCCGATTCAATCTGCATCTGCGACTCCTAACGCAAGCGAGCTGGCATTACCAGGGCGAGCTTCGCGGACCCCAGCTTCACAGGCGCCCGTCAGCTTGCGTGTTTGTTTCGACCTTTCGTCGAGTTCGCTCCATGCTCCCACCCGTCGACCGCCACATTCCCTCCCGCGGCTACGCGATCGAGCGCCCACTCACCCCTTCGACCGCCAATACCGCTTTCCACTCGCGGAGGACGCAATCGTGATCGTTTGTTGGGGCGAACTGTTGTGGGATGTCCACGACGCGAGCGTCGCGTCGTCAGCCCCAAAGGCGTCAGCTGCCGACGCCACGGAAACCCTCGGCGGGTGCGCGTGTAACGTCGCCTTCCACGCGGCCCAACTGGGCGAACGGGTCACGCTGGTAAGTCGCGTCGGCAACGATGAGCGCGGCGATCGCGCACTAGCTAAGCTGCGAGATGCGGGCGTGGACACGACGTGCGTCACGCGCGATCCAAACACGCCGACGGCCGCCGTGAAGGTGCGGCTCGTCGGCGGTGAACCCGAGTATCAGATGTTGTCGCGAATGGACTGGAGCCAGCTGCGCGTCACTTCACGCGTGGCTCGCGTGCTGCAGCGTTGTCGCGTCTTCGTCTTCGGAACTTTGGCGCAGCGCACGCCGCAGGGGTTCGAGACGCCGAGCACCGACGACAGAGGAACGAAGCGACTTGCCTCACCTGGGCAGAACGCCCTTGAAACGGCCCTCGCGACGTTGCCTGAGAACTGTGTTCGCGTGCTCGACTTGAACTTGAGACCAACGGCCGTCAGCGCCCAACTCATCACGAACTGCGTCAGCCAAGCCAACGTCGTGAAGCTCAACCAGCACGAGACCCAAGTGCTGGGTGAGCTTCTACAAGTGGCCGAGCCAATCGCGTGGTTGCTCGACCGGCCACGAGTTGCCTACGTGCTCCAAACCCTGGGAGCAGCGGGGTGCGTCGTGCACACGCGTGGGCAATCGCAACGTTACCCGGGCGCGCAGGTGGAGCGAGCGGCGATGGCGGACCCGATTGGCGCAGGTGACGCGTTCTGCGCGCGCTGGGCTGTCGGCATGCTTCGCGCCGAGCAGCCGCACGCCCTGGGCCCCGCGTGTAACGCCTTCGCCGCGTGGGTCGCCGCGAGGCGGGGCGCGACCCCGTTTCGGGTCGGGTCCTGAAGTGAGACCGCGCCAAAGCCAGAATCACGTTGTCGGCCGTGGGTTCGCGAACTAGCGTGCCCCCGCATGAGCATCAGACGAAGTATCGCGACTGGCGCGTTCTTGGGAGCGCTTGGTGCGGCTGCGCTGCCCGCGTGTAAGCAAGAGACAAAACAGGAGACGTCCGCCGAAGCCGTGGATGGCGCGGGCCTGAACGAAGAGCAGCAGCTGGCGCTCAAAGTGCTGACGTCCAAGTTGAAGGCCGATCGTTGGACCTTCCCAGCTGACGAAATCACCAACACGACCAACCAACCGCTGTTCGTTCACCTGGCGACCAAGAGCAACCGCCCCGAGCTCGTCGGTGCTTCGTTTCATGCGCTGCACGAGACGCATCGCAAGCGTTCGTCGGGCAGCCTCGATGTCGCGGCCGTAGATGCCATGAAGCAGCACCTGAATACGAAGGACTCGCGACTATTGGGTCGAACACTCACGCTGGCTGCTGTCGCGGTCGCAGACAAAGCGTCCGATCCACTGCTCGTTCAACAACTGCTCGAAGTGGCTCAGAAGCAGCAGACTCCCGCAGCGCGATACGCACTGCTCGACACGCTGGGTAGCGTGCCACAAGAGCGGATGACCGCGGAAATCGCCGCCTACTTCGTCGAATGCTTGAGCGCCAAAGAGCCCTACGTGGTGTCGCAGGCGCTCTACCAAATCGAACGCGCGCGGCTGTCCTTCAAGGATGACCCCAGCGTGGTCGCGAAGATCAAGCCGCTGTTACAACACGCTGATCCTGGCGTCCGGGGGCGCGCGTTGTCGGCGCTGGTACTGTTGAATCAGTCTGAACCCAGCCTACCGAGCGCTGCGGTGGCTGCGCTCTCGGACGACGCACCATACGTTCGGGCGGAAGCCTGCCACGCGCTCTCGAGGATAGATCATGAGCGTGCGATTCACGCCGCGATGCCCCTGCTCGAAGACAAAGCCGCGGCGCTGTACACGATCGAGAATGTCCCGACGTTGGAGGGTGGCACCCGGCGCCTGAATCACCGCGTCACAGACGCAGCCACCGTCCAACAAGCAGCGATGGCTGCGGTAGATACCTTGGCAGGAAAGGCGCTGACCCTGCCACACGTTCCTTCGGGCCCCAAACGCGAAGCGGCGCTGGCCGCAGCCGCAAAACAGGCTCGCGACTGGTACATTGCCAACCGCGAACAGCTTCCCAAAGCTGAGCCCGCGGCCACCGCCGATAAAGCCCCCGACAAGTGAGCTCGCGGTTGACGAACTGCCCGGCGGCCCCGAAACTTCCCGCATGATCGTGCCTAGACGAGCTTCGCTTTCAGTCTCCGTGCTTTGTGGCGCCGCGCTGTGGGCGTCTGCATCGTGGGCCGACTCTGCGACAGCGGTGGACTCTGCAACAGCGGTGGACTCTGCAACAGCGGTGGACTCTGCGACTGCCGACGACTCCACCCCGCTCGAGCCATCGCCCGCCGCCGCAGGCACCCCAACGGACGAGAGTGAGATCCCTGCGCCTCCAACCACACGCCGCGGCGGGTTCATGTTGGGCGCGTCGGGGACTTACGGCACGGGGTTCTTCTCCGGGTATCCCAACGAGCTTCAAGCCATCGGCGATCCAAGCGCACGCGTTTCCCTCGACGGTTCGTTCTATAGCGGTGGATCGCTCTTCATCGGAGGGGCTATCCGCGACTGGCTGACACTGGCGCTTTCACTCACGGGCGGTGGCGCGCAGCAAGACGACGCTACCTTGGGCGGAGGCATGGTGGGCTTGCGCATCGAGTCGTATCCATTGTTCGCCCTCGGCGGCACTTGGGAGGACATCGGCCTAGTCAACGAGTTCGGAGCGGGGAATGTCCTGGTCACTGACGAAGATGGCGACGTGATCGCTGACGGAGGTAACATGCTCAGCCTCGGCGTTGGTGCGTTCTGGCAGCCGTGGCAGTTGTGGCACTTCGCTTTCGGCCCCGGCGTGATGTACACGCACCAGAGCAGTGAATCGTTCAAGGCGAACAGCATAGGTCTCAGCTTGCGTGCGGTGTTCTACGGCACGCAGAAGTAGCTGAGTCGGCACGCGCTGAGTCCGCGCCGCAAACGCCTGACGTCAGGGTGTCACGTCAACCGACGTCGGGGCGGCGTCGTACGCGCAGCGGAACCCCGCCGTGTACAGCCCGTCTTCGGGATCAGCGCTGAGGCGCGCCGCATTGCGTAGGTAGTTCGTCTCGGAATCGAAAGAACCACCGCGCAACCCGCGCTTGCCCTCGCCGATGTCGATGCAGTTGTCGCACGCGGCAGCACCCGCGAACTGCAAGTACCACTCGGGATCGTAATAATCGACGACCCATTCACGCACGTTTCCAGCCAGATCGTCGTGTCCGAACGGACCCCGCCCGAGCGGATAGCTGCCGACGGGAGCGATGTCGGCCACCCAACAATCGTCGGGGTAGCCATCACGCGAACAGTCGGCGTTGGCCTCCTGCAAGAATCCACTGCTCCCACTGTTCCCCCAAGGATAACGCAAGCCCTCGGGACCTGTGCCCGCGTACTCGCGCTCTGCTTCGGTCGGCAAGCGGCCCCCGTCCCAAATGCAGAACGCAAACGCCATGAACCAATTCACCCCCGAAACGGGTAGTCGCTCGCGTTGCACGCCAGAGTCTGTCGCGAACTCGTACCTGTACGTGCCCGTACCTATGCTCGACATGAAGTTCGCGTCACGAGGTAACACACCGAACCAACGCTCGTCGTACCAGCCCGAACCTGGGTTCTTGGGGTGTTCGCCCGAGTTGAGCTGAGGGTTACCCAGGGTGTCGTGCCATTCGAGGTAGTCAGCCTGGAACGCCGCAAAACGGCCGACGCTGACCTCGTACCGATCGAGCCAGAACGAGTCCACGGACGCGGGGTGTTCGGGGCGCTCACTCGGCCAGCCCTCGTTGTCGCCGCGCGAGAATTGTCCGGCTTCCACCTCGAACACTTCGCAACAGTGTTCGTTCGCGTCAGGACCGCAGATGGGCTGCAAGTTCGCGCAGCTGGGGCCACGCCCGACGAAAATCGCGCGGGGTGCGGCAGCCTCGGACCTACCTGCTTCTTCGAGCCCAACCGAGGCGTCCACGCCCGCTTCCAACTCGACGGCGCCCGAGTCCGTAGCCGAGACGGCAGCATCGTCGGTGTCGGGGTTGGCTCCAGCTTCGACGACGGCCGCGTCGCTGACGTCGGGAACGCCACCTTCGGGAGCATCGGGACCGCCGTCGGACGCTGTACCGTCCGTAGCGGCGTCCAGCTCGTCGCCCATGGCTGTTCCCGCATCGTCGCTGGGCGTGTCATCCGTCGGAGTGTCGTCCGTCGGTTCGTCGATGCCCACGTCGTCAGTATTTCCCGAATCGAGATCGCCGTTCGAGGTACCCGAGTCAGGATCTACGAAGGTCTTTTCGTCCACGCTCGCTATCAGTCGACAACCAGGGGCGGTCGCCAACCATGCGCTCGCCAGTAGCACAGCCAGCGCGCGATGACGAACGTCAGCGTGACGGGTGCTCAGACGCAGATCGGCGCCGAGGCCGCGCAGCAGAGTCGAATGGGATGTTGGTTTCACGTCGGTCTTCCCTCGAGCTCAGAAGGTCTGCCGCAATCGGAACGCCCCGCCCCCGCGCGTGGGCACCGCGGACACGCTCAACTCATGTTCGTCTTCTGCGCTCACTATCAGATAGGCGCCGATTCCGACGCCGACCAAGCCGAGCCCCACGGTGATATCCGCAACTCGGCTTGCAGTTTCCCAGTCGCCAAAGTCGCCCTCGAACCGCCGATCGCACTCACGCTCGGGGCACGCGTCGTTGACGGTATTGGCCTTGTTGATGGCGCGAACGCCGAACACGGTGCCCACGGCGAGTGACACGACGCCAACACCACCCACGATGTAGCCCCATTCTCGTTGAGACAGCCCAGACTCTTCGACAGGCTCGGCGGCTGGGGTGTTCACGCCCGCGTCCGACGGCGATGTTTCTACAGGCACGGGCACCACCGCGGGCGAAGACTCCGCTTCTTTCGTGAGCATGGGAACCTCCACGCTCGGCTTCAGGTTCTGCTCGCTGACGGTCAGAGCGTGCTGCCACGCTTCGTAACCTTCCGCGCGAGCCTCGAATTCATGGGTACCTGGGTCCACGGGAAACGGAACCGCAAAGGTCGCAGCCGGAATTTCGACGCCATTGCGCGACAAGGAGAACCCTGGGAGCTGCGCCACCTCGAACGGCACCACCACGTGCAGGTTGATCAGGCGAGCCTCGAGGGCCTTGGCTCGATCGGTGGCGATCGCTTCACGGTCACTGCGCGCGTCGCGACGAGCCTGAGCCGCCGCCTCGAGGTACGCCGCCCAAGCGCTGGCTGTTCGCCCTGCGCCTTCGTAACACAGCGCCAAGGTGAGCTGCGTTCCGCCCCCAGGATCTTGTCGCATGCTCTCTTCGAGCTGTGGGCAGGCGGTTTCGTATTCGCCCTGATCCATGTTGGCCTTGGCTTCGCGAAAGAGCCGTTCGGCCAAAGCTTGCTGCTCTGGGGTGGGGACTGAAGCGCGCTGCGCCACGGCGGGCGCGCTCGCACAAACCAGGGCGAGCAACAAGCAGGCGGTAAATGGAACGGGATTGTGCATGCCAGGCTCCGCTTTCTGCGATATCACAGCCTGCCGAGCGAACCCAGAGCCTCGAAGCACGATCGGATCGCTGGGCGAGCCCAAACGCCATGGCCGAACGACGCCCATTCACGTCCAAACTCACCACAGCAGCTACCCGCGCCGGGTTTGTGGTCACGGCGCTGCAACTCGCACTCGCGGGCTGTAGTAGCGACGCCGACCCCGAGCTGGAACCCCCCGCAACCGAGCGAGACGCTTCCCACGAGGATACAGACACGGGCGTCACCCGGGACGACGACGTGGCGGACTCAGGGCCCTCCGACGTCGATGACGACACGACGAGCGATTCCGACGCGGGACGTGCCGAGACCGCCCAGGACGCGTCGACAGATGATCGCGCCGCGGACGCGGAAACCAACGTACCTGCTGAAGCCGGAGTGCCCGAGGTAATCGACGACTCGGATAGCGGCGCCTCGCCCGACGCTTCGATGCTCCCGAACGAGACCGCCGACTCGGGAGCCGCCACGGACGCGGAGGTGCTCCCTGTTGCAAACGACGCAGCTCCCGTCGACGCGGCCGTGGCCGTCGACGCGTCGGACGCGGAAGTCCAGTTGCCGCCAGGTAGTGCGTTTCCCGAGTTCGACGGCGGCACAGCGCGCCAGTTCACCGAGGTGGAGAACAACAACGCGCTGAGTGTCGCCAACGACCTCGGCCACGGCTCGGCAAGCGTCCGCGGAACGCTTTACCCCACGACCGAAGTCGACATCTTCCAGCTCGAGCTGCTCTATCCCACTCACCTCACGGTGCGCGTCCACGATACCAGCGACGATCCAGACGTGATCGGCTGTAACGAGTTTGCAATGGACGTCGACCTGCTGAACGCCGCAGGCAGCGAAGTGGTCAGTGGCACGGGAACCGACGGCTGCGCCTACTTCGACTCACGGCTGCAAAGCAACGCACGGAGCTTGGCACCAGGCATCTACTACCTGCGCCTGCGCGCCAATACCAGCAAGCCCAGCTTCGACGAATACCTGCTCGAAGTCAGCTACGTCTCCGAATGTGGTGACGGCGTGCTGCAAGGCGAAGAAACCTGTGACGGCAGTGAGAACTGCGAGGAATGTCAACGCATCCCCAGCTGCGGTGACGGCTTCGTCGACGTCCCCTCGGAGGGCTGCGAAGACACGGGCCCTGACGACGGCTGCAACGCCCAGTGCCAGCGCGAGTTCATCAGCGAAATCGAACCCAACGACACCCCAGAAGACGCAGTGACACACGCCACTGATGACGTGCTGGTGGTGAGCAGCGACACGTTGCTCGGCGGCTCGTTGCAGTCCCCAGATGAACGCGACGAGTTCGTCGTCAGGGCAGCCCAAGACTCGATCGTGTTCGTGTCCGTGTTCGACACGCCTTCGGGCGCAGGTTGCGTGGAGGCACCCCGCATCGAAGCATCGCTGAACGACATGCAAGACACGTTGCTGCGCGGCTACTGGCCGTTTGGGTGCGCCGCGTTTGCGGTCAATGTACCCATGGGGGATCACGTGCTCAGCGTGAGCGACCCATTGGGCTCCGCGTCCTTCGACAACCACCGCGTCGAGGTGGACTTCGTCGAAGTGCTCGGCACGGAAGCCGAACCCGCCAACAACACCCTGGAAGGTGCAACCGACGTGCGCCCCCAAGGTGCTTTCGGTGCGGTCGCCTTCACTGGGTCATTGTCCGAGGTCGACCACGACTGGTACAGCGTCGAAGTGCCTGGTCGTCACGAGTTACTGATCGACACCTTGCCCGACGATCCCGCGGTGTCGCGCTGCGCACCCGAGGACTTGGACATAGGCATCATCGTCTACGACGCGGCGGGCGTGGAGTTTGCGAACAACTCAGTGAGTGACGACGGCTCGTATTGCGGCAAGGCGAAGGTGCTCAATCGGCTTCCCGAAGCCCAGCGTTTCGACGTCCAGGTCCTCACTGACCAGTTCTGGGTGGGTGAGTTCGACTACCGCGTAGTTTTCAAGACGCGCCACGCCGCGCCGTGATGCATGCACGACGATGGCGAACGAGACAGAACGAGTCGTGACGCCACCATCGCCTCGGCGCCTACCAGACGCCCGTGTTCGGCATCGACGCCCACGGTTCCTGAGGTGGCAACGAATCCCCCTTCTGCAGCAACTCGACGCTAATCCCGTCGGGTGAACGCACGAACGCCATGTGCCCATCGCGCGGAGGACGATTGATCGTAACCCCTGCGTCGCTGAGGCGCTGACACAGCGCGTAGATGTCGTCGACCTGATACGCCAGATGCCCGAAGTTGCGACCACCCGAGTATTCCTCGGGGTCCCAGTTGTACGTCAGTTCGATCTGAGCGGACTCGTCGCCAGGCGCCGCGAGAAACACTAGCGTAAATCTTCCACCAGCACTTTCCTTGCGCCGCAGCTCGGTCAGGCCCAACTTGTTACAATAAAAATCAAGCGACGCATCCAGGTCGGAAACGCGAACCATCGTGTGCAAGTACTTCATGCTGCGCGGAGTGTGGCACAGCCTACGGCGTCACGAAAATCGGCGACGAGCGTGACACCCCTTCACGCGGCGCGCGGGGTCTCACGCCCCGAGCGCGACAGGACTGAGGGTCGAAGGGCCGTGTTCGATGGTGACCGCCCGCACCGCGCGTGAGGTTTCGTGGTGTCGCTGGGCAGCGCGAAACATCGCAGCCAGCGCAACCAATGGGATGAGAGCGAAGAAGGTGATGAAGCAGGCGGCAAGAATCGAAGTAAGAGTCGTCATGTGATGTCCGGGTTGGGGTTGGGTTGGTCGGGTGAAGAGCAGCACCCATGCCAAGGCACGGGGATGCTGAACCGATGCATGCAAATTATTGTAAATGCTAACTTTTCTGTTGTCGGGCCGTCTCCCTCGCGGCAGTGCTGAGCAGGGGGATTCACGGGCCCGCGCGGCTGCTTGCACAGGTTGTGCAGCCGCGTGCACGCCGACCCCGAGTGGTATGGTCAGCACACGCCGATGGTCTCTCACGTAGCCGCCCGAGAAACGTCTTTGCAGCCTCGTCGGGCGGGCTCGCGACGCTGGCTGCTCGCTTGGGCGGGGCTGGCAACCATCACTTGTGCGACGCCGTCCGATCGCGACCCCTCGATGAGCGTCGCGTCCCACGCGCAGCCTTCCGCAGCGGCAACGTCGACCGAGACCACGTCGCCCGAGCCGCTGAACGCCGACGCTCGGCCCAACTCGGCCCCCCACTCGACGAAATCCGGCGCCGCACCCTCCGCCTCACAGGCCGCGCCATCACAGCCTTCGCCATCAAAAGCACCCGCGTCGCAGCCCAAAACTCCGACTTCACCCTCGCCTGAAGCGCCGCACCCACGGCTGATCCAGTTCATCGACGTAATCGCGACGTGGGACGCAGCACTGGCCAAGCAATTGCGCGAGGTCGACCTACGAGGCACAGCGGTGGGGGCTGACCTGGACGTCGTTCACTTCCTCCAGCATTGGCTGCTCGTAGAGGTCGCGATCCCCGCGCTGCGCCTGAGTCGTCACGACCCAGAGCTCGCAAGCGTGCTGCGCGCATTGGAAGGGGTGGGTCCGTACTCCGACGCGGGGCACGCTCACGCAAACCTGAAGATGGGTCCCATCACGCCGAGCGCCTGCGCCGCGTGTGAAACGGAGCCGAGCGCCCGTTGCAACGCCAGTGCCTGCCAACTCGCGCGCAAGCGGCTCGGGCCCGCGGTGTATTCCGCTGCAGGCCTGAACGACCAGCTGAGTTTCGACGGGCACCCGCGCGCCATGCATGATGGCGTCGGGTACACGGACGTGGTCACTCTACCCGAGTACCTCGATGCGGTGGTCGAGGCGGGCATACGACGCGAGAAGGTGAGTCAGCGCGTGCAACGCGCGTTCGAGAACGTCGCACGACGCGCACGCCACTACGGGACTGACCCGAGCTCTGCTTCGTCCGACTCGGTGCGCGCACAGTTGTTGGACGGTGTCGCGCGCTGGCGCGCGACCTACGCACCCCAGACGAGTGCCCGCAGCGGCTGGGAGCTACCTGATGGCGAGGCCACGGCACGAGCCCTGTGGGAAGCGCTCAACCCCGTGGAGGCCTCACTGCTCGGGCGCTTCAAGCACTCCAACATGCGACGTTACTTGCAGCAGCGTCGCCGCTTCCGCAGTGAGAACGCCGCGCTCGAACGCGCGCTCGCCGCTGGGCGGCAGGTGCCCCCGCAACTGCCCGAACAACCGAGCGAAAGTGATCCGTGCAACCTCGACCAGCATTGGGATGAGTCACGCGACTCGTGCGCGACGCTGGTGGACATCGTGGTGGCTTGGGAATACGTGGCCCAGAGCCTGAATGGGGACGTCAGCTCAGCCGACGATCGACCCGTCGGGTGGAAACTGGCGATCGTGCTCGAGCGTCTGACTTGGGCTGAGCTCTCGGCGACGCGGGTCGACGCGCTGCTGCGCACGTGGGAACGCGAGACCAAACGGTCGCTGTCCCGCGAAATCGGGCCGCCACCCTGAACGGACACCGCGGCGCGTGGCCAATTCACTGACGTTGCTTCACACGAGAAAGTTCCAGCGCGACCACGCCAGAAATCCGCAACGTACGGCTCTCATGCACAGTGTGTATTTTGTCTTGGGAGGAGGTTTTCAACCAACCCCGATTGCGAACGACAACCGCAACGATCGTCTGATCAGTTTTGTGTCATAGAGCACGAATCACCCTCGCGGGGGCGTCCAGATTGATCACAATGGAAGACACCGACACCGATCGCCAATCGAGCCATTGGTAATTTGACGCGCGCCGCCATGCTTCTACTTTCGAAGGACCCGATCATGAACGCTGTACCCCGTTTTGCCACAGCCGCCATCTGTTCCCTGGCCGCAGCTTCCCTCTGCGTCACAGGTTGTGCGAGTGAGAACCCGAACGGAGACGGCCAGGAAGTCAGTCAATCCGCTACCGACGACGCGGTTGCAGATGGGTCTGGTGAGCCCGCGTCGGGCAGCGATCCCGATGTCGGGGCGGGCGACGAAACAGACGGCGCCAACCCGACCGCCGGCAACGACACCAGCGGTGGCAGCGTCGCGGTCACCCCACCATTCAGCGAAGAAATCAACGACGTGATCGTCGAAAACGAAGCCGACCAAGCGAAGGCGGAAGCCGAGCTGAACATGGAATGCGCTTCGTCCTCCGAAGGCACGGAACTTCAAGACGTAGTCTTGGCGTTTGCGTTCGACGTCTCGGGTAGCATGGGGCTCAACGAGGAAATCCGCACGCTCAAGTGGGAGCCAGTCATCGCCGCGACCAAAGCATTCTTCGAAGACCAAGCCTCCGACGGACTCTTGGCGACGCTCACCTTCTTCCCCTCGGGCGGAGGGGGCGGTGGCGGTGGCGGTGGCGGTGGCGGCGCGTCCTGCCAAAGCAACACCTACGAAACCCCCGATGTGGCGCTTACCGCCCTTCCCTCGACCGACTTTTCTACAGCCATCGACGGCGTAAATCCCGACCGCTTGGGAACGCCCACGATGCCCGTACTCGAGGGGACGATCGCCAACGTTCGTGCGATGGCTGCCGAAGACACGTCGAACAACTACGTGATCGTGCTCGTCACCGACGGGGTTCCGACCACGTGTAGCGACGAACAAAACGACATCAACAACGTCGCGGAGGTAGCTGGAGAGGTTGCCGACGAATTCCCAACCTACGTGATCGGCGTCGATACACCCGATGGCAGCACCACGGGCGGAGATCCCGACGCGGACGGCATCGCCAACCTGCACCTGATCGCCGAACGCGGAGGCACGGGGCAAGCGTTCATCATCGACACGGGTGACCCCGAACAAACATCGGCGGATTTCAAGCAGGTCGTGGAGCAAATTCGCGAGAGCGCGTTTACCTGCAACGTCCAAATTCCCGATCCACCCGAAGGCCAAGTGTTCGACAAGGACAAGGTCAACGTCAGCTACAGCAACATGATGGGCACGACGGAGTTCACCTACGACCCTGAGTGTGACGATCAATTCGGCTGGCACTACGACAACGCAGACAACCCCACCCTGATCGAAATGTGCAGCACCGTGTGCGAAGACATCAAGGCCGACGCTTCCAACCAGGGTCAGCTCAGCGTCGAGTTCGGTTGCGAAATCCGCATTGGCGGCACCCGCTGAACTCGAAGCACGCGCCGCCACCCAACGCAGCGTCTCTGTGGCGCGAAGCGGCAGCGTGTCAGCAACACCATTCGCACGTGACTGTTCTTGTGGTTTTCTGGCGCCGAAGAGTGAACGGGCGCGCGGTTCATCGCGTCCCACCCCCTAGGTTTCCCTGGGCTCACTCGCCCGAACCGCAGCCACGCCCCGCGCGCATTGTAAACGCGCATCCCGTAACGCACACGAGCGTCACTCAGCGTCACCCCACGCACGCAGCGACCTGCGCCCCGAACACGAGCATCACTCAGCCCCGCGTCACCCCGCGCATCCCGTAACGCACACGAGCATCACTCAGCGTCACCCCACGCACGCACCCCGCGGCGCTGCGTCACCCGAAACCCCAACGAGAAACGGGCCCCGATTGGGACCCGTCTCTCGCTTCAGCGCAGGTCGCCTTCGGGCCGCCGCTTCCTTCGGAAGCGCCGACCCGAAAGCCCCCCGCTACGTCAGTAGTTCAGCTGAATGCTCAGTTCTGGGGGTATGCGGTCCAACCTGCAGTCCAGTCTTCGCCACCGGGCTCGAACGCGCCGATGTACGTCGCGGACGCATCGAAGAAACCGTTGTCTTCGGGCTCAGCACCACCCTCTGCAGCGGGGCTGTCCTCTGCAGGGACAAAGTCGGGCGCATCCAGGTCGTCGATGTCGCCGAGCATCGGGTCGACATCGAACTGGTTGTTGCGAGCAGAGTCCATGAAGAACTCGGACTCGTCGAAACCTTCGTCGTTGTCGGCCTCACCCTCTTCGGCTCCGAAGTGGGTTTCGCCGTCCGCACCATTGTTGAAGAAGATGCTGTTTTCGACGGTCAGCGCTGGGGGATCTTCCTGGGTACCAGCAACCGAAGCCGCATCGCGAACGTCGATGGCCACGCCGTAGCCCGTGATGATGGCATTGTAGATGGTGCCCCAGGTACCAACGCGGAGCACCATGCCGTTACCACCACCGCCAACGGTGGTCAGGTTGTAGATGGTGGGCATCGAACGCGGCATCGCGTCGGTGCTGTCAGCGTTGTTGTCAGACTCGAAGCCGTTGTCGGCGTCCGCTGCATCCTGGATGATGGCAACGAACTGCATCCAGCCCTGGAAGCCAGAGTCCCAGTCGATTGAATCGTCGCTGGTGCTGCTGACGACGATGTGGTCAGCCTTGGCTGAACCACCCCAGAACTCGATGCCGTCGTCCTGGCCGCGGTGAACCTGAACGTAGCTCAGGTGCGTCTCGGAGCCGCAACCCGCAACGCTGATACCGTTGAGCTCGTTGTCGATGCTGATCTCGAAGCCAGCGAACTCGACGCGCACGTACTTCAAGGTACCACAGTTGTGATCCTCGTCGTCACCGCCGTAGGAGCCCAAGCCGCCAGACGCCGTCGGGTTGATGCCCTCGACCTCAGCGGTATCGCCCGTGTTGATCGGCGCGTCGCCGAGCAGCACTAGGCCACCCCAGTCACCAGTCGTGCGCTCGCCAATTTCGGCAGCACTGGTCATCACGATGGGAGCGTCAGCCGTGCCCATCGCCTGAATCTGGCTGCCGTTGGTGATGACCAACGCGCTGCCGTCTTCACCCCAAATTTCGACGCCTGCTTCGATGGTCAGAACCGAGTCGTCGACGAAGTAGGTGATCTCTTCGAGCACGTAGTTGTTGTCACAGGTCCAGGTGGTGTCTTCGTCGATCTCACCACCCACGAAAACTAGCTCGCGGTCATCCACTTCGGGACAGTCGACGGGCATGGGATCCGAATCGTCGTCGGTGCTGTCGTCGTCGTCCGTCGGCTCGTCGTCGTCCGTCGGCTCGTCGTCGTCATCGTCCGTCGGCTCGTCGTCGTCATCGTCCG
>CBFGUG010000012.1:0-136860 GCA_965651905.1 uncultured bacterium | reverse complement strand
AGCACTGGGCCGACGACTGGGGACGTGCTCATGGTGAGCAAACGTCCTGGCGTTCGGGTCTACCTCGGGCAGCGATTGTTGGGGACCACGCCCGTGCGCGTGCGTTTGCCCGCTGGAGTAGTAACCTTGCAGGTGCAGGTGTCCGAGTCTGCTGCGCGAATCCCGATGTCGACTCGAATCAATCCTGGTCGCCTGAACATGGTGTCGATCAACGTAGGCCAGTAACCAGCACCGACCAGCGTGGGCGTCGGGACGTGACAACCCCGCTGGTCTTGTGCCGAGTTGCGTCAGCGACTTCGTTCGACCAGCGTGGGCGTCATGACGTGACAACCCCGCTGGTTTCGCGCCCAGTTGCGTCGACTTGGGGGTGCATTGTCGCGCGCTTGACGTTTCGGCGTGCTCCGTTCTGCTACAGCTCATCCGGCGTCATCGAAAAGCCTTCATTCACCTCTTCTGTCCTATCGATTCTCACGGAGTGCACGTTCCTCTCTCATAGAGGACGCTGACATTGGCGTCACGGGGCACGCTGCGACGGAGTGCGCAGCCAATGAAACGAAAGGGTGTGGGTGTGAACGAGGTATTGCCCGTGCAAAGTAGCGAGCCATCAGAGGCAACCTCGAGGCCGTCATGGGAGGGGGCGCAAGGGAGGGGGACAACCCGCACCTTCGAAGATACAGGCGTACGGGCCAGACCAACTCAGTTTGGCCCGTATGTCCTGTGTCTCGAGCTTGGCTCGAGCGCGACGACCACGACATACCTCGCACGTGAACTCACGTCGTCGGGCGCTGCGCGCGCGGTCGCGCTCAAGGTGTTGCACGAGTATCTCTCGGTCGACGAAAAGCAGCGCGAACGTTTTCTGGATGAGGCTAGAGCTCTGACCCAGATCGCTCACCCCCACGTGTGTCGTGTGCTGGGCTTCGGAGAAGAAGCAAGACGGCCGTTCATTGCGATGGAGTACCTCGTCGGAGAGCCGATCGGACGCGTGCTGAACGCGTTGCGCACCAACGACAGTCGAGTTTCTGCGGCGCGACGCAGCCGATTGTTCGCGCGTGCGTTCGCAGAGCTGGCGGACGCGTTACACGCAGCGCACGAGAGCCAAGACGACTGGGGCACACCGCTCAACTTGGTTCACCGCGACATCACGCCGAAGAACCTGTTTCTGCTCTACGATGGCAGTGTCCGCGTTACGGACTTCGGAATCGCGCGACACGCGTCGCGGCACGTGCACACCGCTAACGACGGGGCGCTGTTCGGGAGACTGCGCTACATGGCACCCGAGCAGGTGCGTGGCGAGAGGTACGATCGTCGTGCGGACATCTGGTCACTCGGGGTCGTGTTTTGGGAGGCGATCACACTCGGACGCCTATTCAAGTCTCAGACCGAAGTGGGCACGATGGAGGCGGTGAATCACAGCCGAGTGGCTCGCGTCAGCCAGTTCGTCCAAGGGTGCCCTCCAGGTCTCGACGAGCTGATAGCTAAGGCCTTGCAACATTCACCAGACGCACGCTATCAGACTGCTGCCGAGTTCGGCGACGCGATCCGCGCCTGGCTAGCCGAAGGTGCTGAGCATGTCAGTCGTCAGGATCTGGCGGAGTTTCTCGATAGCCACATGCCGAGGTCACACGTCGAGCGCTGGTGTTGGCGCGCAGCATCTCCCAGCATCCCAGTACCCCAAGCCGTGCTTTCTGATTTCGAGGACGCGGACGGCTTGACGCTTCCCAAGCGTCTTCCCAGTACCCGCGAACTGGACGTGTCGGAGCCACCGCGCTCGGTCGCTCCAGAGTCTGCGATGATCTCGTCGTCACAGCTGCTCCCGCCACCGTATGCGCCTCTGTTCACCATCACGCTACGTCGGGCGATAGTTCTGTGCGTCGCTTCGCTGTGTGTTGTAGTTGTCGTAGGTTTACTGTTCCCTGCCTCGCCGTCCGAGCAAAAGGCGCTTCCCGCAGCCCAAGCAGACTGAGCGCTGAACGTACGATGGCTCGTGCTGCAACCAGATTGCCCCTAGAGTGCAATAAACTGAGGAACAGACTTCCTCGCAAACGAATGAAAGGAGGTGGACGGACAAAGGGACTCACTCCAAGCCAAAGCTAGCCACTTGCAAGGGCAGTCTCACGTGGTCTCGAT
Source organism: uncultured bacterium (assembly GCA_965651905.1). Taxonomy (GTDB): domain Bacteria; phylum Myxococcota_A; class Polyangia; order Polyangiales; family Polyangiaceae; genus SZUA-265. Next base: position 134,733 of record CBFGUG010000012.1, on the reverse strand, counting down.
GGCCCACGTGGGACTGCCTTCGCACTTTTCTCAGTCGCGTGCTCGTAACAATCGCTTCAGCCCTGACACGGCGTCAGCTCTCACCGTGAATGAGGCTTTGCGAGTCCAACCGCTGCCTGGACGATGCTGCCAGCAGCAGATGACTACACTGTCCGCTCCTTCGAGCCAAGTTGTCCACTGATTGCGGACACCGTCTCGAACGAAGTCCGCGATCGTGATGCAGGTGGCACCCGCCTGAGTCTCGAGGCCCGCATCGAGATCGGGCAGGTCCGCGAGACGACGTAGTGTCGACGCCACCGCGTCGAGCTCTCCTTGCTCTTCACTCCACGCCGAAACCGCGCCTTGGCGTGATAACCGGCGCTCTCCCATTGGCTCGGATTATCGCGCAACTCGCGTTGCGCTCAAAGCGGCGAGTTCGCCACGTTTCAATTCGGTGCGGACCTAGCAGCGCGTGGCAAAGCGGCCGCGGTTTGGGTCCGTCACGCCCGCTCTGCGAGGAGCGTCTGGGGCGCTGTGCGTGGGTTCTGGCACGAGGCGTCGAGCCAGCTTGCCAACATGCGCATTCCCGCGTGTTCCGCCGCGGGCGCGAGTTGTGCCGTGGTGTGACGCAAAGCGCGAACGTCTGCCCCGACGCTTCTGAGTTGCGCTCGATAGGAGATCAGCCACTGTTCGACAGTCGAGGCGCTGGCCTCGGCGTGGAACTGTACACCTAGCGCGTGCTTTCCCCACGCGAACGCCTGTGCTTCGTAGGCAGGTGTGCTTGCGAGCAGGTCGGCGCCCTGCGGCAGGTCGAAGGTGTCTTCGTGCCAATGCAGAACGGGAACGTTTTCGAGCGCTGCAATGGGGCTGTGCTTACCTGCTGCGGTCAACGAAAGAGCCAACCACCCGAGTTCGCAGCGACGCCCGGGATACACTCTCGCGCCGAGCGCCCTGGCGATGAGGTGAGCGCCGAGACCAATGCCGAAAATGGGTTTGTCGAGGCGCAAGCACTCCGACACCTCATCGATCTCTCGGCGCAAGAACGGAAACAAATCAGTTTCGTAGGCGCCGATGGGTGCTCCCGTCACCAGCACGAGATCCGAGCGACGATAGGCGGCTTTGAGGTCCGTGGTCGGCGCGTCGACGACTTCGACGCGGTAGCGGTTCGCGAGCAGGACGGACCGAAGTGTTCCGTCGTCCTCTAGGGTGGTGTGGCGGACGATGGTGGCGAGCTTTCGCTGTGTCTTGTCGTTCAAGGTCAGTCCTTGGCGGTTGGGGGTGTTTCACCGAGTAGGATGCGCTGTGCAGGTGCTCCTTTACTAGTGCGAGCTTCTGCACCCCTGAGTAGCGTCTGCAGGGGCATTCCTTCGGGGTGTCCCGCAGTTCCGCCATGAGGAAGGCTTTCGCAGCATCAAGAGTGCAAAATGGTGAACCAGTTGGAGTCGCGTGGGAGTTTCGGCTGTGATTTCCCACACGCGCCGACGCCCAGCGCAGACCAGCGTTGTTCGAAATTGCGGTGAGCGCGTCAGCCTTTGATACAGAGCACTTGCTTGAGCGTGTGTTCTACTTCGACCAAGTCGGCTTGAGCGGCCATCACCGCGCCGATGTCTTTGTAGGCCGCAGGGGTCTCGTCGACCACGTCTGCGTCCTTGCGACATTCGACGCCTTCGGTCATCCGGACGTGATCGGCCACACTGTAGCGCTTGCGCGCTTCGTTACGGCTCATGCGACGCCCGGCGCCATGTGAACAGCTACAGAAGCTGTCCGGGTTCCCCTTGCCTCGGACGATGAAGGAACGCGTGCCCATGCTGCCCGGGATGATCCCGAGCTCACCCTTGCCCGCGCGCACGGCGCCCTTGCGTGTGACGAACACGTTTGCGCCATGATGCATTTCTTCGGCGACATAGTTGTGGTGGCAGTCCACGGCGCGTTCGTCAGTTTCGAATTGAGGTAGCTGGGACGAGCTGCGCAGCTGGCGGAGCACGGATTGCATCATCACTTCGCGGTTCAGGCGCGCGTAACTCTGCGCCCAGCCCACGGCTTGCACGTAGTCGTCGAAGTGTGCGCTGCCTTCAGAAAAGTACGCCAGGTCTTTGTCGGGAAGCTGCGCGAGGTGACGTTCCATGTCCTTCTTCGCGAGTTCGATGAAGTACGTGCCGATGCGATTCCCCACGCCGCGCGAGCCACTGTGCAGCATCACCCAGACTCGCTCGCACTCGTCCAAACACAGCTCGATGAAGTGATTGCCCGTTCCTAGTGTGCCCAGATGAACGGCGTGGTTCGCCCGCCTGACGGCGGGGTGCTTGTCAGCGATGCGCACAAACTCGGGTTCGAGCTTTCGCCAATGCGAGGCTACGCCGTTCGGTACGTCCGACCACGAACCCACGTCCCCCCGTCCTCCTCCGCGCCCGCGTCCGTGGGGGACGGCGCGCTCGATCGAGCTGCGCAACAGCGCGAGGCTGTCAGGCAAGTCGTTTGCCGTCAGCGTCGTGCGAACGGCGCTCATGCCACAGCCGATGTCTACGCCAACCGCCGCAGGGATGATCGCTCCGCGAGTTGGAATGACCGAGCCCACCGTCGCGCCGATTCCCAGGTGAACGTCGGGCATAGCCGCAACCCAGCCGTGGACGATCGGCAGCTTGGCGATGTTTTGAAGCTGTTCGAGTGCGGCGGCTTCGAGTGGAACCCCACGAGTCCAGTGTTTTATCGGAACGGAGCCGTCGCGTTGGATGGTTTCGCACAGGCTGCTGGCGATCGGTGAACTCGCCTCTGCCGACCCCTCGCGACGTGCGTTGAGCCGGGCCTGGCGTCGCGCGGTTCGTTTGCTGTTGCGGGGGACTTCGCGTTTGGCGACGGGCAGTACGTTCGTCACACCTCGGCGCGAGCGCGGTACGGCACTTGCGCCACTGTGGGTCGTTTCCGCTGCTGGATCGTTCGAGGCGAAGCTGGGTTGAGCAGCGGCCAGCGCCTTGCGTAGGCGTTCGGCGGCGTCACGTTCCGCCGTCTGTGCGTCTCCGACGTTCGCGCTGGTGGGCGGCACAGACGCCTCCATCGCGCTGGGCGGCGTGACGGCATGAGCGGCGAACGTGAAGCTCAACTCGGGAGTGCGTTTGCGATTGAGTTCGAGCGCCACTTCACTGCGCAGCTGTCCTCTGATCTGGTCGAGCGCTGCCAAGGATCGCTCGGGGCTGAAACTCGTCGAGTTCGGATCAGCTGGCGCGACGACCACCAGCAGACGCGCAACGGACGGCGCGGGCAGGACTTCCTGTACGTACAGTGAGTGCAACGCTGGATCTTCGAAGCCAGAGGCGAGCGCCGAGCTCAACGCACGCTGAACTAGCGCGCACACCTGCTGTGTCCGAGCGTCGTCGCGGCTGTGTTTCGGTTTTTTTCTCATTTGCAGTACTTTGGTGGGCGGCTGTGACCCGTTCGGCACCTGGATGTTCCCACGATCCTGTACGTTCGCTATGGCTCAGCGAATTGGACACTCGGTTTACAGCTGGACGGTCACACGCGCGCTCTGCGACTGGGATTCGCGGGGCTACGGCACTTTTTCACGATGCTCTAGCGCTGCTGCTCGTGGCGTAGCTGTGCGCTGTCAATGCGTGGAGGGCACACTTAGACTAGCTCCCATGGTCTCCATCTCCCGTACCACTTTGCTCGTCATTCCCTCGCTCGTCGTTTTGGGCTGTGATGATGACGACTCCCGCGGCTCGGCGCCAGGCGCGGACTCGGACGCGGGGGGCTCGATGACGCGATCTGACGCCGCGAGCGAGGGCGTTGATGCCGCATCGAGTGACGATACGTCTACGGGCGGTGGTGGAAGGGCGTCTGAGGACGCGTCGATGTCTGACCTCGACGCGGGCGCGCCGCTCGGACCGACGTATTACGCTGACGTGGCGCCGTTGATTCAACGCGAATGTTTGGGGTGTCATTCACCCGGGGGCATCGGTCCCATCCAGCTCGATAGCTTTTCCTCGGTTCGCGCATCTGGCGCTATCGTGGCTGCCGCGGTCGCTTCGGGCCGCATGCCGCCGTGGCCCGCGGACGAGCAGTGTATCGACTACGAAGACGCACTCGGCCTGAGCGACGAAGAACGCGCGATCTTCACGGAGTGGGTAGACACGGGCATGTTGGAAGGCGAGCCGTCCGACTTGCCCGCCTTCGAACCAGCACCGCAGTTTCAGGCGACCCACGCGGCGTACATGACGGAGCCGTACACTCCCGACGACACGCGACCAGACGACTATCGTTGCTTCGTGCTGGACCTCGAATTTGCAGAAGACGCGTTCGTCAAGGGGCGTCGGGTCGTGCCCGACGTCACGGAGCTCGTGCACCACGTGTTGGTCTACGCAGCCCAGCCTCAGATCGTCGATCAGGTGCTGGCGGCGGATGCTGCTGCGGAGGGCCCTGGGTATACCTGTTTCGGCGGGCCCCTGCCGGATGCTGACAGACAGTTGGACAGTTCGCAGGATACCAGCGCTATCTCTCTGATCGCGCTCGGCGGTTGGGTTCCAGGTCAGAACCCTTCGATTCTCAGGGACGGCCGAGCAACACACATCCCCGCGGGCAGCCGCCTGATCATGCAGGTGCACTACAACTTGCTCGAAGATGAGCCCGTGCCTGACGAAAGCTTCGTCGAGTTGATGCTCAGCGACGAGGAGCCCGAAGTACAGGTCGTGGCGACGCCCATTGCCGTGCTCGACTTGGACTTGCCCGCTGGGGAGCCTGAGGTCGTGGAGCAACGCGTGCTGCGCAACTTCCGTAGTGAACCCATGCGAATCGTAGGGGTGACCCCGCACATGCACTTGTTGGGGACGCAAATTTCGGCCGAACGCGTCGACGTCATCGGAGGCGAAGCACCCGACCAATGTATCGTCGACGTTCCAGACTGGGACTTCAACTGGCAGCGCTACTACGTCATCGAAGAAGAGCAAACGGTCGTGGTGCAGCCGGGCGAAGGGATTCGGCTGAGTTGTACGTACGACAACTCGCCAAGTCATCAGCCAGTCGTCAACGGCGTGCAGCAAGAGCCGCGCGACGTGCGCTGGGGTGAAGGCACCCTGGACGAGATGTGCCTCGTTTACCTGTCGGAAGAGGTTCCGTGGGAAGGACCTCCGAAGGTGGGTTGCGAAGCGGCTGAAGACTGCTTGAACGGCTGCAACGAAGACGAGGCCACGTGTTTGCTCGAATGTGAGGGACTGGACGGTGCCTGCCGCGCGTGTCTCCTCGAAAGCACGGTAGTGTGCGCAACGGACGCGTGTCTGTTGCCGTTTCTTCCCGCGGCCAATTGCCTGCGTGAATGCGCTCTCGGATACATTCTTTTGGGTGGCAGCTACGAAGACTGCGTGCGCGCCGAGTGTCCGGCCGCCGCAGACGTCGCATTCGATTGCTTGGGTGAGGTGATCGGTGGAGGCGAGTGCGTCGAAGAGATCGCCGACTGCGGGATCCCCATTTCGATCGACGCGGAGTCTGGCGAGGCGGGAACCCGCGAACCAGTAGAGGCCGGGGCGCGTGATACGGCCGACGCAGGACCTCCATCCCGCCCTGACGCAGCTGCTGCGAGTGCCAACTGACCGTGTGGGGCGGGCGCCTGGGTCGTTTGGCCACGACGGCTGGGCTTTGGCTGGGCGTTGCGCTGCTGCCCCAGCCAGTACACGCACACGGACCCGCGCCAGCGCCGCTCGCCGCGTTGTCTCTCGACGGGCCGCAGGTCATGTCGCTCCGAACGAGTATCGGCTTGGCGCGCCGTTTCGAGTCGGGCCGTTACGAGTACGTTTGCCCTTCTCGTTGGGACGGCAACGAGTTAGCTCGGGCCGTGGCGACTCTCGACGGCTCGCTGACCCTCGTGCACAGCGGCGAGCGTGCCTGGATTTCGGCCGATTTGGGATGCAACTTCGCGCCGCTCGACTCAGGCGCCGCAGTTGCGCACGCCTCGCGCTGGGGCGACGATCTGCTAGTCGCGTTGGATGTCGGGTCAGGAGCTCACACTCTCGGATTGATCGAGCAAGACCAGATCTCGCAGCGTTGGGAGACTCCGTTTACCATCGACGGCATGCTTGCGGATGCCGACAGCGTTTGGATCACGGGGGTGGAACCTGCTCCGTTCGTCGCACGCTTCGACGCTGCCGCCCAGCTCCAGCTGCTGTCCCAACTCGACATGGCCGCGTCTCGAGTGAGTCCTAGGGCCGCAGGTGACGACGGCGTGTGGCTGCTGGTCGACATGGGTGGCAGACGACAGCTGTGGTGGGCTGACTCCCGCGGCTCCACCGAGCTTTCGCCCGATTTCGACGTCGCACTCGGTCCGGCCTGGTTCGGGCAGAGTTGGATCGCCGTGTTCGACGGCGTGCTTCACACGTTGCGTCGGGACTTCGACGCTCTGACCGCTGAGGAGGGCGGCTGGTTACCGATTGGTGACGTGGATTGGACGTGCCTGCACACTCTCGAGCAGCGAGTTTTCGCGTGCACCCTCGACGGGCTGTTCGAAGTGCAGGACGTTCAGGGAGCGAACGTCGAACTAGCGTGGCGTTTCGGGTGGAACCAGCTCGCGGCGCCGAGCGATTGTGATCAGCAGCAGCTCGAGTGTGAAGTCGACTGGGTGCACTTCGCGGGTGAGTCGGGATGGCTGGGCACCGAGGCGAGCGACGCGCCAGACGAAGCGCGCGTTCCACAGTTGGACGGCGGGGCGAGAGTTGACACGGGCGCTCCAGGGGCGGGTGACCCAAGCCCGCCGTTCGACGCTAGCGCGAAGCCGACCGCTCGGTTCGACTCGACGACAGACGCGAGCCACAGCTCTGACCTCGAAGAGGCAGCGAAGCCCAAACGTACCAACGCCTGCAGCCTTGGTACGGGGGCTCGAACGCCTGGCTTCCCGCTGGATTGGGTGTGGGTGTTACTTTTCTTGCTACGCCGCGCGGGGTCGTCCCCGGCACACCGCAGGCGCTGAACGCGTCCCGCGAATTTACTCAGGTCGGGAACCATCCAGCGCGGTGGCTGTCGGAAAACGACCGGTCGTGAGTGGGCCGGGACGCGTCCTCGCTCGGGGCAGACGCGGCGTTCAATCCACGGTAGTGTGCGGATCTCGAGTGCCAACACAGGAAGAAAACGCCGAGCGCCGTTTCATAGAGCGGCTGAAGCAGCGCGATGAGCGTGCTTTCAACGAGCTGGTTCAGCTCTACGAGCGGCGTATCTTTCGTTTGGTATTTCGCATGCTCGGTCGTCGCGACGAGGCGGAGGACATGGTGCAGGAAGTTTTCGTGCAGGTGTTCAAGTCGATCGACTCGTTCCGCGGTGAGTCCAAGGTCGGGACCTGGGTGTATCGAATCGCGGTCAACCTCTGCAAGAACCGCGGCAAGTACCTGCAGCGCCGCAAGAACAACGTGCAAGATGAGCTGGAGCCCGCAGCTGAGCGAGGATCTCTGCACCAGGCGCGTGGGGTCACGGCGGGCGAAACGGCGGGGCCAGATCAGTTACTCCAGGGTTACCAGCTCGAACTGATCGTCAAGCAGTCGATCGCGGAGCTAGAGCCCGACTTCCGCGAAGCGCTGGTACTGCGCGATGTGGAAGACCTGACGTACGACGAAATCGCGGAGATCACGGGCTTGGCAGAGGGCACAGTCAAGAGTCGAATTCACCGCGCCAGAGTCATGCTGAAGGAAAAGGTGTCACGGAAACTGGGAGAGAACGTCTGATGTCCGCAGAAGATTCGAACCCCAAGTCCACTGGTTCAGACGAGACTGAGCGTGGCCCCGACTCGCGCGGTGACGAAGGCGGATTGCGCGATCTGATGAAGCAGGCCTTTGCCGACGACAGCGACGACGAAAGCTCCGTGGATGTCTTGCAGGGGGTTCAGCGCAAGCTGCGCGATCGTAGCGGAGGCAAATTCTATCGCGACGGCTGGAGTACGTCGCGGCATCCACCGTTTTCCACCTACTTCATCACCTCGCTGATGATGCTCGCGGTGATCGCCGTCATCTATGCGATTCTCACGCCCCTCGCCGGCGATCCTATCCCCAAGTCTCCCGAGCCAAAGCCTGTACGCGTGATCGCGCCCTAGCAGCTCGTGGACGAGTACGTGGGGAACTCGTTGAGCTCGGCGCTCAGCCCGCGCGCGCGGCTTCGTCGTTGTGGCGCATGGCCTCCAGCATCACCGTGTTCACGGACTGAGGCGGCTCACTCTCTTCGTCGACGTCATCTCGACGGAACGAGAAGCTGCAGGTCGGCCACAGAAACGCACGCCGAACGCCATCGACGGGGGAGACGCGCTCCCCGTTCAGATGACAGCGGATCACGGCGCCTTCGCGAAGCGTGAGTTCCAGGTGTTGCTGTTCATGACGGACCAGAAACACACCACCACAGCGTTCCAGTTCGAACAGATTGAATAGCGAGCCCAAGCTCACGCCCGAGACCGTGCCTGTCAGCGTGGGACCAACTTGTCGTCGGGTTGCTTTGGTCTTTATCCCACTGGTCGCTACGGGCGCTTGGTTCAACGTGAGGTCGCTAGGGACTCTTGGCGGACGTAGGGCGCTATTAGCGAATGCTTCATCGACGCCCAGCTTCAGGTCACTTTGGCTTGGTTTGGCGCTCGCCGCGTCGTCGCTAGTCGGCTCCTTCGAGATCTTGTGCGCGCCTCGTTTGCTCCCCGAGCTCTTTTGGGGGCTCACGAGCGCGAGTCGTTCGTTCATGAGCTCCAGTCGTTCAGAAATCACCGCAAGGCGTTGTTCGACGAGTGCGAATCGTAGATCGTTGACGCGCTGAGGGTTTACGTCGTCGGATAGTACACCGAGGCTTCCCGGATGAACCGTCGTGCTGCGTGACGGATCACGTTTGCCCGTCCGAACCCCTGCGACGGCGTGGGAGCGTTTGGCAGGTGGACTCGGGTCAGATGAGTCAGAGTGTTCGTTTTCCTGCGATGCATTCGCGCGCTCTCGCTCTGGGGCACTGGGCGGCCAAGTGCGCGGAGGTCGCGCGGGGCGTTCGGAACTTGCAGCCCCCCAAGCTGAGCGAAACGCGCTCACGCCAGCACTCACGCTATCTCTGAAGCGACGAGAAATGACGTTGCGTGCCATGGCTGGGGGCGCAGTATCTACGAATGCGGCGCGTGGGGACCAACTTTGAGCCCAAACGAACGTACATGACGCGATTGGGGCATGATCCGAAAACAACAGGAAACGATACCGACTAGCCCGGCAGCTCGAGCGTCAGCTGCTGAGCGCCCGCGCTCAGCAACTCGACGATCAGCGCGCCCGTCTCGGAGCGATACTCGAACGTCTTCACCAACTCGCCATCTACGCGGACGGCACACGGGCGGTCGCGACAGTAGAACATCGCTCGGCCGCCGTCTTCGAAGTGTGCCGAGAGATGTCTGGCAGTCTGTTCAATAGCAACCACCGCGCCTCCCGGGTTTAGCTTGTCGATCAAACCGAGCGCGGCTGCACCATTGCGAATGGGCGCGATGACGACGACCTCGAACTCCAGGTTCGCGAGCGTGAACGAGACTCGCTCATCGGACTCCAGCGTCGCAAAGTGGCCAGACTCCACGAAGTAGAGCGCGTAGCTTCCAGGCTTGTCTCGCAGTTGTGGGATGTCGGCAGGGCCCACGCTCCCGACGATTCGATTCGCGGGTGACGGGTCATGGAACGCGTTGAAGGCTACGACGACGTAGGAGGTCGCGTTCGTGTTGTAGAGCTTGAGTAAACTGGGGTTCGTCGTCGGATCGACGAACAGGCAATCCCAAGTGGGGCGCGCGACGTCCAGGGCTCGAGGCACGCTGCCATCGGACAGCACCAAGCGACGGAGCAGCGCAAAGTCGTGCTCTCCGGGCTTGTCCGAGACGTAAACGGGGCCTCCACTGATCGCTCTTGCGGCCGCGTGAAAGGCTCCCGCTGCATGTGTCGACTGGAACATGTCCCAGTCGGGCAGGATGAACTCACCGAACCACAGACTCACGAAGGCGTTCGTGTAGAGGTGTAGGCCGTGGGTTTCCGGACGTTGCGGCCAGAAGTCCGTCGACGTGCGCGTCACGGTCGACGCTTCCGCCAAGTAGAACATCTCTGCTGCGCAGGACATGCAATTGATCAGATTGCCGTCGAAGTGGTGGCCGACGCTATGTTCGAGTGCCGCGCGCATCGCTTTCATTTGTGTGACGCGTCCGCCGCGGCCATGCGCGAGCCCTTCGACCGACGCTTGATTGTCGACTTTCACGCCGTCCACCCCCTGCCGTTTCAGGCTTGCATGGTAGGCGTCGTAGAAGGCGGGCAGCATCTCCGCAGCTGGTCGAAAGGTGAGGGGGCCGCCGTATTCACAGTTCATGTCTGGGGCGTGCGCCAAGACTTCGGGGCAGTACCAGCGCAGCACCTCTTCTGGTGCGTAGTCACGCATGGTGTCTGGATGCACTCCTGACCAGTAGCCATACACCGCGTGCCAGACGAGGAAGTGTTCGACGTTGAACCGTTCCTTCGCAAGCTTCACGGTGGTCGATAGATCCCGCTGAAATACGTCGTTGGCGGTGAACGACGTCAGTAGCCCTTCGTGGGTTGGAGCGTCGACGCTCTGCCAACCATCGTCGAGGATCATGAAGCGTGGCTCGACGCCTCCTGCTCGGAAGCTCTGCAGTCCTTCAGGTACCTTCTCTGGGGTAACGTCTCGATAGAACGCATCCCACGTGCACCAGCCGAACCGATCGACGAAACTCGGCGTCGGCTTGTCGGCGCGCAGCCTGCTCCCGAGCTGCTCGGCGATGGCGCATGCTCCTCGACGGACTAACGCGTAGGGGTCTGAGCCGATGGCGACGTAGGCAACGATCGCCTGCTCCGAGCTGGCAGTCGTGTCCCCGCTGTCGACTATCAGCTCGACACCTTCCGCACTTCCTCGCAGACAGCAGCTGAACGGTTCGTCCACGAGCGGCACCACCAAAAGCACGCTGCCGTCGTCGCGTTCGAACAGTGCGTACAGCGTTCCCGTCGGCAGCTCGGCGGGGAGCACACCCGTCTTCGGCCGCATCCAGTAGGGATCGTAGCGATGACAACAGACGAAACGCGCCGTCGCAACTGGCCTCCCGAGCTTCAAGATGGCTCGTCGCGTCGGGGCTTCGAACTGCGCCTTCAGAAAACAGCCGGGGGACGGATCAGTCTTGGTGTGTGCCGAGGAAGCTCGAGCTTCGAGGTTCGCCCGTTCGGATGTTTCTAGGGTCGCATCGCTGAGCAGGCTCAGACGACGATCCAACCCCTCGAACACGAGCGCACCGCGCAGGGCGAGAGCGTCGGCTGAGAACTTCGCGCCTGTGTTCATTGCCGAGCGGGAGAATACACGCCGCGACGTTCACGTTCATGCCCGCACTGCGATCGTTCACAACTCACGGGCACCTTCGTACGATGGCGAAGCATCGTCGCGCGGCTTTGCTCAAGCCACGCACTGGGTCAGCACGGCCGTGATGTTGTCCGGGCCGCCCGCGCTGTTGGCAGCGTCGATCAAACGCTGCGCGCCCGTCGATAGGTCGGGTGCTTCGAGCACGATCTTCAGAATTTCATCATCCGTCACGGGACCCGCCAGACCGTCGCTACACAGCAGCAGGATGTCGCCTGCTTCGGGCGCCTCGAAGCGAGTGTCGACTTTGACGGTTTCTTTCATGCCTAGAGCGCGGACGATTACGTTCTTGTGGGGAAACGCTTCGATCTCGTCCTCACTCAGGTTCTTCATCTTCTTGTAGTCGTTGAGCAGCGAGTGATCTTCCGTGAGCTGGACCATCTGCCCGCCGCGGATACGATACACGCGGCTATCACCCACGTGCGCGATGTACACTCCCGCTTCGACCACGAACACGACCACGATGGTGGTGCCCATGCCCCGCTGGTTCGGGTTGCTCTTCGCTGCCTGATAGATGCGCAGGTTCGAGAGCATGATCGCCGTGGTCAGGCGATTCTCGTCGTAGTCTTTGGTGCGGTCCATCTTGTACGGCCACGTCTTTTCGGGATCGTCGCCAGTCTGCTTGAAGAAGTCGCGCATCGTTTCGATGGCCATCCGCGAGGCGACCTCGCCCGAGGCGTGTCCGCCCATCCCGTCGGCGACCATGTACAGACCCTGGTCGGCATAGACGGCGAAGCTGTCTTCGTTCTGAGCGCGTCGGCGCCCCACGTCAGTTTGCCCAGCAACTTCGATCCTGAACTGCACTGGCCACAATCCTTTGCGGATTTGGGCGTTTCCGTCAACGGAGTGGTGCGTTGAGTCACACAGTCGAGCAAAGCTTCAGCTCAGGGCTAGGCCTCACTTGGCGGCTAGTCGGCCTGTCGTCGGGAGGTTTCGTGTGCGTGAGCGACCGTCTCGCTCGGGGAGGGCCGCTGCAGGTCCGCTCACCCGCGTGCTTTGGAAATCCTCTTCAATCCCGCTGATCCCGCGACCAAGACGACGTCGGCTCGGGCGCAGAACAGCCCGGTCTCGACCACCCCAGGCAGACGTTTCAGCTGCGCGTCCAGACCCGGGCAGTCATCGATCGGGCCCACGCTGACGTCGTAGATCAGGTTTCCCGAGTCGGTGACCCACGGCGCGCCGTTTTTCAGCCTCAACGCAGCCGGGCCCAGTGCTTCGAGGGCGGCTTTAGTGGTCAGGTGTGCGAACTGTAGGGTTTCGACGGGGACCGCCCACTTCTCGCCCAGGCGCTGTGACAGTTTCGATTCGTCGACGATGATGATGTTCATCGCAGAGGCGTAGTTGATGATCTTTTCTCGGGTGTGACAGCCTCCGCCGCCCTTGATCACGTCGAGCTGAGCGTTCACTTCGTCCGCTCCATCGACACACACGTCGATCTGCCACGGGCCGGCGTCGTCGAGCAGTGGGATGCCGAGCGCGATGGCTTGGGCGCGGCTGTCTTCGCTGGTGGGCACGCCCACCAGCTGACGACCAGCAGCGACGAGTTTGCCCAGCTCGTCGATGAACAGCTTGGCGGTCGAGCCCGAGCCGAGGCCTACTACCCCGGCTTCGGGTAGGTAGTCGAGGGCGGCCCGCGCCGCGTCCAATTTGAACTGTTGTGTGCTCATGACGCTCTCCGAGGCGCGAGGTCGTAACATGGCCGAGCGACGCTGCGCAGCTGTCGCGGGGCACCGAAATGCTTCCGCACGTGCCTTTCGCGCCGTGGTGGGAGGGAGACGTGAGGTGTGCTCGGGGGCTGGGCCCAACCCACAGCCGATGGATCAGGGAGTCGCGGCGTTTGGACGGCGGCTTCGTGGGGTGACGTAGAAGAAGTCGCGGGGTGCGCGCTTGCGGATGAACTCGTTTTCGCTGAATTCGAAGCCGTCGGCGAGGGCGACGGCGAGGCGTTCTCCGCCGGGGGCTTTCGACTCGAACAGCACGAACTTGGGGAACGAGAAGTTGACGTCGAGTTGTGCCACGTTGCTGGCGCCCGCGTGGTGTACCCCGAGCGCCAGCGCGTCGGCGGTCGTGTGGTTGCTGATCCCTACGAACAAAGTCTCACCCGCTTCGTCGATGCCGATGGCGCTGCGACGGATCACCGTGTTGCCGTCGAGGGTTGCACCCCATTTTTTCGAATGCCCCGAGGCGAGGCGCGGATGTAGCTCGTTATCTTCGTACATGCAGTTCGGGGTTTGCCGCCACCAGCGCATGTCGCTCTGCCGACCCGCCATTTTCGCCCAACTCGACACGAGAAGGGAGTCGTCGGTGAGCCGCGCGACGGCACACACGTTTTCTCGCGGACTCACGAAGATCGTGTCCCCGATGCCCATGCCGTAGGCGCCGTGTTCCGTCTTGAAGCCGCCGTTGAAGGCGGCCAACACGATCGAGTGCTGGGCTTCGGGGATCACCGCGGGGCGCTCGGCGTTTTCTGCAGCCTCGACGGTAGCGACGGGTTCCTTGCGCCCCGCGACCAAGTGCAGGTCGATATCGTCCACGGCCATGGCGACCACGAACAGCTCCGCCCACGATCGGTTCTTGTCCGGGTGCAGCAGCGTCTTCCACATGTGCGGCGGCAGATCGGGCAGGTCAGGCACGGCGATGGGCAGCCACTTGCCGTCACCTGGGGCCGACCAGGTGTCGTGGACGGGTCCGACGTCCTTCGGACGGAATGGTGGGCGGGCGGGCTCCACCCCTGCGTCACCCCCAGCGTCTGTGATCACCGTGTGGACGGGCTCGGGGGCCGGGAGCGGCTCTGGCGGCACCTCCCAGTACGCCTTGGGTTGCTCGCCGCGGCGAGTGTAGCGGTAGAGTCGGTCCTGGACACCGTACGCGATGTTTTCCAGCTCAGTGACCGCCTCTTTGCCAATCACGGCTCTCAAGCTGTCGGCGACCAGCGGGCCCAGCCACTCGAACTTGTGGATCGCCCACCAAAGCACGCCGATCGAGATGGGCGTCGCCAGCAGTAGTCCCCAACCGATTCTTCGCCACAGCTTTCGCCTGCGAGCTTTTCGTTGAGTGGTCGAGGGCGCTTTGGCCATTGGTTCATGTTAGTGCATCGCAACCAGCGCGGCCTACAAGTAGGTGGCACCGATCGTCCGCTGGTTCGGGCATCGCGGAGCTTTCGGCTGCTGCTCACCTGGGCGATCGTGCTGGCGTGGGTGAACTTGGCGGCGGTGATGGCCGTGGCGCAGGCGCCCCCTGACGCAGCCAACACGCCGAGTGCAGGAGAAGCACAAGCAGAGACGGTAGTTGGCGATGCGCTCGTACCGCCCCTGATGCTGCGTACGGATCTGCGTGAGTTTCGCGGAAAGCCGCTACGTTCCGTGGTGTTTCGTGAGCACGGCACGACCGAGGATCGGCCGCTGCAGCTGCAGTTGGTGCAGTTGGGGGAGCCGTTCAGTGCGGCGGTCGTGCGTCGAGCCATGGACGAGTTGCTGCGCGAGGGGCGTTACGCGGGACTCGCCGCGCACGTCGAGGCACAGGAGGATGGCGTGAGCGTGCGACTCTCGGGTGCCATTCGCCGCATCGTCGCGGACGTGGAATTGTTCGGCGGTGACATCCCGCACGAGGAGGTCCTCGAGGTTACCGCCTTACGCCAAGGCGTGGAGATAACCCGCAGAACCCTTCCAGAAACCGCGGAGAAGGTGAAGCGCCACTTCGCCGAACGTGGTTTTCCCAAAGCAGAGGTGGGCGTCAGTTGGGTGGACACGGATGATCCCGCGCGCGTGGTCGTGCACGTGCGTCTGCAGTCGGGGCCCGCTCGACGGATCGCGCTGCGGAGTTTCAGCGCGCCCAAGTCCCCGCATGCCGATCTGCGCAAGGTTTTGGACGACTACGACGTCGGGGTTGGTGACCGAGCCGACGAGCGTGCTCTCGCCGAGGCGGACGTGGAGTTGGCCGCTGAGTTGCAGCGTCGGGGTTGGTTCGGCGCGGAGGTGCGTCACGAACTATCCCAGCAGACCACGAACAGCGTCATTCTTCTCGTCGTTGCGGACATCGGGGCGCGCTACCGTGTGCGGGTCGAAGGCAACCGCGCATTCGATTCGGCGGAGCTGATGTCCGCGCTCGACCTGGCGGAGCTAGAAGAACCTTCCAGCGAAGTGCTGCGGGCGAGGCTCAGGGAGTATTACGAACAGCGCGGCTTCTTCGATGCTGTCGTGGTCGCAGAAGACCGCGTGGGGACGGATTGGACGGATCGCGTGTTGGTCGTGCGTGAGGGACGACCCGTGCGCGTCGTTGGCCGCACCTACCCGTGTTTGCGAGGCCACAGTTCGACTGAAGAGGTCGACGAAGAGATCGATGGAGTGCTCGGTGAGGCGCTGCCAGGAGGAGACGACTGGGTGGGACCCCCGCCTTCGGAGGTCATGGATGAGTCATTGGGCACGCGTGGCGGCCATCGTGCGGAGGCATTGTCCATCGAGCCCTGGAACACCTACACCGCAGAAGCGTACGATCGAGCCATCAACCATCTCAGCGACCTGTACCGTGCGGAAGGTTACCTCTCTGCGTTGGTTGGGCCGGTCACCGTGCTGCGTCGGGCGTGTAGTCCGCTGTCGCGGCCTGGGCACTGTCAGCCGCTCGGTGTGCGCGCGGCGCCAGCGTCCATCTGTCCGACTCCCAGCAACCCACTGCCCGCAGAAGATCCGGATCTCGACGACAGTTTGCAGTGTCGCCCCGACCCCACCAAGGGCCTTCATTGTGAGCCCAACGTCGTGCTCAGCATTCCGATCAAGCTCGGTCCACGCACCACCTTGTGGAACCTCGAGTTTTCGGGAAACGAACAAGTGATCGAGGACAAGCTCGCGGAGGTCGCCGACTTGAAGTTGGGCGAACCAGTTTCGCAAGTGGGCTTGCAGCAGGCTCGGCGCCGCATCCTCGACCACTACGCAGACTTGGGTTACGCGTTCGCGAGCGCTGACGTCGAGCTGCAGTTGTCTCAAGATCGTACACGCGGCAGCGCGAAGTTCGTGATCAGCGAACGCGAACAGGTTCAAATCACGGCAATCGTCGTGCGCGGCGCTGAGAGAACGAGCGAGAGTCTGATCTTGGGGCGTCTAGAACTGATTCCAGGTGGCGTCTATCGACGGAACTTGGTTCGGCAGAGCGAGGAGCAGCTCGCTACGCTCGGCGTGTTTTCGAGCGTCACCATCGGCCTCGAGGATCCGGAAGTCCCAGCCAAACGCAAAGTGGTGATCGTGCACGTCGCCGAACGATTGCCCCAGTACGTCGACGTCAAGCCAGGATTCAGTACGGGTGAGGGGGCGCGTGTGACCTTCGAGTACGGTCACCGCAACCTACTCGGTAAAGCCGTGCAGCTGACGTTTCGAGTTCAGCTCGGTTATCTCCCGGGTTGGCTGATCTTCGAAGACGAGGTCCGTCGCAACTTCGACGAACTCGACTTGGGGGACCGACTCGAACGTCGAGACACCGTCACGCTGGAGTTCCCCGTCGGAAAACGTTATCGACTCGCCTTCGATGGCGTTGATGCGCGTGACAACTCGCGCGACTTCGGGATCACCAAACGTGCGCTGATCGTCACGTTGACGAACCGCATCTCGCGTCAGCTCTCGTTGGTCGCGGGCTCGTCGTTCGAGCTGAACGACGCTCGCATCTTCGGCGACACCCAAAACCTGCAAGAGTACTTGGAGGCCAACCCGGGCCAGGTGAGGTTGTTGAACGTTCCCGAAGGCGGCAGTCAAGCGATCGCGGTGCGGGGTGGCGCTACTTTTGATCTCACTGACAATCCCCTCGGGCCGACTCGCGGGTTTTTCTTGTCTGGAGAAGTCGAGCCCGTCGTCGCCTACCTGGACGAGGATAACGCTGCCGTGCAGCTCGAACAGTGTGACGTCGCAGGTAACGACCCCGACGCGTGTGAGTATAAGAGTCGCTTTCTCAAGTCGACGGGTAGGGTTGCAGGCTACATCCCGTTCAACGACTCGGGCCTGAGCCTGGCGCTCAGCCTGCGCGCGGGGGTGAACTACCAACTCGTCGACAACTCCAGCACTTATCCCGACCGATTGTTCTTCATGGGCGGCGCAGATTCGCTCCGCGGCTTCTTGCAAGCGTCGCTGATCCCTCAGGATATTGCCGAGCAGTTGCAACGCGAGGACCCGGATGCACCCGATCAAGAGTCGCGGCTCACGGCGCGTAAGGTCGTGATTCGAGGTGGCGACTTTCTGTTCAATCCGCGCGCCGAGCTGCGCATCCCCATCACGAAGGTGCTACACACCGCCGTCTTCCTGGACTCGGGCAATTTGTGGCGTGACATCGACAACGTCGACTTGACGGTATTGCGCTACACGGTGGGTTCAGGGCTCCGATTCGTGACACCCGTTGGCCCGCTGGCCTTCGACTACGGTGTCAAGTTGGACAGACGGTTCTATGAATCGGACCTCGGCGCGTTCCACTTCTCCGTAGGGCTTTTTTAGTGTCAGTTTCTCCATCCCGACCAGCTGAACGCCGACGCTGGCTGGTCGCCAAGAAGACTCCCGCAGCTGAGATCCCGTTCGGCCTCTGGGATCAGTTCAAGCGGCAGTCACCTGGATACCTCGCAGGTCTCTTCCTGCTCGCCGCGTATCAGTACCTGCAGTACGAGTTCGACAATCAACTCGACGACGCCGTGGACGTCGCGGTTGGCACGACGCAAGGCCAGCTGGGGACGTTGGGGCTGCTGCTGGTGGGTATTGCGCTGGTGTCGTTTGGGGTCCGTGTGCTTTCGCGCGTTGCCATCTTCAACGGCGGGCGCAACGCCGAGTACGAGATCCGTCGCGCGTTACTCCACCACCTTCAGCGCCTGGGCCCGGCTTTCTACAGCAAGATGCCCACGGGCGAGATCATGAGCCGCGTGACCAACGACCTGGGGCAGATTCGTCTGTTGCTCGGTTTTGGCGTGCTCAATCTGTTCGGGACGACGTTTGCGCTGGTGAGTGCACTCGCGGTGACGCTGGAACGCAGCGTGAAGTTGACGCTTGCCTCACTCGCTGGGCTGCCGCTGTTGTTGATTGTGGTGTTCATCTTTTCCAAGCAGATGTTCAAGCGCCAACGCGACAATCAGGCCGCGTTGGGTCAGCTCAGTGACCGCGTGCAGTCGAGCATCGCGGGCGTTCGGGTGGTTCGCTCGTTTGGCCTCGAAGGCTCCGAGCAACAGCGCTTCGAGCGCGCAAACTCGGACTATCTCGACAAGGCGCTGCGTTTGGCTCGCTTGCGCGGCGTCATGTGGCCCGTGATGCAGGCGTTCAGTTCGATCGGCATCATCGTGTTGCTGTGGTACGGCGGTCACCTGGTTCTCACCGACCCCACCTTCGACGAAGGGGCGTTCTTGGCCTTCTTTCGTGCGCTGTCGCGACTGACCTGGCCGCTGATCTCGCTGGGGTTCTTGATCAGCGTGGTGCAGCGCGGGCGCGCCAGTTATTCCCGCGTAAAGGCGTTGTTCGACATTCAGCCGGACATCACCGACGGCAGCGAGCCGCTTCAGCCGGGCGGCGTGACATTGCGCGTCGAGGGGCTGACGTTTTCGTATCCGGGCAAGCCAGTGCTGCACGGGGTGGACTTCGAGCTGCCAGCGGGCGAGTCCCTGGCCATCGTCGGTAAGACTGGATCGGGCAAGACGACGCTGGCGTTACTACTCGCCCGCCTGCAGGCGACACCGCGCGGGGCGATCTTTCTCAATGGCACGGATGTTTGCGACCTTCCGCTCGAGCAGTTGAGATCCGCCATTGGTTACGCGCAGCAGGACCCGTTCTTGTTTTCGACGACCGTCGGCAGAAACGTCGCCTACGTGCTCAGCGACCCCGACTCGGAGGCCGCCGCAGCGCGAGTTCGGGAAGCGGCAGACGAGGCGCAAATTCTCGAAGAGATCGAGTCTTTGCCCGACGGTTTCGACACGGTCGTGGGCGAACGCGGCGTGCAACTGTCTGGTGGTCAGAAACAACGCACCTCACTCGCCAGAGCGCTGGTCAGTGAACCGAAAATTTTGGTGCTCGATGATCCGCTGAGCGCAGTCGATGGCCGAACGGAGGCGAACATCCTCAAAGCCATCGATCGGCAGCGGGCCAAACGCGGAGTGATCTTGATCACGCATCGCGTGGCCGCCGCGCAGCGTTGTGATTCCATCATCGTGCTCGACGAGGGGCGTGTGGTCGAACGCGGTACCCACGACGAGCTATTGGCTCGCGGAGGCTTGTACGCCGACTTCGCAGAAGAACAGCGCGTCGAGAGTGAACTGCAGCGCCTGGGTGAACAAGAGCTCGCGGAGGCGACGGCATGACGCCCCCGAGCAGCGCGAAAGCGAAGCGGCGCACGGAAGACATCCTGCGCCAGTTCCACGAGGAAGCAGGGTTTGCGCAGACCTACGATGGTCGCATTCTGCGCAGGCTGTGGCGCTTCGTGCGTCCGCATCGCGTCTTGTTGTTCTTGGGCGTGGGCTTCGGGGTGCTGGTCTCTGCAACGGCGTTGGTGCGCCCGTTGATCATGCAGTGGACGATCGATTCGGGTATCGTCGCCAAAGACGAGTCCGTGTTGATGCAGGGCGCGGCAATTTTCGCAGGCGTCGTGATCTTCGAGCAGATCATTCAGGTCGTGCGCATCTACGCGACCCAGCTGCTGGGTGCTCGCACGGTTGCCGACTTGCGCAGGCACATCTTCTCGTTCCTTCACACGTTGCCGTTGCGCTTCTTCGATCGTCAACCCGTGGGTCGTTTGGTCACGCGCGTGACCAACGACACGGACGCGATCCTGGAGCTCGCCGCCAGCGACGCGTTTGCGATCGCCACGGACATTCTGCGTTTGCTCGGTGTGGTGGTGATGATGTTGCTGCTCGATTGGCAGCTGGCCATCGTGGCGTTCCTCGCCGTGCCGCCTGTTGCGATTCTGGTGCGCCAAGTGCGCAAGCGTCATCGCGCGGCGTTCCGCGAGATCCGCGCCAAGACGGCGCGCATGAACGCCAACATGAACGAGCAGGTCACGGGCATGACCGTGGTGCAGGCGTTCAACCAGCAAGATGCTGCTGCCGAAGAGTTCGACGAGATCAACGCGGCGTATCGCGACGCGAACCTGAACTCGATCAAATACGACGCCATGCAGGACGCAGCGATCGACACGGTGATGGCGATTTCGCTGGCGTCGATTCTGTGGGCGCTGGGGTTTCACCCGGTCAGCTTTGGGGTGCTGGTGGCGTTCAACGCTTACGTCAAAGCGTTCTTCGAGCCGATCACCGCGCTGGCCCAGCGTTACACCTTGCTGCAGAGTTCCATGGCGGGTGCGGAGCGTGTGTTTACACTGCTCGACGTTGCCGAGCGTGACGCACCGAAGAAGTCGGGCAAGCCCGACACGGACGACGACTACGCACTGCAACTCGAACACGTCGACTTCGAGTACAATCCGGGTGTCCCGGTCTTGACTGATGTGGACATGCGCGTGCGCAAGGGGGAAAAGATCGCCCTGGTTGGTCCTACGGGTTCGGGCAAGACGACCATCGCCTCGTTGCTGTTGAGGCTGTACGATGTCGTCGGCGGCACCGTTCGAGTCGGTGGCAAGGACGTGCTCGGGCTGGAGCGTTCGGAACTGCGCGATCACTTTGCCGTGGTGCCGCAGGATGTCTTCTTGTTTCCTGGGACTGTCGCAGAAAACATCGCCGCGGGTGAAGTGCCCGCGATGGATCGGGTCGAGCAGGTGCTGCGACGGATCGATGCGTACGCGTTGTTCGCGCAGCGGCCGGGTGGTCTCGACGCGCCCGTCGAGGAACGGGGGCAAAACTTTTCGGCAGGTGAACGGCAGCTGATCGCGTTCGCTCGCGCGCTGTATCGCGACGCACCAATCTTGGTGCTCGACGAAGCGACCGCCAGCGTCGACTCGGAGACCGAGGGACGCTTGCAGCGCGCGCTCGACGAGCTCATCAAAGATCGAACGGCGATCATCATCGCGCATCGCCTCAGCACCATTCGCGCGGTCGACAGGCTCGTGGTGTTGCAAAAGGGAAGAGTCGTCGAGCAGGGCACTCACGACGAATTGCTCCAGTTGGGTGGCTTGTATGCCAAGTTGCACGCGCTACACTTCTCCCATGAAGCGGAGCGGGGCTGAGAGACGAGCGTTCGAAGGGTGCACGAACCGCGGGCGCAGTGAGGCTGCTCGTTACTTCGTGGGGAGTGCTGCGTGAACCTTGCCGAGTCACTGCTCCACGCGTTGCGGCGTTATGGCGCGAAAGAAATCTTCGGCATCCCGGGTGATTTTGCGTTGCCGCTCTTCAAGGTGATTGAAGAGAGCGAGATCTTGCCGTGTTACTTGCTCAGTCACGAGCCGTCGGTGGGGTTTGCGGCGGATGGCGCCGCTCGATATCACGGAGGCCTTTCGGTGGCTGCCGTGACCTATGGCGCGGGCGCTTTCAACATGGTCAACGCCGTGGCGTCTGCGTATGCTGAGAAGTCGCCGCTCGTCGTGTTGTCTGGCGGGCCTGGCATCGCTGACGCGTCGAGCGGCTTGCTCGTGCATCATCAAGCCAAGAACTTGAAGTCTCAGCTCGAGATCTTCAAAGAGTTGACCTGTGACCAGGTGATATTGGACGAGCCTGAGCGTGCGCCAGAGGCGATCGCACGTGTGCTCAGCAAGTGTCTGCAGGAGTCGCGGCCTGTTTACATCGAGGTACCACGCGACAAGGTCTTCGCGCCAACCCAGCCCGTGCCCGATCCCGCGCCGCCTGCGCCCGTAGATCCCGAGGCGCTAGAGAGTTGCGCTGCGGAAATCCTGCGACAGATCGCTTCCGCGAAGTCGCCCGTACTGCTCGTCGGCATCGAGATCCGTCGCTTTGGCCTCGAAAGTGCAGTCGCTCAGCTGGCCACGAAACTCGGGCTGCCCGTGGTCACGACGCTGATGGGGCGTGGACTATTGGCGGATGCTGACGTTGCGCTCCGCGGCACTTATCTCGGAGTAGCAGGCGACCCGGCCATCACGGACCTCGTGGAACAATCCGATGCGCTGATCCTGCTCGGTGTGATCACTTCAGACAGCAATTTCGGAATCTCCGAGCGGCGAGTGAATCTGAGAAAATCAGTGCTCGCGTGCGATGGCGCCGTGTCCATGGGTTACCACATCTACCCCGACATTCCCCTCGCCGATTTGGTCAGCGCTCTTGCTGCAGGGGTCGAGCAAGGGCCGCGTTCGGCACGCCCGCGTTTCGAATACCCCAGGTCCATGCCCGCTGACGACGCGCCGATCAAACCGCTCGATATCGCCACGGCGGTCAACGACTTTTTCGCAGAACACGGCACCTTGCCCGTCAGCTCCGACATCGGCGACTGCTTGTTCACTGCCATGGACTTCGAGCACACGGAGTTGGTGGCCCCTGGTTACTATGCGACGATGGGTTTCGGCGTGCCCGCAGGGCTCGGCTTGTGCGCGGCAACCGGGCAACGTCCGCTGATCGTCGTAGGTGACGGCGCGTTTCAAATGACGGGCTGGGAGCTGGCGAGCTGTCGTCGTTACGGCTGGGCGCCCATCGTGCTCGTGTTCAACAACGCTAGTTGGGAGATGCTCCGAGCGTTCCAGCCCGAGTCCAAGTTCAACGACCTGGACGAACTGAACTTCAGTCAGATCGCCACGGCCCTCGGTGGGGAAGGGCTGCGAGTGAAAACGCGCGCGGAACTCGCTGCAGGGCTTCGACACGCGTGGCAGCGCACAGACCACTTCGTGCTGATCGAGGTGATGCTCGAGCGCGGCGAGCTGTCCCCCACGCTGCGTCGCTTCGTCGACGGCTTCAAGAAGCTGCGCGCGTCGACGAGCTAGATCGCTGCCGATGGGGGTTCACGGAGTGAACGAGCGGTGCGCTCTCACGCGAGGGCGAAACCGAGCCCGCCCCGCGCGAGCGGGTAACCCGCTCGGCACGGCCCCAAGCGCGCTCGGGGAGCGGGTGACCCGCTCGGTTTTGGCGGCTGCGGGGCTGAAAGAGCGGGTGACCCGCTCCGATTTGGCGATTTCAGCCTGAAAACGCAGCGGGTGACCCGCTCTATCAGCGAGCTGTCGGCCTCCGCGGAGCGGGTGACCCGCTCGTACGACGACGAAAAGCCCCGAAATTGAGCGGGTCACCCGCTACTTCGACCCCACGGCCTGCAAACGCAGCGGGTTACCCGCGATCGCGCACTCTCATGTGTACGAGTGAATGACCTGCCTCATCGGGTCGAGCTCAGCCGAGCGGACCCCGACCGTGCGAGCCCCGTGCGTCAGGCGCTACGTGGGACTTCCACGTCGACCACTAGCGGCAGGTGATCGGAAGCGGTGCGGGCTTCGTCGTTGCTCACGACGTGGGAGCTTCGCAGGGTTGCGGCGACGGGACGCGTTCCGAAGACGTAGTCGATGCGGCCTCGGTGGCTTTCAGGCGTGCCCTGCATCATGCCGATGGTTGGTGCGGGGTTATCGGCGGCGAGCGCCAAGTCGACGAGGCCCGCGCGCTGCAGGGTGTCGATGGCCCGCGTGTCGATCGTTCCTTGAAATTCGTGCCTAGCCCGCCTGCGTTCGGGCCAGCCCGAAGTATCGATGCGGCTGGCGTCGTTCGGGCTGATGGCGTTTAGATCGCCTGCCGCGAACACCCACTCGGCGTCGAGGGCGAATCGGGTCATCAACTCTGCTTCGAGCAGTCGATGAGTGCCTCCGAAGGGGCACAAGTGTGCGCCTAGGATGGTCACGGGCTGTCGTCCCCACAGTGCCGTCACCTTGAGCATCGCATGGTACGCGGGTTGGACCTGTTCACTTTCTACGAGCGCTAGGTCACGAACGAGTATCGCGACGTGAAAGCCTGTAGCTGCTCGGGCCAGAACTCCGCGCATGCCCAGCTGCCTCTCGACCGCGTGCAGCGTTTGATTGCCGCGCGCGTCGAAGTGATTGCACTCGTTGAGCACCAGGACGTCAGGCTGCTGCTCTTGGACTATCGCGAGCACTCGTGTCAGACGCGTCGAGTCGTCGTGATCGACGCCTCCCGTGAGGATGTTGTAGGTCATCAGCCGCATGAGGTGCGCGATTGTCGTCTACCTGGTTCGGGTGCGCCATCGTGATGAGAGCATTGCTTTGGTGGGTGCGGCGGTCGCTTCGGTTGCGCCACTGAGAACGGCTTGGCGTCCACCCAGCCGCATGCATGTATGGCTCACGTTGGCACATGCCTGGCACGCAGGCTGCGGTTTGTTTGGCCGTGTGAGCTCGCGTCATGGCAGTTTGCGAGCCCGGCCGCGGATGGCACACTCGCTGCAGGGAACGATCTGGAGATTGGGGGCGCGGCGATCAGCGGCGCCCCGATGTGCCCTTGGCTTTCGGAGAATGAATGATGCTTGCCCCAACCCGACTCGAGACTTGGCAACAGCGCATGGCAGGGAACTGTCCCCGCAGAGGTTCGAGCGGCAGCCTGCCCTGGGCGTACAGCGTTATCTTGTTGGCGGTACTTCTGCTCGCGACTGCCTGCGGTGGCAAATCTTTTGGTTCGGGTGGGACTGGCGGAGCAGATGCGGGAGCATCAGCTCGCGACTCGAGTTGTGAGCTTCAGAGCGGTCAGACACTAGCGGACGGCCAGCGTATCGAGCGCACCTGCGGCAGCTGTGTGTGTACGGACGGCGAGCTCAGTTGCGACGCCGACTGTACGAACGCAGGAGGCTGCGACCTCGGGGGTACCAGTTACGAAGATGGAGAGGAGTTCTCCGTCAGTTGCAACACCTGCACGTGTTCCAACGGGACGTTCACCTGCACGGAAGAGTCGTGCGACAGCGACGACTGTGAACTCGCGGGGCAAACCATCGACGATGGCGACTCGATCGACGTCGACTGCAACACCTGCATCTGCGCGTCGGGAACGTTGGTTTGTACTCAGCACGAGTGTACCGAGGGCAGCTGCCAGCTCGGAGGTATCGACTTTCAGGATGGTGAGGAGTTCCAGGCGGGCTGCCGCGAGTGCGTTTGCACGGAGGCCGAGATCGAATGTGATGACTCCAGCTGTGACGAAGATACCTGCGAGTACGAAGGGGCGCGCTACGAAGACGGTGAGCGTTTCGAAGACGGCTGTTTGGAATGCGTATGCAGCGATTCGGAGGTCGAATGCGACAGCAGCATGTGCAGCGATGACCGCTGCACCTATCGAGGTGAAGAGTACGAGGACGGTGAGCGTTTCGAGGACGGTTGTCTTGAGTGTTCGTGCAGTGGTGGCGAAGTCGAGTGTGATGATGACGAGTGTGATGGCGACAGCTGCATCATAGACGGCGAAGTGTATGAAGATGGGGAAGGAGTCCCGGGGACGTGGGACTGTCAGACCTGTCGGTGCGACGCGGGTGAAGTGACTTGTTTCTCTTTCAACTGCGCGGGGAGTTGCAGCTTCGAGGGAGCCTCCTACGCCGACGGCGAGACTTGGGAAGCGGATTGCAACAGCTGCAGTTGTGACCAAGGCGAAGTGTCGTGCACCGACCTCGCGTGTCCCGACCCCGTTTGCGTGGTGGATGGCGAATCGTACGAAGACGGGGACGTCGTCCCGAGCGACGTGCCCTGCGAACAGTGCCGTTGCGACGAGGGGGAAGTCCAGTGCCTGACCGTCGGGTGTAACGCGCAGTGCGAAGTGGATGGCACGAGCTACGATCACGGCGACGAAGTTCCATCGAGTGAGGAGTGCACCCAGTGCGAGTGTGAGCAGGGCAACGTCGAGTGTTGGGACGTGCCTTGTCCAGATCCCGAGTGTACCGACGACAGCGGGGCGCAGCTGCCCGACGGCACGGTGGTTACGGTGTCGGGTACGGAGTGTGCGTGTGAGGCGGGGCAGCTCGAATGTGAGGTCCCGCCGGGCAGCTGTGAGGTGCGCGGCCAGGTTTACGGCAATGGCGAAACGACCCCCGGCAGCGACCCCTGCAACACGTGCACGTGCGCGGATGGAGAGCTAACGGGCTGCACTGACCTCGCGTGTGAAGTAGTTCCCATAGCCCCGTGTGCTCCCGAGCGGAACACTCCCGACTTCCAACATGACGCCGTCGCCATTTCCGACGGGCTGTTGGAGGTGGCGGTCAGCTACTCAGGGGGCTGCGAGGAGCACGAGTTCGAGTTGTGTTACGACTCCGTGCAGCAGGGCAATACGCCGTCGACGACGCTCCATCTGACGCACATCGACAATGGCGACGCGTGTGAGGCAGGCATTTCGGAGACCCGGGTGTTCGACCTCTACCCACTGGCGGAGGCTGGATACCCTGAAATTTTCGTGGAGTTGGGCATGCACCGCCTGCTCTATATCGCAGACTGACGGCGGCGGCGTCGTAGCAAGTCGCACGCAACCAGGCCGACGGCGCAGGTGTGAGGTGCGCCAGTTGGGAACGGTCCCGGCCTGGTTCGTCCGTCACCGTGGCTTCGATTCCACCGTCTGCACAACGTCGGGACTACTGGCAACATGCCTACGTGCCGTTGCTAGACTCAGTGCGTGAGGCTCTCGCGCGAGTCACGAAGAATGCAGGCGATACGAATGAGATACCCCGTGGAGGTCATGGCTCCAGGCCCCAGAGTGATGGCGCGGCAGGCGCGCCGTGGCTTCACGCTGGTCGAGTTGATGATCGTCGTCGCGATCGTCGGTGTGCTTGCTGCGATGGGCGTTTACGGCGTCAAGTCGTACATCCTCCACGCTCGATCGACCGAGGCGCGCATGGTGCTCGGCAGAATCGCCAAAGACGCGACCACCGCATTTCTCAAACCGAAGGTGGAGAGCTCGGTGATCGATCTGGGGAGCGTATCGCAGGACATCCTGGCGCTGTGTGGCTCCGCGGATGCCGTGCCATCCGACCCGACGTTAATCCGTTCCGCAAAGTATCAGAGTAGACCATCGGAGTGGGGCGGGACGAGCTCCGTGGGCTGGGTCTGTCTCCAGTTCAGCCTCGACGATCCTCAGTACTTCCAATACGACTATGACGCCGCGGGGGCCCAGGACGAAGGTGACACCTTTCAAGCGCGGGCTCACGGCGATCTGAATGCGGATGGCGTGTATTCCACGTTTGCGATGAGCGGTCGGATTCAGCGTGACACCGAGGGAATGGTTCTGATCGTCGGCCCAGGTATCGCCGAGACGAACCCGCTGGAATGAATCGTCAGCCGCTGTCGCCGAGTGGCCGTCGCGCGTGAGCGTGAGTGTTCGATTCTTTGGTTGAGGGCACTGAGATAACGAGCGCGCCGTCAGACGTTTCACGACGTGAGCCCGCACCCCGACTCATTTCCCATAGCGGGAGCCGCGCACGCCCCGCACCTCGTCTCCCCCAAAACACGGCAAGAGTCTTCGACAATCTCGAAAAAGGCTGGCGTCGGGGCGCCATGGGCTATCGCCCGTCGCGGGATGCGCTATAGCTCGGCGCATGTTCGCTCGGATTTGGCGCTTCTTGCAGGTCATCGTGCCGTTCGGTCTCTTGGTGCGGACCAAACCGCGGCATTTTCGGGAGATGTTGCGGGTGCTTTGGGAGAACCGTGGGCGCTGGGGGTATGCGCTGCGCATCTTGCGCCATGGCGTGTGTGACGGGTGTTCACTCGGTACCACTGGCTTGCGCGACGACGTGTTGCCTGGGGTTCACCTTTGCCTCACCCGACTCAAGTTGTTGAGACTCAATACCATGCGGGAGATCCCCGCGGACGTACTCGCGCGGCCGTTGCCAGCCCATGCTTACACCAACGAGCAACTGCACCACCTCGGGCGGATCCCGTTTCCTCTGCTCAAGCGTGCGGGCTCGGAGCGTTTCGAGCGCATCAGTTGGGATGAGGCGACGACCATGGTCGCCGACAAGTTGCGGGAGAGCGACCCCGATCGCGTCGGCTTCTTTCTCACGAGTCGCGGGCTGACCAACGAGACGTATTATACGATGCAAAAGCTGGCGCGCGTGGCGGGGACGCCGCACGTCGACAGTTGCGCGCGCCTGTGTCACGCGGCTTCGGGGGTGGGGCTCGGGCAGACGATCGGTTACGGCGCGCCGACCATTTCACTGACGGATATCGTCGGGACCGACTTGATCTTCGTGATTGGCAGCAATCTGCCGAACAATCAGCCCGTTTCGACGAAGTATCTACGTGCGGCACGTAAACGTGGAGCGCGCATCGTCGTGCTCAACCCGTTCAAAGAGCCCGCGCTCGAACGCTATTGGATCCCGAGCGTATTGCCCTCGGCGTTGTTTGGAACACGCTTGATGGATGAGTATCACGCCGTGCGCCCAGGGGGCGACATCGCGTTGATGACAGGCATGCTCAAGGCCCTGAACGCGCTCGACGGGTTCGACCGAGAGTTCGTCGAGCGCCACACTTCGGGGAGCGACGCGCTGACGGCTAGCTTGCGTCGAACTAGCTGGGCGGACATCACACGTGACTCGGGGATCGAACAGGAGAACATCGAACACCTCGCGGCACTGTATGCGAAAGCGAAGAGCGCGGTGTTCATCTATTCCATGGGGCTCACGCAGTACACGTTCGGAGTCGAGAACGTGAAGATGGTCGTGAATCTGGCGCTGGCACGCGGGATGATCGGTCGAGAAAACTGCGGGATACTGCCGATTCGAGGTCACTCTGGGGTGCAGGGCTCGGCGGAGTGCGGCGCGGATGCCGACAAGTTGCCAGGTGCGCTGCCGATCAACGATGAAAACTGCGAGCGACTGGAGAAGGCGTACAATCACCCGATTCCGCGTCGAAAAGGGCTGCGTGCGGCGCACCTGATCGATCAAGCGGCAAAGAGCGGGCTCGATCTGTTGTACTTGGTCGGCGGCAATCATCTGGAGACCATGCCCGACCGCAAGAACGCGGAGTTGGGGCTCAGCAACGTCGGGTTGCGGGTTCACCAAGACATAGTGCTCAACTCGTCGAGCTTGTTGCCTGCCAGAGAGGCGGTGCTGTTGTTGCCCGCGCAGACGCGCTACGAACAGCGGAGTGGTGGGACGTCCACGTCCACCGAGCGACGCATCCGCTTCACTCCCGAGATCCCAGGACCGCGCATCGCCGAGGCCCAAGCCGAATGGGAGATCCCAATCTTGATCGGACGAAAGCTGTTGCCAGATCGTCCAGATCTGTTCGGTATGGACTCGTCCCAGCGTGTCCGAGAGGAGATGTCCGAGGTGATGCCGCTATACCGCGGCATCGAGAAGTTGCGCGCAGAAGGAGATCAGTTGCAGTGGGGTGGGCCGAGCTTGGGGGCACAGGGGTTTCCCAACATGCCCGATGGTCGAGCCACGTTCAGCGTCGTCGAGCTGCCGCGAATCGACGTTCCCCTGGGACGCTTCATGTTGACGTCGCGTCGCGGCAAGCAGTTCAACTCGATTACCTACGGCGATACAGATCCACTGACCGCGGGGGCTCGGCGGAGCGCGGTGTTGGTGGACCCTCGCGATCTCGAGCAGTTGGGGCTCAGCGCTGGCGCTCCCGTCGTGGTCAGGAGCCAGCACGGAGAGATGAAAGCTGTGGTGAAGCCCGGGCCGTGCCGCTCACAACACGTTCAGGCCTTCTGGCCAGAAGCCAACGTACTGCTCGAGCGGCGGTATGATCCGCAGTCTGGCGAACCAGACTACGGGACAATCGTGCAGCTGACTCCAGATGTTTCGAGTTGAGGGGACGTGCGGTGTCGGGCCGCGGCGTCGTGTCGCTGGCCATCCTCCTGAGCCTCCGCTATGTTCCGCGGCGTTTTTCCGCCTGAGGTTATCGAGACATGTCCGCAGACCATCCCCCCAAGCCCTTTTACGCCACCGCCACTGGCGGGATCTTCATCGTGATCGCAACAGTCGTGATCTTGGGCGGTATCTTCGTCGGCGCGTTGATTTCTGGCGCATCACACTGAGCGCTTTCTGCGTCGTCTCAGTGGCGAGGCTCCTCTCGATTGCGCGGGGCTGGGGTTCGTGGTCAACGTAGGCCATGAAGAGCGAGCGCGCTGAGGCGCCCGTCCGTCAGGTCGGCGTTTCGAGTTATTCCCTGTCTGTCGGCGACGGGGGCGAGTGCGCGGAGGCTTCGATGCCCGAGGCGCTCGTGGCTGTCGAGTCGAGAGTCGATGAAGTAGTCGTCGAGGAACCCCTCGAGATTCGAGTTCACGGCGAGCCTGTTGCGACGACGATGCGCACGCCGGGTGCCGATCGCGAACTCGCGCTCGGGTACTTGTTCAGCGAGGGCAGCTTGCGAAATCGCTCGGAAGTGGACTCCGTCGTGCACTGCGGCCGCGTGGCTTCAGCCGAAGCCCGCAATGTGGTCGAGCTGAAGCTCAGCCCCGGTACGAGTCTCGAGCAGGACCCGCGCGAACGGCCGCGTCTGCAGCAGTTGTTGTCATCCGCCTGTGGGGTTTGTGGTCGCGATCAGATCCTGGCGTTGCGCGAGTATTGTCGTTCGTTGAGCGACGACCAGTTGGTGCTGACCGAGGGCCTGGTGCGGCGACGCGCGCAACAGCTGACGGAAATGCAGGCTCAGTTTCAGCGTACGGGCGGCAGTCACGCGGCGTTGGTCGTTGCAAGTTCAGGACAGGTGGTGGCGGCCGCGGAGGATGTCGGACGTCACAACGCGGTGGACAAGGCGCTTGGGCGAATGTTTCTGGACGACGCCTTGCCGGGCACGGGCTGCGTCTTGGTCGTCAGCAGCCGAGCTAGCTTCGAGATCCTGCAGAAGGCGTGTATGGCGGGCATTCCTTGCGTCATCTGTCCATCCGCCCCGACGAGCATGGCGGTCGAGCTCGCGAACGAGTTCGGAATGACGCTGATCGGGTTCGCTCGCCCGCAGAGTTTCAACGTGTACGCGGGCGCTTGGCGCATCAAAGAGTGAGCGTCCGCGCAAGAGCAGCGAATGCGGCGCGCCAACGAAGCACAGACCTGGGGCTGGTCGCGGTCAGTCGCCCGCGTCACTGGGGGCCGCACCTGCGTCGCCCCCGCTGACGGCGCCGTCCGACGCCGTATCGTCTGCTTGCGCGTCCGTCGTCCTCGCTCCGTCCAGGTGATTGGAGGCGGTCAGTCGCAGAAAGTACTCTGCGCAGGTGTCGTTCCGCACCTCGATGTAGTCGTCGTTGATGGCTTCCACCATCGTCAAGTTTCCCGCGGGTTTACCAGCTCCCGACCCGCTTTCGAACGGAAACTCGGAGAAGGACAGCTCCATGTTGTAGTCGTCGGGAGTTCCTCGTAGCCCGTGTTCGAGCTGGTAGGTTCTGCCCGACGGAAAGAACAGATACGGTCCTTCGACGCTGGAGCTCTGGTAAAAAGTGCGGTCGTCGCTCGTGATCCCACCAGAGTAACGCTGTGGAGGGTCGCCCTCCGGGTAACAAGTCTCGCCGACACATGACATCGAAAGGGCAGCAGCGAGCGTGCCCCCCAGACA
This sequence comes from uncultured bacterium, assembly GCA_965651905.1. Taxonomy (GTDB): domain Bacteria; phylum Myxococcota_A; class Polyangia; order Polyangiales; family Polyangiaceae; genus SZUA-265. The sequence goes on along the minus strand of CBFGUG010000012.1, from coordinate 103,050 downwards.
ACGCGCGAGCGTCACACTCGGGTAGGGGCGCGCGAGCGAAGCGCAATCGAGCAGTTCGGTCGAGGCTTGCTGCTTTCTTGCATCGCGGTTCGTCAGAGCACGGCCCATCGCAACGCGTGTACACCGAGCTGGCCGCGGGGCGCAACGATCACTACCTGCCGGCTGTCCGTCTGCGCGTGGACCAGACGTGACTGCGCCCTCGCGAGCTCTGCTATGATTGCGGGGTGTCCCCTAGAGGAGTTGCCCAGAAGCCTGGAAAAGTGTGGCTCGTCGGCGCCGGGCCTGGCGATCCTGGTTTGATCACCGTTCGCGGGCTCGAGCTGCTGCGCAGTGCGGATGCCGTGTTGTACGATGCGCTGAGCCATCCCGCGCTGCTGCTCGAGTGTCGACCAGATGCCGACTTGCGTGACGTGGGTAAACGTGGCGGGCGGTTCAGTCCGAGCCAGGACTGGATCACGAAACAACTCGTGGAGCTAGCTCGAGCGGGAGCTCGGGTCGTACGCTTGAAGGGAGGGGACTCGTTTCTGTTCGCTCGTGGGGCGGAGGAAGCCGAGGCACTGGTCGCTGCAGGCGTCGCGTTCGAGGTGATTCCGGGTCTCTCGTCGCCCGTTGGTACGAGCGCGTTCGCGGGAATTCCGCTCACGCATCGTGACTTGTCGTCGAGTGTGACGTTCATTACTGGCAGTGATAAGGCTGGGCAGGAGTGGTCAGACGCTGCTTGGCGAAAGCTGGCGACAGCGACCGACACGATTTGCGTGCTGATGGGGATGCGTCGCTTGGGCGCTATCGCCAGTGCCGTGGTCGCAGGGGGGCGTTCGCAAGACACGCCTGCAGCAGTCGTGCAATGGGGCGCGCGTCCGCGGCAACGGGTGCTCACGGCTACGTTGGGAACCCTGGCCGCCGAGGTTGAGCGTGCCGGGTTATCGAACCCAGCTGTGGTGATCATCGGTGATGTGGTGGCGTTGCGCGACAAGCTGAGTTGGTACGAGCGAATGCCGCTGTTCGGCGTGCGGATTCTCGTGCCACGAGCGCCGCATCAAGCCTCCGCGACAGCGCATGCCATTCGATTGCGCGGTGCGGAGCCTATTCTGTGTCCCGTGATTCGTATCGAGGATCCCCCAGACGAGGAACCCCTGCGCAGTGCCGTGCAGCGACTGGGGCAGTATGATTGGGTGCTGTTCACGAGTCCGAACGGGGTACAGCGTTTCTTCGCCGAGCTGCGTCGCCAGGGGCTCGATTCGCGGGCCCTCGGTGGCGTCAAGCTGGGCGCCATCGGGCCCAAGACAGAGGCAGAGCTCGCGCCCCACGGACTCGCGGCGGATCTGGTTGCGCGTAGCTTCGTAGGTGAAGCATTGGCGGAGGACGTGGTCGCCGAGGGCGTTGGGAAACGGGTATTGATTCCGCGTGCCCTCGTGGCCCGGGATGAGCTGCCGCAGCAGCTGCGTGCTGCAGGCGCACAGGTTGACGTGGTTCCTGCTTACCGCACTTCGGGCGTTGACGCCGAGAGTGGTCGCCAGCTCGCGGATCTGATTCGAACGCGTAGTGTGGACGTCGTGATGTTCACCTCCGGGTCTACCGTGACGCACACCTGTGCTGCACTGGGCGACGCGGCGGCGGAGCTGCTCGAACACGTGAAAGTGGCGAGCATTGGCCCTATTACGTCTGCGGCTTTGGCGCAGCACGCGGTGCGCGTAGACGTCGAAGCGGAGACGTATACGATCGATGGCCTGTTGGATGCGCTGGAGCACAGCTGACGGTCGGCGCGGCGGATACCCAATGCGGCGCCGCCGCAGCAGAATCGTTTGCGACGTTCTCCGATTCTCGCGTTGCCGCGATTCTGCCGCGAACGTTGGATTCGGCAGACGCTCAGCAGAATCGATCGCGCATGAGACGTAGCACGTCGCGACGGCTCACCAATCCGCGTAGCCGTTCATTTTCTACGACTAGCACGCGACGGATTCGGTGTTTGATGAACATGTGAGCGATCGTGAAGACGTCCGTGTCCAGGGACACGGTGTGTAGTTCACGTGACATCAGGTCGCGCACGCTGCTCATGGTCGGGAGCCCGTCATGATAAAACGAACTCGCCGCCAGGGCCTTCATGCAGTCGAACTCGGAAATGACACCGACCAGCTTGCCGTCATCATCCAGCACTGGCGCGCCACTGATGCGCGAGCGCACCATCACCTCGATGGCTTCGGCAACCGACTGAGAGGCTCTTATGACGAGTACTTCCTCGGTCATGAACTCGCGGGCTTTGGCCGTGAGCTCGCGAGCTGGTGTCGATTTCGGCGGTGCGCTGCCTGCCTCGATCCCTTCTTTCAATGAATGCATTCCCATTCTCCTCGTTACTGAACTGGGCTGACTGAACTGGGGCACACGACGCCCCCGCGGCAATCTGGTTTGCCGCTGGTCCACCTCGGGCTGGAGCTGCGAGCTTTGACGCGAAGCAGCGCAGAGTGGATCAGTCTCGCATACATCGCCGCACTCCGCTAAGTGGAGCGAGTTTTTGAGGAGGGCTGTCGTCCGGGCGATTCAGCGTGGCGAAAACGCTCGACCTACGAACGCCTGGCTCCACAGCAGAATTGTCGTTCTCGTACCGTCCACATGCTGAATCGGCACAGGCGTTGCTTTGGGGCACGCGGCGCAGGGACGCCACGCTGGACGGCGTCACGCGCGCGCCGTCGAGCTGCCTGAGGCGCATGATCGGGTTCCATGCTGCCGAATTTTCATTCGCGCAATCGACTGCAGCGTGAGCGTGGCCAAGTGTGGAGAGTTACTGGCGGTCGTGAGTGCACGCGCAGCATGAGCCAATGAACGCAGTGGACTCGGCGGCACACTCGCGGGCGACGAGTAAGACTGATTCGAACACACACACCCGTAGTACGGTGTTTCGGAACCAGGCTCTTCAAGATGCGCACCATGCCAGCACCCGCCGCCCACGATCGCCGTGCGATCAGTTTCGTGGACATGGCCGGGTTTACCGCCCTCACAGAGACTCAAGGCGACGAGGACGCTGCACAGATCGCTACCGCGTTTGCCAAGCTAGCGCGAGCTGCCCTAGGCCCGGGCGACCGCTTGGTGAAGACCATTGGTGACGCCGTCATGGTGACGTCGGCGTCTGCCGATACTGCTGTGGCGTTCGTGGAACGTTTGCTGACCCGCGCAGCGGGGTTACCCGCGTTGAGAGCGGGTATGCACTACGGCCAAGTCGTCGAACGAGAAGAAGACGTGTTCGGAGCGGCCGTAAACCTAGCTGCACGAGTAGCGGCAGAGGCGCACGCAGGGGAAGTACTCGGCACGCGCGCCATCGCCGAAGCCGCGGAGCGGCGAAAGATCGGTGCGATCGACTTGGGTAGCGTGAAGCTCAAGAACGTGAGTGATGCTGTTCCGCTGTACTCGCTGGCGCTGGTGCTCGGGGCGTCCGAAACGCCGATCGATCCAGTGTGTCAAAACCCGGTTGATCGGCGCAGTGCGGCTGGGCAGCTCAGGTACGGCGGACACGAGTACTGGTTCTGTTCGCTGACGTGTGCTGCGGCATTCGCCAGCAATCCAGCCTGGCACGGTGGTAGTCGTGTCAAGCTTGCGTGATTGCGTTCTCGCAGGGTGCAGGGCGAAAGATCAGAATACGAGCAGCGCGATGCCGAGATCTGCTCCCCAATAGGTGTCAGTCGCACCTGCCGCAAGCGCGGGCTCTGGATCACCATTGGCTGCAGCTTCCGTGACCGTGTCTGGTGACTGGTTGAAGTCGAACGCATAGCGATGTGCGGTGACGCCGAGGCGCAGCGACCAGTTTCGCGCTAGCAGCAAGCCCAGCTGAAGCCTACCCTCGAGGGCTCCGCCCGTAGCGTCGGGGTACCATCGTGCGCTCTGAATTTCGTTCTCGCCTTCGCCTAGGCTCAGCACACCACGGTAGGCCATGCTGATCTTGCCTTCGGCGATGGTACCTAGCGGCAGCCAGTAGTCGGCGCCAGCGCGGTAGAATTGGTAGTTTGCGTCGGAGTGGGCAATGGTGTCGGAGTCTCGTGCGACGCTCAGCTGGCCCGCACCAACGCCTCCGAACAGACCCAAGAAGGTCTTGCCTAGGGGAATGCGACCGCGCAAACCGAAGTGTAGGTCGAGAAAGACGGTGTTCTTCGCTTCACCACTGTCCGCGTCGGGGAACTCGGTTCGTGCGAACAACGATCGAGCGAACATCGCCTCGATACCGATGTGTCGCGCGGCGGACTTGCTGAAGAAGGCCGCGGGGTAAACCTCGGCCGCAACGCGAAACCCGGGCAGCGGAGCGTCGTGTGCGGACAACAACTGATCGCCCCCTGGGCCGTTGACGGGGTCTATGAGTTCCCAGTTTCGCTGCATCCACATGCCGCCCACTTGCAATTCGAGCGCGGGGTCTTTGCTCTTTCGACGTTCGATGTCGGAGCCTGGCGAAGGTTCGGCTTTCTCCACCGGCTCGGAGGCGTCTTGCTTTTCTTCTTCGGGAGGTGGTTCGTCGGCTTTGTCCTCTTCGGACGTTTCTTTCGCGTCTGTCTCTTCGGCTTTCTGTTCACCCGCGACTTGTTGGTACTCGGAAAGGTCTGGCCCGCGTGTCTTGTCGAGAAACTCTTTGCCTTCCAAGATGAGGTTCGTATCGACCTTCTTGAGCAACCCTGGGAACCAGCCGCCGACCAGCGTCACTTCGCCGACGACTTCGCCTGTTCGCCCCTCGCGAATCGTCAGGATCGTCTTCCAGCCCTTCTTCTTCTCGGTGGTGGCGAGGATGAAGCCTCTGAAGCCGCCATCTTCTGCCATGCTGACGAACGCGGCGCTGTCTGCCTTCGTGTCGATGGCTGGCGTAACGTCATCGTCGGCGACCACGTAACCGCCCGCGCGCAACGTCTTGATCACTTGGGCCCGAACTTCGTCTGGTCTCTTGCCTTCGAACTTGGCAACGGCGATGGGGAGTGTTTCCTCCGCTGCCGCACGTTCCGCCCAAAACGCGACTGCGAAGCACACTAGTGCCAGCGTGACCACGCGTGACAACAACTGGCTGACGATCACTCGGTCTCGGGAAACGCGTTCATTGTAGTGAAGCAAACCAATCCTCCAAGCACTCCACCTCGTCAGGGCTCAGCTGAGCGCCCGACGGCATTTGAACGCCACAGTTCGCAGGCTGATCTCCCCTGATCTTGAGCAGCAGGTAGCTCTCCATTGGCGAATCCAAGTCGACGAAGTTCGTCGTTGCGGAAGAGCACAAGAGGGGGCCCTCCGTGGTCAGGAACTCGAACAGGTTGTTCCGTTCGAGATCTGGAGAGGAGTTGATCGGGCCACCGTAGTGGCAGCCCGCGCCTGAGCAACTGTTCTCGAAAACCTGTAGGACGCATGGATCAATCCGCGAATCCTCCGCGCCATCATCGTCGCTCGAGCCTTCGTCATCGTCCGAGCCCGCTTCTGTCGAGTCGGGTGGGGCGTCGTCGTCCGGGCTTGGCGCTCCAGCCTCCGCAGCTTCGTCGGCGTCGTCATCGCCGCCGTACCGTCGGTTTAGCTCGCGCTGCAGATCCCGCTTTTCTTCGTCCGTGAACTCTCCTGGCGTACAACCGAAGCTGAGCCCGGCGAGCAGCCCTACGAAGTACCGCATCACGTTCGCCACACTACCCCCGCCTTCACGCGAAACAAACCAAAAATCGTTTCGATTTCGCGCTGCGCGTCGAGACACCGACCGTTCACAACCGCCGCGGAGTTCGCATATCGAAACGCAGCTGACACGCCTGATTGACGCGCTCCGACGTCGAAAACGTGGCATCGAGAGCGCACGGTGCGCAACCCGCACACATCACCCTGCCTCCGCCAAGCGCGGGGCGCTCACGCGTTTGGCATAGTGGATAGGATGCTCGGGCGGTCCCGAAGTTTCTCACACGCTGCTACGAGCTGGGGATGTCGTTCGATGGGGTAGGCGTTGCGAAACTTCATCCAATCCAAGGCCGTGATCAGCGCAATTTCACGCAAGCCGAGAGCACCAGTTGAGAGTTGGTGGCTTCTTCGTTCCAGCCACTCGAGAGCACTGGCGACGCGCTTCATCTGCTTGTCCACGTAAGCAACGTCTTCGGCGCGCGCCCCGTCGCGGGTCAGGTAGAACGCGTTGATCGAGGCATCGAGCGCTCCGTCCGTCACTGTCGTGAACGCCAGTGAGGCCAGGTCATCCGCGTCGAAGGGCGTCAGCGGGCCTGGACCGTAGTTGGCAAGCAAGTAGCGGTTGATTAACCCCGAGTCCAACAGCGGCTGGTCGCCGATGAACATCGCGGGGACCTTCCACAGCGGGTTGAGCTCGCGAAGCAGCGCCTGCCCCTCGGCTGGCGCAGCGTCGATCCACTCGTAGTCGACGCCCAGCTCCAGGGCGAGGATGCGCACTCGACGAACATAGGGGGAAGTCGTGGTCCCGAACAATCGCGGTCGTGTCATGTCGAGAGCGTCCCATTTCTACCCAGGAAGCGGAAGGCGTGCTGAGTGGAGCCACGTTGTCCGCTGCGCGAGTTACCGCTGAGTTGCAGCGCTGCTCTTCTGAGCGTCGAGCTACCGCCGCTGAAGTTTGTCGGGCAGCGGCTGCTCGTCGTCGACGAACTCCAGCGAAATGGAATTCAGGCAATAGCGGAGCCCAGTCGGAGGGGGGCCGTCGGGGAACACGTGCCCGAGGTGGCCGTCGCAACGTTGGCAGCGAATCTCCGTTCGAACCATGCCGTGAGAGCTGTCTCGCAACTGCTTCACGTGGCCATCCGCGTAGACGTCGAAGAAGCTGGGCCAACCCGTCCCCGAGTCGAACTTACTGCTCGCTTCGAACAATGGTAGTGCACACAGGCGACACACGTACACGCCGCTGCGTTTGTTGGACAGGAGGCCACCGCAGAATGGCGTTTCAGTGCCGTGGAAGAGTATGATCGCTCGCTCCTCGTCGGTGAGTTCGGCGGCCAAGCGCTCGCGCTCGCCATCGTTCAGTGGGGTGAGATCGAACGACTCGGACTTGCGGGCGGACATTCGCGGATGATAGCGATGAGTCGGCGAGCTGGGAAGTGGCCTACCTGCTGCCTTTGCTCGAAAGTGACGCTTTCGAACTTCAGCGTTTGCCGATACCGCGCACCAGAACCTCAGTGACTAGCCCGCGTTTCGTCTTGATCGAGTTGATTGGACGCGCCACCTGGATCGTCTCGATACGCCAATCGCCGTACAGCTCACGGGTTCGTGGTGTATCCGAGTTGGAGAGCAGCACGGCGACGGATTGCTCAGCTAGTCGAGTAAACAACCCCGCTAGGCGCTTTTGTGCTTCGTCGTCGAACGCCTCGTGGTGATACGCAGTGAAGTTGGACGTCTTCGACAGTGGAACGTACGGGGGGTCGAAGTACACGCCGTCTCCAGCCTTGCAGTCGTCGCAGGCTCGTTCGAAGTCACGCACTTCGAGACGCACTCGCTTCAGTGCGATTGCAGCGGAACGCAGCCTCGGCTCATCGCAGATGTTCGGCTTGTCGTGACGGCCCAACGGTACGTTGAATCGTCCTGAACGATTAACTCGATACAAACCGTTGAACCCCGTCTTGTTGAGGTAGACCGTTCTGGCCGCGCGCTCGAACTCGTCGAGCTGAGTCGGATCGAGGGCGCGCATCGCGTAGTACGTTTCGCTGCTGTGGTCGCGTTGGTGGCTGCGTAACAATCCGACGAGTGTATCGACATCGCGCTTCAGGCAGCGATACACGTTGATCAGTTCACGGTTTTGGTCGCTGAGAACGGCCCTGCGAAACCGCTGACGCGTTGCCAGAGCGAACAACACTGCTGCACTTCCCGCGAAGGGCTCGTAGTAGGAGTCCATCGTTTCTGGCAAGCGCTCGAGAATCAGCGGCACGAGCCGCGCTTTGCCACCTGCCCATTTCAGAACGGGACGCGCGGTACCCGTGAGCGTGGGTTGTGCGGATTTCGAAGGCGACGGCAAGGCGATGACCCGTCTGGTTAGCCTCCCCCTGCCGTCGTGTCCAGCAATCACGAGCTTCAGCGACAGAGACGCTGGCTGCAGGCTGCCTGGCCTTCCGATAACCCGAGCAGATGTGGTTGGTTTCGGGTTTGTTGGAGCAGTGCGAAGCACTTCCGTCAGTGCTCTCAGGCGGAGGAGGTGATGTCCTGAATGTCGATACCCAAGCGGCGAATCATCTTTTGCAAGCCGAAGCGAGAAACGCCGAGCTGCTGGGCTGCTTGGGTTTGATTGCCGTTCGTCTTGCCAAGCGCTTCGCAGACCAGCCTGCGTTCGAGCGCGTCCAATCGTCCGCGCAAGTCCAGAGTACTCTCGTCGCGTTCCACGACCGCATCGGTGTTGAGCTTCGCCGAAAGGTGTTGCGGGCGGATCTCGCCGTCGGCCATGACCAGCGCGCGACGGACCTCGTTTTCTAGCTGTCGAATGTTGCCAGGCCAGTCGTGGGCTCGCAGACGTTCCAGCGCCTGCGGCGAGACCACGGTCTGTCCCACTTCGTCGTATTTGCGAAGGAAGTGTCGCAACAACAGTGGGATGTCTTCCGTGCGTTCGCGCAGTGCGGGCACTCGAATCGTGATCACGTTCAGCCGATAGAACAGGTCCTCTCGAAACTCCCCACGTTCGACACGGTTCTCCAAGTCCTTGTGCGTTGCTCCGATGATGCGGACGTCGACTCGCCGTGCGCGATTGTCGCCCACGCGTCGAATTTCTCCGTTTTCCAGCGCGCGCAACAACTTTGCCTGCATGTTCAGGCTCATGTCTGCGATTTCGTCGAGAAACAGCGTACCTCCATCGGCCACTTCGAACAGACCAGCATGGTGCCGCGCGGCGCCCGTAAACGCACCCTTGACGTGCCCGAACAACGTGGACTCCAGTAGCGCTTCGGGGATCGCCGAACAGTTCTCGCTGACGAACGCGGCTTCCCTTCGAGGTCCGTTGAAATGGATCGCGCGAGCGACTAGCTCCTTGCCGCTGCCCGATTCGCCCAGCACCAACACTGGGATGTCCGACGGGGTCACTCGGTCCACCAGTTGCAGCATCTCCTGCACGGGCCCGCTCTGTCCGACAATCTCATCGTAGCTGAACCGTGTATGGCGGTTGCGGCTCCGCGCCAGCTCCTGTTGGGCGACCGCCAGCTGCGCTTCGCGCGTGGCGAGCAGCTGTGTGACGCGCTCTTCGGCTCTCCTCGCTCGACGAGCGTGCCTTCTGAGCAAGAGTTGCGAACGTGCGTCTGCGATCGCAACCGCCGCCAAGGTGCCGACCAGCTCCACCCAAGCCAGTTCCTGCTGACCGAAGGCTCCTCGTCGGTTGCGGTCGTCCAAGTACGCCACGCCCAGAACTTCACCTTTGGCCAGCAGCGGCACGGCGAGCACGCTGCGTAGTTTCAGGGAGTGTACGCTGGTATGGACTTCTGGAAGTTCACCGCTGGCGTCGACCGCGACGACGCATTGTCGCGTTTCTGCTGCGCGTTCGGCCAGGCTCATGCTCAGCTTGAGCTGATCCCCCACCAAGTCCGTTCGCGCGAGGTTGCGTGCGGCTCGTGGTACCAGCTTACCACCTGGCGCTGTCAGGAGCAGGAGGCCGCGCTCGACAGACGTCCAAAGGATTAACGCATCCAGGACGCGATCGAGCAGTGCTTTGAGGTTGCTTCGTTCGCTCAGGCTGACGATGAGCGTCTCCAGGTCCGTCAGCTGCTCCAAGCTGACGTCCGACGCGAGGTCGCGTCGCTGCAGCTTGACCCAATCCTTCTGCGCTAAGCTCAGACGATATTGTTCGGGGAGATGCGCGCGCAATCGCTCGAGGCCGTGGGCGGCGCTCGCGGCCAACCGCCGCGCGGTTTCACCATTGCCGAGGTTGGTTGCGAGCTCGGCTCCGAACGCGCAGGCGCTGGCCAACACGCCGACACTCGCGCCGCTCGATGCGAGCGCCGTCAGTTCGGTCAGGATCGGCTCCGGGCGCGTCTTCGAATCAGCGTCGAGTGCGGCGCGTGCGCGCGCGCCCCACCAGGCGACTCGCGCATCGAGGGACAGGGATTTCGACGCTTCATCCAACGCACTCACGTCACATTCGAGGCCCAAGCGAAGTCCAGCAGCAGCGACTAGCAAAGCGTCGTCGTCGCGGCCTTCGGAGATGAGCGACTTGGCACGCACGACGTGCTCACGTGCGAGCTCGGGTTCCAGGACATCACCGAGAACCAGGTGGGCGTAGGCTTGGCAGCGGCGGTCTTTCGCATCGCGTGCCAGACGGACCGTGTGTTCTGCGGCTTGTGCTGCTTCGGCGTGGGCGCCCGCACAAGCCAAGGCGCTAGCGCGTGACAACACCGCGCGGGCTGCGGCCTCTGGTTTTTCGAGGTGCGCGAACAGAAGAGAACTGCGGGAGGCCGCCGCGATCGCTTCTGAAAGGCGACCTAGCCCAGTGGCGTTGCCGGCAACTCCCACGAGGTATGTCGCTTCTTCGAGATGTGAACCCGCGCGGGCAGCATGTTCCGCGGCCAGACGAAAGCGTCGAAGAGCTTGTTCCGCGTCACCGTTTTGTTGAGCGCAGTTGGCCAGCAGCGCTTCCGTACGAGCGCGGTCGTCGGCGTCCTGGGCGAGCGTGGAGGCTCGGGAGATGCGGTTTTTTGCCTCGCTGAGTCGACCTCGGGTGAGTTCGATTGCGGCATGTGCTTCCAGCGTTCTGCAAGTAGTGGGGGCTCCACGGAGTAGCTCAGCTGCCCGAGAGATGTCGCCCGCCGCCAGCGCGACGCGCGAGCGAATCGCGAGGGCCGCTCCCTTGGCCTCCGCCTCGAGTTCACGAGAGTCGAGCAGCTGGGCGAGCTTTTCGTCCGCGGCGCGAGATTCTCCGAGGCGCAACATCACGGCGGCTTCCTCGACTCGTGCCGCATCGGTCGTGCATTGTCTCAACACCGCGAGCGCCCGCGCTGAGGCGCCGCGCCGCTTCAAGACTCTACCCAACGCCAGCGCAGCGGGTTCACCGAGTCGTGCAGCGAATACGCGGCGCTCGGCGTGCTGAAGTATCGCTTCGCTGGGGGACTCGCTACCCAACGCCAACACGAGGCTCTCGTCGTCCAACGGTTGCGTCAGACCCGCGACGGGTCCTTGCTCTATCAGAGCTGCGTGGGTGATGCTCTGTAGCGGCTGCTGTTTTCCTAAACCGACTAACTGCTCGACCCACTCTTCATCGCCGCGGCTCGGTAGTGGCGGGAAGTCCACGAAGTTGGTCCCCAACAGCCTCAATAGCCACTTTCGTTGCTGTTCTTCGTCAAAGGGCTCGAATACTTCATCAGTCGACAGCGACTGCACCCCGCGCGCTCGCGCGACGTCTTCGAGCAAGGCGCAGGTCATTTTCAGCCAACGACCCGGCGTTCCTGCAACGTTGACACGTGGTCGGTAACCTTTGGCGATGCGTTCCAAACCGTGTTGGCGTTCGGCGAGATAGCTGCGGCGAATCTGTGAGAGTGTCCGATCGGCGTCGTGTTCCGACGACGTCTCGAGTTGCCTGCGCACCCAGTCCGCGCTCGGGCGTCCTCCCGGCGTGGGGTTGAGCAACGCGGTGACGATGTGACGAACACTTGCTGGACAGCGCTCCAGGAAATTCAGGGGATGATCCGCGGTGCGCGCCTCGGCCACCAGGGTCTCCAACAACGTCAGCCCGAATGCCCACAGGTCACGAGTACGGGCGTCGCCGCCGAGTTCTGGTCGTGAGATCTCGGGGGGTAAGTAGCGCGGCGTCCCTGCGCTGACGTGTTCAGAGAGAGTTCGCTCCGCAAGGCCCAGGTCGATCAGCGTGCACTCGAACGAGTCGCCTTTGGGGTTTACGATCACGTTCGCTGGTTTGACGTCACCGTGCGCTACCCCCGTTTCGTGCAGGTCCGAAAGGGCTTCGGCCAGGTGGAGCGCGACCGCGGCGCCCAGCGCCTCGCGATCCCCGTCGGTTGGCAGTTGGCTGAGATCTGCCCCTGGCACGTGTTCGAGCAGCAGGTACGGCGTGCCCTTCGTCAGAGACGTGCCGTCTGGCAAGGCTAACGTGCGCGGCAAGTCGCCGACTTCGACTGGCCTCGGAAGCCGTCGAGAGCCACACAGAATCAACCGCTCTGCCTCCCACGCCAGGTGGGAGCGGTGACTTTGGTCGCTGACCTTGAGGGTGAATACGTGGTTCCCCGAGCGCGCTAGCCAGGCCGTGGCCGACCCGCCTTGCCCCAGGCGCCGCGTCAACGTCAGCTCGGGTGCTGACAACTGACTTGGCGCCCCACGATTAGCCATTAGGGCGTGATTTTGCGATCACTGGCGCAGATGTCAACTTAGGTGGCGCCCGGCCACTCGAAACGTCGAGCTACCGCAGCGGACGCAAACTGCGCTCCAGGCTTCTTGGGACTCTTCGTGCGCGTCGCCTCGACAGGCGCTCAGCTGTCTGCGTACAGGTTCAACTGATTGCGGACGCGCTCAGCGGTGATCCCCGTGCGGATGTGCTCTTTCAACAGGTCCGCCATGGTGATCAACAGGTCGTCGACGCCGTCCTCTTCAATCACTTTGGCCAGCACTTTGCGTGCCTCACGACCGTCGTCTTCCCGCAGAAATTCGCGAACCTGTTCGGTGGAGACGTCACCGGAGAAGTCCAATTGCATGTTTGAGAGCAGGTACTCGATCAGTTCGTTCACCCGGGGCCTCCTTGACGCCGTGGGAGCCGAATACCCGGACCCCAGCGAACCCAGGGCTATAGCGGCCCACCCCGCATTTTCGCAAGGGTATTGACCCAGAGTCTGGGGATTTACGGCATTCGGTCGACAGGTCGGCTGTCAACTGTTGCGTCGCCCTTCGCTTCGCCTAGCGCGGCTCGTGAAGCACGCGGGCTCGGGTCGTCGGAGAGTGTCGGGCGTCGAAAAGTCACGCGCATCCCCGTGGTGGATCCCAGCGCGTCAGCGTCGATTCCGCCACTCAAACGGCTAGTTCGCGGTCGGGCCGAACCAGGCAGCGTAGCCGTAGACGAGCGCACTCGTCACCAACAACGCGTCCACTCGATCGAGGATCCCGCCGTGTCCCGGAATCAATGAACCCGAGTCCTTGATCGCGGTGGAACGTTTGATCAGCGACTCCGACAAGTCCCCGAGCTGGCCGAAAATCCCACACACGAGTGCCAGCGAGACGGCGTGGACCAGCGGGATTTCTGGCAGGTACCAAAAATGAGCAGTGAGTGCTCCGACCAGGGCGCCCGCCAGTCCACCGAAAAAGCCCTCGCGGGTCTTCTTCGGACTCACCGCCGCGTAAAGCGGGGTCTTTCCGAAAGCGCGTCCCACGAAGTACCCGCCACTGTCCGCCATCCAAGCAAACATCAGCGTCATCAGCACGTAGTCCGAGCCCTGCTCACCGAGTTCCTTGCGGAGCAACGCCAAGCAGGTGAGCAGCCCACCGACGTACCAGGGCACGGCGATCCCCGAGAGCATGCGCAACGCGGCGGTGTTGATGTCTCCCAAGCGCCACAGCGGTAGTAGCGACGCCACGAAGGTCGAGAGGAGTAGCGCCGTCACAATCGCCCGAGCGTCGTGGGTAAACACGTAGAGGGTTGTCGACACCCCGACGGTGATCAGTGTTCCGACGACCTGGGCGACCTTGTCCTTCGGGTGGGTCATCCCCAGTAGCTCCATCGCCGCGGCGGCGATGGCGAACAGCACGAACAAGAACCAGCCCCAGGGCGGCCCGAAGTAGAGCAACGCGAGCAGCAGCGGGGAAACCACCGCCGCCGTCATCAATCTTGTGGCCAGGTTACTCTTCACGCGCCGCGTCTCGCTTATCAGCGTGCCGTCCCGCGCACAACCCCGAGCTGCCTGCTCTTGTGTCGAGTCCGCGACACGCGCTAACAGGCGGCGGGATGCTCAGGGTCTTTGGTCGTTTCGTTGCCGTGCGGGTTGGGCTGCTGGCTGCGGTGGCTGCGTTTGCGGCCGGGCATCGTTGCGCTTCCCACGCGCCGGGTGCGCCCACTTTGGACAAGCTCGGCGTCGCGTTGGGGCGCGCGGTGGGCGGGGCCGTCTCGCCAGATGCCATCACCTGGGGGCCCAGTCTCGGCGTGGTCGGGGACCTCGTGGTCGGGCGTGAGGTGGTGTTCGTCGGTGCGCCCGCCGACGGCAAGCCTGACGTCTTTCGGGCGCGCTTCAGTGTGACTCCAGAGGGGCAACCGCTGCGACTGTCACGGGTAGAGAACCTGACCCGAACGGTAGACGCGGCCGAGCAGGGACTGCTCGCCGTGTCATCATACGTCGGCTACTCGACGGTCACGGCCGCAGGCGCCACTTCACTATCACTCGTGGATCTGGATGCGACGCGGTCCGCCGCCGTTTCCACAGATTCCGACTGGGGCAGCTGTCTGTGGCGCGAATGCCTCCCGCCGCTCAGCGCTCTTCACTTGGCGTTCGATCCTGTCGGCAGTCTGTCGATGATCGTGGACCCACCGCGCCTGCGATTGAAGCTCGGTGGCGGCGCCGAACTAGAGCACGACCTGGGCGACGCGGCGCTTCCCGACTGGAAAGGGGTGGAGGTGTGGAGGGGTGAGCTGGACGGTGGTGACTTACCCGAGACCGCCGCTCGGGAGTTCGTTTTCCCTTGGCGTCGGGCGTTGCGTGAAGTTCAGCCGCCGCCTGACGTGACCCCCAAACCTGCTCGCACGGAGGACGGCGTCCAATGGCCCCCACCGCACTTCGAGCCGCTGCTGGCGTCGGCGCCGGCCACCGAGGGCACTTGGCGTCCCTCTGACGGACAATCCGACGAGGCGACGCTGCTCGTCACACAACTGAGCTTGGACCCGTTGCGCCCAGAGTCTCGCCTCCAACTGGTCGCGATCGACGTGCGTCGGCTCGAGCTGCACCTGCAGGGGGGCGTGCAGCAACCTCGGGGGACGCTGGGCCCCCCGGGCACGGGACGTCTGCCCGAGACCCAGCACGTGGTCGCCGTGTTCGGTGGGGGCACACTCGAGCCAGACTCCACCCCTGCGCTGAAGGTGGAGGGGCGAACCTCGAGCCTACCCGTCGAGTTACTTCCCAGCGTCGTGATCACCCAACGCGGCGATATCGGGCTCGGTCGATGGCCGAAGGACCTTCAAGCTGACGCGGTTCTGTCCTATCGGCAGAGTCCACCGCTGCTGATCGACGGAGGTACTTCGATTGTGCGAGGTGCGGGCGAACACACGGTGACTGCGCAGGCTGCGTTGTGTCGAACGTCTGGCGGGCACTTGCTGTACGCATGGTCGAATCACGCCAGTCGGGCAGCACTTTCGCTGGGGCTGATCCATGCGGGCTGCCAGACGGCCCTGGCCCTCGACGCGACGAGCGGCGGATTCGCGAAACGTGACGAGGCGGGTTCGACGGTGTGGCGCGCCGTGAGCGAGGCGATTGCAACGCCACCGTGGCTGGAACGGGGAGTTGCAGAGCGAGACTTTTTCTATCTCGCGGAGCGACCACAGAGGCTCGAACTCGGTGGTCTCGACTGGGTCGTGAGCCCCGGGGCACAGCCTGCCCCGACGCTGCTGCCAGCCATTCTCGGAGCGCCGTCGAGCGTGGGCGAACTGCAACTGGAGCTGGTTACCATCGCACCCGAGCGAGTCTCATGGTCCGTACTCGGTGGCGGTTCGGAACCGCTATTGCCCGGGCGCGCAGCGCCGACTCGCGAGCTCGCCGCTGAAGAGGCCGAGCGCGTCTTGTTTGCGTTCGATGTTGGCCACACCACGCGAGCAACGCGCTACGGTTTGGCGTTTGGTGAACGCGAAACGCTCCCGTTGCGCCCGAACTACGCGACGCTGGTGGTCTCAGACGCTGGGCTCGAGCTAGCGCCCGCGGGGCAACCGCCCGAGTTGCGCGTTAGCGAGCAAGCCCTCCAGCTCCCGCTGTTGGTGAGCGACGGGCAGCTCACCGAACGTGCCTCCCATGCTGGTTCACACAGGCGTCGGGGTGCGCTTTGTGTTGCCCCCGACGGACGAGTGCTGGCGGCTTTCTCGAGACACGACAGTTCCGCCCCACTGGCACTGGAGTTGCGTCGTCTGGGTTGTGATTTCGTCTGCGAGTTGGATCGCGCGTCACAGCACCAGGCCGAGTTCTATCGAGAGGGAACTCGCACGGGCCTGCCTCGGGACTCCGCAACGACGCTGATCGTCGGGCTGTCCAAGGAGATGGCGCAGCCCACCTTCGAACTGAAGTGAGCGCCCGAGAAAGCGCTCACCTCCTCGTGGGCGGTTTCAGGCGGCTTCGGCCAGGATGCCCTTCAGACGGCCCATGGCGCGCGAGTGCAGTTGCGATATGCGTGGTTCACTCACGCCCAGCATCTCGCCGAGGTCCTTGAACTTCATGCCGCGGAAGTAGTGGAGCGAAACGATGCGCCGCTCGCGTTCGGGCAATTGGTCCAGGGCTTCTTTCAGCTGTCGTCGCACGTAGCTGGCTTCGACGGCGGCTTCCGCGTTGTTGTCGTCGCGAGCCAGGCAGCGGGCTTGTTCCGAATCACTCACCTCGTCGAATCGCAGGACCATGGGGGCGTTTGCGCTGCCGTTGCCAGCTGCGGCGCGGGCTCGGCGTGGCAGCCAGTCCTGGGCGCGCAATTCGTCCAGGATTGCGCCGCGGATCCTCACGCGGACGTACCAGTCGAAGTTGCCTGCTTTCTCGTGTCCTTGGCGACGCAGTGCGTCCCACAGCCCACTCATGCCTGCGGCGATCAGGTCGTCGCGCAGCACGTTGCGGGGGAGCTTGCGCTGGAAACCACCCGCGATCTGACGGACCACGTGCTCATACTTCTTCATCAGCTCGTCGGTCGTGGGCTTTGTGGTACCCTCCATGCCTCGGGCGCGAACGGTCAGGCGCCGCGTGCTTTCGGGAGGTGGCGCGGACTCACCCGCCGCTCGCTCCGTGTTCTGGACTACTGGCAATTCGATGGCTGCTGATTGGGTCATTTCCAAGTTTCCTCGAAAGCAACTCTTTGCAGCCGCCATGCCAGACTTGGGTTGGCTTGGGTAAGCTGAGATAATTCATGTATTTAGGGCTGTGTGTTAACGCTCCCTCCATCCCCTCACTGGGTTATCCTTTACCCTGTAGGCGTTTGGGGTGAAATGAGTGCAACCGCGGCTTCGGCGTCACTCAGCGCGGTGCTGGGCGCTACGTAGGCCGCTTTGAGTCGACGGACGCGCCAGGGATGGGGAATCTTCCCATGGCTCTCATTAGTGGGTCGAAGATTACCCGGGGTTTTACCTGACCCCCACCCGCTTCAGGTCAGCGGATGTAAGACGGGGGCGGCACGGCGCCGCCGCAGTCTCACCAAAAACCTGTTTATTTGCCTGTCTTCTGCGGGCGGTGACAGACTTTTTCCCGCGCGTTCGGGCGCGTCGAGGAAGCAATGGGCGAAGGTAAGAACCTGATCGGTGTGGACATCGGGACCAGTTCCATCAAGGTCTGCCAGATCAAGGAAACCCGCAAGGGGATCGTGCTGCAGCGGCTAGGCTACGCGCCCTTGCCGCCTCAGGCTGTCGTCGACGGGCAGGTGATGGACCCCGAGACCGTGGTGTCCACGCTCAAGAGTGCGCTCTCCAGTGGGAAAATTCGCGGTCGCGACGTTGCGATGAGCGTTTCTGGCCAGAGCGTGATCATCCGCAAGATCACCGTCCCCATGATGACCGAGCAGGACCTCGCCGACCACATCACCTGGGAGGCGGAACAGCACATTCCTTACGACATCAAGGAAGTGCAGGTCGACTACGAGGTGCTCAATCGCCGAGGTGACTCGAGTCAAATGGACTTGCTGCTGGTCGCAGCGCGCAAAGACCAAATCACCGAGTACGCGCAGCTCGCTCGAAGTGCCCGGCTGCGCCCCATCGTCGTCGACATCGACGCGTTCACCATACAGAACGCGTTCGAGGCCACCCACACACTGACCGACGGGGAGACCGTCGCGTTGCTCAACGTCGGCGCAAGCTTCGCGTCGCTCAACATTCTGTCTGGCGGAACGAGCACGTTCACCCGAGAAATAGCCAACGGCGGCAACATCATCACTGAAGAGATTCAGCGCCAGATGAGCGTGCCTTCCGATGTTGCCGAGTGCTACAAGTGTGGGTACTCGCCTGATGGCTCACCAGTTCCGCCGCAGGTGCCGTCGATCGCGGAGAAAGCCGTGGACTCCATCGCTGCAGAGATTCAGCGAAGTCTCGACTTCTACATGGCCACGAGCGGTGAAAGCGACGTCTCTCGAGTCGTGCTGACTGGGGGTTCCGCGAACTTGCCATCGTTGGGCACGTCGATTCAACGTCGAGCTCGCGTGCCCGTTGAACTCTGGAACCCGATGACCACTTGCACGGTGGACTCGTCGGTCGATGCCGGGCTGCTCCAGCAACGCGCGCCGCAATTGGCCGTCGCTTTGGGCCTTGCGCTGCGCAAAGAGAAAGAGTCGCGACAATGATTCGGATTAACCTACTCCCGAGTCAGCGACGGGCCCAGGCTGCAGAAGGCGGCCAGGGCTGGTTGGTCTTCCTGATGGTATTGGTCGCGTGTGAGGTGATCGGTTGCTTGGTGCTTTACAGCATGAAGCAGGAAGAACTCGACGACTTGGTCACCAGCAATCGCAAGCTGGAAGGCGAGATCAAGATCTCGAAAGACAAGGTCAAAGATCACGCGACCATCCAACAGAAGCTTCAGGTGCTTCGCGATCGCGAAAAGGCGATTGCGAAGCTCCAAAGCGCGCGGACCGGGCCTACCGCGGTTCTGCTCGAGATCGCTCGACTCATGACGCGGGGGCGCGGGCCGAGCATCGACCCCGATGACCTTCAGAAGATTCGCGACGAAAACCCCTTGGCGATGCACAACGTCAACTGGGACAGTCGGCGTCTGTGGCTGACGTCGTTCATCGAGGACTCTCGGACCGTTCGCCTTGCGGGCCTGGCGAAGGACGGAGAGGACGTCAGCGAACTGGCGCGCAGAATGAATCTCTCGAGCTACTTTTACGACGTGCGGTTGCTTCCAGGTAAACGTAAGAGCGGAGCCAAGAGTGAAGACGATTGGGTCGACTTCAAGCTCGAAGCGAGGGTTAGGTACTGATGGCTGCTGCAAAGAAAAGCGCCCTGTCCAAGCTCGGGTTGCCTGGAAGGATCGCGCTCGGTCTCGTCATGCTCTCGTTGCCCTGGGCAGCCTACTTCATGATCTTTCACAGCGAGATTCAAACCGAAATCACCGCTGCGCAAAACCAGAAGCAGACCCTCGAAGGTGAACTCAAGGATGCGCTGGCCGCGGAAGCCGCGTACCAACAGGACGTCGCGGAGCTGACCGAGCGGGAGCGGAACAAACGGGCCTTGATGAAAGTGCTGCCCGCCACTACCGAGTACCCCGCGTTCTTGAGTTCAATCCAAAATGTGGCGAACTTGGTCGGAGTCGAGCTCATCGCTTGGACGCCTCAAGAGGAGGTTCCCGACCAGTTCTACGCGCGAGTTCCGATGAAGGTCGAACTTCAAGGACGCTTCCACCAGATCGCCAAGTTTCTATACAACGTCGGTCAGCTCGAACGCATCATCAACATGGAAAACATCTCCATGAAAGTGCGTCCTGCGGCCGCTGACGGTAGCGACGAAATCATCCTGAGCGTGACCGTGCTCGCCACGGCATTCCACGCGATGGAAGAGCAGGTCGCTTCTCAAGGAGGCGGCGCGGGTAGCCGCAAGAATCGGGGAGGCGGCAAGTGAACCGCACTCATGGCGCTGGGCTGCTCACCATCGCGCTGCTGGTCAGCAGCGCGTGCGACGACGACGTCGTCACGAACAAGCCATCTTCGAACAAGCCCCAGACTACTGCTGCGGAAGCGACAAGCCGCAAAGCTCCTGCGTCAGCTCCAGAAAAGACCGAAGGGCCACCGAAGGTCGAGTTTCAAGAGGAAGACTTTTCGGAGACCCCTAGAAGCCGAGACCCGTTCCGCTCGTTCGAAGACTTGTTCGTCGAGCGCAACGTTCAGGCCGCCTACGCCAAACCCGACGTGGTGCTGGAGGACTACTCCCTGGACGATCTGAAGTTGATCGGTGTGATTTCCAGGATTCGCCCGGCTAAGGCCATGTTGGTCGACCCTACGGGTATGGGTCACGTCGTCCACCGCAACGACCTGGTTGGGCGTGCCGAGCGGGTGCAAAGTGGCGCAGGTAGCGCCGAGTACGAGATCAATTGGCGAGTCGATCGGATCCGCGAGTCGGACATCGTGTTAGTTCGGGAGGATCCGTCGAACCCAGACATCCCGAGTGCCACTCGCGTGGTCTCGATGCACCCCGAAGACGAAAAAGACAAGTAAGCGCACGCGGAGTCTGGTCCGAGCTGGCCTTCCAGCGATCCGGGCACGTGGGGTGCGACACTTGCTGGGGGCTCGCCGGGTCATAGCGCCAGCTGCGACTCGATGTCTTGTTGAAGTGGGCCTTCCAACGCGGCGACCGACACAAATCGCGCCCGGGAATTTGGTTGCCCTCGTCGGGCGTTGTTACGGTGCCTCATGGGACGCGTGTTGCTGGCGCTGTGCTGGAGCCCTTCATGAGTTGGTTGATGAGAACACTTGCTTGGCGTGCGGTGCTGATGGGCACCGTCGCCATTTTGTCGACGGCCTCACACGCCAGCGCGGAAACGCCTGAGCGTGCGGCCACGGATTTGCGGTTGCTGCACGACGAGCGGTCAGCCACCACGGAAGTGGTCGTAGACTTCACCGAGCCGCCAACGTTCAGTGCACGCATGGAGCGCGAGCAAGGGCGCCTGATCATCGACGTACCGAAGAGTGTCGTCGTTGGAGCCCCCCCTGCGATAGTCGAACCGAAGGGGTTCGTCAGCGGCGTGATGATTCAGCAGTTCGGTGAAGGTGACGCCGCGACGACACGGCTCGTGATCACGGTAAACGAGGACGTCGAGTACTCTGCAGTGGCTGAAGCCTCTCACCTGCGTGTGCGTTTGGGCGCATCCGTTGCGGCGAGCGCTCCACCGCCAAGTCCCGCTTCCGCCGAAGTCACTGCGGACCCAGCCGAAGTGGCCGTCGCCGACATCAGTTTCGAGCGTCGCGGCAGCGAGGACCATATACGCATCGCGCTCAATGCTGCGACGGATTACCGTCAGCGGCAGGTGTCCGCCACGCAGACACGGCTCCAGGTGAATGCAAGTGTGTTGCCCTCGGAGCTCGAACGTGCACTAGACGTCCGAGCGTTCGGCGGCAGCGTCAAGCTCGTGTCGAGCTACTTTCAGGGAGCTAGCGGCGTTTGGGTCGATGTCGAACACGCCGAAGGGGCCGAGGGACGAGTGCAGCGCAGTGGAAACGCGCTGGTCTGGACGTTCTTCGAGGGTGCCGTGCCCTCGAGTATTTCGGGTGTCGCTGTCGATGGCAAGGCTGCTCGGAAAACGCGTACTATTGCCCAGGACGCACCCCTCGAAGACGATGGTGGTCAGCCGGTTACTGCCGCCGACCTTCACGAGTTCTCTGCGGACCAGGCGGCGGGTTTCGCTCCCACGCTGATGGCCCAGACCGCGGGGCGGTATAGCGGCAGGCGCATCGATCTGGACTTCAAAGACGCAGACGTTCACAACGTCTTGAGGCTTCTGGCAGACACGGGGCGCGTGAACATCGTCGCGGCGGACAACGTGGGCGGTACCGTGACGTTGCGGATGCGCAACGTGCCGTGGGACCAGGCGCTGGATGTCGTGTTGCGCGCCAAAAATCTGGGAATGGAGCGTCGCGGAAACATCATTCGCGTCGCGCCGCAAGCCGACTTGGAAAAGGAGCGCGAGCTCGCGATCGCGCGACAAAAGCAAGAGTTGCAGCTAGCACCTCTGGAGACGCGCCTGATCCCAATCAGCTACGCCCAGGCCGGCAGCATGATGGAGCGCTCCAAGGAGCTGCTATCCGAGCGTGGCATGATCTCCGTCGACGATCGCACCAACGTGATGATCGTACGCGACGTCAGTGGCAACTTAGATCAGATCGAGGAACTGATCCGCTCACTGGATACTCAGACACCTCAAGTGTTGATCGAAGCGCGCATCGTGGAAGCGACAAGCCGCTACATTCGTGATATTGGTGTCCAGTGGGGCGGCGACGCCAGCTTCAGCGCCGCCACGGGGAACCCTACGGGTCTCGCCTTTCCAAACTCCATTGGCCTCGCGGGTGGTGCCACCGACGGAAACGCGCCCACAGCGGGGTTGTCCCCGTTCTCACCAACCGTAGCCAACCCGAATTACGCGGTGAACCTCCCTGCGGCAGTCGGTACTGGGGCGGGTGGTGCGCTTGGTCTGACCTTCGGATCCGTCGACAACAACTTCAACCTCGCGCTGCGTCTCTCGGCGGCGGAGACGAGCGGTATGTTGCGCATCCTGTCGAGTCCGCGCGTACTGACGCTGGACAACACGGAAGCGCGAATCAGTCAGGGTACGTTGATCCCTTTCAGTCAGGTCAGCGCTCAGGGTGTTCAGACGACGTTCCAAGAAGCCAAGTTGCAGTTGCTCGTGAAGCCACACGTGACGGCTGACGGCAGCGTCAGCATGAGCGTGCAGATCAACCGCGACGAGCCCGACTTCAACCAGACGTCAGCTCGAGGTGATCCGACGATTCTCAAGCGTGAAGCGCGAACGGAGCTGTTGGTGATGGACGGTCACACCGCGGTCATCGGTGGTATCTTCACCCGCAACACTGGTCGCAACGTAGATCAGGTTCCGTTCTTCGGAGAGATCCCGCTGCTTGGTCTCTTGTTTCAGCACCGCAGCACGAGTGATACCAGAGGCGAGTTGGTCATCTTCCTGACTCCGCGTATCGTCAACCGTGCGCAAGCTCTGGGGCGCTGATCTCGCACGACCACAGAGAGGTGCACAGTCGAAAGCGGGCCACGCAGCTCGATTGAGCCGTGCTCGGGTCAATCTACCGACGGCTTGCGGCGTCGACGTGGTACCCGCTGATCGGGTTCGACGTGCTCGACTTCGCCGCTGGTGCTGTTGCGATATCGAACCTGCCTGACCAGGTGTGGTTTGGAGATTAATCCGCCCCCAGACCCCTCGAGATGACGCACTTCACGAATCTGACCGCGTTCGGCTGCGGCGCGTCCGTCGCTCGTGTCCCCGTCAGGAATCCATTTGCCGAGATCTGCAGGTAGCGGCTCCAGACTGCCGAGCCGTTCGTCGACGGAGCCAGGTACGGAGCCGTGAACCAAGACCAAGTAGATCAGCGTGCCCAGCCCAGTGGCAATCACCAAGAAGAAGAAAATAGTCATTGCGCAAGTCTCAGCGTGCGAGGGGGTGCATCAGTTTCGCGGTACCGGCTCGAAGTCTGCGCGTCGGGTTACCGCGTCCTCGACGATTCTAGGGATGGACTCCGGCGCCACCCCTTTCCAGAATACCAGCCAACGTTGGGTGCGCTGCATTCCGTCACACTCGCTCTGATACCAGCCGATCGCTGGGTTGTCAGGGCGTGAGCGCCAGTACACCGTCGAGTGGTCGCGCAACATCGCCTCCCACAAGTCGCGGCCAATGCCTTCACCCTGGGCCCGTTTGCTGACCGCGAACTTGGTCAGGAAAGCAGCTTCAACTCCAGGCACGAGAATGGCCGCGCCGCGGTAGTTGGATTCCAAGTAGATGTCGAGCGGCGGATTTTTTAGAAAGTCGGGAGCGAGCTCGCGCTCGAACGTGCTCTCGAGTAGCTCGATGAGACGAGCTTGGTCGAGCTGCCTGTAGCTGGTGAAGTGTTCGATTCCGCTGCCCGTCTTGACCAGCGTGCCCGCACCCTTGATCGTGAAGAGTTCACGCAGCAGGTTGAACGGTGATGCGACACTGGTCAGCAGTTGCGGGCACAGCGCATGCAACGAGTTGATGCGATGTAGTAGTCGCAAGTCTGAGGCTGCGAGTGCAGAGCCTTTCTCGAGCAGCGCCAGGTCAGAACGCAGGTTGATCACGCTGATACCGCTCTCGCTCGTGGCCAGGCGATGACCCGGCGTCAGTGACAGGTGTCCTTGCTCTTTGGGGCCCAGGCCCCCCTGTGGGCGCAGGACCACGAGCTTGCGTGTGCTGAGCCCAATCAGCAGTTGTTCGAGGTGGCTGAAAGGGTCCGAACTCTCGGCGTCGAGGTCCGCAACCACGCTGCGTTCACTCGTCAACGCGGCTTTTGCTTGCGCGACCCAATTCGCATCGTTCGGCGTGACCCGTGTTTGTTCCACGCCCTCACTTTCGAGCAGCTCGCGCAGCTCCTCTGCGTGATCCGATGCTGCTGCGTCGGCCCCGACCGCGATCACGGGGAACAGACCCAGTTGCGACAGGAAACGTAGGGCTTCGACCACACTCCCAGGTGTCTCGTCGAGCACCATGGGGTCGGCCAGAATCACTGCAAAGCTGGCTTTGGGAAGCTCTCGAAACAGCTTCAGATAATATTCTGCCTCTTGGCGCCTTCCAACGCTCTGCAGGAACGTGAGCACGACGTTGCTCGGACTCGACACAGCACCCCAACTTACAGCTCTTCTGTGGCGCTTTGAAGGTAGACTTGCTTTTTACATCTGGGTGCGCCAAGACTGACCCCAGCTGCAGGGCTCCGCCTGCGATGCGAATGCTTTCGCGCGTTTTTGCGTAACTCGACGGATTTGGACACACGATAGGGCGGTTTTGATGGATCTGACCGTAGGCCGAAGGTTGCTGCTCTGGCTCACGGGGGCGGCTATTTGCTCGCTGGCGATTGCGAACGTCGCCATCGCTGAAAGCCCTGAGCGGTATCCTTACGATCCCGCTTGCGCGTGGGGCCGTTTGGCTGACGGTCACGGCATGTTGATCCGCTGCTTGGAACCCGGCGAGGCAACGACGCTCCTGGAGGCGAGGTTGACGCCGCAGAAGACCACTGGTGCATCCGAGACTGGTGCATCCGAGAGCAGTGCTGCAGCGGAGACCAGTGGCCAGAAGGCGCAAGCGAAGGGCCAGGGCCAAGTATCTCCGAAGTCCAAGCCCGGCAAGCTGGTCGTCAAGAGTGTCGGTCCTGCCCAAGCGGACACGGGGGAGTTGCCCCTGGCCGCGAAGAAGCTCGGATTACCCAAAGAGCGCTACATCGACTGCGTCGACAAACACGGCGGCTTGACGGCGGAGCGCGGCAAGGTTGTGGTGCGTTTCCTGGTGCGCGAACGTGGGCGCGCCGAAGGCGTCAGCGTCAAGAGCCACGAGGGCATGAGCAAAGATGCCGCAGCATGCATCGCAGACGTCGTCGATCGACGTTACGTCGGGTACCCCGCGGCCCCCATGGTGGGGGCGACCATCCCCATCGAACTGAGCGTACAGCGTTGAACGAGTCGTCGAAGTCGGACGTCGCGAACAGCGACGCCGGGTCCGGAAATGGCGATGCGGGGTCCGCAAACTCCCCGCGTGATGCTGCGGCACACCCTGCAGCAGAGACGACTGCAACCAATGCGAAGCAGGCGACGGAGACGACGTCGGAAGAGTCCGTAGACTCCGACGCGCAGGTTGAAGCCAGCCCAGTGGTGAAGGCCTACATCGAACGCGCCCAACGCTTCACGAGACACGCGGAAGCACTGGGTGCTCGTTCTCGCTTGGTGTCCAATTTTCGCGGCTTGTGTTTTGGCGTCGTCGTGATCACGGGGATTGCTGCACTGGTTCGCGATGATGGGGCGCTTTGGGGTTGGGTATGCGCAGGTTTCGCGGTGGTCTTTGGCGTGCTGGTCTCCTGGCACGGCAAGGTGATTCGTGACGAAGACATGGCGCTGCGTTGGGTGACCGTCAACAAGGACGCGATCACGCGTAACGGTTCCAACTTTCGTGACCTGAGTGAAGACGGCGTGCGCTTCAACAATCCCGTGCATCCGTATGCGGACGATTTGGACCTGTTCGGGCCCGCGTCACTATTCCAACGCATCAACACCGCACGCACTCAGTTCGGTCAGCAGCGTTTGGCGTCGTACCTGATGAACCGGGCCACGCCCGAAGAAATTGCGGCTCGTCAACAAGCCGCGCGCGAGTTAGCTCCCATGCTGGACTTGCGCCAAGAGCTCGAAGCGCTCGCCCTGGCGGTAACGCAGCCTCTTTCTGGTGCCTCGGCATCTAGCTCAGCGCGTAAGGTGAGCGGCAATGCCACTTTGGATCCGGAGCCTCTACTGTCGTGGGCAGAGAACAAGCCGGGCCTATCTCACAAGACCTCATTCGTGATCGTGGCGTGGCTGGCACCGCCAATCACGCTTGGTATCGTGGCGACGGCTTGGATTCTCGAGTGGCATCCACTGGCTTGGATTTCACCGCTGATCGCGCAAGCCATCTTGCTGCTCAGCGTGCGGGTACACGTGGCTGCCGTGTTCGCCGCGGTGTCTGCCAATCAGGGGTTGTTTCTTCGTTTCGGGCCGATGCTGAAGCTGCTCGAAACACTGGACGCCAAAGCCGAACGCTTACAGGAGCTGAAAGCCGAAACCCATAGCTCCGAGGGCGAACCGCCGAGCCTCGCGATGCGTCAGTTCGAGCGCATCGTTTCCTACTTCGAGCTGCGCCACAACGGCCTGGTGCACCCGTTCGTCAACGGTGTTCTGCTTTGGGATGTGCACTGCGTTCTCAGGCTGGAGGCGTGGCAGCGTCGTTCGGGAAAGCGACTGCGCAAGTGGTTCCTGGCGCTCGGTGAGCTGGAGGCGCTTGCGAGTCTGGCGGCCTACGCGCACGACAACCCGAAGTTCTGCTGGCCTGACGTGCGTTCTGGGGCTGCGCACTTCGCAGCCGAACAGCTCGCTCACCCGCTGCTGGGCGCGAGTGCACGTGTCGCGAATGACGTGACGTTGGAAGGACCCGGCAAAGGCTTGCTCGTGACGGGATCGAACATGTCGGGCAAGAGCACGTTGTTGCGCGCGATTGGGATCAATGCCGTGTTGGCGCTCAGCGGATCCGTGGTCTGTGCCAGTCGCATGGAGTTGTCTCCGCTGGTCGTGCGAACCAGCATGCGCATTCGGGATTCGTTGGACGAGGGGGTCAGCCACTTCTACGCTGAGGTTCGCAAGATCAAAGGGGTGCTCGACTCCTTGAAAGTCGGCGCGCCCGTGCTCTTTCTGCTCGACGAAATTCTCCACGGCACGAACTCGCGAGAACGACAAATTGGTGCCCGCTGGGTACTGGCCCATCTGCTGGAGAACGGCGCCATGGGCGCAGTCTCCACACATGACAGCGGCTTGTGCGAGCTTCCCGCACCTCTCATGGCGAACGTGCGGCAGGTCCATCTGAGAGAGACCGAGGACCACGGACAACTCAAATTCGACTTCAAGCTGCGCGAGGGGCCGGTTCGGAGCGGGAACGCGCTCCGCCTAATGCGCTCTCTCGGCATACAGGTGCCGACGGACACCGATGGTGGGTCACCCTAGGAAGTGCGATGTGACCCGGGCTGGCGGGCCGCCAGACCGGTCCACGTCCGGCGTTTTGTCTGCTAGTCTCCCGACTTGACCGTGTTGATTGCAGGCGCGTACGCTGAGGAACCGGCCCATCTGGCCATTCGGGGCGCTGTCGTTCGACACGCAGCAATTCGAGGCGCAACCGGCCGCAGCAATACGACGACGGATGTTCCAACGGGTGCGACGATTGCGTCGTACGCCAAGCAGCTTCAGAGTGCGTTACGAGCAACCCAGTGAGCGAGTTCGACGACGAAAAAACCAGAGTAACCACGGTTACTCAGCCAACTCCCAGCGAGGGCTCTGGCGGCAACGATTGCGTGGTCGTCATCTATACCAAAGAGCCGACGCTGCTGGGTAAGCGCTTCGTGCTCGACAAGAGCCCCGTGCGAATTGGTAGGGGCTCGGACAACGAGATAGTCCTCGAGGGGGATTCCGTGTCGCGTCGTCACGCGCACTTCGAGTTGCGTGGCGGACACTGGTTCGCCATCGACGACAAATCGACCAACGGCACCTACGTGAACGAACACCAAGTTCCCGAGGCGGAGCTTCGCACGAACGACCGCATCAAGGTGGGGCCGACGATCTTCAAGTATCTGTCGGGTGCGGACGCGGAGGCGAAGTACCACGAAGAGATCTACAAGATGACCATCGTCGATGGTCTGACGCAGATTCACAACAAGCGATACCTGTACGAAGCGCTGGAGCGCGAAATCACGCGCGCTCGTCGTCACGATCGTCCGCTCGCGGTGTTGATGTTCGACATCGACTACTTCAAGCGCATCAACGACCACTATGGCCACCTCGCGGGAGACTATGTGCTGCGCGAGTTGGCCGATGCAGTCAAAGCGCGGATCCGTAGAGACGAAGTGTTCGCGCGTTATGGCGGCGAAGAGTTCGTGATCGTGTTGCCTGAAACGACCCTGGAAGGAGCACGCGCGCTCGCTGAAAGCCTGCGCGCCAAGGTGGCGGAGCACTCCTTCATCTTCCAGGGCGAGCGTATCCCCGTCGCGGTCAGTATCGGTTGCGCTGCCGTCGAGAGCGACCAGGGGGCGACCGAGCTGATTCAGCGTGCTGACGAGCGCTTGTACGAGGCCAAGCGCGGCGGTCGCAACCGCGTGCGCTGAGGCGCCCGTCGTGTGAAAGTCGTCGGCGCGATGACGAGTGAACCATCACGCCAGCTTGGGCCTCAGCTGGTGGAGACATCTACCGCACGGCGAGTGAGTTGGGGCAAACGCATGCGCGCGGTTGCTGCGCCCATGGGGCCGTCGCCCGCGCCCGATGTTTGGCCGATCGTGTTTGCGCGAGGTGAGGGCGTCAACGTCTGGGACGTCGACGGAAACCGCTACGTCGACCTGGCGGCTGGGTTTGGCTCGCTGCTGATCGGCCATGGGCAACCCGACGTGCTCGGCGCGATCTCGCGGCAAGCACCACGTCTGTTGCAAGCGATGGGTGACGTTTACCCGTCAGATGTGAAGATCGAGCTGCTCGAGCGTCTGTGTGCGTTGTTTCCTGAAAAGGGTGCGTTAGCCGTGCTCGCGCAGTCGGGGTCTGATGCTGTTAGCGTAGCACTCAAGACCGCGGCCCTGGCGACGAAGCGGCCGGGCGTCATTGCGTTCGAGGGCGCCTACCACGGACTGGGCTACGGACCTTTGCCCGCCTGTGGCCTGCGCGAAAGTTATCGCAAGCCGTTCGCCGAACAGCTCAATCGACACGTCTGGACGCTGCCGTACCCGAGTGAAGCGGTCGCGTTGGACGAGCTCTCGTCTGACCTGGAACGCCTACTGGAGAACGAGCCAATTGGCGCGGTGTTGTACGAGCCCGTGTTGGGCCGTGGTGGTGTGTTACCGCTGGCTGAAGGTTTCGCACCCCGTATCGCGTCTTTGGTGCGAAGCAAGGGCGCGCTGTTGATCGCTGACGAAGTGTGGACTGGGCTCGGACGCGCGGGGCATTGGTTGCTGTCTACGGCGCAAGGTGTCGTGCCTGACTTGGTTTGCCTGGGTAAGGGGTTGGGGGGCGGGTTACCCATCAGTGCGTGTGTCGGTCGAGCCAACGTCATGTCGCACTGGCAACAGCCTCAAGAGGTCGTGCACACGAGCACTTTCGCAGGAGCACCGCTTTCTTGTGCAGCCGCGCTCGCGACGTTGGAGGTGCTGGAGCGGGAAGCGCTGGTGAGTACTTCCCTTCGGATCGGTGCAGAGCTGCTCGAGCACCTGCAGCGTACACTCAGCGGTCTAGGCGTGCGCGTCAGAGGAACAGGCTTGATGCTCGGAGTGGACGTACCAGGGGGTCCCGGGGCCGCGACCCGAGTGGTTCAGGCGCTGGCGGAGCGGGGATACTTGCTGTCCACGGGCGGCGGACGTCGAGAAACGCTCGTCATCACCCCGCCGCTTCAGATCGAGTGGCGACTGCTCGAAGCGTTCGCGGGAGAACTCGCGCAGGTGCTGCGAGAGCCCTCATCGTGAGCGCGTTAGATGAATCCGCGAGGCTGCACACCGCGGTCGTCGACTTCGCTAGAGCGTCCGTCGGTGGCGGGCTTGGCGGCTCCGCACGTGCGCGAGAGTTCGAGGAACTCGTGCTAGACGTTGCTCGCTTTCAGGCGCAGCGCTGCCCAGGACACGCACGCCGCCTTCGCAGCGCATCGACTCTGGACCAACTGCGTCCGTTGCCCGTCGATTGTTTTCGGTTCGCCGACGTGTTTACCTTTGATCAGTCGACGGCGTGTGTCACCTATCGCACGAGTGGAACGACCGCGGCACTCACGGGACGCCACTCGATGCGGGTCACGGACACCTACCGAACCTTGGCCTGCTTGGGCGCAGAGCGAGCGCTGCTCAGTGAAGCCCAAGCGCAGGCGCGTATTGGATTACCAAGACTCCTTGCCTTGATCCCTCGGCCTGGAAAGCCAAGTACGTCGTCGCTAGGCGACATGGCGCATTGGCTGATGCAACGCTGGAACGAGCCAAGCGTGCGAGGCGATGAGCTCAGCGAAGCGTGTTTCGACGACGCCTGGCTGTTGGATGATGGTGGCGTACGCGTCGATGCTTTGCGCGCGGCGATCGACGCAGCGCGAGACGAAAGCCGCGCAGTCGTGCTTTTTGCGACGTCGTTTGCGCTGGTGATGCTGATCGACGCGCTTGCCCGGCGCCGGCTGCCGTTACCCCCGAACAGCACGGTCGTCTACACGGGGGGCTTCAAAGGGCGCACGCGCGAAGTATCTGCAGCTGACCTGCGCGCTCAGATCGTCGACCTGTTGGAGCCCGCGAGCGTGGTGGGTGAATACGGCATGACCGAGCTGAGCAGTCAGCTGTACCAGGGCTGCGTTGCGGGTTCGGCGCTCGAAAGCGAGTTCGCCAAGCATTCACCAGACTTGTACTTGCCGCCGCCCTGGCTGAAGGTGCAAGCTCTGGATCCGCGGTCACTCGAGCCCGTGGAAAACGGACAGCGTGGGCTCGCTGCGTTCATCGACCTCGGCAACGTCGACTCCGCAGTCTACGTAGTCACTCAGGACTTGATTGAGCTGGAGGGCCAGGGGGTCCGCTTGTTGGGGCGCCAAGCGCGGGCGCCCGCGCGTGGGTGTTCCCTCGCGGCTGAAGCCATTTGGAGTGCTCAGGTCACGGTTACGAGTGAACGAGCGCGACCACCTGTGCATGATCAGATAGCCCGCGTAGTCGTGCAGCAAGAAAAGTCATCAGCAAACCCCGCTAGCTCGGGGTGTTTGTATGACTCAGCGCTGCACCGTGTCACCCGCCTCGTCACCGCAGCTCGCGACCTAGTCGATGAACGCAACTCCGCTGCGACCGATTTGCGCGCCGCCGTGATGCGCGCCACGGGACTTTCTGCTGAGGGGGTCGAACTCGGACTCCGCCACAGCCTCGAGACGAATCCGAGTGACGCCGAGTTGAAAGCTCTGTGCCAGGGTGCGGTACCCGCGAATCGCGTATGGGTCGTGTTGTCGGCGAACGTGTTCGTCGCGGCCCACCGAGCAATCGCGTGTGCGCTCGCCGCCTCACCCGACGTCATCGTTCGGCCCTCGCAGCGTGACCCCGTACTCGCAACGGCGCTACATGCCGCTACGGGTGACCTATTCGAGCTCACCACGAGCCTCAGGCCGCAGCCTGGAGACCATGTTCACGCGTACGGATCGGACGAGACCATGGCGCAACTCGCCGCGCAGCTGTCCCCCGGGGTGACTCTCAAAGCGCACGGGAGCGGTTTTGGCGCAGTAGTCGTGTTCGAGGTGCAGGACGTCGAAGGGTTGGCACATTCGATCGTCAAAGACGCGATCTTGTTCGAACAGCGAGGATGCTCGAGCCCAAGACTGTGCCTGCTGGGGCCCGACGTGGATGCGGTGGTGCTGGCGGCCGCACTGCGACGCGCCATGACGGAGTGGCGCTCTCGCGTGCCAGTTGGTGACGCAACCACACACGAAGTCGCCGACCAGACATGGTTCGACGCCGCCGCGGCCTTCGCCTGCAGTGACGACGTGCCTCCAGATCACGCCGAGGGGGTGCATCTGCAGCGCGCAGTAGCAGCTCCGATGATCCCTCCTGGCGGTCGCAGGCTGGTGCTGCAGCCGAGCGACGAGCCACTGGCCGCATTGCGAACGCTGTCCACCAGTCTCACCTGCGTGGCCGTGGAGGGAACCCCAGAGCAGCAAGAGGCAGTCGCCCACGCACTACCGCTCGCGCGAGTCTGTCTCCCCGGGACGATGCAAGCCGCGCCGCTCGACGGTCCGCTAGATCGCCGATCAGGCCAGACCGTGAACCGCGGGTGAGGGCCGCGGGACCAACCTGCGCCGCGGCTCTCAGTCTTGGTCGAGACGGTCGCGTACGCTCGTCAGCAGCTCATGCATCGAGAACGGCTTGTGCAACTGCACTCGCTCGCGATGGAGTGCGGCACGTTGCATCACCATGCGCTCCGTGTAGCCAGACATGAAGAGGACTTTGGCGTTTGGGTGCAGTTTGGCGAGTTCTTGAGCGAGTTCTGGACCGTTCATCCTCGGCATCATCACGTCGCTGATCAACAAGTGCACGGGGCCAGCATGTCGACGCGCTAGGTCCAGCGCTCGTTCGCCATCCTCCGCGGCGAGCACACTATACCCCGCGCGCTCGAGTTGCCTTTGAGTCACGCTGCGCACCTGATGGCCGTCTTCGGCGAGCAGTATCGTTTCGCTTCCCCCCGGACCCTCGCCCATGCTCGCCTGCACTGCGGGCAGCGATTGCTCGGACTGTGTCAGAGGAAAGTAGAGTGTAAACGCAGTGCCGACACCTTCAGTGCTGGCTACCGTGATGGCGCCGTTACCTTGGTGGACGATGCCGTGCACGGTCGAAAGCCCCAGCCCAGTGCCCGCGCCAAGTGGCTTGGTCGTGAAGAAGGGTTCGAAGATGCGCTCTGCAACGTCTTGGCGCATTCCTACTCCCGTGTCGCGCACGACTACATGACAGTAGGTTCCGGGCTGAAGACCGCAACGTTTGGCCTCGGTTGCGTCGAGAAACGTTTGACGAACACTAACCTCGAGCGAACCTCCGTTCGGCATGGCGTCTCGTGCGTTGATCGCCAGATTGACGAGTACCTGTTCGAACTGCAGCGGGTCGATTCGAACGACACACGGCAGATCGTCGTTGTTTATCGCCAGCTCCACGTCGTCGCCGAGTAGGCGGTTGAGCATGCGAACCGTCGACGTCACCAGTGTTCGTACGTCGTTGAGCGACGGAGTGCTGTCTTGCTTTCGACCGAAAGCGAGCAGCTTTTGGGTCAGTTCCTGACAGCGCGTGATGGCCGAGCTGATCTCGTCGATCGAACTGCGCGCACGTGTCGAGAGGTCGCCGCCCAGCTGCAGGAGGTCGCAGTGACCAGCAATCACTTGCAAGAAGTTGTTGAAGTCGTGAGCGACGCCCCCCGCGAGTGTCCCGATCGCCTCCATCTTTTGTGACTGTAGGAGTTGGGCCTCCAAATGACGACGTTCCGTGACGTCCATCAGGGCGCCATTCAGGGAAACCAGGTTTTGGTCATCGTCGAGAACGGCCGCGATGCGTCCCACCAGGTGCAAGATAGTGCCGTCGCTACGGATCGCGCGAAATCCCGTTGGCAGCACCTCCGTACCACGTATCGCCAGCTTGATGAGCCGCACCAAACGCTTGCGGTCGTCGGGATGCACCAGGCTGAGCGCCTTGGACTGCCCCAACGGCGGATCATCTGGTGCCGTGATTTGTTTCATCCCTTCGGATAGTGAAATCCGATCGAACTCGGCGTCCCAAATGAACGCTCCAGCCTTCGCCAACCTTTCGTTGGCGAACAGCATCTGCCTGGCCCGAGTGAGCGAATCCACGTGAGATTGGGTGTGGGCTGTTGAAGCGGTCCGTTCGCTCTCCAACTCGTGGATGCGCGCTCTCAAGCGAGCCAGCTCACGATCCCTCTCATCCTCCATCGTCACGTCGCCTGTCGCACAATAAAGCGAAACACCCCGCTCGAAAAGCTCTTGCGGGGTGTTTGCTTGTTGGGGTCAGGCGGCGTCGTTGTCGTCGAGTGCCGCTCCGTGACACTCGCGGAATTTACGGCCGCTACCGCACGGACACGGGTCACCAGCTTGAACCGCAGCACGTTTCGCCTTGGCGCTTGGTTTCGCCTTCTTGTTTTTCTTGGAGGATTTAGCCTGGTTAGACGCCTGACCCGCAATGGCGGGCTGTTCGCCTGTGCCGTCCCCTGGATGACGGGCCACGGCCTTCTCCAACTCTTCGAGGTGGCGGCGGGCGGCTTCGCGCTCCAGCTGTTCGATGTCTGACGCCTCGGGTTCGAACGCGAACACCTTGGTGAGCACGTTGGAGGAAACGCGCGAGATCATGTCCACGAACAGTCCGAAGCCCTCTTTCTTGTACTCCTGCTTCGGGTCGCGCTGGCCAAAGCCCCGCAGGTGAATGCCGTCCCGCAGGTGCTCCATCGAGCTCAGGTGATCCACCCAGGAACGGTCGATTTCCTCCGCGTAGTAGTAGCGGAAGACGCGCATGATGTTCTCGAGCTGAAGCTGCTCTTCGCGCTCCAGGTAGACCGCTTCTGCGCGTTCGTAGACGATCTGAACCAGCTTTTCGGGATCGCCGAGGTCGTCGACGTCGTTCTCCAGAGGTTTCCCGAAGTGGTCCTTGAAACCCGAGTGAATGCCCGCCCAATCCCAGTCCTCGGGTGGGCGATTGGGGGGACACGACTCTTCGATCATCGCGCTCACGATCTTGTCGATCAGATCGAGCATACGCTCTCGCTGTTCGGTCAGCCCAGCGCCAACGAGTTCCGCGAGTTGATCGAAAAACTGCACGGGAGTGCGACGGATGCGTTCACCCACGGGAAAGTGCACGCCCCACAATTCGTAAGCTTCACGTTGTAGCGACTCGTGGTCGAGAATCTTCTCCACCTTCTCGAAGTCTTCTCGTTTCGGAGAAATGACTTTGCCGTCGACGGTCTTCACGGGCAGTGCAGGATCGGAGAACATTCCGAGGAGCTGTCCGACGAGCGGCGTGCATTTCTCGCGGATCTTTTCGTTGATCGGCAATTTGCGTGAGCGCCCGGTGGGTTTGCCCAACTCATCTAGCTCTTCGGGAGTGTAACGGCCCGTGAGCAGTTGCTGGCGCAGAGCGTACACTGTCTTGCGCTGGGCGTTCATCACGTCGTCGAACTCGAGCAGGTTCTTGCGGATGTCGAAGTTGCGCATTTCGACTTTGCGCTGCGCATTCTCGACGCTCTTCGTCACCCAGGGGTGCTCGATGGGTTCGTCGTCGGGCATGCCCATGCGGTCCATCAAGTTCTTGACGCGATCGCCTGCGAAGATGCGCATCAGGTCGTCTTCCAAAGAAAGAAAGAAGCGACTCGACCCAGGGTCACCCTGGCGTCCAGCGCGTCCGCGGAGCTGGTTGTCGATACGTCGAGACTCGTGACGTTCGGTGCCCAAAATGTGCAGGCCGCCTGCTTCGATCACCTTGTCATGGTCGATGCGGCAGCGCTCTTCGTAGTCCGCTACCAGTGCTTGGAACTCGTCTGCTTCTGCCTCTGGAACGCGGTTGGCTTCTTTGAACTCCAGGCGAGCGAGCATCTCGGGGTTGCCACCGAGCAAGATGTCCGTGCCGCGGCCCGCCATGTTCGTGGAGACCGTGATGCCGCCCGAGCGCCCCGCCTGGGCTACGACGTACGCCTCGTTTTCGTGATGTTTGGCGTTGAGTACGTTGTGGGGAACGCCCTTCTTGCTCAGAATTCGCGCGATCGCGCCGCTCTTCTCCACGCTGGTGGTACCCACCAGTACTGGGCGTCCTTCTTCGTGTTTGGCCAGGATGTCTTTGATGATGGCCGTGAACTTTTCCCGCTCAGTCTTGTACACGACATCTTCGTCGTCGATACGTGCGATTGGGCGATTGGTGGGGATCGAGATGACGTCGAGCTTGTAGGTCGAGTGGAACTCTTGCGCTTCGGTTTGCGCTGTACCCGTCATGCCGCCGAGCTTGTTGTACATGCGGAACAGATTCTGGAAGGTGATGCTCGCCATCGTGCGGCTCTCTTCCTGAATGCGAACGTTCTCTTTGGCCTCGACGGCTTGATGCAAACCATCGCTCCAGCGGCGCCCCGCCAATACACGTCCCGTGAACTCGTCGATGATCAGTACACGCGCGTCGGGTGACACCATGTAATGCACGTCGCGCTTGTACAGCGCGTGAGCCCGCAGCAACTGAGACAAGATGTGCAGCGTGCGCACGTGGGCAGGTTCGTACAGGTTGCTGACCCCGACGAGCTGCTGCACGAGTTCGACACCTTCGTCGGTGAGCGTGACGCTGAACGCTTTTTCATCGACCACGTAGTGGTCGTCCTTGCGCAGCTTCGGCATCACCTCGTTGAGCGAACGGTACTGCTCGCTGGCTGCCTCGGCAGGGCCGCTGATGATCAGCGGCGTTCGCGCTTCGTCGATCAGGATCGAGTCGACCTCGTCGACGATCGCGTAATTCAACGGGCGCTGCGCGTACTCCAGCGCGGACGACTTCATGTTGTCACGCAGGTAGTCGAACCCGAACTCGTTGTTCTGGCCGTAACAGATGTCCGACTTGTAGGCTTTGCGCTTCTCTGCGTCCCCTTGTTGGTTGACGACGCAGCCGACGCTCATCCCGAGGAAGTTGTAAAGCTTCCCCATCCATTCGGCGTCGCGACGCGCGAGGTAGTCGTTCACCGTGACGAGGTGAACGCCTTTGCCTTCCAGCGCGTTCAGGTAGATGGGCAGCGTTGCCACCAATGTCTTACCCTCACCCGTCTTCATTTCGGCGATGCACCCCTGGTGCAGCACCATCCCGCCCACCAACTGCACGTCGTAGTGACGCATGTTGAGGGCACGCCGGCCCGCTTCTCGACAAACGGCGAAAGCCTCCACGAGCAGGTCATCGAGGCTGGCGCCGTTGTCCAGCTTCTCCTTGAACTCGTTCGTTTTCGCCTTGAGTTCGGCGTCGCTGAGCTTGGTGATCTTCCCCTCGAGCGAGTTGATTCGATCTACCTTGCCGTTCAGCCTCCGCAGTGCGCGATCGTTGGCTGTTCCGAAAACTTTGCTCGCTACCCAGGTCAGCATGATTTGTTGCAGGCGCTCCTCTACGACGGCCAGCGGTCTAGCCCGTGATGTACTCGACGCATCGAGTCACGGAAGGTTGCTGGTCGTGGTTGGCCTAGTGAATTCCGCGGTGAAGTCGCATCGAGACGGCTATCGTCGCCAGCGGTGCAGTGTGGAGCGGGAAGCTAATCACAAGCACCCCCACCGACAAGGGCGCAGGGAGTTTTGCTCTGCGGCGGCAATCTGTGGAGGTTCCATGGCGCAGCCCGTCGACTACGCTGCGCGCCATTGGCGCCGCTACAAACTCGACTTCGGGTTGGGGGGCCGCCCGTGAGTGGACGATTTGCAGCCACAGCCGTGGTATTGCCGCCAACGGGTTCGCGGTCATGACAGCATTCGACTCGCAGGAGCGCAAATGCCGGGCGCGAATGGCTGCAATACGGCGCCCACGGCCCGTGACACCCCACGAGAGAGCCCCCGAAGAGCAATGATCCGAATATCTGAGCGCACGATCAGCTGTAGACCCAAGCAGTACTTTGGTTGGTTGGTCAGTCTGGTTGTCGTGGGGCGTCTTCGCGCGCTCATCCTCACCCGGCTCGCGTTGGCCGTCAGCTTGATTGGTGGGCTCGGGATGTCTTGCGCGCCGAACGCGTCGAGTCCAACAGCGGTCTCAGCGACGGGCGTGAGCCAACCCAGCTCCAGTAGCGTCCCCATCGACGCGGACGACGCGGTTTGGGGTGATCCGGCCGCGCCAGTCACGATGGTGGTGTTCGTCGATTTCGAGTGCCGTTTTTGCGCGCGCGGACACGACACGGTGGTTCAACTGCGTCGACGCTACGGGCCCGAGGCATTGCGAGTGGTTTACAAGCACGCGCCGCTACCTTTTCACCTGGCGGCGCTCCCTGCGGCTCGTGCGGCGCAGGCCGTAAACTACGAAAAAGGGGCGCAGGCGTTTTTCGACTACGCTGACGTTTTGTTCGCCAACACGACCGCGCTCGGCCCCGATAACCTGGAGCAGTGGGCCTCGGCTGTTGGTTTAGACCCACGTCGCTTGCGTGAGCTGACCGACTCCCAAGCAGTGGTAGAGGCCGTGGAGCGAGACATGGAGCTTGCCGAGAGCGTGGGCGTCGACGGGGTGCCTGCGTTCCTGATCAATGGAGCGCAAATCGTCGGGGCCAGACCGCTCGACGAATTCGAGCGGGTAGTCGAGCACGAATTGCGCGCTGCGAAGCTTCTCAAAGAGCGGGGAACAGAGGCAGACCTCGTCTACGCTGAACGCGTCGCGGTGAACCTGGACCTCGCTGGAACGGCGCGGGCGGAACCAGAAGAGCCCCCGTACGTCGTACCCGTCGGCACGTCGCCCAGCGTCGGGCCTGAGGCTGCGGCGGTGACCATCGTCGAGTTCGCCGACTTCGAGTGTGCGTTCTGCCGCAAGGCACACGCAACCATTGCCACGTTGATGCAGCGACATCCTGGCCAGATCCGTTGGGTGATGAAACACCATCCGCTGGACTTTCACCCACTTGCCGTGCCCGCCGCGGTCGTAGCCCTGCAAGTTCACAGGGAACGAGGATCGGAGGCTTACTGGGGTGCGTTGCAACGCATGTTCGTCGACGAACGGCTGCAACAGGCTACGCTCGACGAGTTGATCCAGAGCCATCAGCTAGACGCTGAGGCATTGGCCCGCGCCTTGTCCCTCGGACCAAACGACCCGCAGCTGACCGCGGATCGGGATCTCGCGATGGACTTGGGCGCGCAGGGCACGCCGCACTTCTTCATCAACGGCAGGCGCGTCGCAGGAGCTCAGCCGCTGAGCTCGTTCGAGGCCATGGTTCAGGAGGAGTTGGCCAAGGTTGAGGCCCTGAAACCGCAACAGGGTGCAGCGACACCCTACGAGCGACTGCAGCGGTTGGCCTCACCCCCGCCAGGGCTCGAGCGTATGGCCGTTGAGCTACCGCCCGCAGATTCACCCAGCATGGGACCGCTCGATGCTCCCGTGGTCGTTCAGATGTTCTCGGATTTCGAATGCGGCTACTGTGGCCGTGTGATGCCAACGCTCGAAGCGTTGCGTCAGCGTTATCCAAACGAAGTACGCGTCGTATGGCGGCATCTCCCGCTGCCGTTTCATAGACACGCGCGCCCAGCCGCTGCGGCAGCGCTCGAGGTGCGATCACAAAAGGGTGATGGCGCGTTCTGGAAGATGACGAATAGATTGTTTGGCCGTGAAGGTCGAGATGCGGAGCAGCTCGACGCTGCTACCCTTTCCAAGTACGTAGCCGAGTTCGGCGCAGACATGGCGCGTTATGACGAAGCTATGCGAAGTGGCGTGCACGATGCGGCCATCGAACGGGACTTGGCGCTCGCTGAGGAGTTGGGTTTCTCTGGGACGCCGACTTTCGTCGTCGGTCGCTACAAGTTGGTAGGGGCGCAGCCGCTAAGCCGTTTCGAACGTCTCGTGCGTTTGTCCCTCGAATCGCGCTGACTGTGTGGCAAGGGGGTTGACTGGTGGCGCGTGGGGAGCCACTTGTAAGCGCGTGTCTCCCCTGGCCATCATTCTCGAGATCTACTCGCTCGTCGTCTTGGTTTCTGTCGTCGGGAGCTGGGTGGGGTCGAGGAACCAGGTGTTCGAGTTGGCTGATCAACTGACGGAGCCAGTACTCGCGCCGATTCGTAAGGTCTTACCACCTGCAGGTGGGTTCGATCTGTCACCCATGCTGCTGCTGATGATTCTGTGGGTGTTGCGAACCTTGGTGCGATAACCGCGCGCTGCTCACAAGCACCCGCCGTCGTGGCAGACGCCGCCGTCTCCGCAGCTGACGTCGCAAGCACCACAATTGGTCGCGCTCGACGTGATGTCGACCTCACATCCGTCTTCAGAGCTTCGGTTGCAATCCTTGCGGCCAACGCGGCACTTGCGAATAGCGCATTCACCTCGCGCGCACGCGGGGATGGCCCCTGCGACCTCACACGCGGGGGCGTCGCACGCGCCGCAGTGGAGCACGTCCGTGTCCAGATTCACCTCGCATCCGTCCTCTGCGCTGCTGTTGCAGTCTTCGTGATGGCCGACGCACGCTGCGATCGCACACTCGTCGCTCGTGTCGCACACTGACGTGGCGTTGGGTAACACACACGGTTGACAGGTTCGGTTGCCGCAGCCGTACTCCGGGTCGGAGGTTGATACGCAGCGGTCGTCGCAGGCTTTGGTGTCGGGAGGACACCCTTCGTTCAGCTGTTCGGTGTCCACGAACAGACTGCAGCCGAATCCACAGAGCGTCACTGAAATGCAGAACAACCAGCGGAGTACACGCGTCAAAAGTTGCCTCCGAACTCCACGGACAGATCGTTCGATGCGAGCGACACGGCCACGCTGGGCCTGGCCGTTCGTTGGGTATCCCGCTCGCTATCGAGCACGTAGAACGCTAGCGCCGTGGCTGCGCTGACCAGGCTAACACCCAGAGCCACGTCAGCGATCAGAAACTTGCGCTCGATACTCTCGACGTCGCGCGTCTCACATAGCGGGGCACACGTGTCGATGGCGTTCGAGCGGTCTCGGGCCGCATCGATCGCAAAGTATGTCCCTACGCCGAGCGCGGCCGTCGCCACACCACCGAAGACGTAGACCAACGAGGGCGTGAGACTTTCGCTGGGTGGCGCTGCTGGACGTGCGGGTAGGGTTGGCGAGCTGTCGCGTTGCGCTGCGCGCAGAGTCGGTCGCGCAGGTTCGGGCCTCGGCAGCTCTATCTCGACGATGGTGGGCGCCGAGCCCGCGCGCAGATGCAGCTGGCGGGTCACGGGTACACGTCCTGGGGCATCGAACCGCAGGTCGTGCCTCCCAGGATCGAAAATCATGGGCTCCCCGAACGTTAACGTTGCAAGCTGCCCGTTGATCCAGATCTGAAGACCCGCGAGATCTCCCCGAGGCGTTTGGAACACGACCCGTGGTGCGCTGGCGAACACTTGGGTCTGCCATTGAGAGCAGTCTTCACGAACCAGCTGCGGACACGCCCGCACCGCGCATTGTCCGAAGTCCAACGCGGCATCCAGGAGGCGCTGCTCCATGCGTGCCTCTTGGCCTTCGGCATGTTTGCGAATACACGCCGCGGTCGTGGGATCTGATTCCCGTGGCGTTGGTTCGACGTCGCCCATGCCGTCGTGGTCGTTGCCATCTAGGGTATTTTCCGTCGTGGCGTCGTTCGGGCTGGGGTCGACTTCAAGGACGCTACCAGTCGAACTCAGGGGTGGGGGCGCGGCGCTGGATGCATCTGCTGGCTGCGCCGCGACATCGCACACGTGGATCAAGCACGCTAGCGTGCCGAGGTGCGCCTGCCGGGTGAAGCGGCGGAGCGCCTCAGACGGGGAGCGACGGGACATGGCGGAAAGTGTAGAGGTCCGCCTCAGCCCGCGGGGCGAAAAGTAGGCCTCGTGGAAAATCGTCGGGCGTTCCGCGCCATTGCTACCTGGCTAGGCGGAATTCGAAGACTCATCCGCAAGCGAATGCGGCTGGCCGGTCCAGGGTGTTCGTGATCTCGACACGACCCCTGGTGGGACTGCCTGTCATGGGGGAACACTCGGCGCTGCCGCCATGTTGGGTTTCCGAACATCTCGAGCTTTCCGTCGAGCATGCCTGGCCGTCGTCTCGACGACTGGAGCCACCGCCGGTTGCGCGTCTGAGGCAGACGAGCGCTCGAGCGTCAGCGTAGAGATATTCAGTTGGTGGTCGTCCGACAGCGAAACCAGCGCCCTCGATGCGATGCTCGATGTGCACGCCGCTCGGCACCCTGATGCCAGGGTGATCAACGCCGCGGAAGAGCTGGCTGAAAAGGCCAGGGCTCGCTTGGCGGACCGCATGCGACGCGGAATTCCCCCTGATACCTTTCAGGCGAACATCGGGCGAGATCTGTTTCAGTGGGTGCTGTTCGACGGCCGCGACGATCGAGAGTCGAAAGTGTCTCCCATGAATACGTTGGCTGAAGATAACGGTTGGTTCGATGTTTTTCCCGAGTCGCTCACGCGCGCGCTGAGTCACGAGGGCAAGCTGTACGGGGTTCCGATGAACATCCATCGAAACAACACGATGTTTTACAACAAGCTGGTGCTCGATCGTGAGGGTCTGTCAGTCCCCACCGACATCGAGGCGCTACATGAGACGCTGGCCGAGTTGGTCACCCGAGGCTACGAACACCCAATCTCGATTGGGAATCGTTACAACTGGACGATGTCGCTGTTCGTCATGGAGAACTTACTACCCGCAGTTGGTGGAGGTGAGTTCTACTCCGAGTACTGGGCGGGGAGGCACGAACCCGAACACGAGGTGATGCATCGCACGCTGGATCAGCTGTTGGCGCTCTGGCCCTACTTCAACGACGACGCGATGGACGTCAACTGGACTGTGGGGGTCGAGCGACTCTTCGTCGAAGAACGCTCGCGCCAGGCGGTGTTCACCGTGATGGGTGACTGGGCCAAAGGGCACCTGGAGTACGAGGGGTACACGGCGGGAGTCGACTTCGGATCCATACCGTT
Organism: uncultured bacterium; assembly: GCA_965651905.1. Classification (GTDB taxonomy): domain Bacteria; phylum Myxococcota_A; class Polyangia; order Polyangiales; family Polyangiaceae; genus SZUA-265. Next base: position 60,619 of record CBFGUG010000012.1, on the reverse strand, counting down.
TCCTGGTTCTCAGGGAACCTTCGTGTTCACCTCTGACTGTTTTCCGCTGCCCAAAGGCGCTCCGCACCGTGCAGAGGTGACCGACCTACTCGTCAGTTTCGGATCGAAGCGAGGGCAGTTGAAGTTCAACGCGTACAAGGGTTCGATTCCCGCCCGACGTGACATCGATCCCGAAGAAGACTTGGACGAACTAGCGCAAGTGACTTGGCAAGACTTCAGAAACGATCGTGTCGTCATGGCGCTTTCCGGACTCTTGGACCCGGACTTCGCGGATTCGCTGGCCCTGGCCGTCCGCGAGACCCTGCAAGATGCGGATCCAGATCCCGTGTTGTTTTCGCTCCGCAACAACTTGGCCCCGTGACGGGACTCGGCAGGGATTTCCCTTCGTCAACGCCGTACGCCCACCTACTTGACGCACTCCAGCTTGAAGCGCTTGATGCCGCGTTCATCGACCACGTAAGGGGGCGAGCACTCCTCCGCTGAACGATCCACCTCGCTAGGAGGCTGTGGGGCGCGGGGTGGCGGTTTGGGAGCGCGCGCTGGCCTCTTGGGTTTCGGGAGCTCGGGCGATGCGACGTCCGCGGACGCCGTGGGTGCTGGCGGTTCTTCAGCAGGGTGTAGATGGACGATCAGCTCGACGTCTTCATCCAGCGTGAAGCTGCGTGTTTGGGGAGTGTAGCCTGGTGCCGTGACCACGACAACGTGAGGTGTATCGTCTACAGGCATCGTGATTGAAAGTGGGTTCCGTTCGAAGCTCTGCCCATCGATGCGAAGGTTCGCGTTGCGCGGGAACACGGTGATTCTCACCTTGCGTTCACTCGGCGATGCGGGGGACTCGATGGTCAAGACAGTCGTGGCTCGCGTGTTCGAAGGGGCGACGGGTGGCGCTGGCCAGGCGACGATCAGCAGAACAGCTAGTACGCCTGCGGCCAGTAACCACACGGCGAGTGGCATGCGTGCCGTGTCGACCTTCCGTGTCGAGACGTTTGCGATCGAAGCCGTCGTGCTCGAGGCGCGGGGTGGAGGGCGGCTTTCCGCAGCCGACGTCGCGCTGGCTAGGCGTCGCTCGACTTCTTCGCGCGTCTCAGCGCGGTCCGCGCCGAACATCGACTCTAGCGCTGGTCCCAACTCGCGCGGCGTGACTGGGTTGGGTAGTGCCTTTCGAACGACGTCGAGCTCCTGCTGCAGCTCCAACGCCGTTTGTTGACGTGCGTCGGGATCCGCGGACAACGCCTTCATGATCACCGCTTCCAGCCGAGGGTCGACGTTGGGCGCTTTCTCACTAGGGCGCGGCACCTCTTCGTTGAGCACACGGTTCATCACCGCCGCATCTCCCAGTCCGCGCCACATTTTCTCGCCGACCGCGGCCTCCCACAACATCACTCCCACGGAGTAGATGTCCGCGCGTCGATCGAGCTCGTCTCCGATCATCTGCTCTGGAGGGATGTAGCGTAGCTTGCCTTTGACGATTCCTGTTTCGGTCTCGACCGTCGAGTTGTTCAGCTTGGCGATCCCGAAGTCGAGAATCTTCACCTGCCCCGAGTAGCTCACGAACACGTTGTGTGGCGTGACATCGCGGTGCACTAGTTCCAGAGGCCGTCCCTTGTAGTCCGTGAGTTCGTGGGAGTAGTGCAGGCCCGACAACGCCTCGGAAACCGCCGTCAGATAGTGTTGCAGGGTAAATGGCGCTTCGGGACTGCGACGCACAGCGACGTCCGCAAGACTCTTCCCTTCGAGGTACTCCATGACGATTACAGGAAGCTGTTCGTCGTCGAAGACCTCGTACGTCTGCACGATGTTGGGATGGTTCAACTTCGCTGCCAGGCGCGCCTCGACCATGAACATCTCCGCGAAGCCCGGTTCGCCCGCGAAGTGGCGCTTCATTTTCTTGAGCACGACAAGCTTGTTGAACCCGCCCGGACCCGAAACGCACGCGACATACACGTTTGCGGTGCCCCCTTGGCCCAGCTCGGCGAGCAGCTGATAGCGACCCACGCGTTCGCTGATCGAGGCATTCACGGCAACCACGCGGCCCAGTGTAGTCTCGATCGACCGAGCGAGGAGTCCAAACGACGAGCGCGATCGAGGCGTGTTCCCGAGCAACGTCGGGGCGTTAGACGTGTTAGCTGGGGTGGATCGTGGCGCCCAATCCTACTGGGACTGACCTGAAAGAGAGCTCCTGCGACCGAGACTAATCCGCTAGCTGGATGTTCAGGATGGCTGCGAAAGGTGCACGACGAGGGCCAGCTGGACGCCCCACGGCCCGCACGGCACACCCACTTCCAACCACCAATCGTGTGCTCGCCCGTCTCACACCACAGCGGGAGACAAAAGATCACCTTTCAGTTGCGTGCGCCGGGCGTGTCGAGGGTGTTCGTCTCGCGTTTCGAGTGATTTTCGGAAAGTTTCGTCAGTCCTGGAGTGTTGCAGGTGACCGGGTGTTGGGTTAGCTTGGTCCGGCTCAGTGCTGAGTGGGTGAGCGAGGGTGGCGTCGCCGCTTCGGATTCGTGGGGTTCGGTACCTCGACGTAGAGGTGACCGAGCATCGAGGTTGGGTTTCAGGAATGGGAAGAGGTCAAGGGGAAATGGAGACAGCCGAGTCGCGAATTCATCAGTGCGCGGATTGCCGCAAGCACACTCCCGTCAACTCCGCGAACTACACGCTGATTACGTGTCGCTACGGGTGGCGACTGACGCATGGCTCGGGCAGAGACGGTCGCAAGTTCGTCGAGTGGCGCTGCCCGAGTTGCTGGAGCAGGTTCATGCCCGTGTCGCTACAGTCTGTCGGTTGACGCGCTGCCAAGCGCATGGGGGCGGGAGATGCGGCGCTCTGCCGAGTTCGTCCGCACAGCGGCGAGTCAGCGCGGCCCGCCCGGCGCACCATCGACTTTAGGCACGGAAACTGGCGGAATTTCGCCCGATCCGGCCTTCCGTCGGGCACCGAAGTGCTTTTGTCGTGCTGGCGCGCTTGCCACGATTAGTCTCGCCGACCTGAGCACCCGCTGCGGCACGGCAAGCACATGGACCTCGTCTACTTCATCGTCCTGATCAGCACGTTGATTTTCGTGCACGAGCTGGGGCACTTCATGTTCGCCAAGTTGTTCGGAGTGAAGGTGCTGACCTTCAGCTTCGGGTTCGGACCCAAGCTCATTCGTCTGCGTGGGCGTGAGACGGAATATTGCGTCAGCGTCCTGCCACTCGGCGGTTACGTCAAGATGCTCGAGTCGTCGAAGACGGACATCGTGTTACCCGAAGACCGCCACCGCACGTTCGAGTCTCTGGCGTTGTACAAGCGCGTGATCGTCGTGTTGGCGGGCCCCGTGATGAACCTCGTCTTCCCGATCATCTTGTACTTCTCCGTCTTCGTGGGTGCGGGGCCATCGTTACCGCCAACCGTGGGTGGGGTGCTCCCAGGGCATCCCGCAGACGGTGTGCTCCACCCGGGTGATCGCATCATGGCCGTCAACGGGCAAGACGTCGGCACCTTCGACGAGGTCAAGCGCATCATCAACCGCAATCCCGCGAAGCTCATCCAGTTCAAGGTATTCCGCAACAACAAGCACCTCGACGTCGAGATGGTGGCAGACGAGGTGCTCGGTAGTGAGGGCTTTGATGCAGGCTTGATCCCGATGCAGCATCGCCAGCTGGGGATCTTTCAGCGCTACGGCTCGGTGGGCATCGAATCGAGCGCGCCCGCGGCGATCATCGGCGTGCCCGACCCGGGAAGTCCAGCGCATCGCGCGGGCCTCAGAACCTTCGACGTCATCACCCACATCGCAGGCAAGCCGGTTCGGCGCTTCATGGACTTGGAGGCAGAACTTGCGGTCAATCACGGTGAGACCGTGCCCGTTACCTACATGCGTCCAGTGCCCGTGAACGACGCGTTGGGTGGTCTGGCGACCATGTCCGTTTACGAGGCGGGGGTGGTCGCCCTGACTCCCAATACGACGGGCGACGATCTGCTTTCACGCACGGGCATGGAGCTGGCGGACCTATACGTCTCTGACCTGCCCGAAGACTCGCCGTTGTACGCGGCGGGGCTGCGTGAACGCGACAAGCTGTTGCGTCTCAATGACGAAACGTTGCCTGCGTGGTCGACGTTCAAAGAGCGCGTTTGGAAAGACCGCGATCATCGACACCAAATCGAGTGGCTCAGCGCGCGCGATGGTCGTGAGCGATCTGGTGAGTTTCGAATTCATCGCGAAAACTTCACGGACGAGCATGGCCAAACCTTCGCTCTCTATCGCTTCAGCATGCAGCACTGGATCCCTCTCGCACCAGAGGAGTTCGTAAGGCACCCAACCCCCGTCAGGTACGCTTTTACCAAGGCAGTCGAAGAGACGATCGACGTGACGCGCTTCATTCTGATCTTGCTCGTGCGTGCGGCACAAGGGCGTATCAGTCTCGATTCGCTGTCGGGGCCGATAACCATCTACGAGGTAGCTGGGGACGAAGGGCGCAAGGGACCCGACTATTTCGTTTGGGTAATGGCGTTGATCTCGATCAACCTGGGGTTACTCAACCTGCTTCCAATTCCCGTGCTGGACGGGGGGCACCTGATGTTCTTCACGGTCGAGGCCGTGTTGCGCAGGCCCATTCCGCTCAGAGTGCGCGAGGTGGCGCACCTGTTGGGTCTGATGGTGATCGTGTTCTTGATGGCGGTAGCGTTCAAGAACGACGTCGAAAAGCGTTGGGATGTGATTGAAGGTCACGTTCAGGATCTGGTTGGGTGAGTGTGGTGGGGGCGCCCAAAGAGTCCAACGTGAGCGAAGCGCGACGCATCGCCGTCGAAACGCTCGAAGCCGTCTATCGTCGGGGAGGTTTTGCGGCTGCTGAGCTGGACAAGGCTTGCGCACAGCGCGTGAACAGTTCCACGGCGGATCGAGCGCTGGCAACTGAACTCGTCTACGGAGTGTTGCGAACTCGGGGTGCGCTCGAGGCCCGCCTGCGAGAACACGCCAAACGCGGCTTGGCGGGTAACGACCAGCGTGTGGTCTTGCACATGCTGCTTGCGGTCTATCAACTCGCGTTCTTGTCACGCGTCCCCACGTACGCCGCGATTTCGGAGGCCGTGAGTGCCGTGCGTGAACTGCGCGGCGCGAAAGTTGCGGGTTTCTGTAACGCCGTGCTGCGTCGACTGAGCGAACGACCGCACCCCAAGTTGGAGGAAGCGATCGCTCAGAGCGTTCCCGTTTGGTTGCGGGCCGCGTTGGAAGAGACCGTTGGACCCGCACGAACTCTCGGACTGTTGGGAGCGGGGCCAGCCACGGGAGACGAACGGGCCTGGTCACCTACCCCGACCATACGATTGCGTGCAGGCCAACCAGCTCCAGCCTGGTTGGAGGGGGCGTCTCCAGGCACGCTGGTGCCTCAGGCGCATCGCATTCGCGGCGCAGGTGATCTGCGGCGCAAGAAAGAGCACGAGCTGGGACAGTTCGTCGTGCAGGACGAAGGTTCGATGTTTGGCGCCCTTGCGCTCGGTACGCGCGCAGGAGAGCGCGTGCTGGATTGTTGTGCGGGGCGCGGGCAGAAAGCCAGTTTGCTCGCGGAGCAGCTCGGGTCGAACGGTACGTTGTGGGTAACTGACAAGACCGAGCGTAAACTCGACGCGCTCCAGCGAGAGTTCGAGCGGCTGGGGTTGCCGCAGCCAACCGCCAAAGCGGTCGACTGGCAACACGCACAACCCGACGTTCCTCGTGACTTCGACCGCGTGTTGGTCGATGCGCCGTGCACAGGTTCGGGCACGCTACGTCGTCGCCCAGAAATTGCTCTGCGCCTCACTCCAGAGGACGTCCCGCGATTGGCGACGTTGGCCGAGAGCATTTTGCGTAACGCCGCAAACCACGTGCGACCAGGTGGCAGAGTGCTGTTCGTAGTCTGCAGCGTGCTGTCGAGAGAGGGCGAGGCGGTCATCGAACGTGTGAGCGACGTGTTGCGACCCACGCTTTTCGATTGGGACCACCCAGTGTTGACTGGCTTGACGCACATTCGGCTACTGCCGGACGTGCACGGAACGGATGGCTTTTTCATCGCCAGCTTGGCGCCGATCTGAAGCGGCCTGCGAGCGTCGAACTCCCGACCTACTCAATGACGGCCCCCGTGCCCCGTAAACTTCTCTAACCTCGGTGCCGTTGTCCCCGCGTGGGTTGGTATCGACTGCCGACGTGGCTCTGCGTCCTCACGCTGGGTGCTTCTGGGTGTTTGGTGGATTCAGAAGCGCCTTGCGGAGAAGGTTTCGTGGAGCGCGAGGACGGAGCATGTGTCTGTCCACCAGACGAGATCGCCGAGCGGGGCAGGTGCGTCGGATGCGGGAGCAACGAGCGCGCCGTGGATGGTGCCTGCGTTTGCAAATCGGGCTTCGACAGGGCGACGGATGGGTCATGCCAAGAGCGACCCGCCGATGCTGGTGTCGGGCGTGATGACGCGGGCGGTAGTGCGGAGTGCGACTCTGGGGTGTGCACCCCGACGGGCGAGCCCGCCGCCACCTGCGTCGAGTCCGTCGATTGCGCTGAGGACGAGCTGTGTGACGTCCACGATTCCTCGCAGTGTGTCTCAAAGCCCGCGGGGCTGGGGCTGAGCTGTGAGTCGGACGCCGATTGCGCCGACTCCGAGGCTACCTATTGCGAGGTCTACAGCTCCAGTACCTGCCAGATCCAAGGTTGTGCAGAGCGCGCGGGGGTGTGCCCAGGTGACATGGCCTGTTGCGACTTTGCGGTGCTGGCTCGCTCACTGTGCATCCCAGCGTCACGGCTCGATGCTGGAGAATGCCCTGCGCCGGGTGAACTCGTCGAGAGGCAGTCGAGGTGAACGTTCGGTCCGTCGCGACACTTGCCTGCAGCTTGGCTCTGCTGGCGACGGGAGTACGCGCGCAACCATCAGCTGCCCCAGTCGCGTCGGAAGCTCCAGTTGCTCAGCCACCCCAAGACGCTGGAGCGCCAGCGGCTGCCCCGACAACCGTACAAGAGGACCCCGAAGAGCTGCTGGCGCGGCTCGACGCCGAGCTGGGCCAGACGGACTCGATCGTCGGCACGATGCCAGGCATGCGGCTGTACGGATTCGCAGACTTCAGCGTCTACAAGTATCTGCTGCACGAGGACAGCGCCTTCCGAACGTTGCTGTACCCGCGGAGTGCGTTTGCCGTCGGCAACTTGAACTTGTACCTAGCGAGTGAGCTCGGGGAGGACTGGCAAAGTCTGATCGAAGTGCGCTTCGCGTACTTGCCGAACGGCAGCAAACGCGTAGTGGGCGGAGAGGTAGAGCGCACGGACACCAGCGTCCAAGACTACACGAATCCCGCGCGGCAGCGCCCCACGGGCAGCATCCTGATCGAACGCGCTTGGCTCGAGTACGCCGCCAGTCCGCTGTTCGTCGTGCGGGGCGGGAGTTGGCTCACGCCTTACGGCATCTGGAACGAGGACCACGGCACCCCGACGATCATTCCCGTGTTCAGACCTTACGTCGTCGGGCTAGAGCTGCTGCCCGAGAGGCAAACGGGTATTCAGATCCACGGGTTGGCTTATCCGTCGGACACTGTCTCCGTGGGATACGCATTGGCAGTTTCCAACGGTCGTGGTCCCGTACAGAGTTACGCGGATCTCGACGAAAACAAGGCATTGACGTTCAGAGCCCACGCGATGCATCACGGCGTGGGTACGCTCACGTTCGGCGCGTCCGCGTACGCTGGACGCTACACCAACACCTCCGAGACGGCCGTGCTCGACGGGGCTGGCGTTCGCATCGTGGAGCGTGTGGAGGAACAATATGACGAACTAGCGTGGGGCGTCGATGCCAAGTACGTGCTCGGCGGCCTCCACGCCCAAGGCGAATTCATCATGGGCGAACAAGCGTTCACTCGTGATGGGCGCCCGGAGCGTACTCCAGGTGTATTTCAGCCAGACAATCGCCGCTTCGGCGGCTATGCCGTGGGGGGTTATCGCTTCGAGTGGCTGGGACTCATGCCTTACTTCGTCGGCGAGTACTTCGCGCTGTCCAACGTGCTGGAACCGACGCGCTCACCAGCCAACGACGTGATTCTCACGACGGGGCTCGGGCTCAACTCGCGCCCCACACACAACGTCACGCTGAAGCTCGAGGGGAACGCCGCGACGTTTCACGGTGACATCCCCGAGGGCTCGCTGTTCGAGCACCCAATCCTCGGAGTGCAAGGCCAGGCGGCATGGGCGTTTTGAGGAGCGCACGAAGAACGTGTTGACCCGGCGGCAGATGCTGTTCATGGCCGCGGCCGTGAGTTTGCGTTCACACCCGGCGCGCGGTGACGATTTGGTCGTCGTGCCAGTGGTCGCGCTCTCTAGCCCCCTGCGAGATCTGTCCTTGGCGTTGCTGGAGAGGGTTTTCATCGGCGGCGTCGTCGAGGACGCCCATGGACGTAAGTTGATCCCGTTCAACCACCCGCCAAAGACTGTCGAGCCCTCTTCGACCGCCGCGTGCTCGACATGACCCCCGACGAGGTCGCGCGATATTGGGTCGATCAGCGTATTCGAGGTAACGTTCGACCTCCTAGGACCGTGCCACGCACGGAACTTCTCAAGAAGGTCGTAGCCGAACTCCCGGGCGCCATCAGCTATCTCGCTACCTCCGATTTGGATGGGAGTGTACGCGCACTCAGCGTCAGCGGCGTCCCCCACGGCTCGCCCAAGTATCCGATCCGCTGAGAGAACTCTTCGATTGCTTCAACGCGTGTAGGTCCGTGTCGCCGGGTGTTCGCCACTGGCAGTGCGCCAAGGGCTTGCCTGTTTAGACTAATGGGCTCGCGAGTTTCGTCCGTTTGGGATGATACGTGCACGACCAAGACGACGCGGAACTGGACACGCACGATGCAGTGGCTCTCGTCGGTCAGGGCCAAGACGAACACCTGCTGTCGGATGCTCGCTTGCGCCTGAGGTTGGCGATGCTGGTGAGCTTCGTCGTCGCCGTACTCTCGGCTCTGTATTTCTTTCTCGTGAGTCAGGCGTTTTCGACGCTCACCCCGTCACTCGAGCAGGACCTTCGATGGAAGGCGCTCGGTGGCTTGGGGGAACTGAGCCACAGTGCGGATCTCGGATTGCTCACCGAGGACCACAAGCAGCTCAGTGACAGCAGCGCGCGTTATGTGGCCGATCCCGACATCGTTTACGTCGCGTTCGAAACGAAAACGCACGATGGCTCGCCACGGGTGATCTTTCAGCGAGGCGATGCGCCCCAATATGACATCAGCAGGTTACCGCCACTGGAACTCGGTGAGACCCCAAGTCTGTACGTCGGTTGGGCGCCCGTCTCCGTGGAGGGGATGAACGTCGGTCGCGTGCAGTTGGTCGTTTCGAAGCAGCGCTTGCACGCGGGAACGGAGCTGTATCGGCGACTGGTTCTGGCGGGGTTGGTCGGCGCGGCTGCGGCGCTGCTACTCGCGCTGTTGTTCGCGAATCGCTACATCGTGCCCATCTTGCAGCTCACGCAGCGCGCCGTGCGCGAACTGGAAGTGACGACGGCTGCTGCGCTCGCCAGCACGCGTGCCAAGAGTCGCTTCTTGGCCAACATGAGCCACGAGATCCGAACTCCGATGAACGGCGTGCTCGGCATGGTGCACCTATTACAGCGCACCAAGATGGACCGCGGTCAGCGGCACTACGTGGACGTGATTGCAGGGTCGGCCAAGTCGCTGCTCAAGATCGTGAACGACATCTTGGACTTTTCGAAGCTCGAGGCTCAGAGCTACGAGCTCACACCCGAACCCTGTGAGGTGCGTTCCGTCATCGAGCAAACGGTTCAACTGTTCGACGCCAAGGCTAGCGAACGTCAGCTGCGACTCCGCTGTGACGTGGGGCCCGAAGTCCCCAACACGGTTTTGGTCGACGGCGACAGACTTCGCCAGGTTCTGAGCAATCTTCTCAGTAACGCGCTCAAGTTCACCAAACACGGTCAGGTAGTCGTGCAGGTTTCGTGTGCCGAACCCGACGCTGCCTCGAGTGCGCGCAGGCACCTTCGTGTTCGAGTGTCAGATACGGGCATCGGTGTGCCGCGTAGCGCCCGACCCCGACTTTTCCGTGCGTTCTCCCAAGTGGACGAGAGCGCCGCCCGCGTACACGAGGGGACCGGGCTCGGGCTGGCGATCTCTCGCCGCCTGGTCGAGCTGATGGGAGGAGATATCTCCTACGAAGAACGTCGAGGCGGCGGCAGCGTGTTCACCTTTGAAGTCCCGGTCAGTGTTTGCGCCGCAGCGAAAGCCCCCGATGCGAGACCACCACTGGACGCTAGGTTTCATTGCGAGCGTCCAGTGCTCGTCGTCGACGACAACGAGATCAACCAACTCGTGGCCATGGAGATGCTGGAGAGTCTCGGACTCGACGTCGAGATCGTCGGTGGCGGTAGAGAGGCGGTGACGGCGGTCGCGTCGGGTGACTATGCGCTCGTGCTGATGGATTGCCAAATGCCAGACGTCGATGGTTACCAAGCGACGAGAGCGATCCGCGCCAACTGCGAAGGCGAGCGAAAGCCTCCAATCGTCGCCTGCACGGCTCACGCGCTGGAAGAAGAGCGAGAGAAAGTGCTCGCTTGCGGAATGGACGACTACATCGTCAAGCCGATCGAGCCCGAGGTGCTGCACCGCACGTTGGCTCGCTGGATACCCGTCCGTGAGTCGGCGTTTCCACGAGCGTTGTCCACTCCCGATTCCCCGCATCCTGCTTCGAGTGCGCCACGCCCGCGCTCGTCGACGTCGGAGACTCGCTTGCTCGCGCGCGCTCGACTCTTGGATCCACCAGAGGACTTGCCGATACTCTTGCAGGAGCACGCGCGCAGCGCTCGTGTAGTCGAGGTCTTCTTGCGCACGCTACCGTCCCAAATCGGTGAGCTTCGCCGTTTCGCCGAGGCAGGTCAGTTGACCCAAGTGAAGAATCTTGCTCACAAGATCAAGGGAGGCGCGGCGAGCATCGGTGCGATGCGCATGGCGGCAGTGTGTGACCGTCTGCAACTGTGCGCCGAGACCATCGAAAGTGCACAAGCCACGGAGTGTGTTAAGCTAATTGCTCGGATGTACGAGTTGGTGCAAGCGGCGTTGATCGCAGATGCACCTGCGGAGCAAACGAGCTGATGATGGGTTCATTGTTGTTCAATGCCGTCGATCCTTCGGCACTTCAGATCCTCGTGATCGATGACGACGACGTGGCGCGCGAGTCGATGATCGAGCTACTTCGAAGTGAGGGACATGGCGTTGCAGGGTTACCTTCACCAATCGGGGCGACGAAGCGGATCCTGTCCAACAAGGTAGACGTGGTGGTGATCGACGTGATGATGCCTTCACTGCGCGGGGACAAGTTGGCCGCTCTCGTGCGCAAGAATCCACGACTGAAACACGTGGGCGTGGTGCTGGTAACCGGGGTTTCGGGTGAAGAGCTCGACGAGCTGGCTGCAGACGCCAACGCGACCGCCGTGATCGAGAAACGCAACCTCCACAGCCAACTCGCAGACGCGGTCCGCTCGGCGGGCAAGGGTGCCAAGCGATCGCGCCCAAAGACCCTACATTGAGGCTTGTTGCGCGATCGCGCGGCGAGCAGCGCAGATCGTTGGAGGTGTGGTCCGTGTTTTGGTTGGGCCGCGACTCAGCGTCGCTGAGCGATCCAGTCGCGCAGGGGTGATTCGGGGCGCGCACCGAAGTGTGAGATGATCTCCGCGGCGCACAGCGAACCCAACTCACCACAATCGGGGGTCGGACGCCCGCGACTGAGCCCGTAGAGAAAACCCGCTGCGTACAAGTCACCTGCGCCCGTGGTGTCGACGACCTTCGCAATCGGCGCGGCGGGGATCTCGGAGACGCGCTTGCCCTCGACGATCACAGAACCTTTTGCGGAGCGCGTCAGTGCCGCAATCTCACACTGATCTCGAACCGCATCGACCGCTTCCTCGAAGGACGCTCCCTGGAACAGTGATTGAATCTCAGCTTCGTTGGCGAACAGGATGTCGATGTGATCTTTGAGCAGCGCGCGAAACTCGTCGCGATGTCGGTCGACGCAGAACGCGTCGGACAGTGTCAGCGCCACCTTGTGGCCGCTCTCGTGTGCCGCCTTGGCAGCACACAACACGGCTTCCTTCGCTCGGGGCTTGTCCCACAAGTAGCCTTCCAGGTACGTGATCTTGCTGTCAGCCACGACTTCGAGCTCGACGTCTTCGGGGCCGAGCTCGGTGCAAGCGCCGAGGTACGTGGCCATGGTGCGTTGCGCGTCAGGGGTAACCCAGACCAAACAGCGTGCAGTCGGGTCGCCGTCTTCGAGCGCGTGAGTCTCGAAGTGGGTGCCGACCTTGCGCATGTCGGCCGTGAACGCTCGACCCAGGGCATCGCTGCCGACCTTGCCGATGTACGCGCCGTTTCCGCCTAGTGAGGCGATGCCCGCCATGGTGTTGGCGGCGGAGCCGCCGCTTTGCTCGACGCCATTTTGCACTTCGGAGTAGAGGCTGTCGGCCTGCGCGCGATCGATCAGGGTCATGGTGCCCTTGGCCAGCTGATGGCGGGCGAGAAAAGGGTCTTCCACTTGGGATAGGACGTCCACGATGGCGTTACCCAGGCCCGTCACGTCGTGCTTTGCGGCTTTCATTCAGTCTCCATGGTTGTGGTGCACGCCAGGGTGGCGCGCACGGCCATCAGCCCCATACCCGTCGGGTCGGGTGGCGGTCAACCCGTCCCCCGTGCGCCCCGCGCGGCGTTCCTTTCTGGGAAAGCCGTCGACAACGCGCTGAAACCGCTGGTTTTCTGCCTTCGAGCGCACTGCGCGCGGCAAGCGCAAGAGCTCTTGCGTTCTGAACGCGAAAGAGGGAAATGTGCGGCGCGATGTCCGAGTTCGCCGCCGAAGGCGCCTTCACCGCGTTGGTCACACCGTTTGATCCCGACGCAAATTCCGTCGATTGGCAGGCGTTCGAGCGACTCGTCGCCGCGCAGCTGGACGCCAAGATCACGGGGCTCGTGCCTTGCGGCACCACGGGCGAGGCGCCCACTCTCACGCCCCAGGAGCAGCAGCAGGTCATTCGCAAGACGGCGGAACTCTGCCGCGGCCGCGGCAGCGTCATCGCGGGCACGGGCAGCAATTGCACGCGCACCAGTATCGAGCGCACCAAAGCAGCGTTCGAAGCGGGCGCCGACGCGGCCATGATCGTTGCGCCGTATTACAGCAAGCCCTCACAGACGGGATTGTTCGAACACGTCAAGGCGATCGCCGCCGCCGCACGCGGTCCGATCGTGCTCTACAACGTGCCGGGTCGCACGTCGGTGGGGTTTTCGGTCGAAACCATCTGCAAGATCGTCGATGCGTGTCCCAACGTCGTGGCGCTCAAGGACGCTACCAACAACGTACACCACTGCCAGTCACTGATGCGACGCTTGGGCGGACGGCTCAGTGTGCTCAGCGGCGACGACGCGCTCACGCTACCCCTGATCAGCGCGGGCGCCCGAGGCGTCATCAGTGTGACCTCGAACGTGTTTCCAGCGCAGGTTGCGGAAGTCGTGGCGCTCGCACTGCGCGGCGAGTGGTCGGAAGCCCGCGCGGCGCACGAACGTCTGCTCCCCGTGCACGCGGCGATGTTTCACGTGCCCAACCCGACGCCCGCCAAGTTGGTCTTGAGTGAACGTGGCGTGATGGGCGACGCCGTGCGCTTGCCGTTGGTGCGCGCCACCGCAAAAGAGCGCGAGCATGTGCTCACCGCCATCAAGGAGTACGAAGGCCGATGAAACTGGCGTTACACGGCGCGGGCGGCAAGATGGGCCGCACCATCGCGCGGCTCGCCGTCGAGGCAGGCGACATCCAGATCGTCGGTGCGATTTCTCACCCCGACGATCCTGCTCAGGGGCGTGACATTGGTGAACTCGCGGGGGTCGGTACACTCGGCGTTGCCGTCGGGCCCGACGCTGCGGCGGGTTTGCTCGGGGCCGACGTCGTGATCGACTTTTCCCTCGCACCTGCCGTCTGCGGCTTCCTCAAGTCCGCGCGCGCCGCGGGTGTTCCCGTGGTGATGGGCACGACCGGGCTCGGTGAGGCCGAACACGCCGCGCTGAAGGCTGCATCCAGCGACATCGGAGTGCTGTGGGCCCAAAACATGAGCCTGGGCATCCAGGTGTTGGCCGAGCTGGTCACCGAGGCGTTGAAGAAACTCGGTCCCGGTTTCGACGCGGAGATCGTCGAGATCCACCACCGCAACAAAGTCGATTGCCCCAGCGGAACCGCCAAGCGCCTGATGACGGCGGTAAACGACGCGCGACCCGAGCAGAAAGCCCTGTACGAACGCGCCGGGCAAGTGGGCGCACGCAGCGACCAAGAAGTAGGGGTATTCGGTATCCGCGGAGGCGACGTGATCGGCGATCACACCGTCTACCTCATGGGCCCAGGTGAACGCATCGAACTCAGCCATCGCGCGACCAACCGCGACCTGTTCGCTCACGGGGCACTTCGCGCCGCCCGCTGGCTGGCGGGACGTGGCCCGGGTATGTACTCCATCTCCGACGTGATCAACGCGGGCTGAGCCATGGCGGGCAGCCCGACGACGCTCGAGCTCAGGCGTGGCGTCGTCGGCGACGCGCCCAAGGTCGCGGGGTTGTTTCGCCGCGCGCGAGCTCAGATGGCGTACCTGCCGACGTTGCACACGGCGGAAGACGAACAGACCTACTTCCGCCAGCAACTGCGTGAACACGACTCGCTGCTCGGCTGGCAGAACGCCACACTCGTCGGCTTTGCGATTTTCGGCGAGGGGTGGCTACATCACCTTTACGTCGATCCCGAGGCGCAAAACCGCGGAGTTGGCGCGCAGCTGCTCAGCTCGGCCAAGGCCAGCAGCACGTCGTTCCGTGAGATTGCCGAGACGCGCCTGGGCGATTGCTCCTTTGACCGCGCCGCACGAGGTGTGCCCCAGCACCAAGATGGCTTTGGAGCCTGCGAGCTTGCACGCAAACTCCATGCTTCCGAGCAAGTCGGGATTGACGATGTTGCCCGCGACTCGCGCCGTGAAAATGTCGCCGATGCCTTGGTCGAACACGGTTTCCACGGGTACGCGTGAGTCGATGCAGCCGAGCACTACCGCGAACGGGTGCTGTCCCGCGGCGGTCGCTTTTACCTGCGCATCGAGACGGCGCTCGCTGGGGGCGCGGTCCAAGAATCGGCGGTTGCCCTCTCGGAGCATCGCTATCGCTTGCTCGGGAGTGATGGCTGCTTGGGTTTCGGCGGTCTGGGCGACAGGTTGGTTCATGGCTTTCTTCTCTCACTCGATCGTCGATGGGGTCGGTCGCAAATATCGGCGCTGCAAATGAGTGTCAAGCGTCGTCGGGTCGACCAACCCGGGGTGGGCCTCGATATGACCCTCCAGATGGTGTTCCGACCCCTCGCGCGTCAAGTGTTCGTATCGTCACCGACGGCGCGAGCTACATCCGGAAAATAGAGAAAGGGACCGATCCCGGGAGATCGGTCCCTTTCAAATGAGGCGGGTCACCCAAAGCGCGCCCGAGGGAGAGTAGGCGTCAGCTCTGGCGCTTCCCGGCCAAGCTTCAGAGCAAGTCGGCGTACGCGACTACGCCCACCGTGCTCGAGAACCAAGTGTCTTGGGCCTCGTCGGCGTCTGCGTTCGCGTACACTTCTTCGCTCGCCATTTCGATGCGGTTGTCCCAGCGGATGACGAAGTTGTCGACCCCTTCGATGGGCTTGACGTCGAAGGTTAGCGTTCCTGTGATCAGGCTTTGGTCGGTGTCGAATCCCGTGTCTGGATCTCCATCTTCGTCATCGAAGAGGAACTCGTCGGAGGTCGCGAGATACTCGCCGCGTACGGCGAGGCCGAACTGTGGCGTGAGGGCGTAGCCAGCCGCCAAGCTAGCTCCCCAGAACCCCGCGATGCCGTCTTCACTGCCCGCGTTGAAGTCGAAGTTGCCGACCAAGCTGAAGTCACCAGCGTTGACCGTCAGTACCACGTCGACGAACGTGTCGATGAATGCCGAGTTGGCGGCGGTCGTCTCAGGCGCGAGAGACTGGAGCAAACCAGCAACCAAGCCGAACGTTCCGTTGTCGTAGCCGACCTGCGCGCCTGCGTTCATCGCGTCGCCACCGAGGTTGGACGTGTTCGGGGCGTTGACGAGCAAGGCTCGGAACACGAGTTGATCCATGGCGTACTCCGCACGCAGACCCGTGTGCCAGAAGGGCTGCATGTTGAAGTAGAGCTCGCCGCGGGTGTAGTTCAGGTTGTTCCAGCTCTCGGCTACCTCCGCGCCGTAGATGGTTCCGAAAGTACCCAAGTCGAGGGAGAGCCCCTCCGCTGGCCGCCACGTGGCGTACGCGTTCGTGATCGGACCCAGTGTGCCCGTGCCGTAGGTCGCGACCGCGTCACCGAAGCGTAGGCTGCCTGTCATACCCCACTCGCCGCCGTCGTAACCGAGGTCAGCGCCGAGCCAGTTGAGTCCGAACCCGCTCTCGGCGGTTCCAGTTGGGCCGTTGTTGGCGTATACGCCGCCGCCGCCGCCCGGCGTTCCTGACTTGGCCGTCTGAAAGCCAGCCCAAGCGTCCGCAAACACGAACAGTGAGGGGGTGCCTGCCGGTCCCGCTTCCTCTTCTGCCACTTCTTCTGCGGCTGCCTGCTCGACGGGAGCTTCTTCCTCGATCGGCATTGCTGCGGGTGCGGGCTCTGTTTCTGCGGGGGTGGCCTCAGCCTCCACCGACGTGTCGGCGCCCATGCCGAACGATGCAGATCCTTCTGCTTCTGCGGAAGCTGCCGGGGCGGGCTCGGCGGCGGGGGCGGGTTGGGCTGGTGGCGGGGGGGCCGCTTCAGCGGGAGCTGGTGCAGGCGCGGGTTGCGCGGGCGGTGGGGCCGCCGTTGGTGCTGGCTGCGCGGGTTGCGCGGCCGGGGGTGCGGTCTGGGCCGCTGCCAGGCTGGCAGTCAAGAATGCGATGGTACCCACCGAGAGTGCGGTGAACGCCGGCACTCGGCTCTGATTGCTAAGCTTCATCTGGTTGACTCCTTCTTCGATGGACCGGCAACCGAATTTCCGGCTCGAAAGGGCAAGTGCCCTGGTTCTCTGTGTTGCACGGGGTGGTAGCCAGCGAGGGATTGCCCAGGAGTTGCGTCTTTGTTTCTAAGTTTCGAAACATTTCGGAATTCGATCCATATGACCCAAGTCGGTGCTGCACACGGGTTTACCTACCGAATTCCACCAGCTCAGCCCTATTCCGGTCAGCCCGCAGCCAGTCTCGACAAACCATCACACCCGAGCCCCCGCGAGGTGCGTGCCTCTCTACAGGCCGTCTCAGGGTGTGGCACCGTACGCAAGATGCGGCGTTTCTCCTGTGTTCGTGGTGTTGGCGCAGCACTCGCCCTCGCACTGGTGACGCCTAGCGTCGCGTCCGCTCAGGCGCCGACCGATGAGCCGTCGGAAACCCCAAACCCCGACGATGTACCCAGTCGCCCGGGTTCCGAAGCCCCATCGGGTTCGGCGCCCGACCAAGCGCAGCCCGGCGGCGAGAGTAGCCAACCGCCCAATCCAGAGGTGTCCGATCCAGAGGCGCCCGATTCACAGCCGCCCGACCAGGCCGCGCCCGAGCCGCCGCCTGCAGTGGCCCCAGCGCCGCCACCTGGTGAAGCTGAGCCTGCAGGCGTAGCCCCGCCGCCCCCCGTCAACCCAGTCCCTGCAGAATCGGTGACGGCGCCTTCGCCCGCTGCTTCTACTGCTGAAGGTTCCGTGGCACCCACGCCCTTGGCACCTGGGACTGCAGAAACCACCGAGGCGTCACCCACGCCCAGCTGGTCTTGGGCCGCCCCCAGTTCATCCGAACCCACCGTCGACCAAGTGAACGAAAGCGGGAACGCTGAGAAGGTCAAAGCGCGAGTTCGCTGGCGGGGCACGGCATTCGTTTGGAGTCATGACGTCACTACCAGTGCGGTTGGTGTGGGCAGCGACTACCAGAGCACCAGTCACCAGTCGTACACTCAGGGTTACTCGTTAACGCTAAACTACTATGTCGTCGACGAGGCCGAGCTGCGCTGGCGCGTCGCGGTCACGCCGGGGCTCGACGTAGAGTTGACGGACAGTGGCACGACCACCACCAAGAGCGAACCCGTCGTCAGAGACTTGCCGCTCACGACCGTGGCCATCGTCCCGCTCTACAGAGAAGAAGGAAGCCTTTTCGGCACGTCGGCACTCGGCAACTTCACCGCCATCATTCCGACGTCCAAGTACACGCGCGGGCAAGGGGATATCGTCACGCTCTCTCCTCGGCTCATGCTGCTGCAGTCGCTGCCGCTGGCGGGTAAAGGGGCGTCGTTCTTGGACAGTATCTTGGTTGGTGCGGGCGCGCGTTACGACGCGCAGTTCACCGAGGCGAACGTCGGCGTTTCCGACGACGTCGCGGACATTCCCCGCCAGTCGACCACACGGCGCGATCCCCAGCGCTCCGCATCGAGTACCGACGTGCTGTCGGGTGCACGCGTCGCGCCCCACACGTTTCGCTTCAGCGGGTTTGCGATGATCGGAGATGAGGTGCTGTCGATACCGTTCAACTTCGCAGTTGGTGCCAACTACACGACGGCGCAGCTAGCCGACAACGGTGACACCACCATCGAGCTGTCTACAGGTGACTTCGAAGTCGGCTCGAGCGGCAGGCGCACGCGACCCAGCGCTGGCTGGAGTGCGGGGCTGACGCTATTTCCGATCACCGAACTCGGTGTGTCGATGGGTTACTCCAACAACGCCGATCTCGACAGTGAAACTCCGAACTTCTTCTACACGCCCAGCGCTACCTTCAGCGCTGCACTTGCTGTCAGTATCGACGCCATCTACGAGGGCTTGACCGGACCGCGGCGCGAAGTGCCGTTCATCCTGTTCTGAGGCCACCGCAGCACCGAGTTGCTGCTGTTCGATCATGAGCTGGGCGTTCTTTCTCGTCTACCTTGGGCTGCAGCTGGCGCTCGGCTTTTGGGTTTCACGTCGAGTCAACAGCGAGAGCGACTACTTCCTCGCGGGACGGCAACTGCGCACGCCGGTCCTCGCGATGTCCCTGTTCGCGACGTGGTTCGGTGCAGAAACGTGTCTCGGTACCGCGGGCGCCGTTTACGAAGAGGGTCTCTCGGGCGCTCGCGCCGATCCGCTCGGCTACACGTTGTGCCTTCTGTTCATGGGGCTGATCCTCGCGGCGCGGCTGTGGAAGGGCGGCTACCTGACGCTCGGCGATCTGTACCGCGAGCGTTTCGATCGGCGAGTCGAGCGCCTGGGCGTGATCGTGCTGGTGCCCTCGTCGGTGGTATGGGCCGCCGCGCAAGTGCGCGCCTTTGGTCAAGTCGTCGCTTCCACCACGCAGATTGACGTCACCTTTGCCATCTATCTCGCTGCGGGTTTCGTTGTCGCCTACACGCTGCTCGGCGGGCTATTGGCGGACATTCTCACGGATGCCATTCAGGGCGTCGTGCTGTCCGTTGGGCTGCTGTTGATTCTGTTCGTCGGGGTAACGCAGCTCGGCGGCGTCAGCGCGATACCCGACCAGATCGACAGCGCGCGCCTGTCGCTGATCCCTGAAGACGAATCCATCTTCTCGCAGCTCGACCGCTGGAGCGTGCCGATCCTCGGTTCGCTCGTCGCACAAGAGCTGATCGCGCGCGTGGTGGCCGCCAACAATGCCACGACTGCGCGCCGCGCCTCGTTCAGTGCGGCAGGTATCTACCTCGTGATCGGCTCGGCACCTGTGTTGCTAGGCTTGATTGGTCCAGCGCTCGCTCCGGGGCTCGACGAACCCGAGCAGCTGCTTCCCGAACTTGCCGATCGCCTACTGCACCCACTGCTGTTCGCGTTGTTCTCGTGCGCGCTCCTGTCAGCCATCCTCTCGACCATCGACAGCATCCCGCTCGCGGTCTCCGCGCTCGTGTCGCACAGCCTGGTCGTCCCCATGCTCAAACTCGAGAGCGAGCGAGCCAAACTGCTCAGTGGTCGCGCCCTCGTCCTGATCGGCGCGGTGGTCGCCCTCGTGATCGCCCTCTACGCCGAGAGCATCTACGACCTCACCGAGGCGGCTTCCACCTATGGCACCGCAGGCGTCCTCGTCACCACGCTCGCCGCGCTGTTCGTCCCCCGCCCGAGTGCCCGCGCCGCCACCTGCGCCCTATTGGCGGGCCTGGTTACCACCCCTTTCGTCGAATACGTCCTCGAATGGCCCGCCCCCTTCATCAGCTCGGTCGTCGCCGCCATCGCAGCGTACTTCGCCGTGTGGACCTGGACGAATCGCCAACTCACGAGCGTCGCAACGTAGAAAACCCAGTCCGGTCAGGCCAAAGTCGAGTCTGGAACCCTGACGCCGCGACACACGAAAAGCAGCTTCAATTTGTATATACAAAGTTTGGCTGGTATGTAGATACATTCCGTGGCACGTTACTGGTGTGCTCAAAGACGTAGCAACGCAGCTCGACGCGTGGATCGTGCAGCAGAACCAGCAACTGCGAGCCGAGGGGCTGCCCGGATATGCGCCTTGCACCATCAAAATCATTGGCCAAACCGCGTTGATGGAGGCAGCCGTCGAGTTGACGCTCGCTTCGACGATGGACGTCGATGTTCGTGGTGAGCTGGAGTTCCCGATCCGTCAGCAGCTGGAACTGCTGCTGTCCGCTGTGGGGCGCAGTTTGGATCCCGTCGCGCACGAGGCCTGGATGCCGCGCGAAACGAAATTCCAAGCGCTCTACTCCGGTACGTTCGTGAACGTGTTCATTGCCGATCCGGAGTCCGTGTTGTTGTCCAAGGCCCTGAAGGCTCCAGAGAAAAACCGCGCGCTGCTCACCGAGTACTTGGCAAAGGGAGCGAGTGAACGCTTCCTCCGACTCGCCACCAAGTACAAACTCGACGTGGAGGAGTTTCTATGATGGACGCTGCCGAGCTCGAGCGGCGCGCGCGATTGCGGCTGCGTACGATCGAGCGGCGCCGTCGCGACGCGCGCTTCCAGCGGGTGCTGGGGCGTTTCGTTGCGGAGGGACTGCTCGAGAGCAACACCCAGGTTGCGCCTTATCTCGAACCGCTATCAGTGGCTGACGTGCTCTGGAGCGGTGAGGTGGAGCCCCGCTTCTTGGAGCTGCTGCCCGCGTTGCTCGTCAAGTCGCCCGCGCTGTTCGAGGCAACGAGCCTTCCGCCAGATCTGGATCGCGCCGTACGCAAACTCCGCCGCAACTTGGAACCCGACGAGTTCCGAGGGATCCCGGGTCGCAAACTTCACGAGTGGCTGCCTCGCGTCGGCCGCAAGAACGCCGTCCCCGCACGCTTGAAGTCGTTTCGCTTCAAGCCAGCCGATCTGCAGCTCCTCGAGGCGCTGTCCGACAAGTTGGGCGTCAGCGAAACGGAGGTCGTGCGTCGCGGCCTGCGCGCGCTGCTCTCCGAGTGACGGCGTCGAATCGAACTCGAACTCGGCATCGGTATCGAGGATCGCGTGATGCTCGGCTGCCTTCCTGTAAGGGCAGTTGCGCGAAAACGGCATCGATTGTTCGATTGGTTGGGTCTGGTGAACGTTGTTTTGGCCGACTGGCCTTGCCGGCAAGGCTCAATCACGAACGCTGGGCCTAAATTCCTTGCCCGCAAGGCCTCCTTTCAAACGCTTGGCTGGATTTCCTTGCCGGCAAGCAGCAGGGACCAGCACCACTGCAAATCCTCCTTGCCGGCAAGGCCTCCACACCAACGGCAGACCGAAATGCCCTTGCCGGCAAGGAATCGGCACGCCCGGCTCGTTATTTTTCCTTCCCGGCAAGGAAACCGCACGCGCGCTTCGCGATTTTTCCTTCCCGGCAAGGAACGGGGACGAGCCATGGGTGAACATGTCTTGCCGCAAGGATTCAACGCGAGACCGATCGGGAACGCGCCTTGCTGGCAAGGAATCAACACGAGCGCGTGGGCGAACGCGCGTTGCCGAGAAAACTCAGCAACTCACACGTCGTAGCGGTTTGTTAACGAGAAACGTTCCGGGACGCGTGGATTGAAGACCACGCCTCGACGGCATGGTCCGATTCTCGAACGAGCGAGGAGGCTGCCCGACATTCGAGCAACTCAGTCGCCCACCGTCACTGTTCTCGACGCGCGCAGGCATATTGGCGGGCAGTCGTCACCGTTTGGAGTGAACGGAGTGAGTTCGACATTGTCGTGGAACACGACGGCGCTTTCTTCACCTCGCAGGAGCGTCAAAGTAAAGGTCTGATCGCGCGAAATCGGATCGCCAGGCAATATGGCCTGGACCTGAAACCCCTCCAGGGATGCGTCCGCACAAACCTCCAACGTCCAGTCCCCGTCTGTCCGGCTACATCCGCTTGGCGGAATCGAGACCTCCAGGCAGCTCGCGTCCCGACATACTTCGATGCGCTGGTCGCCTGTGTTTTGCAACTCCAGCGCGAACGTCACTCCTGATACGCAGCCCCTTTCGGTGCACCCGTCGCCACAACCCGCGAGGCCCAAGGCACTTCCCAGCAAGCAAACGTGAACACCTGCGAAGTAGCGAACAAACATCGAGCACATCATAGTCCACGGACGAGAGTCTGGGCCCTGTTCCGCGAGGTGTTCTTCGAGTATCGTTTTGCCACCCAGCGAGCAGTCGTGGGCGTGCGCGACGGACAGGATACCGAAGAAGTCGTTGGTGTAACACTCGTCCTCGATGCGACCGACGGCCCAACAACGGTTGTCGATGCACTCGGAATACAGGAGCTCCGAATCGACCTCTAGGGCGGCGTCGACCTTCAGTCGATTGGTTAACTCTTCGCAGGTGGCGTCGCAGCTCGAGTCGTCGTCGATGTCACAACCTGCAAACCCTTCGCCTTCGCCGAACAGGCATTCGCCCGTCTTGCTGGTGACGTAGCAACCATCGCCTGCCGGGCCCAACCGCTCGCCGTCCAGGTCTGTAAGGACGCCCGCCGATCTCGGCGTCTGAGGCTGCTTCCACCGTGCTTCCTCTCCGAGTGACGGCGTCGAACTCGATATCGGCATCGTCTACACCTCGTCCCGTCGGCAGTGCCGCGTACCCCCGCAGGAACCAAGACACTCGAGTTGTAATCGCGCGCGCAACGATACTCTAGTACTGTCGACGTGAACGTGAGCCGTGTTACGTTTCGGCGATGGGAGTAAGCAACATGGGGCAATTTCGAGGCCGCGCAATCGTCGTCGGCGTTCTCGTTCTACATCAGCTCGCCTGCGCTGACGACGCAGCCGATGGCAGCGACGCTGGTCGAGGCAGCGCAACGGACGACGACAGCGCACGCGGCGAATCCACCACGCTGGGCGACGCTGGCGTAAACTCGACGGATGGAGACGACGACGCCACGAGCGACGACAGCGCAAGTGACGCCCCGAGGCCAGACGACGACACAGACGATGATGACGGCGTGCTCGACGCAGACGACGAGACCCCCGACAATGCCGCACAGGACGACAACACATCCAGCCCAACCGAGGATGACGGCGCCAGCAGCGAACTCGATGACGCCTCGACTCCGCCGCACCCTGACGACACGAGCGCGACAGACCTCGACGCTGGCGGCGTAGACACAGACGCTGAGACGAACGTCACCGACGCCGCCGCGCGATGTGTGCAGCCCATAGCGCTTCGCACAGGAATGAATTACGGCCCGTACGCCTTGTTTGCGATCCGCCTGGACGGCGGAATCGAGCCAGGCGAGTATGTGCTCTCAGCCGAAACCGACGCGAGCGGTCTAGTGGAGGTGACCAAAGACGGCGAAACGCTCGGCGAGTTCACGTATGATCCTGAGTCGACGTTCGAGGAGAGCACGCCTCAGACACTCGTCTTCGACGGCTACTTCGAAGTCGACGTCGCGTCCACGACCATCCCCGATCTCGGAGGCCTGGGCGAAGCCATTTTCGACGGATGTCACGCCGTCAGCGTGAGCGAAGTGGCGCAGATCGAGCAGGGCGGTGAGTACGGCCCATTCACGATCACGGCGCTCGACGTTGCCGTGACCGCCGCTGGTGGCACGTACACCTTTTACGCGGAGAGCGGCAACGCGGGAAGTGTCGAGTTGCGCTTCGAGGGCGAAGCGGTCGACACCCTGGAGTACGCCTGGACAACCACCGTCGGTGGCGGCGCCAGTTACACCTTCGAGTTCCCCGGAGTGGTATCTTTCGAGGTGACGCGCAGCATGGGAACGTCGAACTTGTTCGGTTTGGCCGAAGTGTTGTTCGACGGCCGCAGTGAGCTCGTCATCCCTTAGTTCGGCCCTCTAGATTCGACACGAGACAAGCGCGCCAAGCGCCCATCGCCGCCACAGCACGCACCCGCGCCGTTCTCCTTACCGCCCGCGCCGCACCCGTTCACTCTTCGCGCAACAGCTCCAGCGCAGGGCGTTTCGTGACGCGGCGACTGACGAGTGCGCCTAGTGCCCCGCTCAGTGTCACTACGACCGCCAAGAACGGTAACAACACGCCGTAAGGCACGTTGATGGGGACGTCGAAGAAGACGGGCCAGAGGCTGCGACTGACGACTTCGGAAAGTCCCCAGCCGGCGAGCACGCCGAGGCTGGAGAGCGCGAGTTGTTCGGTGATCAGGATGGTGCGTAGGGTGGCGCGATTTGCGCCGACGACTTTGAGCAACATCGATTCGCGTTCGCGGGCGTGGCGGCCTGAGGCTATCGCGCCGCCGAGGATCAGTAGGCCCGCGACCAGCGATAGTGAACCGAGGCCACGCAGCGCGGTCGCTACGCGGTCGATGATCAGCTTGACGGTTTGTGAGGCTTGGGTGACGTCGAGTACCGTCAGGTTGGGGAACTGGCGCACGAGCTCGGATTGCAGCGCATAACGTCGTTGGTCGGCGACGCGGAAAGAGACGACGTGTTGACGCGGGGCTTCCTCGATTTCGCCGGGCGACAGCAAGATGAGTGAATTGGGGCGCACCGCTTGCCAACGGATCTCGCGAAAGCTGGTCACCACGGCGTCGAGCGGCAGCCCCTGAATGTTGAGCGTGATTGTATCTCCCAGCTGAACGCCGAGCGTGCGCGCGAGCTCGGCGTCGATGGACGCTTCTTGACGCTCGGGCGTGCCCGACCAGAACTGGCCTGCGGTGACCGTCTCCGATTCGATGGGCGCCGCGCGGTACGAGATGAAGTACTCACGCGTGCGCATGCGTTCGCGGCGATCGCTCTCGTCTCCGCTTCGCCGTCCGCGTCCTTCTCCGCGTTCTCCGTTCGGGTCCTCACCTCCTGCTTCGTCGCGAGCTTCGTCGGCGTCTGCCTCGCCTGCGAGTTCGCGTTGGTTGAGCGCGGCGATACGGGCGGCGACCATCGGGCTTTCGTCGAGTCCCGACGCGCCCGCGCCTTCGATCACTTGCAGCACGTCTTTCAGTTGATCGGACTGGATGTCGATCACGAACAGGTTGGGTAGCTCGCGACGTTGATCGAACGCCAGCGCTTGCTGCAGCGAGTGTTGCAAGATGAACATCGCGCTCAGCAGAAACACCGCCAAACCCACGGCTGCGATGACGCTTTTGGTTTGGTTACCTGGACGGTGTAAGTTGGCGATGCCTTGGCGCACGGCATAACTGCGCACACGCCGCGACAGCCCCTGCGAGGCGCGCATCATCAATGTGGCGATCCCCCACAGGATCACGCTCGACAGCGCGACGGCAAACGTGAGCGAGGTGCCGATGCGTCGCGACCCACCGTCTGACGTTGCCCAAAACAGTCCCACAGCGGCGACCGCACATAGGCCGGCCGCGACGAGCGCCCGCCGCACGACGCGCTTGGCGTCTTGGGTTTCCACACTGCGGCGCAAGATGCGCAGCGGGCTGACCAACGCCGTTTGCAGCAGCGGCGCGAGGGTGAACACGAGCGTCGAGGCGAGCCCCGCGGTCACCCCGACGAGCGCGGCACTCGGCTGCAGGTTTACGTCCACTCCATCGGGCAGAAAGCCTGAGCCGAGCGCGCGAATACCCGGGCCGAGCGCGACGGGCAGCAGCACCCCGAGGGTTGCGCCGAGCGCACAACCCAAGCTCGAGATCCACAGCGCCAATAGGCCGTAAACGGCGAACAGCCCACGCGGCGTCACGCCGATCACGCGGAAGATCGCGGCGTGGTCGAGCTTCTGTTGCATGAACACGCGCATCGACGAGCCGATGCCGACCGCGCCGAGCAGCAGCGTGACCAGCGCGACAACCGTGAGAAAGCCGCTCAGCCGTTGCACGAAGCGTTGCACGTTGCTCGAATCACCCTCCGCGGTTTCGATGCGCGGCTGGTCCAAGCCGCCGCCGTCGTGCTGGCGTTTCCACTCTTCGGCGTCGACGCCCTGGGGTAACGCGAAGTGGCGTTCGTAGTTGACGCGGCTGCCCGTTTTCAAGAGCTGCATGTCCGGCAAGAACCGTTCATGCACGTACAGCGATGGCGCGAGAGAAAAACCCGCCGCAGGGCTGCCGGGCTGGCTCACGAACTGTGCCGCCACAGTGAGCGTTAGCTCGCCGAGCCGCACGTGCTCGCCCGCTCGTAAATCGAGGCGCTCGGCGATCTGCCGATCGATGATCACCGCGGGCGCGTCGCTCAGCGTGTCGAAGCGATCCGGAGGCAGCGTCTGGATGCTGCCGTAGAAGGGAAACCCCGTGCCGATGGCGCGCACCCGGACGAGTTGGGTGTCGGGCGCTTGGTCGTTGTTGCGCGCAGGCTCACTGCCTGCGACGGCTTCGTCGTTCGTGCGGTCGCTGCGCGAGTCTTGGCGCGTGAGCATCGAGTAGAAGCGGGTTTGGTTCGCCCAGCGTGCACCTCGAGCCGTCAGCTCCTCGGTGAGTTGCGGCGCGGTCGTCTGATCCAGGGGTTGCCTGGCCGAGAGCGTCAAGTCCGCGCCCATCGTTTGGCGCGCTTGGCCGCTGAGGCTGCTATCGACGCTGCTCGAAATCGCGCGCACCAGCGTGAGTGCAAACACGCCGAGCGCTACCGCGAGCACGCACGCGGACAAACGACCCCAGCTGCGCCGGGTCTCGGCGCGAGCGAGCTTCCACGCGGTGGCGAGTCTCAAGGCGCTGTGCTTCCAGGCGCTGTGCTTCCAGGCGCTGTGCTTCCAGGCGCTGTGCTTCCAGGCGCTGCGCTTCCAGGCGCAGTACTTCCAGCTGGCTTGCGGCGGTCGATGATTTCCACCAAGCGTCCGTCCTTCAAGCGGGCTTCGCGATCGGCGCGCGCGGCCAGCGTCGCGTCGTGGGTGACGAGGATCAACGTCGCGTCGCGGTTGACGTCGAGCAAGAGCTGCAGCGCTTCCTCACCGCTCTCGGAGTCGAGGTTGCCCGTGGGTTCATCTGCGAGCAGCAGCGCGGGCCGCGCGATCGACGCGCGTGCGATCGCCACGCGCTGCATTTCACCGCCAGAGAGCTGCGCGGGGTAGTGGTTCAGGCGCGCGGAGAGGCCCACGCGTTCGAGCAGCTTTCGGGCCTTGTCGTCTCCGTCGGGATCATCGAGCAAATCGGCCACGACGCGCACGTTTTCCAGCGCCGAGAGCGTCGAGATCAACTGAAAGCTCTGAAACACGAAGCCGACGTTGTGACCGCGAAAGGTCGACAGCTGCTCTTCGCTCATGTTCGTGATCGACGTGCCATCCATCGACACTTCGCCACGCGTGGGGCGATCCAACCCCGCGATCAAGCCGAGCAGCGTGCTCTTGCCGCTACCCGACGGACCCGTGATCGCGAAAAACTCGCCGGGCTCCACCACGAAGTCGATGTCGCTCAGCACCGTCAAAGGGGGATTGCCGTCGTAGTCTCGTCCGAGGCCGCGCACCTCCACCCTGCCTGACATCTCGTTCGTGTTGACACGTCACGGCCTCTGACGGCAAGCGTTCGGTGCGCACGAGGACGCGATGGCCGTCACTTCTCCAATTTCCGGGCGCTGCTGCTGACCTTCGCGCTCACGGCCATCGGCATCGCAGGCTGCCGCAAGGCCGAAACTGAAGGCGGCGGGCTGCCGTCGTGCGCTGTCGTGACCAGTGCGACGAAGCTCGATGTGAGGCGAACGTCAAAAACTCTACGTTGTCATTTTCGGGGGTTCGGGGATGACCTGCAGGACGTCCAGTGCTCGGCCTGCCCGCTTCTGCCGAATTTGTGAATTTGACTATTTGCACATGTGAGCAAATAGGTTAGAAGCTACGGACGATGAGGCAACTTTCTGCACGGGGCTTCGAAGAAGTGGCCAAGCGCTTTCGCTTACTCGGTGATCCGTCGCGCTTGCGCATCCTCGATCTGCTGCGTCGACGCGGCGACATGGCGGTCGGAGACATCGCCGAAGAGATGGGCTGCTCGAATGCCCACGCTTCGCGGCAGTTGGCGCAGCTGCGGGACGCATCGCTTCTATCGCGACGCCAAGAGGGCAACACTGTCTATTACGGCATCGCGGCTGTGTGGGTCTTCGAGCTGTGTGGGGTGGTTTGCGGCCGTTTACAGGACGATGACGACGCCCGTCAGCAGCCGCTGTTCGTCGAAAACAAGAAGAAGAAGCGCTGAGGAGGAGGCCAGCTCATGAACAACTTTGGGAACGCCTGGATCGACTGGGCGATCGCTAAGCCTCGCCGCGTCGTCATGTGGATGCTCGGCAGCACGCTTCTAGCGGTGGTGTTCGCCACGTTGCCGACCTTGATTCCGGGGGGCCTGGGGCCGCTGCCCACCATTGCGGTCGACGTCGATCCCGAGAACATGCTCGAGCCCGACGAGCCAGCACGACTCATCCACGAAGAGAACAAGCGACGCTTCGGCCTGCACGACGCGGTGGTGGTCGGCATCGTCAACGACGCCCACGAAGATGGTGTTTTCAACCCGGGCACTCTTTCGGCCATGCACCGTCTGACGAAGCTGGGCAAAGACTTGCCAGGCGTCGTCGCTCACGACGTCATGTCTCTTTCCACCGTCGACAGCATAGAACACACCGGCCCGGGAACGGTCTCGTTCGACTGGTTGATGCCCTCACCACCCACCGACGCCGCCACCGCTGCCGAAGTGCGAAGGAGAGCGGAGCGGATTCCGTTTCTGCGCGATACCTTGTTCTCTGCAGACGGAAAAGCGCTGGTCGTGTATCTGCCGTTGGAGGACAAGTCATTCGCTCACGACGTCGCGGGCGCGTTGAGAGCAACGATCGCCAACATCGAACCTTCCGTGGGCGAGTTCCACATCGCGGGCTTGCCGGTTGCAGAAGAGACGTTCGGCATCGAGATGTTCGTGCAGATGGGGATCTCGGCACCACTCGCGATGCTCGTGATTTTTGTTCTGATGTGGCTCTACTTCCGCCGCGTCATCGTGATCATTTCGCCGATGATCGTCGCGCTGGCCGCTGTTTTCGGAACGATGGGGCTACTCGTTCTGACCGGGAACACGATTCACATCATGAGCTCGATGATCCCCATCTTCATCATGCCGATCGCCGTGCTCGACGGGGTGCACATCATCTCCGACTTCTTCGATCGTTACGATCCAGCGGTCGACCGTCGACAGACCATCCGCTCCGTGATGCAGCACCTGTTTTCCCCAATGCTGTTCACATCGATGACGACCGCCGCCGGCTTTGCGTCGCTGGCTTTGACTCCGATCCCCCCCGTACGAGTCTTCGGCCTGTTCGTGGCGGTAGGTGTCGTTCTTGCTTGGCTGTGGACGATTCTGTTCGTCCCTGCTTTCCTGATGTCGCTGTCTTCGAAGCACCTGAAAGGCTTCGGTCGCCTCGCCAAGACGAACGATGGGAAGCGGACCAACGGTGGCTTCCTCGGCCTGCTCGACCGCTTCACGCATCGCCACGCCAAGCTCGTGGTCGTCGGTGCGATGCTCGCTCTGGGCGGCTCGGCATATGGCATTCAGCAGATCGTCATCAACGACAACCCCACGCGCTGGTTCGAGCCCGACCACCCCATCCGCGTCGCGGATCGTGAGCTCAACGCCCATTTCGGAGGCACCTACGACGCCTTCTTGACGCTCGGGCACGCTGCACCGACGTACTCCGCTGCGGGTTACGCCGAGTCGCTGAAGGCGCAGGCCGAGGCGTTCGAAGTAGCCATCAAAGCGCAGCTCGAGGCTTTGGCGTCCAGCGTTGCGACAGGTGGGGAGACGCCGCCCCTCGACGTCATCGAAACGCACGAACGCGAACTGCGCGAAGTGCGTCGGGCAGCCACGGACGCAGCGACCCGCGCTGCCGCGAACGCAGGTCTCGACTTGCTGGCGGAAGCCTTCGACGCGGCCGACGGTGAGACGCCACCAGCGGCAGAAGGTTACCGAACGGCGTTGGCGGAACAGATCCGGGTGCGGGCCCGAGCGATCACGGCGGCGTTCGGCGAGGTTAGCCCAACCATCGACGCGGTCGTCGACTCGGCACCAGCCAGCGCGCCCGCCATGCTCGCGGCTTTGGACGAGCAGCTGGGAGCCAACGACGCGCCCGCCCGTCGTCCGTTGGCCGCCTTCGTCGGTAGCGCTGCCCAGTCCGACGAGGTGTTCAAACAACCCGCGATGCTGAGCTATCTCGAAGGCCTGCAGCGGCATCTCGACGAGACCGCCGCCGTCGGCAAGTCCAGCTCAGTCGCCGACATCGTCAAGACGGTGCATCGCGACCTCCTCACCGGGGAGCAGCGCGACTATCGCATCCCCGCTTCGGCCAGCGTCGTTGCCCAGACCCTCGACCAGTACCAATCGAGTCATCGCAAAGACGACCTCTGGCACTTCGTAACGCCCGACTACCAGAAAGCGGTCGTGTGGCTACAGCTCACGAGCGGAGACAACACCGAGATGGAATCGGTCGTGGCGGCCGCTCGAGATTATTTCGCTAGCCACCCCGCGCCGATCGAAGTGTCCGACCCGGAGTGGTTTGGTCTCACCTACATCAACGTCGTCTGGCAGGAGCAGATGGTCGCCGGGATGTTGAACGCGTTCCTCGGGAGCTTCCTGGTGGTGCTAGCGATGATGGCGTTGCTCTTCCGATCACTGTTGTGGGGCTTTTTGAGCATGGTCCCGCTCACCGTGACGGTTGCGGTCATCTACGGTCTGATCGGCCTCGTGGGCAAAGACTACGACATGCCCGTCGCGGTGCTGTCGTCGCTCAGCCTCGGCCTTGCTGTAGACTATGCCATCCATTTTCTGGCGCGGTCTCGCGATCTCGTAGCTATCGAGGGCAGCTGGGAAGCTGCGCGGTCCGTCGTCTTCGGTGAACCCGCTCGTGCCATCAGTCGCAACATCGTGGTGGTGGGCGTCGGCTTTCTTCCGCTGCTGCTTGCTCCGCTGGTGCCTTACCAAACGGTTGGGATCCTGATCGCGTCGATACTTCTCCTGGCAGGCCTGGCTTCACTGGTCCTCTTGCCGTCGCTCATCGTTCTTCTACGCCGTTCCCTGTTCCCCAACGAGCATGCGGAGCAGCCTTCCACCAACTTCCGCCCTGTGAGTCATCCATGAATAAAAGCATCATCCTGGCATCACTACTGTCTCTTTTCTGCGTCGGCACGGCTCATGCGGAGCCGTCCGTGACACAGATCGTCGAGAAGACGAATCACGCCGCGTACTATCAGGGCAAAGATGGGCGCGCCCGAGTCAAGATGACGATCGTCGACAAACAAGGCCGCACCCGAGTGCGAGAGATGACCATCCTGCGACGCGATGACCCCGCCAATGGAGACCGAGGTCAGAAGTTCTACGTGTACTTTCACCAGCCATCGGACGTCTCCAAGACAGTGTTTCTGGTGCACAAGAAGCCAGGTTCCGACGACGACCGCTGGCTCTATCTTCCCAGTTTGGACTTGGTCAAGCGCATCGCGGCGGCCGACAAGCGAACCAGCTTCGTTGGCTCTGATTTCGTGTATGAGGACGTCTCTGGACGATCACTCGACGAAGATAAGCACACGCTGATCAAGACGACCGAAAACTACTACGTGCTGGAGCACGTACCCATCGACGCGAGCACGGTCGAGTTCTCGAAGTACACGATGTACGTTCATCGGGGCACGTTCCTTCCGACGAAGGTTTCGTACTACGACGAATCGGGCAAGGTGTACCGCACCATGACGGTGGATGCCGTCGAAGACGTAAGCGGGCACCCCACGGTCACGAAGGCCACCATGAAGGACCTGTCTACGGGCAGCACGACCACCGTGGAGTACTCCGACGTGCGCTACGATCTAGACTTGCCCGAGCGCATCTTCACGGAGCGCTATCTTCGGCGGATGCCCGTCAAGTACATGCAGTAGACGTCGTGCGCACACTTCGAAAGCCGCGCTTCATGGCGGCTCTGCTGACGCTGTGGTTTACGGCGCTGGCAGTGCCTAGCCACGCCCAGTCGTCGAATCCACCGCCGGAGTCATCCTCGGCGGACGACGAACCCCCCTTGCCCAGTGGCCTCGACGGTATGGATGAGGACGAGCCCGCTTTGCCCAGCGGCCTCGATGACTCACCGAGCGGCGACGCTCCCCCGCTACCCAGTGGCCTCGACGGGAACGAGTCCGGGCGCGAGCTCGCCCTGTCGAATTCTCCTGCTCGCGCTTCGAATTCCGCGGACGATTCTGATCCACGCCCAGCGCGGCTCCCGCTGCAGTGGAGCGTGTTTGCGGAAGTGCGCGGCGGCGGGAGGGTAGTGGCGGACCGCTATGAGCGTCAGGTCTCGATCGCCGAGGCGCGCACCCAACTCGATCTGACGCAGTCCTTCCGTCCGTGGTCGACCAGCTTGCGGCTCGTAGTCGATGCGATTGCGGACCCGCTCGCGGAGGAGCACCTGCCTGAACTCGAAACAGGTCAGGGCGCGATCGATCTACGCACCGCGAGCGTTACGTTTTCTCCCAGTGAGTGGATCGACGTTCGGCTAGGTCGTCAGATCCTCACCTGGGGCACAGGAGATCTGTTGTTCATCAACGACCTGTTCCCGAAAGACTGGCTGGCGTTTCTGATCGGGCGCGACGTGGACTACTTGAAGGCGCCATCGGATGCGGCGAAACTGTCGTTGTTCACGCCGCTGTTCGACCTCGACGTAGTACTGACCCCGGTCTTCGATGCGGACCGGCTTCCGCTGCGTCATCGACTGTCTTCCTACGATCCCACTCTCGGTCGCATCGCCGGGGAGGAGACACCGCTGTCCCCTGATCGTCCCATGCGGTTGGTGCAGGATGGCGAGCTTGCCGCCCGGCTTCATCAGAACATCGGCACCTGGGAAGTTGCCGCCTACGGTTATCGAGGCTTTTGGAAGAGTCCGGCGGGCTTCGATGTGGCGTCGGCAACGGCTACCTTTCCAGCGCTGGCAGTTTACGGCGCCAGTCTACGTGGCCCCGTGCTGGCAGGCATAGCGCACGCGGAAGCCGGCTACTTCGACTCCTTCGACGATCGGCAGGGCACCGATCCATCCGTGCGCAATAGTGAGTTTCGCGCCCTAGCTGGCTATGAACTGAACCTCGGTCAACACGTTACGGTTGGCGCCCAGTACTACCTGGAGGCCATCCGCCACTTCAACCGTCATGACACGAGCGTGGGCGGCGCACTCGAGAGCCCCTACAGGCACGTCGTGACCACGCGCCTGCACGTCCGCGCTCTGGCTGACCGTTTGAATTTGTCGATGTTCGCGTTCGCGAGCCCGACGGACGTCGACGGTTATTTACGACCCACCATCAGCTACGCCTGGAGCGACCAGTGGACGACGAGCACGGGTGCGAACCTGTTCTTCGGGCGCGATGACCACACGTTCTTCGGTCAGCTGCGCGGCAACTCCAACGTGTATGCAGCCATTCGCTTCGGCACGTCCGCTGACTAGCCGACACGTCACGGCCTCTGATGACGAGCGAGCGATCCACTACAGGGACACCACGTGGTGGCGCGACCTCGAACCCGTCACCGAAGCATCGCCACAGTGACACCTGTCTCGAAGCCTGTTGCCCATGTCCTGCTGTCTGTCACCAGTGCTCTGGGGTGTCACCCATGTAGTGGAGCGAAACTGTTACCCGTGTAGTGAAATCAAATCAGAACTTTAGCTAGTGACATCAAACCATTGGCCAGGGGCGCGTCGCCGCGACGGGGACGGCGCGCCGCATTGTGTCAAACGTTCTGAGCCGAATGCGTTAGATCGACGGCATGACCGCGCCGCCACCCGCCTTCATGCTCTGGTGTTTCATCGCGCTGCTCGGGACCGCAAGCTGCTCCAAAGACGAAGGCCGTTCCTCGGCGTCCGAGTCCGCGGCGAGCAGCGGCGAACCTCAGTCTCGCGAGCAACCTGTCGCGGCGCAGCCGTCCATCGTGTTTTTGGGCGACAGCCTCACGGCGGGTTACGGACTCGCCGAAAAAGACGCGTTCCCCGCACTGATCGAACAGAAGTTGAAAGACAGTGGGCAGAGTTACCGCGTGATCAACGCCGGGCGCTCGGGCGATACGACCGCGGGTGGGCTCAGTCGCCTCGATTGGTATCTGAAAGAACGCGTAAACCCGCAGGCGCTCGTGATCTTCCTCGGCTCCAACGACGCCATGCGCGGCGTGCCCCTGTCCGAGATGGAGAAAAACCTCCACGGCATCATCGACAAAGCGCGAGCATTCCACGCGGACATCCGCATCTTCATCGTCGAGCTCCGCACCTTCCCGAACATGGGAGCCGACTACGGCGACGACTTCCAGAAACTGTTCGCACGTGTCGCAAACGACGCCAAAGCGCAGCTCATCGAGTTTCCGCTCAGCGAAGTCGCGGGCCGCCCCGACCTCAATCAACCCGACGGCATCCACCCCAATCGCGAAGGCACGCAACGAGTCGCCGACGAGATATGGAACGCGCTCGGCGAACGACTCCGCTGAGCGTAGGTCGTCAGCGCCGCGAGCGGGTTAGGCACTGCTCGAATAGCGGCAAGAGATCGCTCTGGTCGAGTGCCTGTTCGACCAGGGTGAGGGTGTCGCGGACGGTGACGAGATCTAGGCTTCGATCGTGAATACGCGCGAGTGCGACCACGTCTTCGAGGTCCTTGGCGCGCCCGGCGAGCACCTTCATCACCACGACGTCTTCCACGCGGGCCACGGGTACCGTCGCACCCCCAACGTCGGTTTGCTGAGCTCGCTCTGCAAATAGCTCCTCTAGCCCTGGGCCACCCAAGACGACGTCAACCGGGATCGACGTCCGTTCATGCAGAGTTGGCAGTACGCGTGTCTGTTCGATGAATCCCTGCTCGTCACTGACTCTCAGCGCAAATCCTCGAGCCTTCAGCGCGCTCACCAACCGTGATGGCTCGACTGAATCGAGAAGCACGGTGACGTCGATGTCCTGGGTGAAGCGGGCAGCACCGTGAATGATGGCCGCTTGCGCGCCGAAAACGTACCAGCGCACGGCGACCTCGGACAGTGCGGCCCCGAGCGCGCGATAGACCTCAACGTCGGGCGAGACCATTGCGGATGCGGCCTAGCTTTTCTACCCACGCCAAGTGATCCGCAAAGTCTTCGCTTCGAGCACTCTCTGAGGGCGGCGTACCGATGTTGTCCAGGCGTTGGCGCAGCTCTGCGAGAACCTGGAGCCCCATGGTCGTGCCCTCTCGCTCGAAGCGTTCCCTCAGCAGGCGACTCTTTTCCCGTTCGACGAGATCCCAGCGTCGCCCTACGAACTCCCGAATCGCGTTCGGATCCATGGCGCAAAGCGTAGCAGATTGCCCAGAGAGGCACACACATTGGCTATTGGTGTGTCGTTTGCCTCGAGGTAGCCAGCGCGCTGCGCAGCAGACGCGTCGCGAGCCCGCACCCGGGCGCATTTGACGTAGAGGGAGCCGCGCAGGGGCCGCACTTCGACTCCCCAAGAAACCCGTGAGCGAACGTTCATTCCACGCCGACGTTGCGGAGCGGGGTTCAGGCTTTGTCGAGCAGCACGTCGTCGACGTCGTCGTCGCTTTCGTCGTCGAGATCGTCGTCATCGTCGTCGTCGGTGGGCGCCTTGGGGACGTACCAACCTGACGGCGTTTTACGTTTGAGCGAGACGTAGAGCCAGATGTACCCCGCGATGGCGGGGATGATGCTGAGGATTTGGCCTTCGGTGAGCAGTGCGCTGCTCGGCAACTCGAGCATGTTGCGCAGGCCTTTGACGACGGTCGTGGGGCACACCGACGGTTGGATGCACAGCGCCCACTCTTGAAAGTCTTTCCAGTATTCGACGATGAAGCGACCCGTGAAGTACAGCGCGAAGAAAGTGGCGATCAGCGCGCCGCGTGGGCGCTTCTCTTTACCGAGCGCGCGATCCATGAAGTAGAGCGCGGCCATCACGGCTATGCCCATCAGCGCTTCGTAAAGTTGGCTCGGGTGACGCAGTGGGCCTTCGAGGCCGTCGTGGCGCACGAAACGCACGCCCCAACTCTGATCGGTGGGTCTGCCCACGATCTCCGAGTTGAAGAAGTTGCCGAAGCGGATCAGGATCGAGCCGAGCGCCGCTGAAAACGCAAACCGATCACAACCTTCGACGAACGACTGGCGGCGCAACTTGGTGAAGAGCCACATCGCCACCAACAGACCGATGGTTCCACCGTGACTGGCCAAGCCGCCTTCCCAGATGCGGAACAGCCACATCGGATCGTCGAGGAACTTTTCCAGATCGTAAAAAAAGACGTGACCGAGGCGCGCGCCGCCCAACACGCCGATGACGCCGTACATGACGAAGTCGCTGGCGTCCTCTTCGGAGCCGCCCGCGCGACGGATCTGCCAATCGAGCAACTTGTAGCCGCCCAGAAACACGCCGACGTACAGCAAGCTGTAATAACGAATGCCGTCGCCCGGCATGAACGACATCCATTCGGGGTACTTGAAGATGGTCGGGGCTATGTCCCAGTTGAACGTCGGCACCTAAGGCTCCTTGTGAACGTGTCTCGGCCGCGAAAGTCGGCGCTGGGGCGCGGCGTTCGTCGACGGCGCCAGGGCGCGACGCTATGTACCAGAATGCCAAGCGTCGTGAGGGGGGTGGATCGCGGAAATTGTGCTTGGGTGCTGCTGAACGTTGCAGATTTGCCCAGTGTTTTGGCGAATGGTTGGAGCGGCTTGCCCCTGATCGTCGACGGCGCTCGCCGAATTGGGCGGTTGGCCTGGCTTGCTCGAGGCAGACCTGGAGGCTCGCTCGGTTGCCGCTTGCGGTAATGAGCGATTTCGCCATCATCTGCGGATGCCGACTCTACCCCTTCGCGGTGCGTACAACCCGTCTTCCAAGGCGGAAGGTACGACGCCCGGTTCTTTTGCGAATGCCGCCGAGGTTGGGGGAGCGCGTACGTTTTCGTCTCCCGACACCCCAGGCATGCCCCAGCCCAGCGGAAAGACCGCCTGGGACTTCATGCCCGACGACTGGAAGCGCGATGGCGATCGCTGGATTCCGCCCGAGGGGTTTACGCCCGTCACCCAGCTGGAGTCAGCACGTCTCGGCATCGTCACCCCCCAGATGCGTCGCGTCGCCGAACGCGAACCGCACCTGACGCCCGAAGCCGTGCGCGACGAAGTCGCGGCGGGTCGCATGATCATTCCTGCAAACATCGTGCACTTGAAGCACCAGCTCGACCCGATGTGCATCGGGCGCGCGGGGCTGACGAAGATCAACGCCAACATGGGCGCGTCGCCCGTCTCGTCGGGCACCGACGAAGAGGTCGAGAAGCTGCGCTGGGCCGAACGTTGGGGCGCGGATACGGTGATGGACCTGTCGACAGGTGGCGATCTGACGGCGTGTCGCGACGCCATCATCGGCGCGTCGCGTGTGCCGATCGGCACCGTGCCAATCTACTCGATGATCATCGGGCGTCGCATCGAAGATCTGACGATTCAAGAGATCCTCGACGGGCTCGTGGCGCAAGCCAAACAAGGCGTCGACTACTTCACGATTCACGCAGGCGTGTTGCGCGAACACCTGCCGCTCGTGAAAAACCGTTTGATCGGCATCGTCAGTCGTGGCGGCTCCCTGCTCGCCAAGTGGATGCTGGTGCACGGCAAGCAGAACCCGATGTACGAACACTTCGAAGAGATTTGCGACATCATGCGCGAATACGACGTGTCGTTCTCGCTCGGTGATGGGCTGCGCCCCGGCGGTTTGGCAGACGCCAGTGACGCGGCGCAACTCGCGGAGCTCGAAACGCTCGGAGAGCTCACCGAGCGCGCGTGGAAGCGTGGCTGCCAGGTGATGGTCGAGGGCCCGGGTCACGTGCCCTTCGACCAGATCGAATACAACATGAAGCTGCAGCGCCAGGTGTGTCACGGCGCGCCGTTTTACGTGCTGGGGCCGCTGGTTACGGACGTTTTCCCGGGTTACGACCACATGACCAGCTCGATCGGTGCCACGGCTGCGGGTTACCACGGTGCGGCGATGTTGTGTTACGTCACGCCCAAGGAGCACTTGGGGCTGCCCAAGAAAGACGACGTCAAACAAGGTTGCGTCGCGTACAAGATCGCAGCCCACGCCGCCGACGTGGCCCTCGGCATCCCGGGCACGCGCGATTGGGACGACAGCTTGACCAAGGCGCGTGCTGCGCTCAACTGGGAGAAACACTTCGAGCTGTCCTTCGATCCCGACGTCGCGCGTGCGTATCACGACGAAGATCTCGACGTGGATACCGACTTTTGCGCGATGTGCGGCCACGACTGGTGTTCGGTGCGCATCTCGAAAGAGATTCAAGAGTTCGCGTCGGGCAAGGCTGACGGCTTCGACCGCGGCGTTGCCAAGAAGTCCGCGGCGCTCAGCGACGAGCAACGCGCGATCTTGGAGAAGCGTGGCGTGCTCTCACCCGCCGAGATCCACCAGCTCGCCAGCAAGACGCGCAAAGCAGTGGGTGATGCGTCCAAGGCCGATTGCCACAGCGACTACGTCGACGCTGACCAGGCGCGCCATCTGCAGCAAGAGCGCCTAGTGCAGTTGCGACGTTCATCCGCCGCGGAGTGAACGCCATTGTTGGCTGGGTGCTTTTCGTTCAGCGCCCAGGCATGCATCTCAGCACCCAGCCAAGGCTTCACGCGCGACCGCAGCGTCCGAGAACGGTAGCGTTTGGTCGCCGATTTCTTGGGTCTGCTCGTGACCCTTGCCAGCGATCAATACGCAGTCCCCAGGCTGCGCCATCCGGATCGCTTCGAAGATTGCCTGCCGTCGATCGAGCACGATACTGACGTGCGCTCGCCCGCCTTTGCGCGCGCCCTGGGCGACGGCTCGGGCGATCTCGTTCGGATCTTCTTTGCGCGGGTTGTCGTTGGTGACGATGGCGTAGTCCGCGCATTGGCCCACGGCACGCCCCATCGGTGTGCGCTTCTGACGGTCACGCGACCCTCCTGCGCCAAACACGACGATCAAACGCTGTTTCCCCGCCAGCGCACG
Organism: uncultured bacterium; assembly: GCA_965651905.1. Classification (GTDB taxonomy): domain Bacteria; phylum Myxococcota_A; class Polyangia; order Polyangiales; family Polyangiaceae; genus SZUA-265. Next base: position 21,395 of record CBFGUG010000012.1, on the reverse strand, counting down.
AGCGGTTTCACAGGTTCGCTCGAGTGCGTCGGGCGTGTGCGCGTAGTCGATCGCGACGATGGGATCGTGATGAATCAACTCGAAGCGCCCGGCGGGAGGAGCTGCGGCCGCCAAACGTTGCGCCGCTTGCTCAGGCGGAACGCCCACGGCCACGGCCGCGCAAGCCGCCGCGAGCAGGTTCTCCGCGAACACTTCACCCAGTAGACGCGTTTGCAGAGCGCCACCAAACTGCGCAGCCAGCGGGGAATCTTGCAGCTGCACTCGGGTGCCCTCGACGCTGAGCTCGATGTGTTGCGCCACCAAGTCAGCCTCACGCCGCAGTTCACCCCGCGACGGCACGCCATACCACAGACGCTCGACGTCAGCTGGCGTCACTTGGTCGATCACGATGGCGCTCGGATCGGCGGCGTTGAGCACAGCGATCTTGCCTGGTCCCAGGTGAACGAACAACTGTGCCTTGCTCGCGAGGTAATGTTCCCAAGAGCCGTGTTGCGCCAAGTGATCTTCGGACAGGTTCGTGAACACCCCGACGTCGAAGCGCCACATCTTGGCGTAACCGCGCTGCAAAGCTTGGCTGGTGGTTTCGATGGCCGCGTGTCTACAACCCAAACGCGCCGCACGCGCCAACGCACCAAAGTAGCCCTTCAACGTACGGGGCACGTTGATCAGCTTGCCGCGAAACTCGTACCCGATCGTGGTCTCGCTCAACACGGGCGTGTCGGGACCTTCCATCGCAGCGGCCACGAGTTGCGTCGTGGAAGTCTTGCCGTTCGTGCCAGTGACGCCAACTGTCGTAAACTGCTGCGCCCAAGGAAAGGGCGCAGGTGTTGGCCGCGTGAGCTGAATGCGCGCCTCGGCCGCCTTGCGCAAAGCTTCCGTTTCAGCTTCCGAGGGCTCTTCGATTTGTTGGGGGGAGGGCATGGTCGTGGTGGAGTCTCGCAGTGATCCGCACTGTGTCACCATCAGTGCCAGAGGCTATCAGTACCAAAAAGTATCGGATCGGGTGAAGAGACGAGTTCTGAAAGGGAGCTGTCGTTCAGTGGTTCTGTGCAACAGCCCGCTGGCTAGGTCGTGAAGGGGAGCGGGTGCTGCTGGCGTGTTGCCCGTGTTTGGTGGTGCTAAGCTGCCGCATGATGTCCTATCTAACTTTGGGTTCGCGTCCGGCGGTGAGTCCGTTGGGCGTCGAGAGAAACTACCTTGCAGCTGCCGCACTGGCACTCTCGTGCTTCACGTTAGTGTCCACTGACGCGCACGCTTGCTCCGGGTTGGAGTACGGGTACTACGAGCCCAGTTTCCCGACCGATGGCGCGAGCGACGTGCCTACCAACGTCGCGCCGCTGTTCTACGCCGATCCTCCCGCGGCGGTGGGCTTGTTCGACGAGGATGGTAACGCCGTGGAGGTTGAGATTGAGCTGATCGCGGGCACGCCGTATCCGTTCGATGAAGGCGAAGACGAAAACGGTGATCCGATCATTTCGGACACGCACTTCATCAAAGGCGTCTACCAAGTGCGGGCCGCGGAGCCATTGCTGCCCGATCATTCCTACGAAATGCTCGTAGTGATGGGAGACAACTTCGCTAGCGAAACTGTCGTTTTGGAAACCCATCCCGCGCAGTGGGTGAGTGACGCAGGCGGGGGTGATGCGGGTATCGAGTATTCGTGGCCGTCGGAACTCGTTGGACAGCCCGAGGGGGACGAAGTCGAGCTGACGCCGCTCTCGCTCACCTTCACGACTGGGCTTACCTCGGACGACCAGGCACCCGCTTCGCCAGACGATGTGTGGATGTCGTACGGGCTGTTCGAGCGCGATGCAGGCTCGAGCTGCATGAGCTCAGAACGTGTCTGTTTTGGTAACGTCGACGCTGGCGAACGTTTGCTCGCCGACCTCGTCTTCGAAGTCGAGGGCGAGACCGTCGAGCGCAGTGTGCTCGTTACCCGAGACACGACGTATCACATCTCCTCGATCGAGCCACTCGAGGAACTCGTTTCGGCCACTCTGTTCGTGATGGATGAAGCTGGTAACCGCTCGGACGGCGTGACGCTCACGCGAGATGACATTCCGCACAACACGATCCCCGCCGAGTACGACGACGGTTCCACGCATTACTGTGACGCGCAGCGCGCTGAGGGTGAATGGCACGCGACGGAGGAACCGCTCTTCGGTGATGCTGGAACCTCTGGAGATGGTGACGCGGGCCTGGGCGAAGCAGGTGCGCCCGAAGACGCCTCAACCCCGGTAGACGGATCGACGACTGGGCCCTCCGATGACGCGACGACTGATCCGGACGCCGACGATACTTCGCAAGCGGACGACCGCGCAACTGACGACGATTCCGTGGACGACGACCAAGCGGACGACGATTCCATGGACGACGACCCGACGGACGACGACGCCAGCAGTGACGGTACCAGCAGCGACGATTCGGACGACGCATCTTCGTCAGATGCTGGCCCAACGTCGCCGTCCGCCGCCGACGACGCGAGTGACGACGGCTGCGGCTGTCGCGTCGCGGGTAACCGCTCTTCGAGCAGCTTGGCGGCGTGGACTGTACTACTTGCGGCGTTCGCCAGGTTCAGACGCCGACGAACCGTTTGACTTAGTATGCCTGGGGCACCAAGGCAGCCAGCGCGCCGTCAGGCGAGCGCAGGTGCGAGCCCGCTCCCCTACGATTTTAACGTAGAGGGAGCCGCGCAAGGCCCGCACCTGCCCTCCCCAGGCAAATGTTCACGCGTCGGGGCTATTCGTGCGAACGGCGGTTGCCGCTCGCACGTCGGTCAATAGAACGTCAATAGAATAGGGTATCGAAGTGGCCCGTTTGCACGACGCTTGATGTCGCGGGACGGCCGCAGTATCCCGCCGCTCGAATCAAACCGTACAGAGGTTCGTCTTGGCTCTCGGCCAAGATGAACTCGAAGCCTTCGGGCTTGCCGAACGCGCGGTGAATGGTCACTCCAGGCGGCACCTGGCGATTGACGGCGGCCATCACTTCGCGTTCCAGGCGATCGCGAAAGCGTTGACTGAGCGACTCTTCGAGTTCTTCGCGGTTGAGCACTCCGAACAGTTCAGCGAAAGCGACTAGGCCGTTGACGCTCTGAATGTCGACCACGAACTCCTCGACGTCAAAGGCGATGCGACCAGCCTGTGAACTGAGTCCAATTTCGACGTCGACGGTCAACGGAACCTGCCCGAGTCCGCTGGCGTCAGCCACGAAGCGCTGAAAGAACCCGACGCCATCACCCGAGCCCGTTCGCAGGATCGGGTTGAGGATGGTGCTACTCGCGGGGCGGACGCTGATGTCGAGTTCAGGGACGGCGGCGTTCGCTTCGGCCGAGATGGTCGGGAAGATGTCGATGATCTCGTCCATGATGGCCTCCCACGTCAGCGTTGCCGAGCATTCACCTCTGTCGTACTGCCGTACAGTCTTGGCGCCTTTCCACGAAGTGGCGGTTGGCATGCTGGCAATGATGGAGTTGAGGTTGAACTCGGCGAACGCATCGGAGGTCTTGGGGTTCGGATAGAACACGCGCACGTAGTTGGCGAACGTCGTCCCGTGCGACGTGATCGCGTCCGAGGTTTCGCGCTTCGCAAACGATTCGTCGTACACGTCGACGAAGCTCGCGCCGTCACCTCGCCAGGCGATACGATTGAACGCCTCGGTCTCGACGTGGGTCGCGCTCGTGTTGGGTTGGAAGAGTCGGCGCACCGTCTGTCGTCCAGACAGCAGGTCTATCGTACGCTTGCGACACTCACCCCGGCGGCTACCTGCGGCGACGTAATCGTTGGTGCACACGCTGATCACGTTGGACAAGCCCATGCAATCGTTGACCACGTCCACCAGGCTCCCGGCAGCGTTGCGCCCGATGCAGTCGTTCGAGCCTTCACCCAGTTGCAGCGCGGTCAAACCAGAGTCCGTTTTGGCATATATGCGCGCGAAGAATCCGGATTGTGCAGGGCGCCAGAAGCGGTCGGGGATGCGTTCCCTGACCGACCACGGGTGCCAGGTGTCGCCCCACGCGGGGACCCCCGCTGGCACGGGCTCTGCGCGAGCGATCTCTTCGTAGTCTCCCGTGGTCGGATCTTGTGCGAGGACCGTCAGCTCTTCCACACCGCTCGTCGCGAAACCACCGAAGTCGACGGTGGCGTCGCGACTATCGATCTTTTGGCCGTCGAACGGTCGTGTCATGCAGCTTGCTGTAAACACGATGCAGTTTGTGAGAAGCAGCGTCCACACGCGCATGCCCCAGACGCTGCTTGTCCGAGGCATCTTGCAGTCGAGCTCAGCCAAGGCAGTACCCCACTGCGCTGTCGTTGGATTGGTCAGCGTCGTCTGCGATCCCCGTCGGGTCCGTATCGATCAGGAAGAAGCAGTCGGGAGTGTAGCACCCCGACGGAAAGTCGAGAGGGCCGAGCTGTACGCTGTCGCCAGGAGCGATGGCAGGGGTCGGCACGTCGACGGACTGCGTGCCGTCATCGACGTAGAAGCTCACGGTAGTGACGGTTGCGGGTGCAGTCGTAGTGCCTTGGTTCTGTACGGTGACCCGAAGGCCGCCATCGTCGAGATCACAGTATGCGATGGGATCTTGTCCGTCGAATGCAGGCACGGGTAACAGATCGACGTCGCCAGTGTTGTTTCCGTCGTCCGCATCGTCGTCATCATCATCGTCGTCCGCAGAACAGTCGCCCGAGACGTGAATCGGAAAGCTGAGCTCACTTTGCCCATCGTAGACGTCGGTGAGCGTGAGTTGCAGCTCATACTCGCCCTCGGTATCTGCAGAAAACGTCGCGCTCGGGCCATCGCCGTCGAGCTCGTAGTCAGCGCCGGGCGGTGCGGCCAACACTTCCCACTCGACTTCGACGTCGTCCCCGTCGGCGTCGTCGACTTGTGCCGTGATGGTCGCCTCTTCACAAGTGTTGATGAACTTGCTGGGCTCGATCGACAAGTCCAGTACCTGGGGCGTGGTGTTGAGCGTCGCGACGATGTCGGCGATGCCTGCCGACGACGCCTGACATTGGGAGATGAGCACAATTTCCGTAGTTGCGCCCTCATTGACGTCGACCTCGCCCGTCGCCACGTCGCACACTGCCGAGGGTTCACCTTGTTCGCTTAGCGGTGTTGCGCAGACGTCGTAGTTGCCCGCCTCCAGCACGAATAGGCCGTCCGCGAAGGGGTGATCACCACCTGCACCTTCAGCAGCCAGCCAGGCTGGCAGTCCCCCCCCGACGAGTCCCGCTACGCGCGAGTCGACGGGCGTGCCGTCACACCCTTCACCTGCTTCGAAGATGCTGAATTCGAAGGCGGCTACGTCGTGTGTAGCGTCCGCCAGAGTAACCGCCAAGGCGAGCTCACCCACCTTGCCTTCGTCTTTTTGGTGCGTGTCGTTCGCGGAGCACGCGAGAGCGCAGGAGCAACCCATCGCGAAACCGAGTGCCAGTGTGCGTTTTGACTTGGTCATCGTTCATCCCTTCCATCTAGTCGCGGAAGCGATGTGCCGCCTCCGTCGTCACGAGGCTTTCACTCGGTGGGCGGAGCGCCAACGCAAGAGTTCTTGCACCCTCCTCATTCGGGAGTCGTTTTCGTGGGCGCTCCCAAGACGCGGGAGTGCCGCGTGTCATGGCTCCCAAACGGGCGTCGCGTTCGACTGATCAGTCGCGAGGATTGATGGACGCAGCGCGGGAGAGCCACGCGCTCAACCCGCGAATCTGGCAAGAGGCTCGCGCCGCCACCTCGGCGAGGCAAGCGCATCAGCGTTGTCTACTCAGTCTTCGAACCGTCTCGATAGCTCGGTCCGACCTTCACCGCGGGACGCTGTGCGAATCAGAACGGTCTCAGCGCAAATCGGCCGTAGGCGATGAAGCTGCAAACTGCCGCGACCACAAGCCAGTAGATCATCGGACCGCGACTTTCGTCACCAGACGCCCAGTGCACTCCGCAGAAAAGTAACATCTCCGCTGCGACGCTCGCGGCTGCGATGGGCGCGAGTATGCCGAGCGACTTGCTCATCACAGGGATCAAGAGGGCGACGCTGAGCAGTAGCTCGAACGCCCCCATCCCCAGCCATACCGCGTGTGGAATAGCCTTCAACGATGGGACGGCCTGTTCGGAGTTGGAGAACTTCCACACCGCACCCATCGCGGTATGCAGCGCTAGAAGTACCTGTAAGACCCATAGAAAAATGTGCACGAATACCTCGTCGAGAAGAGCAGCGGACTAGGAAGCGATTTGATGGTGGCCGTACGGTCTGCGAGTTTACGAATCGCTGTCGAGTAGCTCGATGAGCCTGTTGCCCATGAGCTTCCAGCCGTAGCGGGCGCCACCGAAGTTGCGTTTTTGATCTGACTTGAAGCCTGTTTGAACCAACGAAAGCGACGTTCCCGAGTCGGTTGGCGTGAGCGTGAACGTCACCACGGTGTCCAGATCACCTACCACCCAACTCCAGCTGAGCTTCTCGTTCGGTACGATCTCGAGACAGCGACAGTTCACCGTGCCATCCCACTCGGGCAATGGTGGTGCCTGAAAGGTAAACGCGGCACCCGGAGTCAGGTCGAAGCCGACGGCGGGTAACAACCACTCGGTCAGCAGTTTGGGATCGGTCAGCGCGCGCCAGACCTTTTGAGGCGAATGTCGCAGTTCGAACTCGAAGGTGAGCGTTTCGGTCTGCCCTCGCGCGGTCTTGTCGGTGATCGTCATTCGTCCATGGTCTCCAGCAGTCGTTCGAGGCGGTCGACACGCTCCGCCCAGAATGCGCGGTAGTGCGCGATCCAATCGATGAGCGGCTTCATGCCTTGCGGCTCGACGCGGTAGAAAACGCGCCGCCCTTCGCGCCTGCCATCGACCAACCCCGCGTCCTTCAGCGTGGCCAGATGTTGCGAGATCGCTGGCTGCGAGATGTCGAAGCGCGCGGTGAGATCTTTGACGGCCGCTTCGCCGCGCGTCAGCGACTCGAAGATGGCTCGTCGACTTGGATCTGCAAGTGCTTGAAATATCTTGTTTTCAGCGACTGCTGCAGACTGCATGCGCAAAAGATAAGCGACGGCTTATGAATTGTCAAGGGCACATCTGCTTGCCTGGCGCGTGGCACGGCGCTGACTCACGCGCGTCGCGCACGGTGAGCGGCGGCGTTCGCCGAGAGGCGCTACCTCGCTGGGCTGCGGCTGTCGGGCGCATAGCGCGCGGCGACGCGCGTCTGCTCTGTCGCAGAGGTCGACGCGCGAGTCGTGTTGGTTGGGCGGTCTTCGATACTGCGCGAGCAACTGATTGCACGCGCAACTGATTGCACGCGCAACTAGAAGAGATTGTCGCCGGGGATCTCGGAAGCCTGCCGAATCCAGTCTTTCAGCTGATCGTCGAGAGGATCCCCTTCGCGCAGATCCAAGTAGCGAACGTCCGGGTGCTTGGACGTGCCAGGGGGTAACGGGTTCAGCGCTGTGCCGCGCAAGAAGGTCAGTTTTACGTACTTGTTGAAGCAGTGGAAGCTGAGGAACCAGCCTTGGCCTTCGACCCCGTAAAACGGAGAATTCCACCTGACCGCTTTGCGAACGTGCGGCACCGTTTTCTCGACCAGCGCGTCGAGTGCACGCCCGATGTCGCGTTTCCATTCGGGCATGGCCGCAATGTAGTCTTGCACGGGCTGGTCACCGTCCCCCTTGGGGATCTGTGGATTGCCACCAGATAGCAGTGTTGGCGACGCGTTCGTCCCTCGCCCCGCAGTGGCTCTGGCGATGGTTTTCTTGGTGATGGTCTTCTTGGCGGTGGTTTTCTTGCTGGTGGTCTTCTTGGCGGTGCTCTTTTTGGTGGTGGCCTTCTTGGTGGCCTGCTTCGCCGTGGTTTTCTTGGACTCTGCGCGCGTTCCCACCTGTTTGCTGACGGGCCCTTTCTTCTTGGTGGCCGTTGCTCGTTTGGTCGCGCCGCTGTTTGCGTTGGTTCTTACCTTGGCAGCCATCGTTCACCTCGTGGCACTTGTGACGCACGACACCTTCGCTGAGTTGTGACGTCGTGTTGTATGAATCTCCGCTGGCGCCCCCGCCCTAGTCAAGAGATTCTACTGCGCGTCCGCGAGAGGCACGTCAATCGTCAGCACCTGCGGTTGATCGTGACTGGTGGCGCGAGCCAGGAGACGACCCGCGCCGTCGTATGCTGCCGATACGCCCCAGCCCGTTGCTCGAACGACGGCCACGCCCGACATCACGGCGGACCACACCGCACTCTTGTGATGCAGCTCGTCAAACTTCGGCCAGTCGTTGGATGGAGCGACCAAGAGCCCACCCGCCCTTCGCACTGCGCCGACGAGGTCACCGTAGTCCAGATCGACGCATATGACCGTCGAGAGCGAGACGTTGCGTTCGCCGTGCTTCAGACATACGGGGCCCGGTGTCTGTTTGGCGGTTCGCTTACCCTCGAGGCGTGCCACGGGGTGCTGTTTCTCGTAGCGGGCCACGGTAGTGCCGGTGGCATCGACGACGACCAGTTCGTTCTTGGGGATGCTCGTGTCGAAGAACGGGGCAACGACCGACACATCATGAGTGCGCGCCCAAACGGCAACGGCTTCGAGCCAGCGGGCCCGCGACGTCTCATCGACCAACACGCACACTTCGGGCAGTACGACGATTTCTGCCCCCTGACTGACCGCGGTTTCGATGTGTGGCGTATAACGTTGGATTGTGCCCTCGACGTCCTTGTAGGCGGGGGACTCGATTGGCCACGTACCCGTCAACTCGCCGCTGGGGCGCGGCCCGTTGACGACTACCGTGCTCACGCGCGTTGTGCGCGCAGTGCTCACACGTTTGGTTGCGGCGCTCAAGCTGGCTCGACCGAAAGCCAGTGCCGAGCCGATCGTCAATACGCTTGCCGCAGCGGCCACTAGAGTCGCGGTGCCCGCGGGGCGGTCGACGATGAACATCGCCACCACCGCCGCCGCGCTGGCCATCAGCATCGTGGGGACGAGATCTCCCCCGAGGCGGCCCGTGTGAACGACCGACAGCCAGTGCTCCTGAGATTGCGCCAACGTGTTGACGTGCCAGCGCGGTGCACCCACCAGGCGCAAGGGGATGTGCACGAGCAACGTGGTGATCGGCATCACTACAGCCAGCCAAGCGGGGGCAGTCGGCATCAACCAAGCCGCAATTCCGAATCCCCCCGCCCACAACACGGCGCTGAGCACCGCGGCGAGCACGCCGAACACGCGCATCGTACGGTCTGCAATCTCCCTGCTGTTGCCTATCGCGCCAGCGAGCGCGGCCGCGCTTGCAACTTCGGATGGAGGGTACGTGGCGACAGCAACGCCGAGGGGAACGAGCGCCACCCACGCCAGTGCAGCAAAACGATTGGCTGAAAGTACGAGCAGACCCGATCCTAGACCGAGCACGAGGGCTTCCGTGAGAGTTTGGATAGTCATACTATCGGATAGTGACACTATCTAAAAGGGGAGGCCAGTGCCAAAAAAACGAGCTCCCTCGGATTGGATAGTGATGCTATCTTCCAGCTCCACCAACATGGGTCAGTTCACCATCAGCCAACTAGCCGATGCCTCTGGCGTCTCCGTCGCCAGCATCAAGTACTACCTGCGTGAGGGATTAGTCCCTCCTGGAGACGCTGCCGCGGAACGCCGCGCGCACTATGACCGCCGCCATCTCGAACGGCTGCAGCTCATCCGTGTGCTGCGAGACGTCGGGCAGTTGCCGATCGCGACCATCGCCGGGATTTTCGAGGCGCTTCAGCGCGGCGGGCGACCGTTCACCATCGTCGCGGGGGCGATCGACTCGCTGGCAACCAGTGGACTCGCGGACCGTCCGCGCGACGTCAATCGCGCGCGGAAAGAGGTGCGAGCGATGTTGCGCGAGATGGACGTGAAACCGCGTACCAGCTCAGGCGCCGTGAACGACCTGGCCTTGGCGCTGGTCAAACTACGCGACGTCTGGGGGGACCTACCCGCGGAGCAACTGCGACCATACGCCGAGTCGGCCAAAGCGTTGGCCAAGTTGGAGTCAGACGCCAACCGCGAGGTGTTCAGCCGCGATACCGAAACGCTCCTGAGAACCGTCGTGCTGGGTACGGTGCTGTTCGAACCCGTGTTGCTGGCATTGCGTCGTGTCATGCACGAACACTTCGCCAAAGTCATGCTTCAAGAAGATCAAGACCATTGAGCTCGTCGTGCAGGCAATAGCAGTTCACCCGCGTCGCGTCGCGGTGCCTGCGACACCCACAATCAAAGCCAGAATTCGATTCAGGCCACGTCCCATCCACTCAGGCAACGAGCCGCTTCCGCAAAGCGCCCACTGCAGCACCAAGCCGTGCCAATGTGCTTCGACGAGTCGCGCGTGTGCGTCGGGAGACTTGCTGCCTAGGTGCGTGAGTTTGGTGCGGATACCCCTGCGGATGGCACGCATGTGGCGCTGCGCCAACGCGTGTCGATCTGGGTTGACCAAATCCTCTCGCAACAACGCCAAGCTTCCAGCCACGCGTTCGCGGGTGGCGATTGGAGCCATCAGCTGAACTAGCCAGTTGACGAGATCTTCCTGCGGAATGCCAGTGTCGGGAATCGCTTTCACTGCTCGCTCCAGACGCTCCGTGGAGCGGAGGAGCGCTCGCTCTACCAGCTGCTGCTTCGAACCAAAACGCTGAAGCAAGGTGGGGGGCGCCAAACCGACGGACTTGGCCACCTTGGGCAGCGTGAAGCCGTCGAGTCCGTCGACGCTGAGCAGATCCAGGGCTGCGTCGAGCACGGCTTCGTCCGAGATCTCCTTGATTCGAGGCACATTTTTGTATAAGTGAATGAGCGTTCATATTCAATCCCGAAGGACGAGAACATGCAATCCACTTCTAGGGTCCGCGTTTACATGGCGTGCTCACTGGATGGTTTCATCGCAGGTCCTGGCGATGACCTCAGCTGGCTGCACGAGAATCACTCCGCGCCCGGCGACCTTCCGCCAGCACCCGAAGCGCTCCGTTTCGACGACTTCATGAGTCAGGTCGGCGCGATGCTCATGGGGCGAACCACCTACGACGTGGTCGAACAGATGGATGGGTGGGCATATGGTGAAACCCCCGTGCTGGTCGCAACGCGACGTCCGCTTGCCCCCGCCAGAGCGAGTGTACGCCCCGTCTCGGGGGACATCCGTGAGCTCGTGGGTCAGGCGAGGGGAGTCGCTGGAGACAAAGACGTCTACCTAGACGGTGGTGACCTGATCCGTCAGGCGCTCGACGCTGGCTTGGTCGACGAGATCACCGCGACCTGGGTACCGATCTTACTCGCAGGCGGAACACGACTGTTCGATGGCGTGCTCTCTCGAACGCGGTTGCAGTTCGTGGCACATCACTTCTATGGAGATGGAATGCTACAAGTTACGGCTCGCGTGAAAGCGTCTTGATGAGTGGGCTCCGCGCGCCCGGGTAGCGCGAAGGGAACGTGAAATGGGGTAGCGTGTTCTCGAACACCGCGACGTCACGGTGTTCGGTCGGTACTCGACGAAGCCAAGAGCGAGCAGGCAGGTTCAAATCCACCGAGCAAATCTGGATCGGACGCGTCTTTGCGATGGGTGCGATACCGTCCACGACCTGTTCTAGTCGACGCCCACCAAACGGACAGTACAAGAAGAACACAGAACCAGTGACCATGTAGCGGGCGAGCTCTGCCGCGTCACCTGCGATTGTCGCGAAGCTCGGGACGTTCAGCTTCTCAGCGTAACAACGTGCATCAACGACCAGGGAAGGTTGTACTTCGATGCCGACCACAGCTGCGCCCGTGAGGAAACGCACCAGTAGTGCCGCGCGACCGACACCCGAGCCAACGTCGACGAAAACATCCGACGCCGAGACGTCTGCTAGGTCGATGGTGCGCAGCAGCGTGTCGACCGCACAAGGAAGGTACGGCGAGCAACTGCGAGGCAAGTAAGGACCATCAGCGGCCACATGGTCTATGCCGACGATCAAGTCGAACCACGCGTCTCGATCGGGGGCGGGAACCATCTCCAAGGCCGCGCGAAACTGCGTGGGTTTGAGTTCACCAGCGGAGAGCAATGCGCGCGTAGCGTAGGCGCTGTGGCGAAGCGTCGGTTCCACTGCGACGAACTATCGGCGAAAGAAACGTCGACCGCAAGACGCGGCCGACGCTCTAGCGCGCGTGTTGGAACGCGTCGTCAAGACGAGTTCCGCCTGCTCGTCAGCGGCGGGTGGTTCGACGTGCATGGATGACTGGCACTCTCCGCGTCACTCAGAGCGATACAGCTCTCGCAATTGCTCTTTTTCGCGGTCGGACAACGGAAAGAGACGTGGAGCGTCAGAGAGGTAGATCCCCGGGCGACACTTCGCGGGGCGTCCGCACATTAGAAGCGTCGGGTCTGAATTGTGATCGAGTCCGAGCGCGTGACCTAGCTCATGCGCGATGACGTTTCTCATGATGTTCTCCGTCATGCGCGGGTCGTTCCGAGTCTTGATCGCGATCACGACGCGTTGTCCTCGGGGTGAGGTGAGTGAGACGAAGTTCGCGTCTGAGAGGACCACCAAAAAATGTCGCCCGGGTAACGCTCGAGGCTCGGTGGTAGCCGAGGCCGCCAGGTTGTGCCGAGTGTGCGCAGTTCTGCTTCGCGAATCGAGCCTACGACTACCGTCAACTCGCCCAAGCGAAACGATGACCCGAGCTCAGCGAACGTCCGGTTCCAGTAGTCGACGGACTCACGCACGAGCGAAACGCGCGGGTCGTCTTCAGGGGCGATCACAGTGAGGGTTGGGGCATGCGACCAACGCACTTGATAGGACAAGGCTCCTGCGACGCCAATGCTCCCGAGAATCGCGGTTGCTGCGACGATTGACCCGAGTGCGTTTCGGCGGTTCATGTCCAGAAGCGAAAGGTAGCGAACGAGAGCAGTCGAGGCCCGAACTTTCCGTCAGCTGCCTCAACCTGCGGGCACGTCGCGGTATGGCGGTGGACGCTTGCTGCCAGGTCGCGATGGCTATTCGTCCCCCGCCGCGTCGTGCTGCAGTGAGATCGTCGGGTGTGCGGAGAGCGTGAGCCTGTCGCGCGCGTTGAGCACAACGTCAATCAACTCACGGCCTCCCTCGCGTCGGTGGAGAACATCGACCACGGCGGTGGCAGTCAGCTCATATAGTGTCTGGCCCAGATGACTCAGAACGATCCGCACGTCTCTGTATGCTGGTGCGACGGCAAACGTCAGTGATAGTGCGTCTTTGTGGACGGTGAAGGACGCGTGGGTATATGGCCAAGGATCCCTGTGGTCGAGGTACTCGGGTTCGACTTGAAGCGCGGAAACGAGCTCCCACTCTTCAGCTGAGATTGACGATGCCACGTGCTCGTGCCTCGCTAGCGGATAGAGGGGACGGGTGCAAGCTCCAGCGCGGAACGTCACCTACATGCACGCGAGGTGGCGGCAGCTCGAGCGTGAGGCTCGGCGCAAGCGTCCCACGGATGGCCAGCGCATGTCGCAGCATTCGGGCTGCGAGTCACGTCGCGTCACGGAACTCGAGCACGAAAACGTCGCCGCGTTGGGGCGTTGCGTGTGTGAGCTCGAGACGTTAGAGCGATCTTTGGGCCACGGAAGCACAGTCGCATGACGCAGTCGATCCTCACCTTCGTATTGGCGTTGATACCGGGGGTTGGGTTGCTGTTCGGGTATCGCGTGCAGCGCAATGGGGATCGAGCTGCCCCTGGCAGGGCGATCATGCTCGGTGTTCTAGTAGTGGTCTCGACTTCGTTGGTGTTTGGTGCTGCCCTTTGGATTGCCGACGAGGAAGCAATTGACCTGCCGCAGGCTGAGCGCACAGCGAGACTCCTCAGGGAAACCAGTACTTCGCACGTATTCTTCAGGCTTGGTTTGGTCGTCGGGACGCTGCTTACCCTGTTTGGAGTGGGTCGGTGGTGCATAGCTGTCTTTCGGAACGTGCGAGACACGACGTGGACGACATCCGAGCGAGAGGAGCAAACGGACGATTTCCCGCGACATGGGTGGTCCGCGCTGTTGCGTGACGGAGTCGATGAGGCGGGGGTCCGGGCATTGCTCGAAGAGATAGTCGAGCGCTTCGGGAGCTTCGAGATACACGACGTTCATTATCCAACCATCAGCGACCCTGGCGCGTACATCAGCTACGCGCGGTACGACCCGCAGGCGCGTGAGTGGCAAATGTCCCTCGGCAACCACGGTTGGTCGGGAGGAATCTACGTCATCAGACACGAGGTTGTCGTATGCCAACTACTGAATCTAGCCAACTCTGTGGGCGAGGTCGAGCTGATGTCCGATGCGGCGTTCTTCAGCCACTATGAGCCCGAGCCGCCTGAAAAGAACGAGGAGATGAACGCTCGGCTCGCGAAGATACACGGCTGCACCCGAAGGGTGATCTAGCTTTCTGTGTTGCTCGGGGCTCGGCGCTCCTTGCTGGCGGTTGGCGCGACACGCGAGGGGCCGTCATGTATCTACAACAGCCCCAAGTGGTCCACGTCGATCTGTGCGCCAGGACGTGCGGCGGACGCAACCGATTCAGCTGCCGCGTGTTCACTGACCGTTATGGGTTCACGGAGAGACGCGAGCTACTTCGCCGCCGGGGCTGGTTTGTTCGCCCTGGTGGGGATCTGGGCAAGACGGGGAAGGCGCGCTCGGGCTGCTAGCGCGAGGGCTGCAGCCCCCAATGCCGCTGCCCTGAACGCTGCTTGAACGATACGCGTCGATCGTCTACGGGTCGCTCTGGGAGGCAGGGCGTGGATTGCCTTGATTAGAACCAGAGATGACTTTGGAACACGAACCGTCGACGCACGCGGCGATTTCGAGCGTTCCAGCGCCAGTAGCGCCAGGACACGACGGGGTGCTGCGCGGCGAATCCGGACACGCTTCACCAGCCAGTTCATCGAACGAAGACTGGAACGCTTCGGTCTGTTCCGACGCCAACGCGTAACTTCGGCCACCGACGAGCAGGAGCCAGTCGTTCGGAGCGGGGCAGCTGAAGTACTCCGCGCGGTAGATGACGCATTCGTCGTCATAGACGCACAGTGAGAACTCGTCTGCTACCTCTGACACGGCGTCGGTGAAGTCAGCCTTCAGCTCCGTGAGTTCGCTGCAGGTCAGTTCCGTAGCTACCGCTGCGTCGAGCGGGCTGCTGCCCGGGACCGCGACACCCCCGGGGGGGACATCTTGTTCCATTGGAGTGGCGACCGAGCCCTCCCCTATGGCGGCATCTGGGGCGATGTCGACACCAGCGTCTTCGTCCTCCTTTGGGGCTTCGTCGCTTCCGGAATCGTCCTCAGCCTCGGGCTCTGCAGAGGACTGCTCGTCATCAGCGCCCTGCTCGGGTTCGCTGTTCATTTCCTGCGGTGCATCTGACGCACTCGGGTCTCTCTTTGTCTCCTCGGGTGTCGCGTCGTTGCTCGTCGCGTCGTCCTCGCGGACGGGGCTCGCGTTGGTTTCGGGCTTTCGTTCGTCTCCGTCGTCGGGTGACGTCGCGGATTCCGAAGCCTGTTCGCGTTTGGCGTCGTCGCTGCCGTCCACCTCGGAAGCCTGCGCCACTTGATCCTCCGGATCGCTCTCCGACGCGCAACCGCTCCATGCCAGCGCCATCATCAGCGCCGTCAGCCCGTATCTCGTCATCGGGCTAGACTAACTCATTTGAAGAGGGGATGTAGACGTGAGCCGCTCGTGGAACAGGCGGAACGCTCCCACCATGCGATACGTTTGAACGCGAGGGCAAGTCTAGCGACTGGAGGGCATGTAGGGTGCAGGGTGCTCAACGCTCCGACCCGCCCGAGTTACTCGACGAAGGGAGTTGTGTCGGTCGCGAGTGCTAGCTGGATCCGTTGGTGCATGATGGCTCGCGGAATTGGTCTCACTCCCTCCAGCACGAACCCAGCAAAAGCCGCTACTTAGCTCTCTGGTTGGCGAAATCTCGAAAAAGTTATGCGTGTTGTCGATTTGAGCGCGGCTCGAACGACATGTTCATGTCAACGCGCTAGACGCGCCAATGAAAAGGAAACACGCCATGAAGTACCTGTGCTTGCTGTACGGAAACCAAGAGAAGGTCTCGCAGCTTTCCAAAGAGGAGTTTGCTGCACTGGTCGAGAAGTGTAAGGGATACGACGCTGAGCTTCAGCGTACGGGGGCCGTGCAGACGGTCGAGTCCCTCGAGTGGGACGTGACCACCGTGCGTCCGAAGGACGGAGTACCGACGGTCGTCGATGGGCCGTTCGTGGAGACTCGCGACGTCGTCGGCAGCTTCATGGTCATCGAAGCTCGTGACTTGAACGACGCGATCCGGATCGCTTCACTGCATCCCGCGGCCAACATGGGCGAGAGCCTCGGCTGGGGGATTGAGATTCGGCCGTTGGCCTCGGGTTGTCACCAGTAGGTTGGCCCATGGATGGTGAAGGCAACCCGGCGACTATCACCAAGCTCGACTCGATCTACCGTGCTGAGTCTCGTCGGGTCTTCGCCACCTTGGTGCGTCTCCTCGGCGACTTCGACCTCGCTGAGGAGGCCCTTCACGAGGCATTTGCCGCAGCTGTAGAACAGTGGCCGCGGGACGGGGTTCCAGACTCGCCCGCTGGTTGGCTCATCAGCGTAGGAAGGCTGCGTGGTATCGACGCTCTGCGCCGCAGGCGACGTTTCGATCAAAAGGCGGCCGAGTTGCGCGCCGCCGCCTTACAGGCGTGGCCACCTCAACCCGAAGAGCGCCGTGGTGGGCTCGTCGACGACCGCTTGCGGCTGCTATTTACCTGCTGCCGACCAGAGCTGCCTCAGGACGCGCAAGTGGCACTGACTTTGCGTGAACTCTGTGGGCTGACTACAGAAGAAATCGCCAGGGCCTACCTCGTTCGGCCATCGACCATCGCGCAACGAATCGTGCGGGCCAAACAACGCTTGCGCGACCGACGAGTGCCCTACGAGGTTCCCGGAGCCACGGAGTTGCCGGAACGCAGCGCGCAGGTGATGCGCGTGATCTACCTGGTCTTCAACGAAGGCTACTCCGCGTCGTTTGGTGAGCAGAGAGTTCGTGCTGACCTTTGTGCCGAGGCTGTTCGACTGGCGCGACTCCTTGCCGAACTCTTGCCGAGTGCCGAGGCGGATGGGCTACTCGCTCTACTGCTCTTGCAACACGCTCGACGCGCGGCCCGAACCTCGGCGTCGGGCGACATCGTGTTGCTTGCTGACCAAGATCGAACGTTGTGGGATCGAGACGCAATTGCCGAAGGGACACGCCTCGTCGAGCGTTCACTCGCCAGCGGTAGCGCTGGGTCCTACGCACTTCAAGCGGCGATTGCTGCGGTCTACGCCGAAAGTGCCGACGACGAGGCTGTCGACTGGGAGCAAATCGTTTCGCTGCACGACGTCTTGAGTCGCATAGCGCCTTCGCCTGTTGCTCAGCTTGCCCGCGCCATTGCCGTGGCCGGTCGCGATGGCCCCGCCGAGGGGCTACACCTCGTCGATGCGCTTCTCGCGCAGGGTGCGTTGGACGACTACGTTCCCGCGCATGCAGCTCGCGCCGATCTGTGCCGACGGCTAGAACGAACGGAGGACGCTCTCGCCTCGCTGAAGCGAGCACTCGAGTTGGCGCAGCAAGAACCCGAGCAACGCTTCTTCCGCCGACAGATCGCGCGCCTGGAATCGGGATCACGAGCCACGACAGAATCGTAGCCGCCATGCAGAAATGATTCGTGGAACGAGTTTCCGAAGTATCCTTTCGAGCGTCTTCTCGGTCTCTCGTGTATGGCAAACACAAACCTTTCGGCGGTCATCGAGGCAACTCGGGGCCCATTTCGTCGATTCACGCAGGAATTCGAGCCCTTGCGGCCTGAGCTGTACCGTTACTGTCGGTACTTGACGCAGACACCTTGGGACGCCGAGGACTTGGTGCAAGACACGCTGGTGCGCGCGTTCATGCTCCTCGGCACGAGTCACGTTGCTCCACAGCATCCGAAGGCGTGGCTGTTCAGGGTCGCTTCCAACCGTTGGCTGAACCTGTACAACCGACGCCGAGAGCTCCCCAATGGCGAGATTCGCGACGAAGCACGCGTGCTGGTTGATCCGCGTGAGACTAGGGAAGCGGCTGGTTCATTGGTGGGTGGTCTGGCGCCGCAGGAACGCGCGGCAATCGTGCTGAAAGAGGTGTTCGACTTTTCGCTAGTGGAGATTTCAGAGATGCTCACGACGACAGTCGGCGCTGTGAAGTCGGCCCTGCACCGTGCGCGTGGAAAGTTAGAAGAAGCAGACTGGGGCGAACGAGAGGCGCCCGCGCCCGCCGTGCTCGACGAGTTTTGCTCCGCGTTCAACGCCCGCGATTTGGACAAGGTCCTATCGCTTCTACTGGAATCGGTAGATGTGGAGCTGTGTGGCACCTTCGCTGATAGTGGCACCGAGATTGCCAAGCGTTCGTTTGGCGGCCTCATGTTCGCCACGAAGATGGCGATGGAGGCAGGGATCCCGTCGGATTACCGAGACGGTCTCCAGCCCCTGCCGCCGAGGTTCGAGTTGCGAATACATCGCGGCATGCCGCTCGTTCTGACGTATTGGACGCACGATGACGGCGACCACGTTCGCGGCATTTCGCTCATCACGTCGGTGGACGCTCGAATTTCTCGGATCAAGACCTACATGCACAGTCCAGAGTTGATCGCCGAGGTGTGTGCCGAACTCGGTGTAACGTTTCGCAGTAACGGCTACCGCAATTGGGAGGTTCAGACGTCTAACGGTAACTGAGGGTGGCGTCTAGTTTGCGAACTGCGATGCTCCGAGTTCAGGTCACGCGAATCTCGTAGAGGACGTCAGCGGCGAACGTTCCCGACGCCTGCAGATACTCCTCGAGGGAAACGGCGCGCTGGTGTTTGACCGCGACGGGCTCTGTGTCCACGGCGCCATGGAAGAAGTGAGCGAGCACGCGTACGCTCTTTGTTCTTCGCGTGAAGGTGGCCAAACAGTTGCGAAACGACGCGAGAGCAGGGCGTTCGGGGCGACGCTTGCCGAGTATCGCCCGATCGATCTTCGACTTCGACCAACCCTTCTTGCGATACCTAGCGCGTTCCGCCGCTTCGTCGAAAGAAACGGGCTTTTCCGCGTAGATGTCACAGGAACACCCCTTGTACGAGACCACCGAAACCGTGTCGCTCTTCGGAAACGTAGCGACGATGGTTTGGTTCTGGGTAACACTCACCTCGAAGCCAGCATTCACGAGCGATTCCATGAGCGTCGAGTGCTGGCGTTTGGGTGCGCCGACGAAAACGAAGTAGCACATGTTGTTGGTCGGGTGCGTTCCCGCGTCTAAGGAGCAATACTGAGCGTCGACGAGAACGTTTCGAGATCGATGTGATCAGACAACCTTTCCCTTTCGATGCCTTGGGTGTCGAGGACTAACACAGTGGGGATCACCTCGATCTTGAAACGTTGGCTGATCTCTGAGTTGGCTGGATCGTCAAAGTTCGTCACGTCCACGTAGACCGAATGAAACGACGTTAACAGTTTGTTTCGGACGTCTGCCATCGACAGGACGCGGTGCTCGAACTCGAGTGCTGCCGTCGACCAGTGCGCTCGAACGTACAACAAGATGGGTTTTGGATCCTTCTTTGCAGCTCGCAATGCGTCATCTATGTCCGTGAACTCGAAGCCAACCTTGTTTCGGCGTTTTGCGATGTCCTCGAGTTCTGCAGCGAGCTCGAGTGCTACCCGTCTCGACGTTTCGCGTGCAATGTCCGGGTTGTTCTGCTCGAACTCGGCCACTGCTTCAGGAGTCGTACCGAGTGTATGTGCCGCTTGCGCCGCCAACTGTCGTAGGGTCGCGTCATGAGGGGACGTCTGGGCCATCAACTCGTCCAAAGGCGCGTCTGACGTTCGAGCTCGTTCGAGGACAGGCTTGAACGCCTCGCGGATGAGCGCCTCGAACAATGCAGGCGTCACGGGTTCGGGCGCAGATGCATCGCCTTCAGCGCGTTCGGAAACCTCGACCGCGGTCGTCGAGCGCTTGTTCGGTTCGGGATCTCGAATGGGCAGCGAAGGCTCGGGCTTCGAGGCCTGGCAAGCCACGGCTAGGCAAGAAGTGGCGGCTAGTAACTTCCACATGGCGACTGAGAGGGTGAATGTTTGCAACACGTGTGAGACTCCCTGGCGACGAGCGAAGCTGGACTTTGCTACAGGCGTCAGGAGCAAGGCTACTCGATTCTCGTTGGGAGCCGCGCCTGCCATCTCGCGATGATCGCGAACGGCGCCGAGGTTCGGGGCATCACGAGTCTAAAACTTCGCTCAGGCGCAAGGCTTGGGTGCTCCGACCGTGACAGCTCAGTTCGGTTCACAGGCCGCGCTCGGCACGAACGCCGGGTCGCCCACATCATCAGCTTTGCCGACTTGTCATTAGCCTGCGACACTCAAACCTGGAAACGAGACTGTCTGTCAGAAGGTAGACCTTGTCGATATGTAATCGTGCGGGAAAGCACGCGCCATTGACTTGGCACGAAAGTCGCAGTGTCGTCGAGAATGGTACGTCCCTCGGAAGGCGCAGTTTGGTGTTGTTCGGGTGTGCTGCTTGTTAGCGCTGCCGCGTTTCAGGCCAAGGCGTTCGGCTTGTTGGTAGCGGATCACCTCATGCCTCCTCAGGCGGCCGACTTCATTGCGGAGCGGCCTGCGGAGCGAGAGTCGCGGACCGTGGTTGAACTGCCAGAGTCTCGCGCTGCGGGCGAACACAATGGGCTTGCACCTTCGCATCAACCTGAAACGCGCGGAGTAACGAGCCCAGTCGCCCCAGAACGCACCGACGTCGACCCCATGCGCGCCCCGGGCTGCGGGGAGATACGAGCGAGCGTCGTCAGCGAGTTCCCTGATCCGCTAGAGTCCGTCGCTCAGCTCTATGGTTCGAACGACGACACCGGGCGCTGGCGGTCAGTTGGCGACCACTTCGGAACGTTTGTCGTCGTCCACATCGGCTTCAACGAGCGAGCGAGCAGTCCAGCGGTGTGGCTGAGGAAGGATCGACAGCTGTGCCAGGTGGTTCTATTTGGCGAAGCCGTCGCTACGGACGAAAGCCCGGTGAGTGGGACGTGGCGACCCAAGTCAACGACCGGCACCGACACTGCGTCGGATGTCGAGCGGCTTGGTGAAACGCGGCTGAGGGTACAGCGCTCCCTGTTGGACGACGTGTTGGAGCAACGGCAAAAGCTGTTGGGTGGTGTTCGCGTTCTGCCTGTGTTTCGAGATGGCCAAGCTGCTGGCATGCAAGTGGAGGGTGTGCAGCGCGGGAGTCTCTTGGAACGCTTGGGTCTCCAAACAGGCGATAGACTGGAGTACATCAACGACGTGCAGTTGACGGATGCGGGTTCCGTGTTGCGGGCTTACGCCCAACTACGCACCGCCAAGCAGTTGCTCGTTCGGCTCACCAGGAACGGTAAGCGAACGGTCATTGACGTCGAAGTGCTCTGACGC